>JAFQOG010000022.1 GCA_017420755.1 Clostridia bacterium | reverse complement strand
TACAAATGCGGCTTAGCGGCTCATCACCGCATAGCGCAGATAATGTATTTGATGAATGATATTCAGTTGTCCAAAGATCAGCGAGAGTTTTTATCCCCTCACCTATACAAAGGTAAGGTAACTTCGGTTTTGGTGGGGTCAAATTCAAAAATTATTAGAAATTTTCAAATTTTTTCAGCAAAGGTCTTAATTTATCCAATGCTGATTTGTACGCTTCTTTAACAGTCGAAGGATTTTTACCATCCTCTTTTGCGATTGCATTGAGCGACTTGTGTTCCCAAATAACACGATAGACCACCCGCCTTTGAATTTCGGGCAACTGATTCATTGCAAATGAGATAGCTTCTTTCAAAAGTTCTTGCTCACAATATTCTGTTGGACTTAACGAGTCGTTATCGGGTATCTCATATCCCGTTTCCTCATAAAGCTCGTCCGACGACAATTCCATTTCCTCACGTTCATTTTGTCTTTTAAGTTCCTTGCGGTCTTGATGAATTGTATAATTCATAGCTCTGTTCCAAAGAACAATATCCTTATGTTCATCAGAGCCTTCAACAACCTCAACTTCAATCCATTTTTTGTGTCCAAGCACCTTTTTAATAATTATTTTTTTGTTATTTACTAACATCGTGATTTTTCTCCTTTATCGAATTTTGATTAGTGGTTTTCATCAAAGTTCGATAAGGAGGCGCACGAATTGGCGTAAAATTACATTTTTCGCAAGGGCAAAGCAAAAGGCACTTATTGTTCGATACGCTTAATTCGTATCTTTCAATAAGTGCCTTTTGGCTGTCTTTATTCAGTTTTCTATGTAGTTTTACGCCTTTGTATCAAAGTTCATAATCACTACTCATAACGAGTAGTGATGCGCCGTTCACCCAACGCATATTTTTTTACCTCCTTGATTTGAAAGATAGGCGTGGCTCGTCCAAGGGGTAGCGGAAGATGACCACGTAGTTGAAAATTGCTTGAATATTCTGTTTTCCTCGCTCATATCATAGAGTGAGGGATATTTTTCTTTTGCTTCTGAGGGAATAAAAAATAGGCGGCAGGCATTTTTCGTTGCCTACCGCCGAGTCCTTGTTTGTAAAAGGGTCTGTGCGTGCTGTGCGCGTCGCAGGCTCTTTCTTGCGTATATTTGATGGATTAAATTGTATGACTTATTATAGCAAAATTCTCCTGTTTTGTCAATATTTCCGACACGAAAACCTACTATAAATCGTTCATCAAAAATCGACAAAAGCGGTGAGCATATTTCATCCCACCGCTTGATGCTATTCATATTGTTCTTTCAGTTCTTTGTCTTTCTTGCGTACTATGAGGCAAGTAATAAATGTCGCTATCATAAATGCTATTACTTCTCCCACGGCTGCCAAAACGTACCATGGGCCGAAGATCGGACTCGGTTCGCCGGGAAATATCGCGCCGAATATCATAATCGCAAGCAAAAGACCATATCCGAGTGAGGTTAATATAAGCAATATATTCAATTTTTTATCCAAACTCATATTTTTTCCTCCGTTGTGGATAGGCGGCAAGCGGTGCTTACCGCCTATGTAGGTTAGTGCTTATTT
>JAFQOG010000021.1 GCA_017420755.1 Clostridia bacterium | reverse complement strand
TCGCTTTGTTATCTGATAAAGCACAAGCTAAGGCAATAAAACAAGTTTACGACGCTTATTACACTAAGGCGATAAATGAAGTCTTAGGTCTTGAAGACGATAATACTTTGTTGCAACAAGCAAAATATCTTGATATGGCTAAATTGTCTGTAATCAACGCAGGAATATCTGAAATTACCTCAGACAAAGACAAGGGCGGCAAGACTATTACAGGCTCTAAAAAAGCTAACATAATTAAGTTTTTGAATAAACAAGCTATTTCGCTTGAAGAAAAACTACTTGTGTTGGCGTTACAGGGTTATACCGTTCAAGACGGCGACATACGTGGCTTATCTGCTGCAAAAGCTAAAATTAAGCTATTAAAGTACATTATTAACTTGAAAGGTTTAACGTCAGCAGAAAAGGCAGAACTTGCTCAAAAGTGCGGTTTTGAAGTTAAAAACGGTAAAATAGTCAAGCAATCTATGTATAGCTATAAATAAATGGCGACAAAATGCGGTTTAATATGTGTTATCATATATTACAGGAGGAAAGAGCTATGTACACTATAACTCCAACTGTGGAATCTGATATTACTAAAATCGTTTGTCCTTACTGCAAAGAAAAAGTCCCACGTATAGGCTTGCAAAAAGAAAGTAAGATACAAGGTCTTACGTTCAAATGCAGAAAATGCGGCAAGTTGTGGGAAGTAAAAACTGAATAATGATAAATTGTGCCAAAGTCCAATGAGATAGAGCCCTAAATCACTAATAACGGTGGTTAAGGGCTCTTTTCTTATAAAAAATTATTAAAAAAGGAGGAACCTAAGCTATGAAATCTGGAAAAGACAATAGATTCGCAACCAATAAGGGCGGCGTTATCAAGGCTCCAAAGCCTGTAGGCGACCAACCTAAATCAACCATAGTTAAAGGCAATGACCTTAGAAACGGTAAGAAATAACCAATAATCTAAAAGTAGGAGGAAATTAACGATTATGGACAAAAAAGAGCAAAACCTTGACGAAGTTTTGGAAGATGAAAACCTTGACGAAACAGTTGAGGACGAAGAAACCCAAAACGACGACGAGTTTGAGTATGACGAAGAGGGCAACATAATTATTCCTGACGTTATTGACGAGGACGTTGAGGAAGAAAATGACGAAGTTGACCCTGACGCTCAGGACGAAAAGTCTGACTCTGAAGAAAACGAGGGCTCCGACGAATCGGACGAAGTAGTAGAGCCTGAGGACACAAAGAGTGATGAAAAAGACAAACGAATTGCAGAGCTTGAGAAAGAGCTAGGACTCTACAAATCTCAAGGCAAAGATACTCTTTCAAAGCTTGGAGTGGAAACAGACAACGTGCTTGAGGGCTTGGAAAAGCTTGCTGCTGAGGCTGACGATATTCCGTTAGAAGAATATAAAAAGAAAAAAGCCGAAACACAAGCTAACGAAGAGGCTAAAAAACTTGTGCAAAAGATTGCTTTTGAAGAAAAAATGAAAGCTGACTTTGCAGAAGTACAAGCTTTTTACCCTGAAACGAAAGGCTTAAAATCAATTACTGAAATCGACAACTTTGTTGAGTTTGGAAGATTGAGAGATTTGGGACTTTCTCCAAAGCAAGCTTACGCTGCTGCAAATGCTGACAACGTTAAGAAAAGTGTAGCTAACGCTGTTAAGCAAAAGTCGTTGAACGACACAAAACAACACTTACAGTCTGCGGTTCCTAAGGGTTCCAAAGACAACTCTCTAGTAATGCCAAAATCAACACTAGTAGAGTGGAGGGACTTATTCCCAAACAAGAGTGATAAAGAAATTATTGCTCTATACAAACAAACTATAAACAAATAAGGAGAATAATTATGTTTAGATTGATGAAAATCGAAAACGCTAGAATTAACGTTCCTGAACCTGAATATTTAGACGTAACAGCTGCTGAGGCTGTGTCTGAGGGCGAGGCTCTTGTTCTT
>JAFQOG010000020.1 GCA_017420755.1 Clostridia bacterium | reverse complement strand
TATATAGCCCCGAGCGAAATGGCAAAAAGCCTTGTGTTATAAGGGGAAAACCGGCTCAGGAAAACGATTTATCACCCAAAGGTATAGAAAACGGTCACCAACTGTGGTATAATATAGTTGCAACAAATCAAAACCGAGAGGAGATGACCGTTATCTATCGTCAGTTAATCATGAACGACATTTCGTTGTTCACGTCACAGCCAAAAGCAAAATTCTACGACGAGCTGTTTATACACCTCGATTTGAGTTCCGTTCCCGACCGTCGCTGTGAAAAGGGTCGGCAAGGCTATTCAAGACACGCAATGATCTGCGCTGTCATCGTTATGAAATGTGAGTGCTTCAATTACGTTACAGATCTCGTTGACTATCTGAATAACAATCTCATCATTGCGTACTACTGTGGCTTCGACATTAGAAAAAAGTTACCGGGATATCACGCTTTTGAGCGTTTTATCAAGGATTTTGACAATGATATGCTCAAAAAGCTGATGGCTTCACAGGTTCAAAAGCTATATGATTTGGGCGTGGTCGATGCGTCCTTCATTGCCATCGACTCTACACCGATCTCTGCAAACACCAATCAGAACAATCCGAAATCCTTTGCAAAAGATAAATTCGACCCTGAAAACCGTCCCAAAAACGATCCCGATTGCAAGCTCGGTGTTCATACCGCATCCAATCAGCACAATGAGAAGAAATATGAGTTCTTCTGGGGCTACAAATCCCACGTTGTCGTGGATTGTATTAGTGGATTGCCCTTATGCGAGCTCACTACAACTGCTGAGGTTGCAGATCATACTGTGGCACTTGAACTTTTGGAAGATACAAATGATGTGATTCCGATCAAAGAATGCACTCTGATCGCAGATAAAGGATACGATATCAAGAAGATATACAATACCGTCAAGAACGTTTATGACGGGGACTGCGTTATTCCATTAAATCCAAGAAACAAGAAGCAACACAAAATGACGATCGTAGGAAATATTGTTTGTGAAGCAGGCTTTGCTATGCATAAGGATGGCAAAGATCCTACCGGCGGCAGACTGCGTCAAAAATATTGCTGTCCTTTCAAGCTTTCCAAGGATGATTCCGCTTGTACTTGCGCACATAAGAATTATTTCAATGGCAAGAAAAACAGAGGCTGCACCAAATTTGTTACATTACCCGATGATTATCGTCTTTCCATTGACCGTTCTTGCATTTCGTTCAAGAAAATCTATGCTATGCGTACCGAGATCGAGCGTTACAATGCCAGATTTAAGAAAATGGGACAGGAGCGTATGTGGGTGCGCTCGATGAATGCTGTTCAAAATCTTTCAACACTCGCGCATATCTCGCTGCTCGCAGTTGCTACCGCCGCCGTTCTCACCCAAAGACCTTCTCTCAAGCTCTCCCTCAAATCTTCTATGCGTTCTGCTTAAACATCTTTTATACCGTTTTTTCGCCTTCCGACAGGGAGGCTTTTTCTGCTTGCCTTCTTTCAGGTGCGCTTTTTTCTAAAACTTTATTTCGCTCATCTCACGTTTTATTATATCACACTTTCAACTAAAAATCAATGCTTTTCGACCAAAGGGAGAAAAGCTACCTTTTCTTTTCTCTCTTCTCTCTTATCTCTTCTCTGGAAAAGTCGCGCGGGAGAGTTGGAGAAAAGTGAAGAGTGAAAAGAGAATAGTGAAAAGTACAAAAAGAAAAAACCGCTTGCGCGACTTTTCTTTTTGAGTCGTGTTGACAAAAAAGATGCCACTAATTTATGTAATCACAAAGAAATTGATAATCATTATTTTCGGTATAAATAACAAGCGTATAACATTCAATTGACTCCTCATTTTCAAGAACACCAACAAACATCATTATTTCTACTCCGTCAACAATTGCTTTTACTTTAAAGTCCGCACAAACTACACCAAAATAGCTATCTGGTGCGGAATGATATTCTGAATATTCTAAAATTTCAATATCTGATTGGAAATCAAGTCCCGTTTCAATTTCGACTTCATCCAAAAATTCAGAAAACGATTTTCCGTCATCCTCATTTGCGCAAAACAACGCAGATGCGGAAGTATAGTCACCATTTTCAATGTGTTCAAAAAGCTGATTTGCGACTCCTTGCGCCTTCGCTTCTTCGACTTTAGCGCAAGAGGAAAGTATCAATATCGCAAAAATTAAAGATATAAACATTAATTTTTTCATACCGCCACCGCCTTTCTGGTTTTATTATAGCCCCGAGCGAAATGGCAAAAAGCCTTGTGTTATAAGGGGAAAACCGGCTCAGGAAAACGATTTATCACCCAAAGGTATAGAAAACGGTCACCAACTGTGGTATAATATAGTTGC
>JAFQOG010000019.1 GCA_017420755.1 Clostridia bacterium | reverse complement strand
TGCTAACACAGTAAAGGCTGAAATGCAAGGAACAAATTACAATAAGCTAACACTTAAGGTATATAACTTGCCAGAAAATCAAGCGCTCCACTGCAACGGTTATGTAGTTGTAGGCGAGGTTATTTCATACCTCAACCACGCAACAGTAGATGCTGAGGCAGCAAAGGTAACACACGCTGATATGTTGGCACTACAAAACGCAGAGACCGGCTCAGAAGAAACAGAGCCTGAGGTTGCGGCATAATTTAGATTATTAATAACAAAAGAGCAAGAATAAAAAGAACCTTTCTCCTTTTATTCTTGCTCTTTCTCTGTTTGTAGTGGCAAATACGAACTTTGTTTAATATAATCATCACTATGAAGCAGAATAATATATTATTTAACTTTAAAAAGTGATAAAGCGTCATAAACTGATTCAATAGGAATTATAGACACTCCATCGGGTATTTTCAACTTTTCATTAATTGATTTTTCTGGTACGGCAATGGTGTCAAAGCCAAGACGGAACGACTCGTTTATCCTTTTTTGAAGGTCGTTTATTGTTCTACATTCACCGGCCAAACCAATTTCGCCCATCGCAAGTACATTTTCGGGAATTGGAACATCATTCATACTTGAAATTAGAGCAAGTGCGATTGCAAGGTCCGCACTTGGCTCATCAAGCCTTAGTCCACCAATAACGTTTAGGTAAATGTCGCATTGTGAAAACTTAAGACCTAAGCGCTTTTCTAAAACAGCAAGCAAGAGGCAAAGCCTGTTGTAATCTGTACCGTTTGTTGCGCGTCTGGGGGATGGAAAAGAGGTAGGCGTTACAAGTGCTTGGATTTCTGCAATAATTGGGCGTGTGCCCTCCATAACGCAAACTGCGCAGCTTCCAGAAACACCCTGAGGCCTTCCGGAAAGAAGCATTTCAGATGGATTCGGCACCTCGCATAGTCCCTTGTCGGTCATTTCAAAAACTCCAATTTCGTTGGTGGAGCCGTAACGGTTTTTGATAGCTCTTATAATTCGATAGGACTGTATTCTTTCGCCTTCAAAATAAAGAACAGCATCAACCATATGCTCAAGCACCTTTGGTCCAGCGATTGTGCCCTCCTTGTTTACGTGTCCAACCAATATTATAGCAATTCCCTTGCTTTTTGCCTTGGCAATAAATTTGATAGCACATTCCTTAACTTGATTTATACTGCCAGGAATTGAGGTGCAGTTTGGGTCAAACATAGTTTGAATTGAGTCAATTATAATTACCTCAGGGGAAAGCTTGTCAACAAAATTTAGAATAGAATCAACATTTGTTTCAGTAAGGAAATAGACGTCGTCACCTTTAATACCCAAGCGTTCACCACGTAATTTTAGCTGTCCCTTGGATTCCTCACCAGAAACATATAGCACTCGTTCCTTTAGATTGGAGCAAATTTGCATAAGCAATGTGGATTTACCAATTCCTGGCTCGCCAGCAAGCAAAACAACACTGCCATCAACAATTCCACCACCGAGTACACGGTCAAGCTCGCTTGTTCCCGTTGTTGTGCGCATATATTTAGGAATTTCCATATCTCTAAAAAGCACAGGCTCACTTGCGTCTGAGATAATAGAGGTGCGCGTGTTTTTTACAGCCACAGGTGGCTGATATGTTTCCTCAACAAAGGTGTTCCATTTTTTGCAGGATGGACATTGTCCCATCCACTTAGGACTTTGATAGTCACAAGATTCGCAAACATAAACCTTTTTTTCTTTCATTTTTCTCTCCCCAAAAGATTTTATATGAATATTTTAGCATATATAAAATTTAATGTCAATCAAGAAAAAACTAATGTCGCTTTAAAATTACTTTAAAAAAACGCTTGAAGATTTACCTTCAAGCGTTTTTGTTTTTAGTGAGTGATGAAAAAATTAAAAGTGCCAAGGATGCCTGATAGTCTTTGCTTTTTAAATTTTCAAGCTCGGCTTCGTTTGATAAAAATCCGCACTCAACCAAAATTGCTGGCATTTGCGCGTGATTTAAGACGTAAATTGAGGAATCGGCGGGTTTGATTTGTCGTTTATTGTTTGGCTGCAGATGCGTTTTTACTTGGCTATGCAAATGGGAAGCCAATAACTTGCTTGAATCATTGTTCTTGGAATAATATATTTGTGTTCCGCTATATTTTGACTCTGGAAACTTGTTCATATGAATTGAAACAAAAATCGCATTTGGATTTTCATTTGCAATTTTGACTCGGTTTTTAAGGTCATAAACCTTCTTTTGCCCTGTGTAGTTTTCTAAGTCGTTATAGTAATCATATAAAAGAGTATCCGTTTCACGCGTCATTTTTACATTCATTCCATTTAGAACGCATAGTGCCTTGAGAAGACTTGAAATCTCTAAATTTAGATTCTTTTCATATGTACCGTCAGGCGCAATTGCGCCTGCGTCCTCACCGCCATGACCTGGGTCTATTACAATAGATATTTTACTGCTTTCCGTTCCTGTTGGCAGGGAAGAGAGCGCAATCCTTTTTTCAATTATTCTTTCAAATGTAATAGCAATTATAAAAATCAGAGCGCTTGATAAAATAGCAATCAATAAAAATTTTAATGTATATATTACCGGTTTTTCTTCCTTCATAAAAAATCACCTCATAATTATTTTATGCGGTGATTTATTTTATATGAGCTTTAAATTTTTCTAAAATTATTTAATATTAAATAAATTTTTTGCGTTTTCACAGGTGATTTTTGCAATATGCTCGGTGCTTTCTCCCCTTTGATTTGCAATTTCCTCGCACGTAAAGAAAACATAAGATGGGCGGTTTAATTCGCCTCTGTGTGGAGTTGGACAAAGGTATGGAGAATCCGTTTCTATAAGAAGTCTATTTTCTGGCACAACCTTGCACGCTTCCTTAGGTACACGCGCATTTTTAAATGTAACAGTACCGGAAAACGATATATACCAACCAAGCTTAACAAGCTCCGTCGCCATTTCGGCACTTCCACTAAAGCTGTGGAAAACGCCCTTGACCTCGGGGAATTTCTTTATAACATCAAGGCAATCTCCGTGTGCCTCACGGTCGTGAATTATAACGGGCATATTTAGCTTTTTTGCAAGCTCCATTTGCTTTTCAAAATACAAAAGCTGAATATCCTTTGGTACATCCTGCCAGTGGTAGTCAAGACCAATCTCACCTATAGCAACAGCCTTTTCGTCAGCCAAAAGCTTTTCAAGCTCGCAAATTATCAAGTCAACCTCGTCAGCACTTTTGGCTTCGCAGGGGTGGATGCCACAGGAAGCGTACATACCCTCGTATTTATGTGCAAGATCAATAGAAACTTGCGAATTTTCAAGACAAGTACCTATGTTTATTATGTTGGAAACATCACTGTCAAAGCAGTCCTTGATTAATTGGTCAGTCCCGCCCTCGTATTCGGTAGAATAACGCGCATCATCACAGTGCGCGTGCGAATCAAATAAAGTCATTATAACCTCGTTTTTAGATGAAATTTACACACAGGGTGCATAATTTAAAAGCTAAGGGGCGAAAAACGCCCCTTTTGTTATCTCACTCTTTGTCCGTTTGGAGTATCCTTGTCAAGGAAAACAACGCGAACATCTTCCTCGCCTGATGCCAAAATCATACCGTTAGATTCGATGCCACAAAGCTTAGCAGGGGAGAGGTTTGCAACAACAATTACCTTTTTGCCCACCAATTCCTCAGGCTTATAGAACTTAGCAATACCGGATACAACCTGACGCTTTTCATATCCTAAATCAAGCTGTAATTTAAGTAGCTTTTTAGCCTTTGGAACTGCCTCACATTCAAGCACCTCGGCGGTTCTAAGCTCAACCTCCATAAACTTGTCAATGCCAATAATAGCACATCCCTCGGGCTTTTCCTTAGCCTTTGCCTCTTCCATTTTCTTCGCAATTTCAGCCTCTATTTCTGCAAGCATCTTTGCTTCGTCAATTCTTTGGAAGAGAACCCTTTGTTCTCCTACATCCTTGCCACTTTCAAGCGCGCCAAAGCTATTTAATGTGTCATAGCCTGTAAGCTCGGTATTTAGTTCTTTAAAGATTTCCTCACTTGTTGAAGGAATGAATGGATATAGAAGCACAGCACCAAAGCGTAGAGTTTCAAGTAGATTGTAAAGCACAGTGCCAAGACGCTCCTTTTGGGCTTCATCCTTAGCCAAAATCCAAGGGGTTGTCTCGTCAATATACTTGTTTGCACGGCTGAGCATATCAAATACGGTTTCAGCTGCCTCGGCTAACTTGAAATCGTCCATTAAAGCAGTAAATTTAGACACAGTGTCGAGTGTTTTTGCTTTCAAGTCGTTGTCAAACTCATTATCAAATGCTACATTTTGTGGGATAATTCCACCAAAATACTTCTTAGTCATAGCAATTGTACGGCTAAGTAGATTTCCTAAGTTGTTTGCAAGGTCTGTGTTGTATCTGTTTATAATATTTTCGTAAGTGATAGAGCCGTCGTTTGCATAAGGCATTTCGCTAATTGCATAATATCTTACACCATCAACACCGAATCTTTCAGCCAACTTGTCTGCATAAACAACATTACCCTTTGATTTTGACATTTTATCAAAGCCGAAATTGAACCAAGGGTGTCCAAACACCTTTTTAGGTAATTCAACGCCAAGTGCCATTAGCATAATAGGCCAGTAAATTGTATGGAATCTTACTATGTCCTTGCCGATAATATGAACATCAGCTGGCCAATATTTTTTGAACAGCTCTGGTTGCTCCTCGTTGTCTGGGTCATAGCCAAGACCGGTAATATAGTTAGATAGTGCATCAATCCAAACATAAATTACATGCTTAGGGTCAAAGGTAACACTAACGCCCCAGTTAAATGATGTACGAGAAACGCAAAGGTCTTGAAGACCTGGCTTTAGGAAGTTATTTATCATTTCCTTTTTTCTTGACTCAGGTTGAATAAAGTCAGGGTTTTCTTCAATATGCTTCATTAGTCTGTCAGCATATTTGCTCATCTTAAAGAAGTAAGCCTCTTCCTTAGTTTTTGTTACCTCACGGCCACAGTCAGGACACTTGCCATCAACAAGCTGAGTTTCTGTAAAGAATGATTCGCAAGGAGTACAATAAAGACCCTCGTAATAGCCTTTATAAATATCGCCTTGGTCATAAAGCTTTTTAAAAATATGCTCAACTGCGGTTTTGTGATATGAATCGGTTGTTCTAATAAAGTAATCCTCAGAGACATTCATTAGCTTCCAAAGCTCTTTTATTTGACCAGAAACATTATCAACATATGCTTGAGGTGTGATTCCTGCTTTCTCGGCAAGATTTTGTACCTTTTGTCCGTGCTCGTCTGTTCCTGTCATAAAGCGAACATCATATCCTCTTTGTCTTTTATATCTTGCTATTGCATCAGTTGCAATTGCTTCATATGTGTTACCAAAATGTGGCTTGCCCGAAGCATAAGCAATAGCCGTAGTTATATAATATTTTTCCTTGTTCATTTTATACCTCTAATTTCTTAGCACCGATATATACGCCTTCTAATTCTGGTGCTGTTTTGTCGTTTACTATAATAAAGTCTGCGCGGTAGCCAGTCTCGATTTTGCCAATGTCCTTGGCATTGACCATTTTTGCAGGGTTGACTGTTGCATATTTAATAGCCTTTTCAAGCGAAATATTAGCAAATTTCATCAGGTTGCAAACAGCCTTAAACATTGTAAGGGTGCTTCCTGCAATTGTACCACTTGGCAAAATAATTGCTCGACCATTTATAACAGTTACCGGGGAACCAGCAATTGAATATTCGCCATCGGGCTCACCGGTTGCAGCCATTGAGTCGGTTATTAAAACCATTTTGTCGCTTGGCTTTGATTTATAAATCAAATTAACTATTGCTGGGTGCAAATGCTCTCCGTCGGAAATCACCTCGGCATAAGCATTATCGTTTGTCATAGCACATACTGTTGCACCTGGCATTCGATGGTGTACGCTTGTCATTGCGTTAAATGTATGTGTAAATGAGGTTGCACCCCAAGAAATAGCATCCATTGACTCCTCGTAGGTTGCATTTGTATGTGCAATACCAACCGTTCCGCCTAATTTCTTGATTTGCTTAATAAAGGCCTCGGCGCCCTCAAGCTCAGGAGCTAAGGAAAAGTGCATAGGAGAAGGCATCATAACCTCGGTTAATCTATCAAGCTCGTCAAGACGTGGCTTTTCAAGTAGCTTTTCGCTGTGTGCGCCCTTTTTTGCTGGGTTTAAGTATCTTCCCTCAATATGAATACCAATAATATTTGCATATCCGTCGTCTTTATTTCTATTTTTGTTTGTTTCACAAACATATTTAACTAAATTGTCAGGAGTTTGCGAGGCAAATGTAGCCATAACTGATGTTGTGCCCGCTTTTGCGTAGCACATTCGCATTTTTTCAACCTGTTCCTTGGTTGCATCATTAAAGTCGTAGCCGCCAATACCGTGTGTGTGAACGTCAACTAAGCCGGGAACAAGATATTTGCCGTCTAAATCAACGATTTCACTATCACTTGGGATATCTGAACCAATGGATAATATGTATCCGTTTTCAGTGACAACATTTTTCTTTTCAAAGGTCTCGTTTTCAGTGTTGAAAACGTATCCATTTATAAAAGTAATCTTTGCCATTAGCTTCTCCTTTCGTTATTGTACAAATTCTCTAAATATATATTTTAGCAGAAAATAACAATAATATCAATATAATTTTAAAATATTTAAATAAAAAGGGTGGAATTATCCCACCCTTTAAAATATCAGTCAGCATTAACCAATTTATAAATTTCGCTCTTTGCAACCCCACGGTCCTTAGCCACCGCCTTTATTGCATCCATCTTTTTTAAGCCCTCACCTTGATAATATTCTAAATGCTCGTCTATTGACATGCTTTTCCAAAACACATTTTCGTTTATCTCGGAGATTGATGCGCCCTCAATAACCAAAACATACTCGCCCCTCGGTGCGTTTTCCTTGTAATATTCAATTGCACCGGCAAGAGTAGTGCGCAAAATTTCCTCGTTTAACTTTGTAAGCTCACGGCATAGGGAAATCCTACGGTTGCCAAAAACAGAATATAGGTCGTCAAGTGTCTTTTGTAGCTTGTGTGGCGCTTCGTAAAAAATAGTTGTACGAGTGTCGCATTTTATCTCGTTTAGACGGGCAAAGCGCTCGTTTTTGTTGGTGCTTAAAAATCCTTCAAAGCAGAATCTACCAGTTGGCAAAGCAGACAAGGCAAGAGCATTAACAACTGCCGAGCAACCCGGAATAGATGTGACGGGAACATTGTTTTCAGCACAGAGAACAACCAAATCCTCGCCAGGGTCGGAAATGGCAGGAGTACCGGCATCAGTAATAAGAGCACAGGATTCACCTGCTAAAAGACGAGCTAAAATCACCTCGCCACGCTCTCTTTTATTGTGCTCGAAATAACTAACCATAGGCTTGGAAATTCCAAAATAGGCAAGTAATTTGCCGGAGTTTCTTGTGTCCTCTGCGGCTATAAAATCAACCTCGGAAAGAACCTTGAGGGCTCTTTCTGAAATGTCAGATAGGTTTCCTATTGGGGTAGCAACTAAATATAAAGTGCTTCCAACTATTTTGTTTTTGTCCTCGTGAAAAGCATTTCTTGGCTCTTTGTTTCTCATTTTTACCTCTCAATTTGGCAGTTTCTATATATGCTTTCAAATTCATCTGTGTAATCTTTTGTGCCGTCCTTATAAATATAAAGTGGCTTGTCCACGTTTAGCCCACTTTTTCCACATTTCTTTGCAGAAATGAGCAAAAGAGAAGGGGGAGTGTGTGGATTTGAGTGTATAAAGGTTATTCTTTTTGGTTCTAAATTGTTGGTTTTTAAGGCGAAGATCAAATCTATTAAACGATCTGGTCGATATACAACATAAAAATCTCCACCATGCTTTAAAAGCTTTTTAGCACAAGCACAAAAATCGGAAATATCACCGAATATTTCGTGCCTTGATATATTTTTGTGCTCGTTTTGGTTTAATTTGCCTGAATCTGCCTTCATGTAAGGGGGATTTGAGAAAACAAAGTCAACCTCACCCTTGGTATCCTTGCTCGTTATCTCTCTTAAATCCTTTGATAAAACGTGAAATTTATCGCTATAACCGTTCAGCTCTGCATTTCTTTTTGCAATATCTGCAATCGTCTCTTGCACTTCAATTCCGTACACGTGGTCGGCTTTTTTACGCGAAAGAGCGAGCAGAGATATGACTCCCGAGCCACATCCAAGCTCGACACCCACCTTGCTTTGATGAACGGGCAAAAAGGCAGAAAGCAAGTATGCATCTGTGCCGAATGTGAGCGATTCTTTATTTTCAATAAGCTTTAAATTTTCGTTTATTTCGTTAATTCTTTCGTTTTCGTTTAAAATCATATTATTTCAGCATCGTGTTCAAAAGAAAGGACCTTGCAAATGAGTGCAAGGTCCAAACTAATCGTACTCTTAAAGGTTATACATAGTGAAGCTATGTCTACTCATTATATAACAAGCAACCTATTATATGTACAGAAATTATTCCTCAACAGGAGCATTAACAGGGCAGTTGCCTGCGCAAGCACCACAAGAAATACATTCATCAGCGTTGATAACGTAGATGCCGTCACCCTCTGTGATACAGCCACAAGGACAAGCGTCAGCACAAGCGCCACAAGCGATGCAATCGTCTGTAATCTTATAAGCCACGATAAACACCTCCATAAAAATTTTACACTCTTATTTTAACACAAAAATTTCATTTGTCAATAAGGTTCGACAATTTTTTACAACGAAACCACTGTTATTTTTTGCATCAAAAAACAAGGTCTTGCATTTAAATAATATGCAAGACCAATATTTTTATTCTTCAGCCTCATTTTCTTGGGGCTTCTGTTTTGGTAGAGTTACAACCTTAACATCATCTCTTTTGTATGTACGCACGGTTTCGCCAAATTTAACCTTCACAGTTCCAGCAATGGGGTGTGCTTCGATAACATCTCCGTCACCGTCTGGGGTTTTAACAAAAGCGCCAACGGGTGGAGTTAGCTTTATTTCTTGAACATAAGCCTCGTGCTCAAAGCGCAAGCAACACATAAGTCTTCCACAAGCACCGGAAATTTTTGATGAATTAAGGGATAAATTCTGTTCCTTTGCCATCTTTATTGAAACCTGACAAAAGTCCGGCAAAAAAGTGCTACAGCAGAATGGACGACCACAAATGCCGAGACCACCCATGAATTTTGTTTCATCACGGATTCCTATTTGACGAAGCTCAATTCTTGTTTTAAAGGTTGATGCAAGGTCCTTTACAAGCTCACGAAAGTCAATACGTCCATCAGCTGTAAAATAAAATGTCAATTTTGATGAATCAAATGTGTATTCAGCCTCGACAAGCTTCATTTCAAGGTCGTGAGAGGCGATTTTTGCTTGGCAAATCTTGAATGCCTCTTCTTCCTTTTTCTTGTTTTGCTCGTGCGTTTTTATGTCATCAGGAGTTGCGATTCTTACAACAGGGCGAAGAGGTGGAACAAGCTCGGATTCTGGAACTTGTCTGTTGGCTGATGCCACCTTGCCAAATTCAAGACCACGCGATGTTTCAACAACTGCATAGTCATTTGATTTCGCCACGTTGCCATTAGGCTCGAAATAATAGGTTTTTCCGCTTTCCTTGAAGCGAATGCCTATAACCTCGACCATTTTTTCGTTTGTATTTTCTATAGCCATTTTTATCTGCCTTTCTTTTTCGTGTTAGCAATTATGGAGCTAAGAGCTCCTATGGTAGAAGCGTTTACTGCCAAGGCGTCAATTGCCGATTCAATTGAGTCCTTTAAATTGAGTAGTTTCTTTATGTTGTGTGGAGATGAAATATCCTTTGCCTCATTATGCGAGGTGAAAAAAGTCAAGGGAACATTTGGTGACTTTTTGATAACAATCAAGTCCCGTAGAGCAATAAGACACAAAAAAAGTGTGTCCTTTACCTTTTCTCTCTGCCAATTAAACATTGAGGATGCGATGCTTACAGCATCAGCATCAGAAGAAAGAAGCGCAGCTACAAAGCTTTTGGCAAGAGCACGCGACTTAATTAGCTCCTTTGATTTGTCGCCATCAAGCATATCGTAAACATAACCGAGTGAACCTTGAGATGCAACAATAATTTCCATAAGATTCTCATCTGAAAGCGATGCTAACGCATTCTTCTTTACGTGGTTGAAAATTGTCTCGCTGTCAAGGGGCTTTGTTCTTAAAATTTGAGCTCTTGAACGAATTGTTTCAAGAAGCATACCAGCATCTTGACAAAGCAGGAAAAACACAACGTTTTTTGGTGGCTCCTCAAGAGAAATTAAAAGAGCGTTTTGTGCCTTGGGATTTAATTTATCTGCATCGTTGAAAACAATAACCTTGTAATCACATTCGGTTGTGCTTTCGTAAACCATTGCAATAATTTCGCGCACGTCGTCAACCTTAGAAACTGTATAAAATCGAACATCGACACAGTTGTCGTGCATGATTTTTTGACATGTGATGCAGCTTCCACAAGGAATATCGGCTCCTTTGTTGCACATGATTCCGGCTGAAGCGAGTCTTGCAACTGTATGCTTACCAGAGCCCTTTGGCCCTTCAATAATATAAGCATGAGAAAATGAGGAGTTTTTTATGGCAACACCGAGCGTATTTTTAATATCTTCATTTCCAATGAGGCTTTTAAATATCACCGCAAAATCCCCTCTTCTACTAATACTACAAATAACATTATACCAAAAATTATTGGATATGTCAAACAAAAATAGTGCGCTTGATAATTTTCTTTTATGTTTTTGGATAAAATAACTAAAAAATTTATTTTAACAGGCATAAAAACGAGAAAAATGACAAAATTATAAAAAAGACTTGAATATTAAAAAAAAATAGTATAGAATATGTAGATGGTAGGGAAAATATTCCATACACATTTAAAAAAATTCGGAGGAATTTCACAATGTCAGTAAAAGTTGCTATTAATGGCTTCGGCCGTATCGGACGTCTTGCTTTCAGACAAATGTTCGGTGCAGAGGGTTACGAAATCGTAGCTATCAACGATCTTACCAGCCCAAAGATGCTTGCTCATCTTCTTAAGTATGACACAGCACAAGGTAAGTACGCTTACGCAGATACTGTTACAAACACAGAGGACAGCATCACAGTAAACGGCAAAACAATTAAAATCTACGCAGAAAAAGACGCTGCAAACTGCCCTTGGGGTGAGCTCGGTGTTGACGTAGTTCTTGAGTGCACAGGTTTCTACTGCTCAAAGGACAAGTCAATGGCGCACATCAATGCAGGTGCTAAGAAGGTAGTTATCTCAGCTCCAGCTGGTAACGACCTTAAGACAATCGTTTACGGCGTTAATGAAAATACACTTGACAAGGACGACGTTATCATTTCCGCTGCTTCTTGTACAACAAACTGCTTAGCTCCAATGGCTAAGGCTCTTAACGACACATACCCAATCCAAAGCGGTATCATGACAACAGTTCACGCTTACACAGGCGACCAAATGATTCTTGATGGCCCACACAGAAAGGGTGACCTAAGAAGAGCAAGAGCAGGTGCTCAAAACATCGTTCCTAACTCAACAGGCGCAGCTAAGGCTATCGGTCTTGTTATTCCTGAGCTCAATGGCAAGCTTATTGGTTCTGCACAAAGAGTTCCTACTTGCACAGGTTCAACAACAATCCTCGTTGCAGTAGTTAAGGGAACAGACGTTACAAAGGATTCCATCAATGCAGCTATGAAGGCAGCAGCTTCTGCTTCTTACGGCTACAACACTGATGAAATCGTTTCAAGCGACGTTATCGGTATGAGCTATGGTTCACTCTTCGACGCTACACAAACAATGGTAGCTAAGATTGACGATGACACATACCAAGTACAAGTTGTTTCATGGTATGACAACGAAAACTCATACACAAGCCAAATGGTTCGTACAATTAAGTACTTCGCAGAGATCTAATTTAGCTTAGAAAAAGAAAATGCTGTCCTTCGGGACAGCATTTTTTATGCTTTTGAAGTAATTTTGAAAACATCACTCGCTTGACCAATAATAACTATATGGTCATCACGGTTGAAAACATAGTTAGGACTTGGTACAGGATTTAGAGTATTACCTGATTTGATCGCAACAATGCTTATATTGTAGTTTTTACGAACATTTACCTCGATGATGGTTTTGCCGACCCAATCACGCAAAACCGGCACCTCATAAATTGAAAATTCACTTGTTAGAGGAATAAAGTCAAAAATATTGTCAGAGTTGTAGCGAATGGCAACCTTTTCAGCAATTTCCTTTTCGGGATAAATAACCTCGTCGGCACCGATTTTGCGAAGCAAATCAGCCTGGATTGTTTGATTTGCCTTTGCAACAACGCATTTAGCACCGAGCGACTTTAAAAGCGATGTAATTACAAGTGATGACTGAAAATCTTCTCCGATTGTAACAAAGCAAATATCAAATGCGTGAACACCAAGTGCCTTTAAAATGTGCTCGTTTGTGCAATCGCCAATGCTCGCATCAGGGCAATTGGACGACATCATATCAATAATAGATGAATCCTTGTCAACAATCATAACGTCATTGCCAAGATCAAGCATACGAAGCGCAAGGTGTCTGCCAAAACGCCCCATTCCTATAATTAAAATTGATTTAGCTTTCATAAAATTCCTCACTATCCAATTAATACCTTATCATAAGGTCTTTCTAACTTTATTTGATTTCTTTTTTCGGCAAATGCAAGTAAAAGTGTAAGCCCACCCATACGTCCAAAGAACATTGTTAAGCATAAAATCAGCTTAGAAGCAATCGAAAGAGATGCGGTTATGCCCTTAGTAAGACCAACAGTTGCAACTGCAGAAATCACCTCGAAAATAATGTCATCAAGTGCAAATGGCTCAATAATTGAAATAACAATTGTAGCGACGCAAGCTGTAGCTAAATATATTGCAATTATTGCACAGGCGTGCTTAACAGCTGTGTCATATATTCTTTTCTTAAATATTGTAATACTATCATTGTTTCTTGCAAAGCTAAGAGCGTTCAAAAATATAACAGCAAAAGCAACTGTTTTAATACCACCTGCGGTTGATCCCGGAGAGCCACCAATAAGCATAAGAACATATGAAACAAATGATCCGCCATCGGAAAGAGCAGCTTGGTCAAATGAGGCAAAGCCTGCGGTACGCAAAGTAACTGATTCAAAGAATGCATTTAACCATCTGTCGCCTTCGCTAAAGTTAGCTAAGGCATCGTTTTTTTCTGTGAAGTAAAATATTAGTGTTCCGCCGACAAGTAAAAAGGCTGTTGTAACAACAACTATTTTGCTGTGAAGCTGATATTTTTTAAATCTAAAGCCATGGGCTGTGAAATCTCCCCAAACTAAAAAACCTATACCACCAATTATGACAAGACAAGCAATGGTAATCAAAATAGTCGGGTCGCTTTGATAGTCTGCAAGTGAATTGTCACCTAAAATATCAAAGCCTGCGTTACAAAATGCTGAAATGGAGTGGAAAATGCCATACCAAAGCCCTTTGATAAAAGAAAGACCTCTGACCCAAAATCTTATGGAAAGGACTATAGCACCGATAGCTTCAATGAAAAAAGTTCCGAGTAAAACTCTTTGAATAAGCTTAATTACCCCGTTTAGTTCAATCGAACCGGCGGATTGCATAAGAAGCTTTCTTTTTGATAAGCTAGCACTTTTTTTAACGATAGTGGTCAATGACATAAACGTCATAAACCCAATACCGCCAATTTGTATCATAAAAATTATAACAATTTTTCCAAATAAGGTCCATTGTGTCGCTGTTGTTACAGTTGAAAGACCAGTAACACATGTTGCACTTGTTGCAGTAAATAGAGCATCAACGAAATGAACGCTGTCTCCGGTGCTGGCGAAGGGAAGACAAAGCAACAGTGTTCCAAGAAGAATTAATAACAAAAATCCGAGCACAGTGATTTGTGCAGGAGAAATTTTAAATTTGCCCTTCATATAAGAACTCCTGTGAAAGTGTTTTAATAATTATATCATTTTTTGATAAAAAAGTAAAGGGGCTTTCAAAAAGCCCCTTTTTGTTATATTTTCTTCCATGTGCGTGGGCTAAATAAGATAAGTACAGGAAGTATTTCAAGTCTGCCTATAAGCATTGTAAATGTCAAAATAAGAGTTGAGAACCAGTTGTAGCCTGAGAAGCTTGCATAAGGTCCTACAGCCTCAAAGCCTGGGCCTATATTTGACATACACGATGCAACAGCTGAAAAGTTAGAGAAGAAACCATGGGTAACCTCGCGTCCTGCACCAGCATCGGAATTGATAAGCACAGTGGTACCATTTACAGGGTCAAATGATATAATGAACATCGCAAGAACAAATACGCACGCATACATCGTTATAAATGCAAATACGTCATTTATTGTTTTTTCTTCAAGCAGCTTACCCTCGAATTTAGCCTTTGGTACGTATCGTGGATTGATGGTTTTTCTTATGTTGATATATGAGCCTTTTACCGCCATAACAATACGTGATGTTTTGATGCCACCTGCGGTTGAACCGGCCATCGCACCCATTAGCATACAAATTACAAGAACCATTTTGCCAAGCACAGGCCAAACGTCATAGTCGGTTGAGGAAAATCCCGCGGTGGTAAGGATAGAAGCCACTTGGAAAAGCGAATGTCTAAATGCCTCTTCTGTTGTATTATAATTCTGCGGTATCGCAAATGAGTCTATTAAGCCGCCTAACTTTAACGAAATAAAAACAAGTCCAACAGCTGCAATTATAATTGAAAAATATGTTTTAATTTCTTCACTACGGAAAACATCCTTGATTTTGCCTATCAAAATCAAATAGTACATAGTGAAGTTTATACCGAATAAGAGCAGTGAAATAGAAACGGTGTATTGTGCAAATGGCGTAAAATATTGTAAGCTGTTAGGGATAGAGCCGAATCCACCCGTGCCTGCACATCCAAATGCGGTAAGCAGAGCGTGGAAAACCTTGTCTCCACTGTAGTCAATGCCGGTAGCCTGTAGGGCAGCATTAGTGTCAATTAGCGGACCTATTATAAGAATGGAAGCCAAGATAACAGTCATACCCAAATAAATTAGGTATAAAATTCTTGCAGTTGCCCTCATCTTCGAAACTATCTTACCAACCTGAGGACCGGGGCTCTCTGCACGGAGAAGGTGCATGGCAGAGCCGTCCTTGCTTTCGGGAATGAAAATAAGAACGAACACAAGGATACCCATACCACCAATCCAGTGTGAAAAGCTACGCCAAAATAGAGTAGAATGAGCCATAAGGGTGATATTATCGATTACGCTTGCACCTGTCGTAGTAAAGCCTGACATAATTTCAAAGCAAGCATCAATATAATTTGGAATGTTGCCGTTTATGACAAATGGAACAGCTCCAAAAAGTGTCATTACAATCCAAACCGTAGCAACAAGGGCAAAACCCTCTTTTTGGTAGAGAGATTTTCTTTGTGGCTTTGGGAATTGCATTAATATTCCGAGAGTCAGCAAAACAATAATTGGAATAACGAAGGCGAGAATATATTTGATTCCCCCATATTGATTGACAATTACACCATTAACAATAGCACTTCCAATAAATGTGCTTTTGCTATATTCCTTGTAAATGATACTAACAGCTAATGGCGCCATCATCAAAATACTTTCCAAAATCATAATCTTGCCAAGAATTTTGCCAAGTAATTTATAATTCATATGTAGCCACCTTATTCAAATACGTCGTTTAAGTCGTCAAAGTTCTTGTGAGTAGTTACAACAATTACGTTGTCGCCTAAATTTATGGTTGAATTACCATCTGGAATGATAACCTCATCCTTGCGTATAATACACGCGATAAGACAATTTTCTTTGATTCTTAATGTTTTGAGGGGCTTGTCATAGAACTTCTCGCGCTTTTTTGCATTGAATTCAAGCGCTTCAACTTGATTGTCTACCAAGCGATAAAGCGTTAAGATATTACTTCCACGCTTGTTAGCATAAGCACGAATATAGCTTATAATTTTATTCGCAACGATGCTTTTTGGAGAAACATTGTTTTGAATACCAAGCTCGCTGAGCATTCCATAGAGCTCATCGCTTTTTATTTGAGTGATAGTTCTTTTTACGTTCATTTTGTTCGCAAACATTGAAACTATCATATTTTCCTCGTCAATATCGGTAAGAGCAACAAAGGCGTCCATTGCCTCAATGCCTTCCTCAACTAAAAGGTCGTGCTGTGTGCCGTTGCCAAGAATAACTGTGGTGCGAGGAAGCGCCTCGGCAAATTCCTCAGCTGTTTCCTTGTCAGATGCAACTAACTTGATGTTGAATTTCTTTTGGGAAAGCTGCTCAGCTAAATAAAATGGAATTTTGCCCTCGCCGATAATCATTACATTTTTAAATGGATCCTTTTCAAGGTTGACCTCTGCCAAAAAGTCGCGTAATGAATTTGCATCTGATGTAAAGTGAACCTTGTCGCCCTCAGTAAATCTAAAGTTGCCTGAAGGAATCATAACCTCGTTGCCTCTTTGAACAGCACAAACAAGAACTTTTGTATTTAGCTTTCTGCCAAGAGAGAACAGCGTTTCTCCAACAAGCTTACAGTTCTTTTCAACAATGATTTCAACAAGTAAAGCTCGGCCATTTGCAAAGTGCTCAACATTTGAAACCGAAGGGAGATTTATTAGGTTGAAAATTTCATCGGCAGTTTCCTTTTCAGGGTTGACAATCATTGAGATGCCAAGCTGATCCTTCATTTCCATAATCTGACTTGCATAGTCAGGGTTTCTAACACGAGCGATTGTGTTTTGAACACCAAGATTTTTAGCAACAAGACAAGCGAAAACATTTAATTCATCACTTTGAGCAAGGGCGATGGCGAGATCGGCGTCCTGCATGCGAGCTTCCTTTTGAATGTCCATGCATGCACCGTTTCCAACAATACCAAAAACATCGTATCTTTCGATTAGGTTTTCGATTTTGTCCTTATCCTCATCAATAATTGTAATTGTGTGACCCTTGCCGGAAAGGTTTTTCAGTACAGTTTTTCCAACAGTGCCAAGCCCGATTATAACGATTTTCATAGTCCTAAATCTCCTTCATTCTTTAAAAGAATTGAATCTGAATAATATTATAGCACCTCTTTCTAAAAAAAGGAATAGAAAAAACAAAAAATTTACATTTATTATAGAAGTGGCGACTTGCGAAATTTGTCATATTATGTAATGAACGGTATTCCGTTCAGAATGGAGAATATAATGAGACTAAATTCACAGAGAAATAGTCAAAGAAATGACTTTGAGGATTTCACAAGATTTCTTGGCTTGAATGGGCAGAGAAATTCATCTCAAAAAATTCAAAATGTGCAGGGGAGTGTCGAAAATAGCTCTCAGACCAGATATCAAAGCGGCGCAAAATGTGACCTTAACGAGCAAGGCGTGACAGGTGCTAAAAGCTTAGCTATGGTTTATGCTCCAATGCAAGCATATAGAAACATTTTCGACCCAGAAATCGCACTTATAAACGGCACAATATTCGAAGAGCTCCACAAGCCGTTTTTGCGCGCCTCCTGCCGAGGCACAAATGATAACGGGGAGGGCTGCTTTTGATGTATATTGATAGAAGAAATAAAGAAAGAGCGTTAAGACAGCTTCAAATTTACTCCTTTATGGTTTATGATACACTTCTTTATTTAGACGCATACCCCGACTCTGCCGAGGCACTAAATGCTTATAACAAATATAAAGCACTTGAAGCGAAGGCAAAGGCTGAATATGAGTCAAAATATGGTCCGCTTACCGCCCCTCAATCGGCGAAGTTATGGGAATGGACAAACGGCCCCTGGCCATGGCAAATCGATAAGGAGGGCAAATAAGCATGTGGCAATACGAGAAAAAGCTTCAATATCCCGTAAAAATAAAAAATCCTAATCCAAAATACGCAAATATTATAGTCAGTCAGCTTGGTGGACCTGATGGAGAAATTGGCGCATCTCTCAGATACCTCACGCAAAGAATCGCAATGCCTTACGATAAGGTCGTTGGTATATTAACTGACGTAGGAACTGAAGAACTCGCTCATTTCGAAATGATATCGGCTATACTTTATCAGCTTACAAGAAACCTAAGCTATGACGAAATAAAGAAAAGTGGATTTGACACCTATTTTGTTGACCATACAACAGGCATATATCCAGTTGCTGCCAGTGGCTTCCCATATTCGGCATCTCAATTCCAATCAAAGGGAGATGTGTTGACCGACTTAAACGAGGACTTGGCCGCCGAACAAAAGGCGAGAACAACCTACGATAACATTCTAAGGCTTGTCGACGACCCCGATGTTTGTGATGCTATTAAATTCTTGCGTGCAAGAGAAATAGTTCACTATCAACGCTTCTGCGACGCTTTGCGCATAGCGCAAGATCAGATGGATTCTAAAAATTTCTATGGCTATAACCCGTCATTTGATAAAAAATAATTTTTTAATGGGCGCAGAACACATTTTGTGTTCTCGCTCATTTTATTTTCTAAATTATAGTTGATAAAATAAAAAAGTATGGTATAATAAAATAAAAAACGAAAGGGGGACGATTATGAGAAAAATAACTAAAATTGGTATAGCAATATCATTAGTAATTATGTTCTCATTTATTTCGATTGGATTTGCCGCGGTTTCAAATGTTATGATTGTTGACGGAACAGCGGAAGCAACCCCCCCACCATTTGAAGGTGTTTATATTTGCGGAGCCTCACTTGTTTCAACAAGCTTTGCAAGAAGCAATCTTTATACATATATTCAACCCACCAATTTCAAAACAGATGTAGATTCTTACAGTGGGGGAGACGCAAGCATAACGTATGAAATTGTATTGCATAATAACACCGATATGACATATTGGTATTTGGGTACAGACTTCCTTACAGAGCTTGGTGACAATGATAAAATAGGGCAGACAAACGGAATTTTCATTGTTACAAAGGACCATTTGAACGATACTACCAATACGTTTAATGAATACGACTGGATTCCTCCACAAACGATGAGAACCATATACGTTACTTATCGTTTTGGCTCGGGCGCAAAAGGCTACGGCTTGGAGAATTTGGTTAACTTTCAATTCGGCATGCATATGGATGCTGTTCAGGATGAATTTTTGAAAATACTTAACGATAAAACATCCGAAAATGGATACAATTATTTGTCTAGTGCGTTCGACAATAAATATAAAAGCGATGGTACTACCGAAATTGGCAATATAGGAAAAGATGAAGCGATATTTGACCGCCTTTTTGGTAAGGACATTGTGATTGATATAGACGGCACACCGACTCCTGTTACTATTATGATTAGTAGGCGAGATGTCGATGGAAAGGAGAACACCGGTGACAGCTATAGCACGGGTGCACCATCAGGCTGTGAATATACTTTGTATATTACAACAGATTCCTTGGACGGTGGCGATGCAACGGTATTTGCAGTATCATATACCTGTAAAAATGGGGTTTGGTATCAAATCGGTGAGCTTTACGAGGGTACTTGCACAACCAATAAATACGATTCTGAAAACAATGGCTTTAGCGTTACAAGCTGGGATGCAACTGCAAAGCAGTATGAAGTAACGGATGATATTTCATATAAGGTTGGATATGAGCAGGGAACAAACTTTGACCAGCTTGACTCAATAGAAGAGCTTCTTTCCACCAATGACCAGGAGTTTTATAACGCAGTAAACAACAATAGCGGTAAGCTTCTAAAGCCGGTATGTAACATTCTTTATAGCTATGTGCATAATAATGGTAGATGGATCGAGTCCGACAATTCTGCAAACAAGTTTAATCCCGGTTATGATGATTTAAAATACGCCTTTGACCAAATTAAACCGTATTGCTACATAGGAAACGGTGCACAGGAGGTTAAAATTCAAAATGCAAACAGCTTAACGCGTGCGGAGCTTATCCAGCTTCTTGAAGCAGTTCAACACGCATACGACTATTATCTGTCTGTAAACTAAATTAAAAAACGGGCACCCTGTGTCCGTTTTTGCGTTTGGAATATTGCTTGTAAACAAAAAACAAAATTTAATTGACAAAAATATTATTGCATGGTATAATATTCACACTATAATATTAAATCAATGGGAGGCGAATCACGTGAAAAAGGCTATAATCATTCCAAACTACTTAAAGGAAGAAAGCATGCAGTTTTCTAAAACCGCAGTTGATATTTTGGAAAAGAACGGATATTCTGTTTCTGTTTTGCTCGAGAATGACGAGCCAATAGAGGGCTCAGACCTTGCACTTGTTCTTGGCGGTGATGGCACTCTTTTACGTGCTTGCAAAAAATTATATAAATTCGACATTCCAATGCTCGGTATAAATTTTGGACACCTTGGTTACTTAACCGAGTGCAATCCCGATACTGCAATAGACGCTATTGAGAAGGTTGTAAGGAATGAATATCATCTTGAAAATCGCTTAATGCTTGAGGGCTCGGTCGTGAGAAATGGTGAAAATGTTTATTCCTTTGTCGCACTCAACGAGGCATCATTTTATCGTTCAACTCTTTTAAAGGCATTCACCGCCGAGCTTTATATCAATGGTATGCTCACACAAACAGTTGTTGGTGATGGACTTATCGTTGCGACCCCAACAGGCTCAACCTCTTATAATCTTTCAGCTGGTGGACCTGTTCTTACTCCAAATTCCAAAAATATTGTTTTAACACCGATTTCGCCAAAATATTTTCCACGCTCGTCAATCGTTGCTAATGGCGAGGACGAGATTGAAATCAAGGTCGTTGTTGATAGCATTGTAAAAACGGGAAATCCTGCGCTTCAAATAGATGGCGATGATGCATTCACCTTGAATGATGGGGATGTTGTAAAAATCAAGCGCAATGAAAAGGATGCAAAAATCATCAAGGTTACAAGTCAAAGCTTTTATCAGGTTCTACGTAAAAAGCTTTCCAAGGCGACCTATGATAATACATAATCAAGTAGCAAATTAAAGGAAACAAATATGTATAAAATTCTAACTAAAAAAGTATTAAATCCGACAGTTGTGTTGATGGAAATCGACGCACCACTCGTTGCTAAAAAAGCCGAGCCTGGTCAGTTTATAATCCTTCGTACTGACGAAAACGGAGAGAGAATACCTCTAACAATAGCAGATTTTGATAGAAAAAAGGGTAGCGTTACCATCATTTTTCAAATAGTTGGCGGAACAACATATAAGCTTTCCACAATGGAAAAGGGCGACAGCTTAAACGACTTTGTTGGTCCTCTTGGAAAGGCAACACATACCGAAGGACTTAAAAAGGTTGCTGTTGTCGGCGGTGGCGTTGGATGCGCTATTGCTTATCCTGTTGCAAAAAAGCTTCACTCACTTGGCTGTGAGGTGCACACAATCTGTGGCTTTAGAAATCAGGACTTGGTGATTCTTGAAAAGGAATTCAAAAAAGCATCATCCAAATATATTCTTATGACTGATGATGGCTCAGCGGGAGAAAAAGGTCTTGTTACCGATGCTCTTAGAAAGCTAATCGAGAGTGGGGAAAAATATGACGAGGTTATCACCATCGGTCCTTTGCCTATGATGAAATTCGTTTGCCTTCTCACCAAGGAATATGGCATTAAAACAGTGGCATCAATGAACCCAATTATGATTGACGGAACGGGTATGTGCGGCGGATGTCGTCTAAGTGTTGGTGGCAAAATGGTTTTCGCTTGCGTTGACGGACCAGAGTTTGATGGTCACCTTATCGACTTTGATGAGGCTATGTCACGCTCGAATCTTTATGGCGATTTTGAAAAGCATAAATATGAGGAAGCATGCAACCTCTTTAAAAAGGAGGTAAAGTGATATGCCAAATATGTCTTTAGTTAAAAACCCAATGCCTACTCAGTCACCCGAAGAAAGAATTAAAAACTTCAATGAGGTTGCCCTTGGCTATACTGAGGAGCAAGCAATAGATGAGGCAAAAAGATGCCTAAACTGTAAAAACAAAATGTGTATGAACGGCTGTCCTGTAAAAATTGCAATCCCTGACTTTATCGCCAAGGTTGCAGAGGGCAAATTTGAGGAAGCGTATGAAATTATACTAAAATCCTCATCATTACCTGCTGTTTGTGGACGTGTTTGCCCACAGGAAAACCAATGTGAGGGACGTTGTGTTAGAGGCATTAAGGGTGAGCCTGTTGCAATAGGCAGACTCGAGCGCTTTGTCGCTGACTATCACAACAAAAACGCGCAAAAAGCACCAATGAAACCTCTCAAAAACGGACACAGGGTCGCAATTATTGGCTCTGGCCCTGCTGGACTCAGCTGTGCGTCCGATCTTGCTAAAAGAGGCTATGATGTCACCATTTTTGAGGCTTTACATACTCCCGGTGGCGTTTTGGTTTATGGTATTCCCGAGTTTCGTCTCCCGAAAGATGTCGTTAAAAAGGAAATTGATGGCTTAAAGGAGCTTGGTGTTAAAATCAACACAAATATCGTTGTTGGCAAAACCCTTTCAATTGAAGAACTGATGCGCGAATACGGTTACGAGGCTGTGTTTATCGGCTCTGGCGCAGGTCTTCCTAAATTTATGAGAATCCCTGGCGAAAACCTCAAGGGCGTTTTCTCAGCAAATGAGTATCTAACACGAATCAATTTAATGAAAGCATACAAAGCCGAAAGCGATACCCCGATTATGTCATATACAAGAGTTGCGGTTGTTGGTGGCGGAAACGTTGCTATGGATGCCGCACGCTGTGCAAGACGTATGGGCGCAGAGGTTTACATTGTTTACCGCCGTGGCATGGAGGAATTGCCGGCCCGCAAAGAAGAGGTTGAACACGCAATTGAAGAGGGTATTATCTTTAAAACCCTTACAAACCCAGTTGAAATTCTTCCATATATCGATAAAGAAAACCCGCGCAGCCCTGGTAATATGAGCGTTGGTGGTATGAAATGCGTCGAAATGGAGCTTGGTGCTCCTGATGAAAGTGGTCGCCGTCGTCCTGTTGTAAAAGAGGGAAGCGAGCATATACTCGACGTTGACTGCGTGATTATGTCACTTGGTACATCACCAAACCCACTCATCAAGTCAACAACCGAAGGACTTGCAACTGAATATTGGGGTGGAATTATAGTTGATGAAAATGGTCTTACCTCAAAGGAAGGCATTTATGCAGGCGGCGATGCTGTAACAGGTGCCGCAACTGTAATTTTGGCAATGGGAGCAGGCAAAACCGCAGCCAATGCAATTGATGACTATATTCAAAGCAAGAAAAGAGCATTTGATTAAATTCTCATTTTCTCCCATCGCATACTTCCTGTCATTCTGGAGCGTAGCGATAGAATCTTAAAACTAACAAAAAGTCGCACCCAGTGTGCGACTTTTTTGATTATTACGCATCATATTTTTACCTTCGTGATGACTTTGTTCCCCGGTAGGGGAAGGCGCCACGACGTCCCGAAAAACAAAGTCTTTTGTATGGACTTCCTCGCTTGCGAAGTAACACACCAAAGAATTACATTGTGCAACTTACACAATTCACTTTGCCAAAATTTGTCTTAGTTGCCACTTGAATTGTTTATGTTCGTATGATATAATATAGATGTAAAATTATATTCTTAAGGAGAATGCACATGAAAAAGAAACTTTTATTAACACTCTTAGTTGTTATGACACTTGTTTGCTTGTTCACAGTTGCAGTAAGTGCAGAGGACAAAATTGTCTCATCAACAAACAACGCATATGGTGAGTTAACAACATTTGACGAGGCTATTGGTAACACAAGTATTAGTAACCTCAAGGATGACGGTACAATTGCCCGTACAGTATTGACTGATGGTAATGGCAATTATTACACCATTCCAACTGTTTATACTCTTACTGAAAGCTACAAAAACCAAAGTGGAAAAGTAGGAGAAATGTTCCTTCTTAGCTTTGACGAAATTAGTGCAAAGCTTGGCTTTACTGTGTCTAAAAATAGCATTATAAGAATCGAATTTCCATCTGACATTGCATTTATTTGCAGAAACAATGAAAATTTGAGTGGTAGTGCTAATGTTATTGAAATTATTGTAAACGATGGTCTGCGTTTTTGGGAAAACTCCAATCAGATGAAGGCGTTTACTAATTGCAAATCACTTGAAACAATTGACCTTTCAGGTATGATAATTGAGTATTCTGATGCAACTTATGCATTATTTGAGAATTGCTCAAGCCTTGTTTCAGTTAAACTGCCCAATGCATATGAATCCAACGGAACACCAGTAAAATACAATTTGAATTATATGTTTGGTGGATGTAGTAATCTTGAAACAGTAGAAAACTTTGGTAACCTTACAAAAGGCGTTACTTCGTATGATCAAAATCTATTTTATAATTGCAATAAACTTTACAATGTAACTGGTCTTATTACAAATGGCATTATGGTTGTTCCATCAAATGTTACATACTATGGAAATTACGCATTCCAAAACTGTGATAGAATTAGAGCGATTAAGTTTACATCAAGCTCAACGAAAATGCTACAAAGCGTATTTCATTCGCTTGACGCCCTTGAGTTCGTTTCATTCCCAAGAGATTCAAAGCTTGAATTGCCAAGCTGTGAGGTATTCTCAAACAATGAAAAGCTAAAGGCGGTTGCATTCCCTGATGATTGCACTTTGATTCCTGACCGTGGATTTAAAAACTGTAAGGGACTATATGCAGTATATCTTCCAGCAAATCTTTACGAACTCAAAACAAATGGTGGTGGACAAGGCGCATTCGCTTACAATGACGATATGTATTTTGTAAACGATTATTTTAGCGTTCTTGACGAAAACGGCGAATTTTTGTTTGATAAATTCCAAATGCCAGAAAGACCAGATGTATATTACTTCCCATCAACCTTGACACTCCTTTATAAGAGAGACGGCGGAACAGGCTTTGATGGAAACTACAACCTAAACCCAGTAATGGTTCTTCCAGAAACAGTTACAGAGCTTTGGATTTATGATGGTTGCTTCTACAACTGTGGTACAACTGATAACCAAAAAACAATAGTTATGCTTGGCGATATGGTAAATGTAAGATTTAACATGAGAGACAGCAGAACAGTTGGTATTAACTATGTTTTTGCTAATCCACTTGACCAAGATTTAACATCGGTTAATATTGTAGATACAACAGATAGAACCTGCTACAACGTTACAAATGAAACAATCTATTTCTGTAGCACAGGAAAAACATATGCACTTTCTCAGTGGGAAGCACATCCAGACCCTGCAACATTCGAGTTTACAACCGAGAACAAGCATCTCTGCGATCCAAAAAAGAATGCAGACAAGGATGCAACTTGCACATCCGCTGCTGGTAGCTTCACATATTGCTTCTGCGGCAAGGAAATCTCATTTGTAGCAGATGAAGGCTCAGTAGCGCTCGGTCATATTTACGATGATAGTAATATTGTAGAAAAGATTTTACCAACACTTGAAAATGGTAAGGTTGATTTCTACAGCGATTCAACATACGTATATGCTTGCCCACAATGCTCAACTGACGTTTCAAGAGTTGAGGTGGGAACAAGCTTCTTTACAAAATCAGGATATTCATCAAATGAAGAAGATAAAGCAAATGTTGTCTTTGTCATTGTTGCAAATTACAAAAACATTCAACAATATGTAGGCGAAAATGATGCTGAAATCGCTTATGGTGTTGTAGTAAGTGCTAACACCACAGGAACCCCTCTTTCATACGTTGACGGTCAGGTTAAGGAGGGTGCAAATACAGTAAAGGTTGATATGACAAATACAAGCTACAGCAAAATGACAGTAAAGGTAACAAAGGTAGGAGATTTGTCACTCCACTGCTGTGGATATATAAGCTTTAATGGCGAAATTTCATATTTGAACCATGCAACAGTTGATGATACAGCTTTAGAGGTTTCATTGTCGATAATTGACTCGATTCTAAACCCTCAAGTAACACCACCAGTTGAAGAAGACCCATCAGAGGAAATTCCTGTTGAATAAGTAAAAAAGAACCGCATTAGCGGTTCTTTTTTTGCCCTCTATGTCATCCCAAGCCTGTCGAAAAATCTCAAAAAGCCCAATTTTGTCATTCTGGAGCGTAGCGATAGAATCTCTTAGAATGTAAGGAACGGTGCCTTGACGTTTCGCTTTGTAGGGGAGGCAATCTGCCTCCCGTCAAGCATCCTCTTGTAGGGGAGGAATAAAAGGAAAAAAGGAGGGGTAGTTTAGACACCTCATCCGTCAACTTCGTTGACACCTTCCCCCGCTGGGGAAGGCGGAATTACGGTTTTTCGGGGCTTTTTTATTGAATAAATCCCTCCGACTTGCTAACGCAACCCACCTTCGCACAAGGCATACCCGCAAGGGGCACCTTTACAAAGGAGGCAAAAAGCGATAGAAAATAATTAATTGTAAGAATCATAATAAGCAGAGAGCTTGGCTAATAATTGATGAAGAAAAAAACAAGCCACCTTCCCCGTCAGGAGAAGGTAAATTAACAAAATGAAAGAATGCTGTGTCATTCCGAGCCTGTCGAGGAATCTTGAAAAGATTCATTCGACTCGCGTTGCTCGCTTAGGATGACGTGGCGTTGTCTGTAGGGGAGGGGCTTGCTCCTCCCGTTTTAGACCCATTCGACTCCACTTCGTTACGCTCAGGGTGACAAAGGGAGCTGCTAAGAAATAAAGTATCACAATATGTGTCATTTCGACCGAAGTGGAGAAATCTCAAAAAGCCCAATTTTGTCATTCTGGAGCGTAGCGATAGAATCTCTTGCATGAATTCACAAAAAATTAACAATTTAAATCAAATTGTGCAAATTACACAAATTTTCCCAATTTTCAAAAACATCTAAAAACGCTTAAAACCGTAGCCACTATTGACTTTCGGCAAAAAATAATTAAATTAAAAAAATCTTGAATAGTTTAAAATTGTATTATTTTTGTACATTATTCACAAAAACTGTGCATTTTTTTTTTTTTTTTTGTTCAACTTGACAGTTTTCCACATATGTGTTAATATACTAACATAAATAACGCGATACGCGTAAAAGGAGAAAAATTATGAAAAAGAAATTTTTATTTGCTGTTTCATTGATAGCACTTTTTGTTTGCTTGTTCGCAATTTCGGTAAGTGCTGAAACAACAAACCCTTACATTGAATTTCAGGTTAAGTTAGCGGACGGAACCGACTATGTAAACGCTTACACCCCAAATTCAAGTTCTTCAGCTCCAACACTTTCCTTTGATTCAGAGTTCTATTCAGACAACGACCTTACCACTGTAATAAGCAAGGACACTATTGTTGGAATTGACCTATCAAGCGCTTCTGCTAAAAATAGCGATAAAACCGTTGTTACAAGCTTTACAAAAGCAAGCACACCATTTGCAAATTGTAAAGAAATAAAATGGTTTGGCGTTAAGAACTCATGCAATGAAATTCCCGAGGCGGCTTTTCAAAACTGGACCTCACTTGAATCTATTGATTTCGGTATCGCTATAACAGTATCCAAAAGCGCCTTTTACGGTAGCGGATTAAAATCGTTGGTTCTCCCATCAACAGTTACAAAAATAAAGTCCTCTGCATTTAAGGAGTGCTTAAGCCTTAAATCGGTTGTTATTGAGGGTGCGATAAAGCATAAAGAGGGAGATAGCCATTTCTATGGATGTACCGCACTTGAAACGGTTGACCTTGGTTCAACGCTTACAATAAGTGACTATGCGTTTAAAAACTGTACGTCACTTAAGGCGATTGTTTTGCCAAGCACGTTAACGTCAATTGCTAAAGAGTCATTTATGGACTGTTCTGCCTTAGCAAGTGTTGACTTAGGAAATTTAACCGCAATGAACTATTCTGCATTCAAAAATTGTACCAGCCTTACCGAGGTAACCTTCCCAAGCACGCTTACTTCAATAAAAAATAGCGCTTTTAACGGCTGTACCTCATTAAAATACGTAACGTTTTCAAGCAATGTAACATTGGACTGGGGTGTGTTTGAGTACTGTAGCGGTCTTGAATATGTTGATTTCAAGACGGCTATAACAACTATAGCAAATAAAACCTTCAAGGGCTGCACATCTTTAAAGGCTGTTTCTATTCCCGAGGGATGCACAACTATCAAGGGACTTGCATTTGATGGCTGTACCGCACTTAATGCTATATATTTACCATCAACTCTAACAACAATCGGTCAAGCTGAAGGCTGGGGCAATGGCGCATTCCAAGAATGCTCAAGCGCCTACTTTGTTGAAAAGCCATTCTCAGTTAAGGACGAAAACGGCAATTGGTTAGGTGCTAATTTCGTTCAACCAACAAGAGAAATGGTTTACTATATGCCATCAAATCTTTCATCTGTAGTAGGTGTTGAATTTAGAACGTGTAAAAACCTTAACGACGTTGTAGTTTTCCCAACAACGTTAATAAGCATCACAGCATTTGAGGGTGCTTTCTCAGCAAGTGGTTCAGCAACAATTCCAAAGACCTACGTATTCCTTGGTGACATGGAAAAATTCACCTTCAGCGCACGTGATGGTAGATATAATAACGTTAGCTTCTTCTTTGCGAACCCTAACGACAAGGATGTAACAAGCTTTACCTTCCAACACAGTTACCAAACAGCTCCAACGAACTGCTATGCATATTTCTGTGCATCAGGAACGTATTATGACCTCAACTATAAGCCTACAGTACAATATTATGTATTAACAGGTGAAGAATTAAAGGTTTACTCTTACACAGAGGATATGGCACAACATCTTCACAGCCCGCGTCTAGATGCACACGAGGATGCAACCTGCACATCTCCAGCAGGTAGCTTCACATACTGCTTCTGTGGCAAGGAAATATCATTTGTCGCAGATGAAGGCTCAGTAGCACTCGGACACAACTATGACAATCTAACAGACAAATACTACCCACTAGTAAACGGAGTAGCAAACTACTATGCAGATGCAATGCACGTATATTTCTGCGAGCAATGTAATGAAACAATAGAAAAAG
>JAFQOG010000018.1 GCA_017420755.1 Clostridia bacterium | reverse complement strand
CTGCGGTGAACACTGTGTCGGAATTAAGGTATTTTGGGTTGAACACTACAACGCCGAAGGTAATCTTTTTACCGGTATTTTCGTACTCTTGAAGGCTATCTTGATTTACTACAAAGCCCGTTGCAATTCCGCTATTATCTTCACTTGTTGAGTAGCCGAGGCAGGTGAATAGGGCAGGCACTTTCTCTGTTACATTGTATGTGCAGCCCTCGTTATTACACTTTACTGTTTTTGCACCTTCCTCTGCATAATTTGAATATGTAATTGTTACGCTTGTATTTCCGTTAACGTGGCTAACAACTGTCCCACCACACACTGAGCAAATGCCAATGCAAGCATTTGCTGTTGCATTCAATGTCCCGTGTTCTCCATTGTTATATGAACAGGAGCTATATTCATAAACTAAATACTTTCCGCTCTTGTCAGCGAGGTTTTCGTAAGCGGAATAGGAAATTGGAGTAGCGTCTGTAAAGTGGCTTTTCACAACTGAAGTGCTTGACTGTTCTTCTGTGCCAACAAAGTAAATTGCTTTAAGGGCAGTACAGCTATCGAAAGCATTGCTTGCAATTGCCGTTGCATCCTTTCCAAAATAAATAGTGGTAAGCTTAGTACAGTTTTTAAAGTCGTTTCTGCTTATTTCATTGAAGGTTACCGGTAGCTTAATACCTGAAATTGGAACGCTTTCAAAGTTTCCGGCTCCACAGCCGTTACCATATGAAAATGCTCTTAATACTGTATTAGAAAGATCGAGGAGCTGACCGTCAAACAAGGACGTACAGTTTGCAAAGGCTGCGCCATAATTATATTTATCTCGTTGACCTATAATTTCCAGCCGTGTCAAGCTTTCAAGGTTTACGTACTTCAATTTTGTACAGCCATAAAACACCTTACCCGCAATGATTGAGGTGTCAAGCCTTAAATAGCAATACTCAAGGTTTGTGCCTTTATTGGCATCACTGTTAAATAGCTCATTGTATTTTGTGTATGCTCCGTATCCCTCAATGTCATCATCCATAAGATTTAAAACAACAATATTGCTATTAGGAACATCTACCGTTCCGTCATTATTCAAGTCAATTTTCACGTTTACCAAATATTCTAAATCATAGCCGGTCTTATCGTACTTAACACTTTTGTCCTGTGTCTTTATTTTGCAAAGCTCGCCATCCTTTAAATACCAAGTAAGGGCATCTTGACCATCAAACAGCGGAACTGTATCGGTGCTTGTTCCATCAGCCAACGTGAATTCTTGACTAAGTGTTACGGTTTTTGTATAATCAACCGTTGTGCTGTTATGAACTGTTCCTGCCGATACTGCCAAGGCAAGCAGGCACGCAAGAACCGCTGTCATAGCCAGCATTAATAAAATTTTCTTCTTCATTGCTTTTCTCCTTTATATAAATTATTTTTTGTTCTAAATTTCATAGTGCTGAATGCTTTTGGGATTATATGCAGGGTACAGACGCATTTCGTCTCCCAAAATCCAGCCAACACATTTACCCTTTTCGGTAAAGATTAATTTTGCTTCGTTTGGATGATAAAGGAGCGCTGCCTCAAGGTATGATACATCTCCTATATCAAAATCCAAGCCACGGTCAAAAAATGCGAATTTTAAAAGACAGTCTATTTCGTGTCGCCACTCCACCGTTGCCTTACGGCAAATGAGTGTGTCACTCGGCTCATAATACATATCGCATAAACTACGAAAGTTTTTCGGTGTATCACCAAGCGGCATAAACATAGGCCCCCAATTTGCTCCCTCTCTAACTCTTAAAAAGCCGTACGGCTCATACATTTTGCCGGGACGCTCCCCTGCGGTACAGCATAATACGAGAGGTTTATCACTTTGTAGCATTAAATCCTCATGCCACATTTCAAGTAGTCTTTTACCAATTCCCTTGCCACGCATTTCCTCTATGGTGAAAAAGTGACCAAAGTTGCCAATTGCGTTTTCGTGTCGTCCCCAGCCGTTCCAATGTCTTGAGTAGCATATTCCGTTTTCGTGTGCTACGTAATACCTATCAACGCTTTCTTTATAAGCGCCACCTGATACACGTATTCTTAACATATCTGCATAAGCCACGCCTAAATCTAAATCCTTTATCATATTAGAAAGCGCTATGCCTGCTTCGTTTAGCCCATTTTCCGGCAAATATATATCAAATTTCATATTGTCCTCCTACCTCACAAATAAAATCTTGTTTCCGTAAGGTGGTAAATCAAAGGTAAATCCACAATCTGCATTTTCCATCATATCGGTTGCAAGGGCGCAATTTTCCTCGAAACCAACAGTAATGTTGATAGGCTCTTTGGATGTATTTACAACAAAGGCAAGAAGTTGTGATTTTCCATCAAGGGACGTGTACTTATAGTAGCTTGTTTTTACATTTTCATTGGAGGATGATACTTTGTTTTTCCAATATGGCACCCACACGGAGTTTGCAATAGGAAAAGCATCAAAAATTTTCCACACCTTACTCATAAGCTCTAAAGGATACTCAATATCGTTAGGCCGTGGTAATATTCCATGCAATAGTGCACAGGACAGTGCAT
>JAFQOG010000017.1 GCA_017420755.1 Clostridia bacterium | reverse complement strand
TTCCAAAAGATATTTGGCGTTTTCTGTTTTGATAAGTGCGTCAGGACGCATACCGTCAACGATAGTTACTAAGGTTTTCATATTTAACTCCTCAAAATAATTTTAATGAAAAACGGGTTAATAAGCACCCAGTATTTATCACATTATACCATACCTGAATTGAATAATCAATTCCAAATTTTTATTAGTTGACAAGCTTTTATACAATTATAATTCTCTTGAAAACTCCCTTTTGTTATGATATACTATCAATAGAATATTAATATAAGGAGCGTTTAATGAAAAGGATACTGCTTTTAATATCGATATTATTTATATTTTCCTTTGCTTTAATATCCTGTGGAGATAAAAGTGAGGAATGTGCGCATAATTTTAGTCCTGCCACTTGCAAGTCTGCCAAGACTTGCACCATTTGCGGAGTGACAGAGGGAGAAGTCGCCGAGCATAACTTTTCCCCAGCGACCTGTCAATTTCCAAAGACCTGTATGTCGTGTGGTATGGCAGAGGGACTTGTGGGTCAGCATAATTTCAGCCCTGCAACCTGTCAAGCACCAAAAACTTGCATAATTTGTAAATTAACAGATGGCGAAAAGAGTGAGCATACTTGGAAGAGCGCAAGCTGTCTAACAGCGCGTACCTGTAATGTGTGTGGCACATCGGATGGAGAGATACTTGGCCACGACTGGACATCCACGCTTTGCACAAAGAATAAGGTTTGCAAGACTTGTGGCGAAAGGGAAGCGGCAAAGGAGCACACCATGAGCACCGATAAGTGCCTTGAGATTCCGGTTTGCTTGGAGTGTGGTTTTGTTGGAAACGAAATTCCACACAGCTGGGAAAAAGCGACCTGCTTAACTCCTAAAAAATGCACACGATGTGGTGAAATAGGCGCAGAAGCATTAGGTCATAACTGGTTGATAACCTCTTGTAAAAATCCAAAGGTGTGCCAAAGATGCAACGAGTCATCAACTGAGGATTTGCCTCACATATGGGTATATCAAGGATGCGATGAGGAAAGGGTTTGCAATAACTGCTCTCAAAAGGAGGGCTTTATCTATGGGCACAGCTGGATAGAGGCAACCTGTATAGAGGCTAAGCACTGTAAGCTTTGCCGCTTAACCGAGGGTGAGGTGGCTGACCACATATGGCAAGAGGCAACCTGCTTAACCGCTCAATTTTGTGAGCAGTGTAAAAGAACAGTTGGCAGTCCGTTAGGACACGACTGGGAGCTTGATTCCATAATAGAAGCAGCATGCGAGGAAGGAAAGGAAATATATTCCTGCAATAGATGTGAGGACATTTCAGAGGTTGGTCTTGGTAATGCAAAATATGGCTACCATACCTGCGATGTTAATGGCTTTTGCACTCAATGCAACAAAAGCTACGATACAAGCAAAATGATTCTTGAATCCGTGCTGGTTTACAATAGGTACTCTGTTGATTTTTGTGGAACGTTTACAAGTGAGGAAGCATCAGTTAAAATATATAAGCCTGTAACATCTTCGGATGTCGGTATGCCCGTTGTTGACCTTGGGGGAAGCCTGCCAACTGCAAAGGGATACACCGAGGTTGTTAATTTCACATATGATTCCGACGGACTCAGCTTCGTTTGCACAGCTGAAATAAAGGTTCAGGGAGCATCAAGTGCCGGCTTTCCTAAAAAGAATTTTAACATAAAGCTATTTGATGAGGACGGAAGCAAGCATAAGGTCGAGCTTTGTGACGGCTGGGGCAAAGAGAACAAATACTGCATGAAAGCCAACTACATCGACTATTCACAGTCAAGAAATGTTGTGTCCGGCAAAATCTTTGGCGAAATTGTAAAATCAAGAAATGATGAATTAGCAGACACTCCAAACGGCGGTGTAATTGATGGTTATCCAATTTTGGTTTACAACAATGGCGTTTACCAAGGTGTTTACACAATGAACATTCCAAAGGACAAGTGGATGTTTGACATGCACGATAGCGACGAGAAAAATCAAGCTATACTTATGGCGGAAACATGGAACAACGCAGTTTCCTTTAGAGAGGTTTCAACAAGTGGATTCGTTCTCGAATACGCATCGAACGAGGACAGCTTGGTTGATAATAGCACTCAATGGGTGTATGATAGCATGCTTGATTTAATAGAGTTCGTTTATAATAACGATGGCGAGGCTTTCAAAAACGGTATTCATCAGTACGCAGATATTGAAAAGTGTATTGATTCAATGATATATACATTCTTTATTTGTGCAGACGATAATACAAGTAAAAACATACTTTGGGTAACCCTTGATGGCAAGGTGTGGTTCAGCAGTATGTACGATATGGATGGCACATGGGGTATGAGATGGAACGGAAGCATTGCATTTAACGAAAACACCAGTCCAATATCTGCACTTGTCGATGGCAAGGGCCTTGCCCCTGAAAGAAACCATTCTAACTTAAATCTTTTATGGGAAAGAATTTACGTTAATTATTTTGACCTTGTTTGTCAAAGATATTTAGAATTAAGACAAGAAATTCTCACCTTAGAAAATATCACCAACCATTTTGAGGCGTTCTTTGACGCAATCCCAGATGTTGTAAGAAAGGCGGAAAATCAAAAATGGACAGGTGTTCCTTCTCAAAGCGTTGATCACCTAACGCAAATTTTAACCTTTGCGGAAAAGCGACTTGAGGCTATGGATAAAATTTTACTTGTGCAAGAATAGAGAAGCTAAATCTGAAAAATTAAAAGAAAACAGCCACGGGGGAAACCCTGTGGCTGTTTGATTTATTATTTGTTCTTTTTTCTATACTCTTGTGGAGATATGCCAATATGCTTTTTAAATATTTTGCTGAAAAAATACTGGTCATTATATCCGGACGACGCACCAATCGCACTAATTTCCATATTGGTGGTTAAAAGAAGGTCACAGGCTCTATTAAGTCTTAAGTCGAGAATATATTCACTTGGCGTTTTACCCATTTCCTTGGAGAATAGTGTTATGTATCGCGAATTGCTAAGTCCCTCTAACTGCGCAAGATAAGGAACCTTTATCTTTTCGGTGTAGTTTGCGTGAATATATTTAATAGAATTTTTAAATGTACGATAACCACTATTTTTTACTCTTTCAATAGCGATAGTAAGCAAAATCTCTTCTAAAAGGCAAGATAATGAATATTGCAAAAACGGAGCCTTAGTTATATCCTTTTCAACCATTTTGTCAAATAATGATTTTATTTTAGGAGAAAAAGCACCTTCTAATATATATGGCTCTAAAGGAAATCCTAAATCAGTTAGAATCTTTTCTACATGCGAGCCGGTAAAATGCGCACAGAGATATTTTGAAGGTGGCTCACCCCAATAGTGATATTTATACTTAGGTGGGTATAAAACGACAGCACCCTTGTTCAAATGAAAAACAGTATCATTTATTTTTGTATTGAAAACACCATCCGTGACATAGATTAAAAAATAATCATCTCGCCCGATGCTGTTATATGTATCATACGCAAATGGTTCAAAATTTGTAAAGCAGTCATTAACAAGGTTGACAATGAGTGGCGCATCATGTGACATTTTGCCTTTTGCATTTAATAGTTCACTGTTTCTATAATAGTGTAGCTTCATTTTCCAGCCTCCCTATTTGAATTTGTAATAAAATAATACAAACACTCGATAAAATAATCTATTTACAACTCCCTATAAATATTATAGAATAAAAGTGCAGAGTTGTCAATATTGTTGATTGCTTTAAAAATGATATTGATAAAAAACAACAAATTAATTTTAGGAGAATAGCAATGAAAAGAAAGCTTATTTTGTCCGTGCTTGTGGCTACTGTAGTTATGTGCCTTTTTGCCATTACTATAAGTGCAACAGCAATTGATACGGACACAACTGTAACATTAAATGGCAGCTTTACTGTAGGCAACGAAAGCGTTACCAATCCCACAGTAAACCTTTATGACGAGGATGGCTATGCACTCGTTTGGTATCTTAATACCGATAACAAGCTTGTTAGTGACAGGGCAGTAAATCTTATCACTGTAACAGACAACAAGGCTAAGTTTAACGACGTGTCTAAGTTCTATGGTGGCTCACAGCAAAAGGGCGTTATTGTAGTTAACCTAAGAGATGATTTTGTTTCTGATGGTCTATCAACAATTGAGAAATTTGATTCAAACTTCCAATTCGGTTATTATGGCGCTAATAGAAATGTTCCAATTCAGTATTTTTATTTCCCAAAAACAGCAACTGAAATTATTGATAGAATGTTCCAAAATACTCAGTTAATGATTGCAGATATTGAGCCTGGCACACCTATTACTTATATGGGCGTTCACGCAGTTGCACAGTCAAACCTAAAGGAGTTTTTCGTTCCTAACGATATTACAGCGTTTGTAGAGAAAGACGATCTTGGCGTTTTCCAAGATACAAAGCTTGAAAAAATCACCTTCGAGGAAGGCTCACAAATTAAGGTTATTCCATATAGATGCTTTTATTACTGTAATAATCTAAAGGAGCTTGTTTTGCCAAACTCCGTTGAAGAAATACACTATAGGGCAATTCAGCTTACCCTATTTGATTCAAATGCTAAGCTTGAAAAGCTTGTTTTGGGTGCTAACTTTAAGGGCTTTTATGGTACAACTGGCGATAACTTCTACGTAAGAGGTGCAAAAAACGTAAAGGTATATCTCCCTGCAACCTTTAATGCAGATAACGTTGATGTATCAACGGCGCATCAAACCTTTACTCTTTGCCCAAATGCAACCTTTTATTATTGTGGCACAGAGGAAGCGTGGGATGCTCTTATCGCAAAGATTTCACTTGCTAAAAATGGCGCAACAGGCACTGACTCTGGCGAAAATATCATAACTGCAAAAGCAAACGGAAAGGTTGTATTTAACTATAATCCTTGTGATGCATTCTATAACGGTAAGCATACAGCTGATATAGAAAAGTCAAATGCTTGTGTAGAGGTATGCTCAGTTTGCGGAAACGCAACAATAGAGCATCTTTCAACTGAAGAAACATCAGTTGCTTTCGCATATGAGGATTACGCAAAAGTGGGCGCAAAAACAACAACTTGTACAAACGAAGGATGTACACATACTGTAGTAGAAGAAATAGAGGCTTTGTTTATATGCCTTGGCTACTCAGCCCCAGAGGACGACAATGGTGATGTTAATGGTATTAGCATAAAATTCACAGTTAATGTTGAAGCGATTGAAGAATTTGAGAAGCAAACAGGCAAGGTGTTAAAATATGGCTTGTTTGCAACAACAAAGAGCAATATTGGCAGTGGCGATCTTTTCGACCAAAACGGAGCACCTAATGCAGGGGTTGTAACAGTTGGATTCCCTAATAAGAATTATGTATTTTTATCTCTTAAGATGTTAGGCTTTAAATCCGATGAAAGCAAAAACGCTGATTTTGCAATCGGTGCATATGTTGAAACCACATTTGAGGACGCTAAGGAATATTCAGTTCTTCAAGAGGGAACACCAAACGAGGGCGAAAAATATTGCTTTGTAAAATACAATGATTTTGTTCCAAGCACTGAGGAATAAGCATTAAAATACAGAATAAAAACAAACCCGTATGGAGAATTTCCATACGGGTTTTTGCATAACGAAAAATCACTCTTTAAATTTTCATATTATATAAACCCCTACTTTTCAACTTGTATTGATTTTGTAATCAATAAATGGTATAATTTTTTTGAAGTAACTAAAGGAGCTAAGGGAACTATGTTTGAAAATGCAAGCTGGATTGTACATCCAAATAACAATTTATATGAGCCGGTATGCTTTTTTAAGAAGCTAAGCTTTAAAAAGCAGGTGAAAAAGGCAGCATTGAACATAACCGCTCTTGGTTGCTATTATTCTACAATAAATGGAAAGCGTGTTGGCGATTTTGTATTAGCCCCAGGCTTTACCTCACGCAAAAGAGTGCAGTATCAGACATATGATGTAACCAAGGATTTGAAGGATGAAAGCACACTTGAAATTCTCGTGGGCGATGGTTGGTATAATGGAAAAATCAATTTTGGTGTTGCAAGCAATGTGCCAAAGGCGTTAATTTGCCAGCTCGATATTCTATATACTGACAAGACCAAAGAGTCGATTGTAACAGATGGAAGCTGGATGTCGAGAAGGGATAAATTGCGCTTTGCGGAGCTATATGACGGTGAAATATATGACAGCTCCTATGAGGATTCACCGGTAAACGCAAGGGAATTAAACCACGACAAGAAAATAATAGTAAAGCAACAGGGTGTTTATGTCAAGGAGCAGGAGAAAATTAAGCCTCAATCTATATTTAAAGCACCAAACGGCGATACAATTATTGATTTTGGACAGAACCTAACTGGATATTTTGAATTTACTGTAAATGCCAAAAAGGGCGACAAGGTGGAGTTTACCGTTTGTGAGGAGCTTGACAAGGACGGCAATTTCTATAATGAAAACTATCGTGATGCTAAGGCGAGATTTGAGTATATTTGCAAGGACGGGAAAAACACATATAAGCCAAGGCTTGCGTTTTGGGGCTTTAGATATATACGTGTTGACAGCTTTCCATGCGAAATAAATGATGAAAGCATTCACGCGATAGTTGTCCATTCTGATATGAAGCGGACAGGCTATTTAGAAAGCTCAAATGCGCTTTTAAATCAGCTCTTTTCTAATATAATTTGGGGTCAAAGGGGCAACTTTTTAGACATTCCAACCGACTGCCCTCAAAGAGATGAAAGACAGGGCTGGACAGGTGATGCCACAGTCTTTTGCAAAGCAGCTGCATATAACTATGATGTTGAAGTGTTTTTTGAAAAGTGGCTGACGGATTTAAAGCTTGACCAAGGAAAAAAGGGAAATATTCCTAATATAATTCCACAAACCGTGTGCTGGGACTGGTCTACAACCGAAAACACTGGTGCCGTTTGGGGTGATAGTGCAACAATAATTCCATATCAAATTTATAAAATGTATGGAAATAAAAAAATACTGAAAAACCAATATGTCACAATGAAAAGATACCTTGGTTATATTGCAAGCACAACCAAAAAAAGATACCTTTGGTATGGATGTGAGCAGTTCGGCGATTGGCTTGGTCTTGATGCACCAAGCGGAAGCTATCGTGGCTCGTCAAACGAGGATTTTATAGCATCGGTGTTTTACTATAACTCAGTCAAAATTGTGGCAGAGGTGTCTGAAATTTTAGGCAAGAATAGAGAAAAATACGACACTCTTGCCGAGAAAATTTTAGAAAAGACAAGGAAAACCTTTAAAGAGTATAAAACACAAACTGAATGTGCATTAGCATTGTATTTTGATATCGCAGAGGATAAAAAAGCGATAGCCAAAAAGCTAAATGATATGATAATATCAAACGGCAATAAGCTGAAAACCGGCTTTGTTGGCACTCCGTTTTTACTACATGCACTATCAAAAAATGGCTATACAGAAACTGCTTATAATTTGCTTTTACAAGAGGGATTCCCATCTTGGCTATATTCTGTTAAGCAAGGTGCAACAACCATTTGGGAGCATTGGGATGGCAAAAACGAAAATGGCGAGTTTTGGTCAAAGAATATGAACTCCTTTAACCATTATGCATACGGAAGCGTTGCCGATTGGGTATATGAGGAGGCATGTGGAATCAAGCCAAAATTACCAGCCTTCAGGGAGGCAATAATTGCACCAAAGCCAACCGACAAGCTTGACAGTCTGAGTGCTACATTGGAAACCAGAAACGGCAAAATTGTTTCAAAATGGTATCACAAGGACGGAAAAATCAATTATGAAATAGAAACTCCGGTTAAATCTACAATTATAATCGGCGAAAAAAGATATGATGTGGAGAAGGGCAAATATACATTCTAAGGCATATAATTTGTACCAATAAGATTTTAAGTGAGGAAAAATGGATAGAAAGATAAAAGAGTGCTTAAAGGGTGAGCACGGAAGCTACATATTGCCATTTCTTTGGCTCCACGGCGAGCCAAAAGAACGCGTACGAGAGGAAATTTTGGCAATAAAAAACAGCGGAATAAATGAGTTTTGTGCCGAGAGCCGTCCTTATGATAATTTTTGCAAGGATGAGTGGTGGGACGATTTTCGCTTTATACTTGAAACCGCGCGTGAGCTTGATATGCATGTGTGGCTTCTTGACGACCAAAAATTCCCAACCGGATACGCAAACGGATATCTCGAAAAAGAACAAAATGCAAGCCTTCGCAAGCGTTTAATAAGAGAAATTCAGATAGATGCTGTTGGCCCTATGAATGGTGCAAAGCTATTTGTCGGTGGCAGAGTTGGTAAAGCCGAAAAAATTATCAATATCGTTGCATATAAAAACGATTCGCTTGGCGAGAAGCTTGACTATGAATCAGCAATTGATTTAACCGATAAATTAAACGATGGTATGGTTTATTTTGATGTACCAAAGGGTGTTTGGCGCGTTTGTGTCACCATTGAAACCTTGCCATATGATTATAAAAACGAGCGTTTGTTTTATTACATAGATATGTTAAATCCCGACTCGTGCCACGCAATGATTGATGCTATATACGAGCCACATTATGAGCATTTTAAGGAGTATTTTGGGAACACATTTAAGGGCTTTTTCTCGGATGAGCCAGGCTTTTTAAATGTCGCCTATACTTACTACAATACTCTTGGTCAAATCGGCTCACCTTACCCTTGGCGAGATGATTTGCCAACACTAATTGCTAAGAGCGCAGGTATTGACGAAAAAGCAGTTTGGATGTATTTACCAGCTCTTTGGGAGGATATTGGTGAAGTATCGTCTGTTATAAGAATGCACTATATGGAGGTTATCACCAAGCTATATAGTGATAACTTCAGTTATATGCTTGGCAACTGGTGTCGTGAGCACAATGTTATGTATATCGGACACGTCATAGAGGATATGGGCGCACACACGCGCCTTGGATATGGCAGTGGACATTATTTTCGTGCGCTTGATGGACAGGATATGGCGGGTATTGATATTGTGCTTATGCAGGATGTTCCCGGCATTTCAAATAGCATACATCGTTCACCGCTTGCTGACGGTGGCAAGGCAGACCCTGCGTTTTTCCGTTATACCTTGCCAAAGCTTGCATCATCTCACGCGCACATTCAGCCACTCAAAAAGGATAGAGCTATGTGCGAAATCTTTGGTGCTTTTGGCTGGGCAGAGGGGCTACCGTTTATGAAGGGGCTTTCTGATATAATGCTCGCAAGCGGAATAAATTATTTCGTTCCACACGCCTTTTCACCGAAGGAAGAGGATTTGGATTGCCCACCTCATTTTTATAATGGTGGCAAAAATATCCACTACCCACTTTTTAAAGGCTTGATGGAGTATATGGGCAGAGTATCACACGCTTTGAGCGATGGCAAGCATAAAGCAGACGTGGCTGTCTTTTATAACGCAGAGGGAGAGTGGACAGGTGGCAAAAATCAACTGTTTTATAACCTTTGTCGTACCCTTACCCAAGGACTTGTTGATTTTGATATAATTCCATACGATACCCTTGAAAATGCGCACGTTGTAGATGGCAAGCTCCAAATAAACGGAGAAAGCTATGGCGCTTTGATTATTTCCGAAAGTGAAATAATGCCAATATCGCGCCTCGAAGCCTTTGAAAGACTTGCAAATGATGGGCTTTATGTGGTATTTACAGATTCGCTTCCAAAAAGGTCAGCAGAGAATTCTGATATTTTAAGCATTCTTTCTTGCTTTGATAAAGTGCAAACAAGCAAAATAGCAGAAAAGCTTAGAAATAAAGACCTGTGCCACGTTTTTGGTGAGGGCGATGGACTAAAAAATCTTCGCTTTTATCACGTAACAAGAGAAAATGAGGATATTTATCTCTTTTCAAATGAGGATGTTTATGGTGACATTGACGCACAAATCACTCTAAAGCAGTCAGGTGAGTGTCTGATTTATGATCCTTGGCAAAATAAATGCTACAAGGAAAATGCAGAAAACGGTGAACTTCATTTGCGTATTGAAAAGGGCAATATGATATTTGTTATTTTTGGCAGCGAAATTCCTAATGATATTCCAAAAATGACATACGAAATAGAAAGAGAAGAATTGCCGATTAAATTTGATATTGCTATAAAGCAAGAGGGCGAAAACGAGTTTAAAACAATTGCTGAAAATTCATCTCTCTTTGATATTTCAACCCCTGAGCGCTATCCCGATTTCTCTGGTGAAATCCGTTATAGAGCCACCTTTGAAGCAAAGAAAGGCTTTACAGTTATTGATTTAGGTCAGGTCGGTGAGACCGCTGAGGCTTGGCTCAATGGCAAATATTTAGGTGCAAGAATAAATGCGCCATATAAATTCAGCATGAAGGACGCTTTGATTGATGGTGAAAATAAGCTTGAAATCATAGTGAAAAATAATCTTGCACACGCACGCCGCGATGGACTTTCAAGCTATATGCAAATCCCACCGTCGGGGATTTTGGGCGACATCTCGCTTTGCAAATATCGATAATAAGTAACAAAGAGCGTACAAAAAGAGAACAATACGTGCGCTAAATATTCTTGTTACGGCGGTGTTTTCTTTAATAAACTATCAACAATGAGAAGGGCAAAAAATGCCTTTTTGGAGTTGAATTCTTGGGATGCGACAATAAGCATGCAAGCACTAAATTATTGCTTCCGTCGTATAGTGGATTATCATTCTTGTGTCAAAAAGTGCTAATAAAATTGTAAAATATGCTATGAAAGAATATTGACTTTATGAATTAAATAGTATAAAATAAAGTTGAATACTTATATTTTACATTTATGGAGGAGAAAATGAAAAAGAAATTACTTTTAATTACACTTTTAGTTGCACTTCTTGCTTGTGCCTTTGCAATTTCTGTAAGCGCAGAGGAAGCATCAATTCCCGAGTGGCCAACGACAGTAGAAACACTTGAGGGAATGAGCGATAAGTCTGTGTTCGGTGCAGATGGTACAGTTGGCGCAACGTCAAGAGTTCTTATGTCAGACGGCAAGGCGTATCCTGCATACTATATTTTTAAGAACTCCGCTACTTTTGGCATCACCTTTACAGAGCTTAGCGGATATTCTGCGTCCGACATTGTAAGACTTGAGGTGCCAAAGGGAATTGTAACAGCAGGAACAACTTGTATTACTACTAGCGGTGGATATACAGCAGTAAAGACCATAGTTCTTCCTAATACTGTGACAACAATAGGCGCAGGTGCATTTAAGTTATCAACGCTTGTAAGCATTAATTTGCCGGATTCTTTAGTGTCAATGGCAAATAACGTGTTTAACGGATGCACATCTTTAAAATCAATTGCTATCCCTCCACAACTTGAGAAAATTGAACAAACAACCTTTTTAAGCTGTACAGCACTTGAAACAGTTGATTTTTCAAGAGCAACAAGCCTAAAAACCATTGCTTATAAAGCCTTCTACCAAACTACATCGCTTGAAAATGCGATTTTACCTGAGGGATTAACAACTTTAGAAGACATTTGCTTTAAATATTCGGGTATCAAAGAGGTATATCTTCCATCAACACTTGAAACTGTAGGCACCGACAATGTTTTCGGCGAATGCTCAAGACTCGAAACAATAAGAAGTAAAGCAACAACTATTCCAAAAACAATGTTTTATAACGCAAGTGCATTAAAAAATCTTTACCTTGAAAACACTGTAACAATTGGTAATAGCGCATTTTATAAGGCTTCCTCACTTACGAGCTTGACCTTGCCAAACACCTTAACCCAAATAGACACAAACGCTTTTGCTTATGCGGCGTTTGACAAGATAATAGTTCCTGCATCGGTAACAACGCTTGGCGACGGTACATTTAAACAAAACACAGCCCTTACGACCGCTGTTGTTTTGGGTAGTACAATGGGCTCTAATATGTTCTTAAATTGCTCAAACATGACAAAACTTGTTATTACAGAAAACTTTACAACTTTTGGCTCTTCCGCGATTAACGGTGTAAACAGAAGTTCATTTACAACCTTCTATACAGGCAAAACCAACGACTTCGATACAATAAAAACAATTATCACCTTGGATAGAGTATCAAGCGCAAAGCCATCATCATACACTGATTACAAAAACGGCACACATACACAAAACAAATACATCTTCATTTATGGCGCAAACATATGCGAGGTTGGCTTTGATGATACCCACGACGTTCAAGTAACGGAAGGCAACACTTGCTGCGGAATTTGCTCAAGATGCGCTCTTCTTGAAATGCTTGAAAATCCTGTACACGTTACCTATGATGAAGCAAGATACGGCGGCTCAACCACTATTGACTACTTAAAGGAAATTGTTATCGTTTCAGTTTGTGAAAACTGCAAAAAAGACGTTGGTGAAAACGTACTCGGCACAATGTTCGAAGAAAATGGCTATTCAGCACAAGAGGACGATGGCTACGGAATCGTTCGCAAATTTATGTTTGACAACGATGCTATTGCAAAATATATTGAGCTTGTAGATTCTGACTTTGAATATGGTATGGTTGTTGCGATTGCAAACAACTCCCCGCTTCAAATAGGAGAGGATGGCAAAACAGAACCGGCAAATAACGGCGTTGTATCTGCTAACTTTACAAACGGTAATTACACAAATCTTCAAGTTAAGATTGCTAATATTACAGAGGAAGCAAAGGGCATTTCTATTGTAAACACTCTCTACGTTCGTGTAGATAATGAGTTTTATTATGCAAACGGCGAGACAATGGCAAAAACAGCCGAGGGCAAATCATATAACGATTTCAACCCCCAAGCATAAAAATTTAACCACCTGCAATTTTGTGGGTGGTTGTTTTTATATTAATTTCTTGACAAATTATTGCGCGTATGATATTCTTAATCTAAGAGAATCTTTAACAAAGGGAGAAAAGAATGAAAAGGATTATTTCACTTATACTCGTGCTTTTGATGGCGACTTCGCTTTTCGTTCTCACTGCATGTGGTGACAAAACAATAAAAATCGGTGTACAAATAGGCTCAATAGCAGAGAACTACGTTAATGGTGATTCCGCTCTTGATTTTGAGGGCTTGGACGGCTATGAGGCTGTTGGGTATGCAAACGGCGGTCTTGCAGTAAACGATATGAAAAACGGTACAGTTAAGTATGTTATTACTGACAAGGCTTCAGCTACTCAGCTTCAAAATACAATTCCTGGCATTAAGGTTATCGGTATTGAGCTTACAGAAGAAGAGTATGCTTTCGGTGTAGATGAGGCACAACCTGAGCTTTTAGGAGGAATCAACAAGGTTCTTGAAGAAAAGAACGATGAGGTTAAAGCAATTATCGACAAATATGCAAAGGGCGAGGATATCGTTCCAATTGCTTCGGCAAAAAAGGATCCAACCAAGGCGGATAAACAGCTCGTCGTTGCTACAACTGCATCCTTTTCACCATTTGAATATACAGTAGATGACAAGTTTGCCGGCATTGATATTGAGATTATGAAGCTTGTTGCCGACACTCTTGGACTTGAGCTTGTAATTGAAAATATGAGCTTTGAAAATGTTTTAGCTTCTGTCGGCAAAGATTATGTTGACGTTGCGGCAGCAGGCATTTCTGTCACAGACGAGCGCAAGGGTATGGTTGACTTTTCAACCAGCTACTATGAATCCTCTCAGGTTTTAGTGGTGCTTGATAGTGACAAAACCTTTGATGAGTGCAGAACAGAAAAAGAGATTATTGAAAAGCTTGAGAAATTAAAATAAAACAAAGGGTGGCTTTATGCCACCTTTTTTTGTATAAAAGCGACTTCGAATGAATAAAAAATGCATATATTCGTTGAATTGTGAATAAAATGCAAATTCCAAAGAAAATATTCACGAAAAGGTTGACATTCATAAAATATGAGTATATAATGATTAAGCAATAATAAAAAATAATATTTTAAGGAGAAACAAAATGAAAAAAATTATTTCACTTGCACTTTTGCTTGTAATGGTAGTTTCTGTGTTTGCTCTCACTTCTTGTGGTGGCAACGATGAATATGTTGCTATTGATGCAACTGACCTTTTACAAGAGGATTTTGGTATCGCAACCAAAAAAGGCGACACTGCTATGTTAAATGCTGTTAACGAGGTTGTTAACGAATGGGTTGCTAATGGTACTATGGAAAAGTACTTAGATTACTACACTGACCTTGCTGATTACGATGCAGGAAACGGCGAAAAGCCAGAAACAGACCTTCAACTCGAATGGAACTTTGGTGATAAGGGTGTGATCACAGTTTACACAGAGTCAGGATTTGCTCCATTTGAATTTTTGAGTGGCAATGAAATTGTCGGCGTTGACATCGCTATTATGAGCGAGGTTGCTGAAAGACAAGGCAAATCAATCGAAATCAAAGACGTTCTCTTTGATACAATTCCAACATGCGTACAAACTGCAACAGGTGAAGCAGTAGGTGCTGCTGGTCTTACAATCAACGATGAAAGACGTCAAGCAGTTGATTTTTCAGCTGTATATTATAGCTCAACTCTTGTTGTAGTTTCTTCAAAGAAGAACAGCTTCGACCAAATTTCTGACCTTAAGGGTCTTAAGGTTGGCGTTCAAGAGGGAACAAGTGGTGACCTTATCGTTACAGATGCTAAGGGCGATGGACACAAGTATGAAGATGCAGACGGCAAAGAGGTAACTGTTAAGGTTGAAATCGGTGAGGTTAGCAGATATAAGCAATATTCATTAGCATTCTCAGACCTTAAAAATGGTAGAATAGATGCTATTGTTATGGATAAGCTCCCTGCACTCACAATGCTCAATCTTATCGGCTAATTAAAGCTTCAAATTCATTAGAAATAAACAACTGAGGGGCAAATTGCTCCTCAGTTATTTGTGAAAAGGAAAAGATATGTCAGATATTATAAAAAGCTTTACAAGGGCGTTTATCGTTCAAGATAGATGGATGCTTTATTTGGAGGGCTTAGGGAATACTGTTATTATAGCAAGCGTTGCTGTTCTTATAGGCTTAGTCATCGGCGTTCTTTTCGCGATGATAAATTACCTAAAAAAGAAGACTGGTAAGCTTAAGTTCCTTTCAGCGCTTGTAAATATATATATCACAGTTGTTCGTGGCACGCCAGTTGTTTTACAGCTTATGATATTATACTTTGTTGTTTTTGCAACATGGGATAATGGAATTATGATTGGTGCTATTACATTTGGTATAAATTCGAGTGCATACGTTGCAGAAATTGTAAGAGCAGGCTTTGAAAGCGTTGATGATGGTCAAAGAGAGGCTGGACGTAGCCTTGGCTTGTCCACCTGGCAGACTATGTGGCACATAATTATTCCACAGGCGATTAAAAACTCATTGCCACCACTATTTAATGAATTCATTACACTTATCAAGGAAACTGCAATCGTTGGTTATGTTGGTATTATAGACCTTGGAAAGGTGCCGGGCATGATTCAGTCCAGAACCTTTGAATATTTGCCACCACTAATTATTTCAGCGGCGATTTATCTCGGACTTGTAATGCTTCTTACATTTGCGCTAAGAAAAATGGAAAAGGCACTTGCAAAGAGTGACAGAAACGGAGGTGGCAAGCAATGAATGAGAACAAGTTTGATACGCTTGAAATAAATTGCAAAAAGCCTATACTTTCTGTGAAGAATCTTAAAAAGACCTTCGGTAAAAATGTTGTTTTGAAGGATATTTCGACCGACATATATAAGGGTGAAAAAATAGTTATTGTTGGCGCTTCCGGCTCGGGAAAAAGCACGTTTTTAAGATGCTTAAACTGTTTAGAGGACCCCAATGGTGGACAAATTATATTTGATGATGTTGATATTGCTGACCCAAAGGTAAATATAAATGTTCATCGCCAAAATATGGGTATGGTTTTCCAACAGTTCAATCTCTTTAACAATAAAACAGTGCTCGAAAATATTATGCTTTCCCCCTACACAATATATAAGAAAAAAGCTAAGAAAGAGGGCAAAAAACCAAAGGAATTCAAGGAGGAGTGTCGTCAAAACGCACTTGCGCTCCTTCGCCGTATAGGACTTGAGGACAAAGCGAATGCCTATCCATCAACCTTGTCTGGTGGACAAAAGCAGAGAGTTGCTATTGTCAGGGCTCTTGCAATGAATCCAAAGGTTATGCTCTTTGACGAGCCAACCTCAGCCCTTGACCCAGAGATGGTTGGCGAGGTTTTGAATCTTATTAAAGAGGTTGCCGATGAAGGAATGACGATGGTTATTGTAACTCACGAAATGGGCTTTGCCCGTGAGGTTGCAACTCGTGTTATCTTTATGGACGACGGAGTTATTGCTGAGGAGGGAACACCAAGTGAGGTTTTTGACAACCCACAAAACCCAAGAACAAAGCAATTTTTAAACGCAGTTTTATAATTTTACAAATAAAAGCCACGATTATTTTTTCGTGGCTTTTTTATTTTATTTTGTGAATTTCAGATAAAAATTATAATATATATTGAATATTTGTTAAAGTTGTGTTAAAATAATTATGATTTTTTTGAAAGGAGGGGACACCATGCGCAAGGAAAAAAAGACCACTGCAATCCATCAGGTTACGCTTGAGGAGACACAGCTCATTGACATTCACGGACAAAAACACAAAAATCCTATGAATGGTAAAAAAATCGCGCTTTTTACTCTTTATGCAGTTATTGGTGTTCTTTTATTAATTACAGTCCTTTCATTTAACGATTTGCCAAGCATTATGAATCAAATTAAGCAGGCCAAATTTGAATACATTTGTCTTGCCATTCTTATGGTGTTTGCGTATTTGGCAATTTACCCTCTTTCTCTTTGTATTTTGGCGAAGGCAAGAAAAACAGATATCAGCTTTGGAACAACCTATTCAATAGCAATGACGGAGCATTTCTTTAATGGAATAACTCCACTCTCAACAGGTGGTCAACCATTCCAGGCTTATTCGTTTTCTCGCGCAAAGGTTAAAATTTCAGAGTCGACAGGACTCCTCCTTGCAAATTTGCTTATTTATATGGCGGTTACCACAGGCTTTTCATTAACAGGCCTTTTCTTTGCAAGAACGTTATTCTCACAAATTGATACTACATGGCGCGTAATTATCATTATTGGATACGCATTGAATCTTTTGATGTTTGTTTCCACGCTTGTGTTGGGACTTAGCAAAACAGTAAGAAGCCTGCTCGTTAAAATAATATATTTCCTTTGCAATTTTAGAATATTTAAGAAATTAAGACCCAAGGTTGAAACTGTTAAGGAATATTTTGAAAGCGTTCAACAGGCATTTAAGGACTTGATGAGCAAGAAGGGGCATTTCTTCCTTGCACTGCTTACAAAGATTATTTCCTTTGCATTCCTTTATTCGGCTACAATATTCATTATGCTTTCACTTAATATCAATGTTGAGCTTGAGCATGCTTTGCTAATTATTTCAGGCACATCGTTTGCAATTACAGCCGTTGGATTTATTCCAACACCAGGTGCTTCTGGCGCTGCTGAGGGCTCATCCGGTAAGGTGTTTGCATCGATTATAGTTGCAATTGCCGGTGCGTCTATGGCTGGTCAAGCAGCAGGCGTTATGCTTGTTTGGAGACTTCTTAGCTATTATATGGTTATGCTTATTTCCCTTGCGTTTTATATTGGGCTTGAGGTTTATCTTACCAAGACAAGAAACAAAAGAGTTGAGGCAAGAGAAAAGCTCAAAATGGAGCTTGAAGCTAAGGAAAACGAATCAAATGACCAAAGCGACAACGAAAGATTTAATATCTAAAAAGAGGGACTTTGTCCCTCTTTAATTATTATAATAGTTGACAATGCTTAAAAAAAGATTTATACTATTAATGAACAATTTTTAGCGAGGTAAAGTTATGATTACAATTAAACCCTTTAGCGCGTTAAGACCAACAAATGCTTTGGTTGACAAGTGCGCAGCGCTTCCATATGATGTAATGTCAAGTAGTGAAGCAAGAGAAATGGTAAAGGGCAACCCTTATTCGTTTTTAAGAATAGACAGAGCCGAGATTAATCTCGATCCTAGCGTTGATATATATAGCGAAGAGGTATATAACACTGCAAGAGATATTTTGAAAAAATTCGAGGATGACGGTGTATATATAAACGATGGTGAGAAAAAATATTATTTTTATCGTCAAATAATGGGTGAGCAAAGCCAAACAGGTATTGTTGGATGCGCGTCCATTGACGATTATTTGGAAAATAGAATTAAAAAGCACGAGTTTACAAGAGCAGACAAGGAGGTTGACAGAATTAAGCATGTTGACACCTGCTCAGCTCAAACTGGCCCAATCTTTTTGGCTTATAAGGAAAGCGAGACTCTTGACTCTATAATAGTTGAGCAAACAAAGAAAGCGCCGCTTTACGATTTCGTTGCCGAGGATGGCGTACGCCATACCGTTTGGACAACAGATAGCTCGGAAATTGACGCAAAAATAGAGAGTGCATTTGCCTCTCTTGATGCACTTTATATTGCTGACGGTCACCATAGATGTGCCTCTGCTGTTAAGGTTGGGGTAAAGAGAAGAAGTGAGAATCCAAATTATACAGGAAAAGAGGAGTTCAACTATTTCTTATCCGTTATTTTCCCTTCGTCAACATTGAAAATTCTTGACTATAACAGACTTTTAAAGGATTTGAACGGCTACACACCAAGCGAGCTGCTTGATGTTCTTCAAAAGAACGTTGGCACAGTTACTGAGTATAAGGGCGGTGGGCAATATCGTCCTGAGGGAAAGCACATAGTTGGAATTTATCTTGATAAAAAATGGTATAAGCTTGAGTTTTACAAGGAGCTTTGTCAAGGAGAAAAGGCTGTTGAGCGCTTGGATTGTGCAATTTTACAAAACAATGTATTGTCGGCGATTTTGGGAATAGGCGACCCTCGAACAGATAAAAGAATTGACTTTGCAGGCGGAATTAGAGGCCTTGAATATCTTGAAGAGAGATGCGAAAAGGATTGCAAGATGGCAATTTCAATGTATCCAACATCCTTAAATGACCTAATGTCAGTTGCAGATGATGGAGATGTTATGCCACCAAAATCCACTTGGTTTGAGCCAAAGCTCCGTAGTGGACTTTTAATACATAAAATTTGATTATAAAGGAGCAAAAGCGTGGATGCGTTTTTGATTGTATTACAATACGTTGGCGCGGTTTCGTTTGCTATTTCTGCAACAATATATGCAGTACATAAGCGTACAGACATAATCGGCGCGTTAGTTTTTTCATTGCTAACTTGCTTTGGTGGTGGATTTATAAGGGATATGGTTATAGGACGAATTCCACCTAATCTGCTTGTAAATCGTGAATATCATTATCTTGCACTTGTGTGCGCTTTGACATGTGTTATTTGTTATTGTCTTGGATTTGTTGCGCCGATTGGCAGATTTATGCGCAAGCATCAGCACAGCGTTATTATCGAGTTTACCGATGCTCTCGGTCTTGCCTCGTTTGTTGTTCTTGGTATGGAGAGTGCGGTTGAGTTTGGCAAAACAGGATTTGTTTTACTTGTTTTCGCGGGTTGTATAACAGGTGCAGGCGGTGGAATATTAAGAGATATATGTGCAGCAGAAATTCCAAGCGTATTTAGAAAGCATATCTATTTAATACCCGTTATAATTGCGTCATGCTTCCTCGTACTAACATACGATAAAATGCCACAGATTGTCTCTATAATCATTACAATGCTTATAATTATTGTTATAAGAATGCTGGCATTTAAATTTAAATGGAATTTGCCAATACCAAAGGAAAAGGAAATAGAAAACAAAAAGGAAAGAGAATCAAAGGAAGAAAAGGAGCTGGTTTTAAAGTGATGGAAGAAAACAAAAACACTGAAAAAGAAGAAAAAATAGACACTCCCCAGCCTGAATTTGAGTCTAATGCCGCAAGACGCTTGCGTCTTATGGGTGTAGAAAACGATGACAAAATTCACGACACCGCTGCTGAAATAACAAAGGGTAACTTTTTTGCAAACCTATGGTATAAGCATAAATGGGCTATTATCATCACAACTATATTTTTGCTAATTGGAATCGTACTTTTATGCACATACATTTTTAGAGACAAGCCGGATATGAGGGTATCATATTGTGGTCCTACCAAAATTGGAGAGATAGAACACGAGAATTTAACCAAGGCATTAGTTGGTGCTATGTCAGACTATAATGGCGATGGCAAGATAGAGGTAATGATTACCTCGAGCACGTATAGAACGGCCGAGGAAAAGCGCGAGCAAGCAAAGATAGATGCTCAATATGCCAACAAAGAGTTTGACGAAACAATGCCATATTCTGATGACGATGTCACCGAGGTTTCAAATTCTTTAAGATTGAGCAAATACAACTTCGTTTTGATAGATAAAGACCTTTATGATAAAATGGTTAACAGCTTCACTCCTCTTTATGAGATTTTGGGTGACGATGTTAATAAATACAAGCATCTTTTGTACGAGGATTGCGGAATATATCTAAAAAAGACAGAATTCGCAAAGAATTTTTCAGAGGAGCTTTTCTTCTTGCCTGATGATACAATCATTGTAATTTGCAAGCCTGCAGTGTTCGATAAAAAACTTGAAAATGAGTATGAATTATTAAAAGCGATTTTATCATTCGAAAAATTAGATGAAGAAGCAGAATAGAATAAAAGAAACCGCAAATGCGGTTTCTTTTTTTGTTTTGGATTGATTTGTAAAGAGCTCCTAAGCTTCAGGCTAAGCGATTCCATATATAAGCTACCTGCGACTTTGCGTGATGACAAGGCGAAAACAATTGAGTATTGTTTTCACCGCAGGAATTCAAGCAAAACAAGGCGAATAACGAGCCGAGCGCTTGGGTCGGCGAAGTTAGTCAACTATGCTTGCTTGCGGACCGCAGAACACGGCTTAGTAAGACAAAAGAAGAAAGCACCCAGCTTTAGGCTAAGTGCTTCCATATATAAGTGAACTAAGTCTATAAGCTGATGACAAGGCAAAAACAATTGAGTATTGTTTTTGGCGCAGGAATTCAAACAAAGCAAGGAGAGTGGCAAAATGTTCGCTTGGAACATTGAAGCCAATAGACTATGCGACTTTGCGTGCTTGCAGAACACGGCAAAACGTACTTGTTAAATGAGAAAACACTTAGCTTTAGGCTAAGTGCTTCCATATATATGTGAACTAAGTCTATAAGCCGTGTTCTGTATTCGACGGTCATCTATCTTTGCCTTGTGTCACCACAAGGCTCTGCAAAAATGCATGCCACCCATGGAAACGGCAAAAGCCTTATCGGGCAAATAAAATTTCCATATGCGGTGTTGCTTCAGATAGGGTTTACACCTACCCCGTGTTACCATGGGGTATCGTGAGCTCTTACCTCGCGTTTTCATCCTTACCCTTAGCCATATGCTAAAGGCGGTAATTTTCTGTTGCACTTTCCCGGGAGTCACCTCCGGCTGACGTTATCAGCTATCCTGCCCTGTGAAGCACGGACTTTCCTCACACTAATACCTTTCGGCGTGATAATGCGCAACCGTCCAACTTAGTTCGATAGTATTATAATAGAAAAAAACAAATTTGTCAAGAGGAGAAAAAATTGGCACATATAATTATATAGGCATATGATAAAAATAAATACATAGATTATATCACGAGGCAAAGAGAGGGCAATATGGAAGGGGAGACTGGTATGCCAATTGCGTTTCAAATGGCATTGGCGCACAACGTGCCATCAATGAATGAGTTTTTGAAAATGAGCAACGAAAAGCAAGATGAGGTAATAGAAAAATCAAAAAACATAAAAACTATAAGAGAGATGAATAATTTTGTCAATTCAATTCCAAAAATGCGTTGAAAAATATGTAATAATATGTTAAAATATTATTAAGGTTGGAGCAAAACAATATTTTCCAGCCTTGGAGGAGAAAAATATGGACAGTAAACAAAAGGCTCCGAAGGAAAAAGTACCATTTAAGCAGAAGCTTGATAGATACTTTAAAATTTCAGAGCGCGGTTCAACTTTTAAGACCGAAGTAATTGCAGGTCTTACAACATTCTTTGCAATGGCGTACATAGTTGTAACAAACCCTAACCAAATTGTTAGCTTCAATCGCTTCGGCGAGCTTAACACTATTTGGCTTTCAGTTTATGTTGCTTCTATCTTAGTTGCGGTTGTTGGAACACTTCTTTATGCATTCTATGCGAAGATGCCATTTGCACAAGCGTGTGGTATGGGTCTTAACTCGTTCTTCTTTGTTTCCTTTATTCTTCCTGAGCTTGCTTTCGACGCTCAAGGAAATGCGTTTCCTCATGCAGCGGGAGAAGCGTTAAAGGGATATAGAGAAGGTCTTGCAATCATTCTTCTTTCCGGTATATTGTTTATGATACTTTCACTTACCGGCTTAAGACAGTATATTGCAAAAGCACTTCCTGAAAACCTAAAGAAGGCAATTCCTGCTGGTATCGGCTTGTTTATTGCATTTCTTGGATTCCAAAATGTTGGAATTATTCAAGCGAACAAATATACACTTGTTCAATTCTTTGATTTCCACGGTGCGTGGGCAAATGCTTCTTCACCACTAGCTGGTTGGCGCGCAATAGCACCTGTTTTAATTGCTATTCTTGGCCTTATCGTTATGGGCGTGCTTTCTAAGTTTAAGGTTAAGGGCTCTGTTATTATTACAATCCTTGGCGCAACAGTTCTTTACTACGTTGCAATGTGGCAAGCACCACAATTTGACTTTACCAGCATTGGTGATTCGTTCGTTGCTTTTGGTGAAGAGGGCTTGTTCGGTGCATTCAAGGGCTTTGGAACGCTTTTCACAACCGAAGGCAATGAAACAACAATAGGTGTAATTCTTAGTGCTGTAATGCTTGTTATTACATTCTCGCTTGTTGATATGTTTGATACAATGGGAACTCTTTATGGCGCGGCATCTCAAGCTAATATGCTTGATGAAAACGGCGACCCAATCAACATGAAACAATCAATGAACGCAGACTCAATCGCAACAGTTACAGGTGCGGCTCTTGGTACATCAACATGTACAACATTCGTTGAATCAAGTGCAGGCGTAGGTGTTGGTGGACGTACAGGCTTTGCTTCACTTATTACAGCTATGTGCTTCTTTGTATGCTTATTCTTAACACCTGTTGCAACAATCATCCCTGCATGCGCAACAGCACCGGCTCTTATTTACATTGGTGTTCTTATGCTTAAGGGCTTTGCAAAGGTTGATATGGACGATATCACAAGTGCTATCCCAGCATTCTTAACACTTGTTATGATGCCACTTACATACTCAATTTCAAATGGTATCGCAATCGGTGCTATCTCATACGTTCTTATCAGACTCTTCACAGGCAAATATCAGAAGAAGGATATTACAGTTACAATTATTGCACTACTATTTGTGCTTCGTTTCTGCTTTATTTCAATGTGATAAATACAATAAAAAGCAAGCTCCTTCGGGAGCTTGCTTTTTTATTGACATAAATATCAATTTATGATAAAATAATTATGTATGGAAATCTTTTGAAAACGGGTAAAATGATGAAAGAACTACTTTGTCCTGCTGGCAACTTCGAAAAAATGAAGGCGGCAATTTTGTATGGTGCAGATGCTGTTTATTTGGCATCTGATATGTTTGGCATGCGTGCAGCTGCTGACAATTTCACCTTAGAGGAGCTTGAAAAAGCAACGAAATACGCACACTCCCACGGCGTAAAGCTCTATGTGACTGTTAATACAATGCCTCACACAAATGAATATAATAGACTAAAAAAATACCTCTTGGAATATGATAGAATAGGTGTCGATGCGCTTATTATCTCTGATCTTGGTGTTTTCATGCTCGCAAAGGAAACAATCCCAAATATGGAGATTCACATTTCTACCCAAGCCAGCGTTGTGTCAGCCGACACGGCTAATGCCTGGCACAAAATGGGGGCAAAACGCGTGGTTTTGGCTCGCGAGCTTTCACTTGAGGAAATAAACGAGATTAGAAGAAACACCCCAAAAAGCTTAGAGCTTGAGTGTTTTATCCACGGCTCAATGTGCATTTCATATAGTGGTAGATGCCTCCTTTCTAACTACTATACAGGCAGGGATGCCAATCGCGGTGCTTGCGCTCAGCCCTGCAGATGGAACTACAAAAACGCTCAGCCTCTTGCGTTTGCTGAGGAAAAGCGCTTGGATGACGAATTAAATATTGAGGAATACAAGGAAGGCTCGTTTGTTATGTCCTCAAAGGATATGTGCATGATTGAGCATATTGAGGACCTTATGGAAAGTGGAATAGACAGTTTCAAGATTGAGGGCAGAATGAAGAGCGCTTATTATACCGCCATTTGTGCAAACACCTATAAAATGGCGATGAATGAGTACTTAAAAAATCCAGCGGAATATAAATACAACCCTCTATGGCTTCGTGAGCTTGAAAGTGTAAGCCATCGTGAATATGCAACAGGCTTTTACTATGATAATCCTATGGATAATCCACAGGTTGTTACTCAAAATGGATATCTTCGTGAAAAGGCATATTTGTGCGTTGCGACCGAAAAAAGCGAGGGGGAGTGGACGTATTTCACTCAAAGAAACAAGATAAAAGAGGGCGATGTTTGTGAAATTATCACCCCTGGCGAGGTTGGAAAGAGGTTTGTAGCAACTGATTTGTGCTTGCCAAATGGTGAGAAGATAGATTCAGCGCCTCATCCGTCTATGGAATTTAAGATGAAGGTTCCATATGCCGTAAAGGCTGGCGATATTGTTCGCTCATCGGAAAATTGACAACGTAATTTAAATTTAAACACTGGGTCAACTAAAATTGCATTTTAGAAAGGGATGAAAATGATTTTTGTTGAGGTTTTAAAGGCGATATTTATTGGAATTGTGCAGGGGATAACCGAATGGTTGCCCGTTTCAAGTACAGGACATATGATTATTGCTAATGAATTTGTAAATTTAAATATTAGCGCAGGCGCGTGGGAGCTTTTTGAAGTGATTACGCAGCTTGGCTCTATACTTGCGGTCATAATTTTATTCTTTAAAAAGCTTAATCCGTTTAAAAAAGTCGAGGGACGTGTCCAAATTAAGAAGCAAACAGTGTCTCTTTGGGTGAAAGTAATAATTGCTGTTTTACCTGCTGCTGTGATTGGCGTTTTGCTTGACGATTGGCTTGAAAGCAAGTTTTACAATTTCGTTGTGGTTGCTATTATGCTAATTGTTTATGGTGTTGCCTTCATCATAGTTGAGAGAATAAATAAAAAGAAGCAGTTTAAATACACGAATGTAAACGAACTTGATAAAAAAACATCATTCAAGATTGGTTGTTTTCAGGTTCTTTCCTTGATCCCTGGTACATCTCGTTCGGGCTCAACCATCCTTGGCGCATCGCTCGTTGGTGTTTCAAGAACTGCAGCTGCTGAATTTTCTTTCTTTTTAGCCATACCTGTTATGGCTGGAGCAACCCTGCTAAAAACCGCAAAGGCGTTCTTTGTTGATGAGATTTCTTTAAATTCTCTTGAGATACTTGTTATTTTCGTTGGAACTATTACAGCGTTTTTGGTATCCTTTGCTGTTATTAGGTTTTTGATGGACTTTGTTAAAAAGCATACATTTGAATCCTTTGGCTGGTATCGAATTATATTAGGTATTATACTTTTGACATATTATTTCATAATTAAATAAAAAAGTATTGATAAATTTAAATATATGTGTTATAATATTTGCGAAAAATTTTAATATAAGATTTTTCATTTATTTTGTTAATAATTTAAAATAGGAGAATATAAAAATGACCTACAACAAGAAAACAATTGAAGACGTTAATGTTGAAGGAAAAAGAGTCCTCGTAAGATGCGACTTTAACGTTCCTCTCAAGGATGGCGTTATCACAAGTGACAAAAGAATTATCGGCGCACTCCCAACAATCAAATATCTTCTTGACAAGGGCGCAAAGGTTGTGCTTTGCTCACACATGGGCAAGCCACACAGCATTTTGACTGAGGGCTTCGGTCTTACAAAGAAAGAAAAGAAAAAGGTTGAGGAGCTTCCAGAGGCTGAAAGAGCTGCTGCTACTGCTGACCTACTTAAAAAAGCTCTTGGCGACAAGCAAAAATTCACCTTGAAGCCAGTTGCTGATAGACTCAACGAGCTTCTTGGTGGCGTTGTTACTTTCGCTGAGGATATCGTTGGCGAGGATGCAAAGGCTAAGGTTGCTGCTCTTGAAAACGGCAAGGCAGTTCTTCTTGAAAACGTTCGCTTTGATGCAAGAGAAACAAAGAACAATCCTGAATTTGCAAAAGAGCTCGCTGCATATGCTGATGTATATGTAAACGATGCATTTGGTACAGCTCACCGTGCACACGCAACAACAGCTGGAGTTGCTGATTACCTTCCTGCAGTTTGTGGTTACCTCATTCAAAAGGAAATTGGAATCATGGGTAAGGCACTTGCAGATCCAAAGAGACCATTCGTTGCTATTCTTGGTGGTGCTAAGGTTTCAGATAAAATCGGAGTTATCAACAACTTAATCGAAAAGGTTGATACACTTATCATTGGTGGCGGTATGGCTTATACATTTTTCAAGGCGCTTGGCTACAGCGTTGGTACTTCACTTTGTGAGGACGACAAGGTTGAGCTCGCTCGCGAAATGATGGCAAAGGCTGAAGCTAAGGGCGTTAAGTTCTTAATCCCAGTTGACAACAAGCTCGGTAAGGAATATGACGAGAATACAGAATCAATGTTCTGCAGCTCAAACGAAATCCCTGACGGCTGGATGGGTCTTGATATCGGTCCTAAGACACAAGAGCTCTTTAGTAATGCTATCAAGGGCGCTGGTACTGTTGTTTGGAATGGTCCTATGGGCGTTTCCGAGTGGAAGAACTTCGCAGCAGGAACAGAGTGCGTTGCTAATGCAGTAGCCGAGAGCGGTGCTATCTCAATTATTGGTGGTGGTGACTCAGCTGCAGCTGTTGAAAAGCTCGGCTTTGCTGACAAGATGACTCACATCTCAACAGGTGGCGGTGCATCACTTGAATTCCTTGAGGGTCTTGAACTCCCAGGTATTGCATGCCTCCAAGATAAATAATTTAGGTCTTTAGCCAAACGCATTTTGCGTTTGGCTTTTGCCCATAAAATGGCGAAACCCCAATAAATACAAGGATTCAACGCTGTTTTGAAAACTGATTTTTAAAGAGCAAAACAAACAAATGAACATTTGTTCATATGATTGTACATAAATATAAGGAGACAAAAATCATGAGAAGAAAAGTAATTGCAGGAAACTGGAAAATGAATATGACACCATCACAAGCAAAGGCTCTTATCGAGGAGACAAAGCCACTTGTTGCTGGTAAGGATAATTGCGATATTATTTTCTGTGTACCATTTGTTGATATCTATGCAGCACAAGAGGCAGCTAAGGGCTCAAACATCAAAATTGGTGCAGAAAACGTACACTTTGAAGAAAAGGGCGCATTCACAGGTGAAATTTCAGCTGCTATGCTCAAGGAGTGTGGTGTTGAATACGTAATCGTTGGTCATAGCGAAAGAAGACAATATTTTGGTGAGACAGATGCAACTGTTAACCTTCGCACAAAGGCTGCTATCAAGGCTGGCATGAAGGTTCTTCTTTGTCTTGGCGAGGTTAAGGATGAAAGACTTAACGGAATCACAGATGAGGTTGTTTCAATGCAAACAAAGCTTGCTCTTAAGGATATTACAGAGGAAGAGCTTGCACAAGTTATAATTGCTTATGAGCCAGTTTGGGCTATCGGTACAGGCTTGACAGCTACCCCTGAGCAAGCTGATGAAACATGTGGTGTTATCCGTAACACAGTTAAAGCTCTTTATGGCGCTGAGGCTGCTGAAAAGATTATCATCCAATATGGCGGATCCATGAACGCTGGCAACGCAGCTGAGCTTTTGGCTAAGGAAAACGTTGACGGTGGTCTTATCGGTGGTGCTTCACTTAAGGCTAAGGATTTCTCAATCATCGTTGAGGCTGCTCAATAATTTGTAGCTTTACTAAAATTAAGGCTCACGCTTTTGCGTGGGCCTTTTTCTTTAAAATTGTGTAGAATGCACAAATTTAGGCACTTTGACATATTGACAAATGTATATTATAATGATATAATTACTCTGTAAGACTATAACTTTATGATAGGAGATATCATATGCGTAAATATAAATCAAAGCTTCTTCTAACAACATTGCTTGTTTGCATGTTCCTTTTGGCGCTTGCTACAAGTGCGTTTTGCTTAGAGGGAGATTCTATAACAATTTCGTATTCAACATCACCAGGAGTTGATGCGTCTTTTCCTGCGTCAGTATCAGCTACGGGTGGAGAATCTGTTACTCTTCCTAACGCAGATGCGCCAGACGGATATTCCCTTGTTTGGTTCACATCCGATGGTAGATCATTTGCCGGTGGGTCTAAGGTTGTTTTCTACGAGGAAGCTAACCTAAAGGCTATTTATGTATATAATATTGAAACAGCTGACGATTTTTATACACTTGTTAATAAATTTGACGATGCTAAATACATAGGTCTTACAAAGACACAGCTCGAATCTGAGCCGGAGCACGAAAGATTTATAAATGTCAGACTTTTAAAGGATATCACCTTGTCAAAGGCTGTTGAGCTCAAGTCAAATGTCGGCTCAAACTTGAATGTGATTTTAAATGGTTATACCTTAACAGTAGATAAAAATCTTGATATGGCACTCGGCGGCACCTGCTTTGGCGTTAACTTCTATGGCTCAGGTACTGTAAAATATGAAGGTACTGGAGCTATTGCACGAGTAGACAGTAGCAATACAACTGGTGCTGAGGGAAATAAGCTTTTTATCGGTGCTTCTGCATATGTTAATGCGCCAAACGCAACCCTTGCAAAGGATACAAAGGGTGAGATTCAGGTAGGAAACCCAATTGTTCAAATTTATGGTATTGTTAATTGTAAAAGCATTTTAAATATTACCGACTCAACAAATAGAGCGCCAGCTATTAGCATATATGCACGTTCATTCGTTACATTAAACGATGCGATTGCTATTGGTGACGGAAACATATTTACCATCAATATTATTGATGGCACAATTGTGACAACAGACAAAAATACATCATTTTTCGCAGGTGATAACTTTAAGTTTAATATAACTGGTGGCTCCTTCTCATTTGCACATGCAGATGCCACAACCTTATCCTCAAAATTGAGCGATAAATACATTGTGTACCACAAGCTTTCAGCAGGGGGAAAAACACTTGCTTCAGTTTTCCCAATCAGCTGTGGTAAAACACATAAATATGCTGAGATTGATAGATATAGTGCCGATTGTATGCATGCAGAGGAGATTATATATAAATGCTCCACCTGCTCACTCATAAAATATGTGACAACCGGCGCACCGCAGGGTCACACCATTGATGCTACGCAAACCACTACACAAAACCCAACGCCAACCACTAAGGGTAACATTGTTAAGCGTTGCTCACATTGTGGATGTGCACAATATACCTTTCTCTTATATGATCCACTTGAAGACGAAACAGAGGTAACTGTTGATTTAGGTGACGGACGTACAACAACTGTTACAGCTTTAGTTAAGGATATATTTGATATCAATAGTGATTATTGCATAAAAGGAATAAAGGCTATTAGTGGCTATACTGTTGACAAAATTATAAAAGTACTTGTTCCTGCTGGCGTAAAATCAATCAATATATCAAGCGATAATGGCACCTTAAAAACAATTGTTTTAGGTGAAGGAATTGATATTGATATCATATCGTTAGCAAAGCTATCCTCTCTTGAATCTGTTGAGTTTGGCAAGGTTTTGCGTGTGAAATTCCTCGAAAACTGTGCACCAGACAGCCTAAAAACATTGAAAACGACAGATGAGGGTGCAAGGGTTACATTTGGCGATAATGCTTTTGTAGATAAAGCCAACCTAACAACCCTTACAATGACTAAGGGCTCTGAATATACATTTGGCTCAAGCTCCTTCAAGGGAACAGGACTTAAAAAGCTTGAATTAAAGGAAGGCATATCATATATATTTGTTGGTGAGAGTGCTTTTGCAAGCTCAAAGCTTGAATATTTGTATGTTGGCACAGGTATAACATCATTTGAAAAGAAGCAATTTGATTCTATCTCATCATTAAGTAAAATCATTTTGATGAGTGTGACTAAATTGGCAGATGGTGAATTTTCTAATATGGGCGCAGGCTGTGTGGTTTACCACCATGCATCAAATCTTGCAATGGGAAACAAGACATTTACTGGTAGCAATGGTGTTACTTTATATACAGTCGCAGTTATAACATCAGGCTTTGATTATAATTCAACCACTCAAAAATTTGGTACAACCTTTACAATAATGAAAAATATTAAGCATGCTTATACCGTTAATGAAAAGGAAGCCTCCTGTACAGAAACTGGATATAAGGTATATGCAGTAAAGGATTGTCCTTGTGGCAAAAATGAGAGCGCAAGGGTTGAGGTGTATGAGAATAAATATACCAACAGCCAAGCGACTCAAACCATTGAGTATGCTGACCAAAGATACCCAATGAAGGAGCACATTCCATCAACAAATGCAGTAATTAAATACTTATACGGCTTTACCAAAGAAGGTAGCTACGTAAAGGTATGTCAAATGTGCAAAAACACATTGACTGATAGTGCAGAAACATGCGCGCCAATGGTTCTTTCCTTAGGATTTTCTATTAGCGAGGATGTAGACGGCGATGGTGAAATGGTTGTTAAGTATATGTTCAATACAAGTGTATTAGACGAATACAAAGCAACTGTTGACGGCAAGTTTGAATATGGTATTGTTTTCGCGGCAAGAGCAGATGGCTCCTTAGATGAAAACGAAACACCACTTAACGAATCAGGAATGGCAAACACAGGCGCGGTTAAGCTAAATGGTTACTATATTACAAATGGCTATGCCGCATTCCAAATGAAAATAGGTAACATCAAAGAGCCGCAATATCGCATAAGCTTTGTTATGTCTGCTTATGTTATAGAGGGTAATAATATCACGTACATTCAAGAAAATGAGGTTGTAAATAACCCGAGTGGAGTTACCTATAAGGAGCTAAAAGAATTATACGAATACGGCTTATAATATTTTAAAATAACAAAAGAGAGTCTTGCAAAAGCAAGGCTCTTTTTTTATGCATAAATTTTGAAGCTTATGGAAAATACTATGGCTAATAAGAACAAAAGGTAAAGGAAGAAAATATGAAAAAATTCAACTTTTTAATTACGGATAAAAATGGGCTTCATGCACGCCCTGCAGGGGCGATTGCTTCAACTGCAAAGTCCTTTAAATCGGATATATTTGTTTATTTTGATGGCAAGACGGCTGATGCCAAAAGGCTTCTTTCCTTGATGTCACTTGGAGCAACCACAGGCAAGGAGCTTTCCTTTGAAATTTCGGGAGAGGATGAGGAGCTCGCTTTTACTGAAATAGAAAAAATCTGTAAGGAAAAGCTTAGCTGAGGTTAAAATGGAAAGAAAGAGAATAGTGTTTGGCGGGACAGGGGTGACAAGTGTCAAGGCATACGGAAAAATAAAATTTCCGTTTACAGAATTGAAACCAACTAAGACAAATGAAAAATACAGCCCTGAGCTTGAAAAAAAGCGATTTGAAACGGCTGTAAAAAGCACCATAAAAAGTACCAAGGCACTGGCACAAAGGGCAAGGGAAACAATAGGAGAAAACGAGGCACAGATTTTTGAAATACATGCAATGCTTTTAGAGGACGAGGATTTTTTAGATAGCGTTTATTTGGAAATAGAGAAAGGTAAGAGCGCTGAGGATTCAGTTTTAGAAAGCGGAGAGAAATATTCATATATTTTGCGTTCGTTAGGAGATGAATATTTATCAGCAAGAGCGACCGATATAAAAGATGTTTGTTATGGAATTATAGACACGTTGTCGGCAAAAACAGAAAAAAACATCCAAGAGGATGAGCAATATATTTTGGTTGCAAACGACCTAACCCCTACCGAAACTGTCAAGCTTGATAAATCAAAAATTCTCGGCTTTGCCACCTTTGAAGGAACCCCGTCATCGCACACTGCAATTTTGGCAAGGGCAATGGCAATACCTGCCGTTGTGGGAATTGGTAAAATCCCAAAGGAATTTGACGGGATGTATGCTATTCTTGATGGCATAAAGGGGCGTTTAATAATAAACCCCAGCGAAAACGAAGTTTTGGAGCTTGAAAACGAGAGAAAAAGAGAAGAAAAAATAGTAAAGGAGCATGAAAGATATCTTCGTTCAATAATGCATCGCCCAGCCGTTACTGAAAGTGGGCAAAAGGTTTTGATTTATGCCAATATAGGCGACATTGATGAGGTTGACGGCGCACTTTCTAATGGGGCAGAGGGCATAGGACTTTTAAGAAGTGAGTTTATGTATCTGGCAAGAGAAAGCGAGCCAAGCGAGGATGCGCTTTTTAAAATATATAAGGAAATAGCAATTAAAATGCAAGGTAAAAGAGTCGTTATAAGAACGCTTGATATAGGGGCGGATAAGCAAATATCTTATCTACCATTAGAAAAGGAGGAAAATCCGGCTCTGGGGCTAAGAGGTGTGCGTCTTTGCCTTGATAGAAAAGAGCTTTTCAAGAGCCAAATACGAGCGATTTTGAAGGCGTCCGCTTTTGGCAGAGTATCAATAATGATTCCAATGATATCAACCAAAAAAGAGGTTTTAGAATGTAAGGAGCTTATTGAAAAATCCAAGAAGGAGCTTTTAATGGCTGGAATAAATTTTGATTCCAAAATAGAAATAGGAATTATGATTGAAACGCCAGCCTCCGCTATAATTAGCGATATTTTAGCAAGGGAGGTCGATTTTTTCTCTGTTGGAACAAACGACCTAACACAATATACCTATGCAATAGACAGGCAAAATTCACGAGTTTCGAGAATTGGAGACGAGAGCCACGAGGCAATAATGCGCCTTATAAAATTTTCAGCTGATGCAATTCATGAAGCTGGGGGATGGATAGGTGTTTGCGGGGAAATGGCGGCTGACTTGTCCTTAACGCAGGATTTTGTTGATATTGGAATAGATGAGCTATCGGTTTCCGTTCCGTACCTTTTAGGTGTGCGTGGAAAGGTGTCATCTTGTAAATAAAGGAGTAAAAATGAACGAAGAAAGAAATAAAAGCGCCATTTGTGCGCCGTGTGATGGAGAAGTAATAAAATTAGAGGATGTAACAGATGAGGTTTTTTCATCTGGTGTTATGGGCGACGGCTTTGGAGTTTTGCCAAGCTCAAAAAGAATTTTGTCCCCTGTTTCTGGCAAAATTGAAAATGCGTATAAAACAGGGCACGCCTATACAATTGTAAGTGATGATGGGCTTGATGTTTTGGTTCATATAGGAATAGATACTGTTGAGCTTGAGGGTAGATTCTTTGAAAAAAAGGTTACATCTGGAGAGCAAATAAAAAAGGGAGATGTCTTAGCCATTGCTGATATTGAAAAGATATTAGAAGCCGGCTTTGATCCCGTGTGCGTTGTCGTGGCTTCTAATTCCGATAAAATGAACAATATTGAAATGAATTATGGCAAATGCTATTCAGGCGATGAGGTCATGAAATATGTAATAACAAATTAAAAAAGGACACAAATTGTGTCCTTTTTTAATCTTTAATTAGTGGTTTTCAACCCATTCTTTAACTGCGGTTTTTGCAATTCTTTTGATGTTTTCCTCTGGGTGAATTGATTCCTCTCCACCATTTTCGTAAACGAAATAGTATCCGTCCTTTGTAACATAAAGAGTTTCCTCATATCCTGTAGGGTCACCAAATGAGCCGCTTACAAATTTCTTTACGATTTCGGAATTTTCTGTGTCATAAACCTTTTTGCAAATAGTCTTTACCATGATAAAATCCTCCTTTTATTTTTTACACGAAAAGCATATCATAAATACAGCCTTTTGTCAAGGTGAAATTTTATGTAAAAATTGAATAATTTTGTTAAAATTAGTCGATGCTTTCGGTTAGAAATTCAACCTCTGCATTTATTCTACCATCATCATGGACAGAGCGCATATAATATTTGCCATCACTCTTGGCAACATAAAATTTAAGATTGTCTCCAACCTTTGATTCATTTATATAAGAAATAGCAAAGCTTTTTATCAATTTAGCCTCTGGCTTTGGAAGATAGTTGAAGAAAAGATCTGGATAATTTGTGTTGTTCATATGACCGTTTAGATCAATATCTGAATATCTAACTGAATATTCGCCGACCAAATTGAGCTTTAATTCATTAGGAATTCTCACCTTTGCAGGGCTGTCAAGCACGAGTGGTTCCTCAGGCTCAAAATTGGAAAAATCAACATCTGATACTCTGAGCAGCTTTTTATCAGTAACGGAAACAAGAGCCCAAATGGAGTTTGATTCAGCAACTAATTCATCGCCCTTGTAGATTTCAAAGGAACGTGTGGTTGTAAAGCCACGTGAGCCACAAGCCCAAGTCTTTACTGTTATTTCGTCATAAGCATATATTTGCGAATATAAATTAACTCTTATACTGCTAAGAATAAGCGCCTTGTTTTCATTTAACAAGTCCTCATATGAGGGACGGCAGCCGATCATATGAAGCATACCGGTTTCTTGCATAAATTTAAGAACGTGCGAGGGACTTAAAATTTCATTTGAATTAGTATCGTGAAATTTAACCTTGTAATTTTCTGACCATTTCATATAACTACCTCATAAGAAAATAATTTAATGATATTTTAGCATATATGCGGAGTTAATTCAATATAAAAAATAAAAAACCTCCTAAAAAGGAGGCCTTATTCAAATTTGTCCACCAAGCCCAAAGGAAATATTTATTGCGTTATTTACCTCGTTCATTTTCTCACTGTCAAGATGCCCCATCTTTTCCTTTAGGCGCACCTTGTCTATGGTTCTGATTTGCTCAAGTAAAATAACAGAGTCCTTAAGTAATCCCACTTGGTTTCCCAAAACGTCTATGTGCGTTGGTAATTTTGCCTTTGACATTTTGCTTGTTATTGCAGCAGCTATAACGGTTGGGCTATATTTATTTCCTGTATCGTTTTGAACGATAAGCACAGGACGTAGTCCCCCTTGCTCTGAGCCGACAACAGGACTTAAATCGGCATAAAAAATATCTCCGCGTCGAATGTTCAACTTTTTCACTCCCACTTGGCTACGATTGTATAGATATTATTGACAAAAATTCGCGCTTTAAACTTCCTTAGTAATATTTTATGCCAATTAAAAGAAAAGCGCCCTTGTTTGGGCACTTTTTTATTTGATTATAATTTCGTATTTTGTTTTGTGGGTGGTGGCAGGAGCAAGATGAACCATTTCCTTTTTTGTAAGCAAATCATCAACTATGCCATCATCAGATGGAGAAGAGCACCACGGTTCAATACAAACATAAGGAGCATCCTTCTTGGTTGCGTGCCAAAAGCCAATATATTTCATATCGTCAAATTTTAAGGTTACACTTCTTGTACCCTTGCTTGACGATAGAGTAACCATTTTGGGAGTGTTATATAAAAAGATTGCGTCGTCATCAAACAGGTCGTGTCTTAAATCTATCTTTTTTGTTTTGCCACCAAGATATAATTTATCATCTCGTGTGCAGAAGCAAGTCGGTGAAAAATCAAGCCTAAAGGCATCACATTCATTTGGAAATTCAACCTTGTAGTCTTCAAATGAAAGACCATCTTCAAGTGGAACGTTAAAGGCTGGATGTCCACCAAGACCGAAAATAAGCTCCTTTGAGTCGGTATTTTCAACATTATATTCGACTGTAATTGATGAGCCATTAAGAGAAAATGTAACGTCAAAAACAAAATCAAATGGATACGATTTTTTCGTTTCCTCGTTGCCGATAAGTGATAATGTTATTTTTGAATCTTCTTGGGATTTAAGACTAAACTCACTATGTCTTGCAATTCCGTGTGAGCCCATCTCGTATTCCTTGCCAAGATATGTATATTTACCACCAAAGAAGCGACCACAAATAGGGAACATAATAGGAGCTCTGCCACCCCAGTATTTTGCATCGCCCTGCCACATATATTCGCATCCATCAGTGGTTTTAATGCTGTATAGCTCAGCACCAAGGGATGAAATTTGAACAGCTAATAAATCATTTTTAATTGTGTAAATCATAATTTCTACTCCTTTTATCTGCTTATTTAATTTTATCACAGCAAAGCATAAAAATCAAGGTCAAATCTCCTTGAAAAACGTCTGTTATTATGCTAAAATAAATGTATTAAGATTGAGTGGAGGCAAAATGGCGAACATTGCTTTGACAAATAGATGTAATCTTTCGTGTGAATATTGCTTTGCACACGAATATACATCATCTAAAAAGAACGATATTTCAAAAGAAAGCTTCATGCGTGCGCTTGATTTTGCCAAAAAAGATGGCGAAATCGGGCTTATTGGTGGTGAGCCACTTTTACATAAAAATATAAATGAATTTCTTTCTGTTCTAATTTCCGAAGGCGAGATTAGACGCGTTACGCTTTTTACAAACGGAATATATCTTGACAAAATCAAAAAAGAGAATATACATCCAAAAATCATTTTTTTGATAAATGTCAATGAAGCTAATGATATAGGCGAAAAGCAGTTTGACAAAATGAGGGAGAATATAAGGGAGCTTCTTTTCTATACAGATGAGGAAAGGGTTACCCTTGGCGTTAATATATACAAGGAAAATCAAAATTTTAGTGATATTCTTTCCTTACTTCGCGAGTTTTCTTTAAAAAAGGTAAGGCTCAGCGTTGTCATTCCCAAGGACAAAAGCGAGGGCGCATTTAACTACTTTAATCGTATGAAAAAAACACTCCTTACATTTTGTGCGGAGCTCAAGGATATGGGCATTTCTCCTTGCTATGATTGCAATGCAATTCCCGAGTGCGTTTATACAGAAAATGAAAAAGCCTTTTTATCGAGCCTTAGTTATCTAAACGAGCACGAAAAACGTGTCTTTACGGGCAAGGCATCAGTTTGCGCACCCATTGTTGATATTTACCCAGACTTAACGGCATCGCGTTGCTTTGGTATGTCAGATTACAAGGTGAAAATAGAGGATTTTGAAAATATAAGTGACTTAAAGAATCATTTCTTTTACGAAATAGATACAAAATTAGTACATGAGCCTTCAAAGGACGAATGTAAGGGCTGCTATAAGCAAGCAACCTTTGGCTGCTTTGGTGGTTGCCTTTGCTATAAAGAGGTGAATATATGAAGGAAGTGATAAGCGTTTCAAATATGCGCAGAAGTGACGAATATACAATTAAAAGCGGCACTCCATCAAGGGAGCTTATGTATCGCGCTGCCTTGGGCATATATAATTCTATTCCATTTGAAAAGTTTTCATTTCCTGATATTTTAATCGTGTGTGGCACAGGAAATAATGCAGGCGATGGCTATGCACTTGCACTTATCTTGAAGGAAAACGGATACAGGGTTAGACTTTTATTGGCAGAGGAGCGCTTTTCGGCTGATGGTGAATACTATTTTAATAAGTGCAAGAGCGAGGGAATAGATTACTCCGTCTATGAAAGGGACACCGATTTTCGCGCTGATATTATAGTTGACTGTGTTTTTGGTACAGGCTTCAAGGGCGCGGCAAAAGACCCCTACAAAGATGTAATAGAGAAAATTAACATATCAAAAGCATACGTTATATCAGCTGATATAAACAGTGGCTTAAATGGTGACTGCGGACTCGGCGAAAGTGTTGTAAAGAGCGACTTGACCGTGTCAATTGGCTCGTATAAAAGTGGTCATTTTTTGAATATGGCAAAGGATAAAATCGGTGAATTAACGAATGTTGATATTGGCATTTCGCCAGTCGAGGCGCCATTTTATTTATACGAAAATGAGGATGCAAAGGGCGCACTCCCCAAAAGAGAGAATTTTTCCCATAAGGGGACATATGGCTATATTGCTTTAATCGGTGGTAGCTATGAATATTCGGGCGCAATTAAGTTAGCAGGCATTGCATCAAGCGCTGTGCGCTCGGGCGCGGGCGTTGTGAAAATTGCAACACCAAAAAGGATAGCTGATGCGGTTTTGCCTTATGTGCTTGAAAGCACTCTTTTCCCACTAAGCGATAGAAATGGAAGAATCAAATTCAAAAAGAATGAGATGGAGAAGTGCTTAAATGGTGTTAAGGCTGTTGGTATAGGCATGGGGCTTAACCAAGGCAAAGATAACGAAAAGCTAATTAAATTCGTTTTAGAAAATTATTCGCTCCCTGTTCTTTTGGATGCAGATGCCTTAAATACACTTTCTAATATGGACGAGGACATCCTAAAAAGCACCAAGTGCAAGATCGTTTTAACCCCACACCTAAAGGAGTTTGAAAGACTTTCTAAAAAATCAATTAACGAAATTCAAATAAACCCAGTAGAGTGCGCAAGGGATTATGCAAGAAAAAACGGCGTAACACTACTTTTAAAGGGCACATCCACCATTGTAACTGATGGGGAAAATGTAAGAATTATCACAAGTGGCTGTGGCGGTATGGCAACTGCCGGCTCGGGCGATGTGCTTTCGGGTATTATAACCTCATTTCTCGGTCAAAACCCTGACAACGTGTATGAAATGGTCTGCCTTGGCGCATTTGTAAACGGCAAAGCAGGAGAAATAGCACAAAAGAAAATGGGAGAAATTTCAATGTCCTCGCACGATACGGCTTTGTCCGTTGCCGAAGCAATAAAATCAATATAAAAAGCACACCAAAATGGTGTGCTTTTCTTACGCCTTTAAAAATGTAAAAATTTTTGCCCAAACCTCTTTATTTTGATCGGTCATTCCGTACCAGTCAAACTGGTCGCGGAAGGCTTCTGCATCCTCACGGGTAGAGAGCTTTTTCTTTTTAGATGCCTTTTTTAATTTCTTAAAGAATAGGTCCTTTTCCTTGACAGCTTCAAGTGTGTAGGTTGGGTTGTGTCTTGCTCCATCAACTGTCAAAAACTCAATATTCTTGTTATCCTTTAGCTCCCTTTGTAGCCTCAAAAAGTTCTTTTTATAGTTTACCATATGGTCGTTAGGGGAATGAATAATTAGCGCTTTTGTGTTAGTGTTTGCAAGAGTGTCCAGCGCCGAAATCTCCATATAATCTGGGTTTAATTTGACCTCGTCCTTGTATATTCTTTTTGCAAAAACACGAAGCAATCCACCAAGATGCTCATAAATAATATGCTTAGGAGATAAAAATCCGGAAAGCGCTACGATTTTTTTAATATCTGGATGAAATCTTGGCACATTTAAGGTAGCAAAGCCGCCCCAACTGTGACCTATAACATAAATATCATATTGACTTAACTCCGGCACCGCCTTGAGCGCAGAAACAACCTCATTTGAATCGCGCAGAGATTGGGAAAATCCGCCTGTGCCCGTACCGCCCGACTCCATACAGCCTGTGTGGTCGTATGCGTAAATTAAATAGCCCTCACTTGCCAAAAGCTCAATTTCACGCATATAGCTTCGATGACCGCCAAACATACCGTGCTCAAAGACGATAAGCTTTGATTTTATTGGGTTATCATAATAGTAAAAGTAGCCCTTTAATGTATGTCCAAGAGATGACTCAACGTCAAATCCCTTTTGGTTTAGTCCGTCAAAATCCTTGTGGGAATAGAGGTAAACAGCGGGGGACTCCTCGCTACGCGCGTAAACAATGCCAGTAAAAATTTTTTTAACCTGTTTTGTAATCATAATTCACCTTGTAAATATAGCAGTATCGAAAGTATAGCCACCCTCGCACCTTTTTATTCCATAATTTGTTTTTTTCACAAGCTCAAAAAGCTTTTCGCCATCTATACCAACAAGGTCACTGACTGAGTCAAGAAAATATTCAGCGCTTTCGTGGAAATAAGTGGTTGTAACATAAATACCACGCGTTGCGCCAATTGCATTCATCGCACCATAAAACTCACGCACTTCTTTTTCGGTTACGTGGGCTCTGTCCCTGCATTTGGTTTGTGCAACGATTTTTTCGCCAAAGCCGAGGTAGTCAACTGTTTCAAGAATAATATCAATACCACCATCGTCACTGCCGCCGGTTATATCACAGTAAACAACCATCTGTCCCGATAGAGTATAGTATTTTTCCAAAAGGTTTCCAACAAAGCTTTCAAAAAACTTCCCACCCATAAGCCAAAGGCTTTTAAAGAATTTTGGCTTAAATTCATTTTCGGGGAGTGGTGCATCGTAGAATTCATCCTGAGAGGTCTTTTTTGAGTATTTCCCGTTTAATATGGTAATTTCATCATTTGATACAAGATTGAAAAGCACATTCCCGGCGATGGAGCGAAGGTTGTAGTCGTCCTTAAATGAAACGGTTTCATTTGTGCCGAAATATCGCTCAAGGGCTAAGAAAATTTCTTCCTTTGTCCTTTCGCCACTTTCCAAAATATCGCGTATTTTAATCTCACACTCATCCTCACGAATGATGATAAGCTCCTCCTTGATAAGAGCATAGACCTCACCTGTGCGCCTAACGTCCTTTTTGTTGGTCAAGTCATTAAGCGCAGTTCCAATATAACTGCGTATAACTGAATTTTTGCTCTTTGGGGAAAAATCCTCAATTTCGCTCTTAGTAAGCCCGTAATGAACAAGCGCGCCTTCAATTATCTGACTGCGGGTAGCCGTGCCAACCTCACTTAGATATTTAACGATAGAGGCAAGAGCCTTTTTCCTCATTTTATTGGTAATTCTCACACGACCACCTCCTCTAATTATATTCTATCACGAAAGCATATTAAAATCAACAATTTAAAACAAAAAAGAGCGTTGCAAAAGCAACGCCCCTCTATTATTTTTCGGTTTCACGTCTATAAATTTCAGCGATGAAGTCTGCAGTTTTTTCAATTCCAAGGTCGGTGGAGTTGAGCATAACTGTGTAGTTTTCGCGTTCGCCCCAGGTTCTGCCAGTATAGTATTTATAGTTGATGCTACGCTTTTTGTCGGTTTCCTTTATAAGCTTTTTTGCTTCCTTTTCGTTAAGTCCCTTGAAGTTCATAGTGCGCTTAATCTTATCCTCGGTTGGTGCATAAATGAAAACATCAAGCGTGTCGTAGTTTCTTAAGATATAGTCAGCACTACGTCCCACTATAACGCAAGGACCCTTGTCGGCAAGCTCGCGGATAACCTTTTTCTGGATGGCAAAAATTCTGTCCTCAATTGATTCACCCGATGCGCTTCTTCCAACAAAGGAGTAGGCAAAGATGCTTTTTGAGGGTGCATATTCAGAAACGCGCTTTATAAAATCGTCAACAAAGCCCGATTCCTCTGCAATTTTTTCAATAATATCCTTGTCATAGCAAGGAATACCAAGCTTTTTAGCAACTAAAATACCGATGTATTTTCCTCCGCTTCCAAACTCACGGCTAATTGTGATAATTTTGTTACTCATAAAACATCCTTTCTCGAGTGCAGGGGTCAAAAAAGCGCAATAGTATGTCAAGGCACAACTATTACGCAAAACAACTCGAATATTTATTTTTACCGAGCTCTTTCGGTATTTTTATTTTATCATATTTTAGAAAACTTGTCAATTATTTTTTTAGTTTTTTAAATCCCTAATCTCGGTTGACATTTATATAATATTATGTTAAAATAAAAAAGATAATATATAAGATTGGAATTTGGCAAAATGATTACAGTAAACAATTTATCCTTTAATTTTGGAGGTCAACTGCTCTTTAAGGATGTGAACCTGAAGTTCACCCCTGGCAACTGCTATGGTGTTATTGGCGCAAACGGTGCAGGCAAGAGTACGTTTTTACGTATTTTATGTCGTGAGCTTGAGCCAACTAAGGGTGAGGTTATAATCCCTGACACTGTTAGAATGAGCGTATTAAAGCAGAACCACTTTGAATTTGATGACTATACCGTTTTAGACACAGTTATTATGGGTAATGAGCGTCTTTATTCTATTATGAAGGAAAAGGATGCTTTATATATGAAGGAGGACTTTTCCGAGGAGGATGGCATAAGAGCATCCGAGCTTGAGGGCGAGTTCGCTGAGCTTAATGGTTGGGAAGCAGAGAGCGATGTTTCAAAGCTAATCCAAGGCCTTGGACTTACTGACGACCTTCTTTATGAGCAAATGGTTAATTTAAAGGAAAGCGAAAAGGTGAAGGTACTACTTGCCCAAGCGCTTTTTGGCAACCCGGATATTATTTTGCTTGACGAGCCTACAAACGGTCTTGATATTGATGCCATCACTTGGCTTGAGGACTTTTTGTCTGACTATTTCGGAACAGTTTTGGTTGTATCACACGACCGTCACTTCCTAAATGACGTGTGCACAAACATCGTTGACATCGACTTTACAGGAATTAAAATGTATGTTGGTAACTACGAGTTTTGGTATGAATCAAGCCAGCTCATCCAACGCATGATAAAGCAACAAAACAAGAAAAACGAGGAGAAAATCAAGGAGCTTCAAAGCTTTATTTCTCGTTTCTCTGCAAATAAATCAAAATCACGTCAAGCAACCTCAAGAAGAAAATTGCTTGATAAATTAACAGTTGAAGAGCTTCCTGCCTCAAGCCGTCGATATCCATTTATCGGCTTTGATATGGATAGAGAAGCGGGCAAGGATATCTTAACAGTTACCGACCTTTCAAAATCCGAAAATGGGGTGTCACTCTTTAAAAACATTTCATTTACAGTCCAAAAGGGTGACAAAATTGCGCTTCTTGGAAACGAAATGTCAATCACTGCACTTTTAAAGGTTCTTATGGAGGAATCAGAGCCGGATAGTGGCTCTTTTAAGTGGGGAATCAGCATTACAAAATCATATTTCCCAAAGGACAATATTGACTATTTTGATGGCTGTCGCGACTCAATCCTTGACTGGATGAGAAGATATTCAAAGGACCAAACAGAGACCTATCTCCGTGGCTTCCTTGGCAGAATGCTGTTCTCAGGCGATTCAATATTCAAGCCTGTTAACGTTCTTTCGGGTGGAGAAAAAGCAAGATGTATGTTCTCACGTATGATGCTTTTCGGCTCAAACTTTTTACTTCTTGACCAACCAACAAATCACTTAGACCTTGAATCAATAACAGCCGTAAACAACGGACTTTCCGACTTCAAGGGCAATATACTTTTCTATTCCCACGACTATGAAACAATAAATACCGTTGCTAACCGAATAATTGAGATAAAGGAAGATGGTATTTACGATTATAGTGGCACATACGAGGAGTACATTCAGTACAAGAAGGAAAAGAACTTAATCTAAATAAAAACGAAAGGAGATACCCCCAATGCAAGACGGACAAAGAGAAATAGCTATTATTGGCGGCGGACCTGCTGGCATGATGGGCGCAATATACGCGTCTTTAAATGGTGCAAGGGTGACTCTTTTCGAAAAAAATGACCGTCTTGGCAAAAAGCTGGCAATAACTGGCAAGGGCAGATGCAACGTGACAAACGATTGCGATAATGGCGAATTTTTAAAGAATGTAATATCAAATCCAAAGTTTTTATATGCATCAATAAATAATTTTTCAACATCGGACACAAAAGCATTTTTTGAAAATGCAGGGGTGCCACTAAAGACCGAGCGTGGCAGACGCGTTTTCCCCGAGTCCGATAAGGCATGGGATATTGTAAATGCATTAAAAAGAACACTGCTTGATTATGGCGTTACTGTAAAAAACGAAAAGGTAACTGAAATAGTGGTCAGCGATGGTGCAACCAAGGGCTTAAAAACCTCGCGTAAAGAATATAGCTTTGATGCAGTTATATTAGCAACAGGAGGCGCATCCTATACGGGCACTGGCTCGGATGGTGACGGCTTTAGATTTGCAAAAGCGCTCGGACACGAAATAACACCTCTTGTTCCATCTCTTGTACCGCTTGAAACTAAAGAGAGTGTAAAGGAAATAATGGGTGTTTCCTTAAAAAATGTAGTTCTGAAAATTAGAAACAACGAAAACGGCAAGATTGTTTTTGAGGAATTAGGAGAGATGCTTTTTACCCATTTTGGTATAAGCGGACCGCTCACTCTTTCTGCATCCTGCCATATGCAAAAAATATATAGTGGCAAATACTCAGCCCTTATTGATTTCAAGCCGGCGCTTGATAAGCAAACGCTTGATACAAGGGTACTAAGCGATTTTAAAAAGGCTTTAAACAAGGATTTTCAAAACGCACTCGGAGGGCTTTTGCCATCTAAAATAATACCATTTATGATTAAAAAAAGTGGCATATCTCCTGAAACTAAGGTGAATGCTATCACAAAGGAGCAAAGGGCTTCGCTCGTTGATGTATTAAAGTCCTTAACGCTTGAAATAAAGGGATTTCGTCCCTTGAATGAGGCAATTGTTACCCAAGGCGGAATCAAAACGAACGAAATCAACCCCTCAACAATGGAGTCGAAAAAAATAAAAGGGCTTTATTTTGCGGGAGAGGTTATAGATGTTGATGCCTACACAGGCGGATACAATTTACAAATCGCATTTTCAACCGGCGCGCTTGCAGGCACACACAGTGCTTGGGCGGACTAAATTATTTTGGAGGAAAAAATGAAAATAGCACTTGATGGACCAAGCGGAGCAGGCAAAAGCACTGTCGCTAAGGCTTTGGCAAAAAAATTAGGAATTATATATGTAGATACAGGGGCATTATATCGAACAGTCGGTCTTTATGTTAAAAACCAAGGCGTTAGTAAGGATGATGAAGAAAAGGTAATCTCATTATTACCAGAAATAAACCTCGGTATGGAGTTTATAAATGGTGAGCAAATTGTGACTCTAAATGGTGTAAACGTGGGAGAAACAATAAGAACAGGTGAAATTGCAATGTACGCATCTCGTGTTTCTGCAATTCCCGAGGTTAGAGCGTTCCTTTTGGAAACTCAAAGAAAAATTGCAAGGGAAAATAGCGTTGTTATGGATGGACGAGATATTGGCACCGTTATTTTGCCAGATGCAGAGGTTAAAATCTTTATGTTTGCGTCAGCCGAGGCAAGAGCAGAAAGAAGATATAAGGAGCTTATTGCCAAGGGCGAGGAATGTACTCTTGAAGGCGTGCTCGCCGATATTAAATTAAGAGACCATAACGACTCAACAAGAAAAACAGCTCCTGCTATTCCAGCTGATGATGCTGTTATGCTTGATAATTCAAATCTTGATATAGATGGCACAGTTGAGGCTGTTATCAATATCATTAAATCAAAGGTTGAATTATGAGTAAATTTTATAGGTTTATAAAAACAACATTTGGTTGGATGTTTAGAATTGTATATCGTATAAAGCCTGTCAATTTAGAGAACGCTCCAACTGAAGCACCATTTATAGTTTGCGCAAATCACACACACGTTTTTGACGTTGTACCAACGGTTATATACCTAAAGCCACAAATTCACTTTATGGCAAAAAAAGAGGTTTTCAAAACTCCGATTCTCGGCCCGTTTGCAAAGGGCATGGGTGCTTATTCTGTTGACCGTGGTGCTGGAGATATCAGCGCTATAAGAAAATCAATTGATACCTTGAAAAACAACGGATGCATTTGCGTTTTCCCACAAGGCACAAGATGTCCATATCTTGACCCAAGGGAGATAGGCGCAAAGGAGGGTGTTGGTATGATTGCTGCGCGCGCAGGCGTTGGAATTTTGCCTGTTTGTATAAGAACAAAAAGAAACAAGGTGTCAATATTTAGAAAAACCGAATTCGTCGTTGGTGAATTTATACCACCAGAAAAGCTTGAATTTCCCGATTTGCATGGCAAGGACAAATATAAGGCAATATCCGATATGGTTTACGAAAAAATTTGTCAAATGAATAATGAAATCGAAAGAAAGCCATTAAAAGAGAAAAAGGCTCAAAAGTATAGAGCAAAGCTTGCCAAAAAAGAAGCAAAGAGAAGGATAGAAAAGAAATGATAACGGTGGCAAAAAATGCCGGATTTTGCTTCGGCGTGCGACGTGCAACCGATACCGTTGAAAAGCTAATCGACGAAAAAAGGGAAAACGAAATTATTTGCACACAAGGAAAGCTAATCCACAATGAGGAATATAATAAATTTCTTAGTGAAAAGGGAGTAGTTGAATTAACGGATTCTAACATTGAAAGCGTGCTTGACAAGGCAAAAAAAGGCGTTTTTGTAACTATTGTAATAAGAACGCACGGCATTGAAAGGCACGTCGAAGAAAAGCTTGAGGCAATAAAAAAAGAAGCACCGAGCTTAAAAATAGTTGATTTAACCTGCCCGTATGTCAAGAAAATACATGAAATTGCAAAGAAAAATTCAAGTGAGAATGAAATCTTTTTTGTAATTGGTCAAAGGGAGCATCCGGAGGTAAAATCAATAGTTAGCAATGTCAGTGGTGAGTGTCATGTTTTTGCCAGCGATATTGAGCTTGAAGACTATTTGAAGTCAAATAAAGTCGAAAAAGCTATAAATATGTCGGCTCAAACCACTTTAAAGCTGTCACTTTGGGAAAAATGTCAAAAAATTCTCAAAAACTACTGTACAAATGTGAAAATTTTTGATACAATATGTAGTGTTACCGAAACAAGACAAAGGGAGGCAGAGGAGCTTTCGAAAAAATCAGATGCTATGCTTGTCATAGGCGGAAGAGAGAGCTCAAATACCTCAAAGCTCGTACAGGTTTGCAAAACATATTGCGACAAAACATTTTGGATTCAAACGAGCAACGACATTGATCTTGAAAAGATCGGTGATGCTAAATACATAGGAATAACTGCAGGTGCATCAACGCCCGACAGTTTAATCAAGGAGGTAAAAGAAACAATGAGCGAAGTAAAAGAAGCAAGCTTTGCAGAACTTTTTGCATTGGAGTGCGAGAATGGGGCAAAGGTGAAAATATACACAGGAGCAACGGTTAAAGGCACAGTAATGTCAATTTCTGAAAACGAAATCAGACTTGACCTCGGTGCAAAGGTTACAGGTGTTGTAACAAGAGATCAAATTACTGATTCAAACGATGTAAAACTCGCCGACCTTTTCAAAATTGGTGATGAAATTGAAGCATCTGTTATCAGCGTTAGCGACAGAGACGGCATTGCAATCCTTTCAAAGAAAAAGGTTGACGTTGTTAAAAACTGGTCAAAGATTGTTGAATATCAAGCAAGTGGTGAAACAGTTAATGCAAAAATCACTGAGGCTACAAAGGGTGGCTTAGTTGCTCTTATTGATGATGTTAGAGTATTTATTCCTGCTTCAATGACAGGTGTTGCAAAGGACGGCGATATGAGCGCTCTTGTTGGCACAACACAAGAGGTTAAGGTTGTTGAAATTAAGGACGACAAGAAGAAGGCAATCGCTTCAATTAAGGCAATTCTAAGAGAAAAGAAGAAGGCTGAAAAGGAAGCATTCTGGGCTTCAATCGAAGAAGGTATGGTATTTGAAGGAACTGTTAAGTCCATCGCATCATACGGTGCATTTGTTGACCTTGGTGCTGTTGATGGCCTTGTACATATTACAGAGCTTTCTTGGAAGAGAATTAAGAATCCAAGCGAGGTTGTAAGCGTTGGCGACAAGATTAAGGTATTTGTAAAATCAGTTGATAAGGAAAATGGCAAGATTTCTCTCGGTCACAAGACTGATGACGAGAATCCTTGGAATATCTTCAAATCAAAATATCAAGAGGGCGACGTTTGTGAGGTTAAGATTGTTGGTGTTACCACATTCGGTGCTTTTGCACAGGTTGTTCCTGGTGTTGATGGTCTTATCCACATCAGCCAAATCGCTGACAAGAAAATCGATTCTGTTGCAGAGATTTTAAAGGTTGGAGAAACCATTGAGGTTAAAATCGTTGGCATTGACGACGAAAAGAAGAAGGTTTCACTTTCAGCAAGAGCTTTGCTTCCTGAGGCAGAGCCTGTAGAGGAAGTAGCTGTAGAGGCTGCAGAGGAAACAGCTGAAGAAGCAGTAGCAGAAGAAGCAGCTGCCGAGGCAACTGAAGAATAATTGAAAACAAAAAACCCACAAACGCAAGCTTGTGGGTTTTTTAAAAATTAAGTGCTAATGGTATTTACCAAGTAGCGATGTCTAATTAATGACAGCAACAACAAAGAACAATAACCGCTAAAACGATTATCCAAACAATGTCGTTATCAAAGAGATTGCAAAGACAGTTATTCATAGTATTACAACGCTCCATATATGAAGTTCCTTTACTTAAATTGAGTGGCTTTTGTGCCCCTCTGTTATAATACTATGTCGAAAAAGCGCAAAGGTTACCGAAAAATATTATTTAAGCATTAATTCGTTAGCCTCCAAAAAATCCTGTGCGCCTTGAGTTGAGCCAACGGGGATAACAGCCTTAGCTCCACATTTTTTGCATTTCACTTCAACTGAGGAATCAAGAATTTCAGATGTGTATTCACCACATCCGTCCTTGCAGTTGCAGTAGATTTTGCCCTCCTCATATAAATCACTGATGACATAAGTAATAACGTCAAAAAGCATAGGGTCGGTAAAATCGGAATCCTTTTTAGATTTTAATTGCTCAATAGATGCGTCACCCAAGAGCTTGATTATTTCATCATTTGAGCGCTTAACAGCACCTGAAACCTCATTTTCTTTACCAATGAAGCAAATATCAATGCCACAAACGGAGCAGGGGATTACAAATATATCACTGCCAAAGAATACGTTTTTAGATAGTAAATAGGTGTGAGGGGCAGGGCAAACAAGACAAGGCACGGTTAGTCGAATCTTATCCTCAAGAGTTTTTTCAACTGTGAGATGGCTTTCGCCACACGTGCATTTTAGCTTAAATAGATTTCCACTAAGTGAAAAGGCACCAACCATACTCGTTGGCACACCACCACAGGCAGGGCATCTATATGCAAGAGTTGTTTTCTTTTGGTCAAGTATCATAAAACACCTCGTATCTTAAAATTTACAAAACAATTATACAATAAAATTCGACAAAAGTCAACGGATGGGAGTGATAAAATGAAGTGCGTATACGATAAAGAAACAGACGCGATTTATATAAGCGCCACTAACTTAATAGAGTTCGTTTATCGCGGTGGAAATATTGAATCAAGAATGCTCCCAGGTAATAAAAACGGCAGTGCGTTAGTTACACATAAGCTTCATACAAAAAAGCCAAACATCGTTGACGCATATACATTTACTACAATCATAGACGGACTTAAAATAACAATTTATACATACCCAGAGTCAGTAAGACACGACGAAAAGCACGGCTATGTGGTTGAAAAGGTCGTGCCTGTTCCTTATAGACTTCAAGGCTTAGAAAATGGTGAGCTTGAAATCTCATTAAAGAGTGCTATGATTTCGGCTTACATAATTATGGAAAAATTCAAGCAGCTCTCTGTAAAAACCAATGTCACATTTTATCAAGAGGGTGGCGATGAGATGCGCGAATATTCTCGAGTGATAGAACGCCCAGAGCTTATTAGCGTTTTTGAAAGAGCAATTAATTTGGCTCTCCCTTTTTTCAAAATTATAAAGCAAAGAAGTCTTCAAACAGTTGACGAATTAAAGGAGCTACGCTTCCCATTTAAGGAGGGCGCAAGAGAAGGACAAAAGGAGTTTATTGTTGAAGCCTTTAAGGCGATACACACAAGAAAAAGACTTGTGGCGGAGGCGCCAACAGGCACAGGAAAAACAATTGCATCCCTATACCCAGCGCTTAAATCCTTAGGAGAGGGCAAGGGGGATAAAATATTTTATTTTACGGGAAAAACAACAACAGCCCTATCCGCCTTAAACGCAATAGACATAATGCGTGATCAAATCCCAAATCTGCGTTCAATCCATATTTCATCAAAGGATAAATGCTGTGTTTCATTTCCACCATTTGCAAGACGCAAATGCGAGCCGAAGCATTGTCATGTTACTCGAGCATATTTTGATAAAATCAACGAAGCACTTTTAGAGCTTCTAACAAATTATAGAACCTACACGAAGGATATAATTGACGAAATAAGTGCAAAATATTCAGTCTGCTCATACGAGCTATCGCTTGAGCTTTCCGAGTGGTGCGAGCTTATCGTTTGTGACTATAACTATCTATTTGATTTAAACGCATATTTTAGAAGATATTTTGAGTGCCCAAGTGATGCCGAGTTTATATTTTTAATTGATGAGGCACATAACCTACCAGACAGAGCCAGAGAAATGTACTCAGCAACGCTATCTCGCTCAGAGCTTTTGAATCTTGCAAGCATTTATTCGGCTGATAAATTTATTGGCGAGCCATTCGCTGAAATACTAAATAGATTCGATATGTATTATGAGCTTGCAATGGCTGAAAAAAGAGAAGTAGAGGGTGAAGCTTGCGGATTTTATATAAACACACAAATTGAGGATGATTTTTCCGAGCCATTTGTAAGACTAATAAAGGGAATTAAAAAGCTTTTTAATCGCGATCATGACGATGATGAGCTTCATAAGCTTTTTATGAATGTGAAGAAGTTTGTTTCCGTTGCGGATATATTCGACAAGCGATTTACATTCTTTGTAGAGGCACACGGTGAGGATGTTTCAATCAGCCTTATGTGCCTTGACCCATCATTTATGCTTGATTGCTGTATGAAAAAGGGTGTTTCTACCATTCTTTTCTCAGCGACCCTAACGCCTCTTGAATATTTTTCAGATATTCTTGGCTGTGCAAAATCAAGCACTATAACATTAAAATCTCCTTTCGAGAAGGAAAGGCTTTGCTTGGTTGGCGTGAACAATGTCAGCACAAGGTATGAGGACCGAGAAAAAAGCGCATCAACTATTGCCAATATAATAAGAGCAGCAATAGAAGGAAAGCAAGGAAATTATATTGTATACTTTCCATCATATGCGTATCTTACATCCGTTGCGGAGATTTTTGAAAAGAAATATCCTAAAATCAAGGTAACCTACCAAAAAAAGAGTATGTCCGAGAAAGCAAAAAAGGAATTTCTTGATTCTTTTGACGAAAAAAAGGAAGGCACAATGGTCGGATTTTGTGTCCTTGGTGGAAGCTTCTCTGAGGGAATTGATTTAAGGGGAGAAAGGCTTATTGGCGCAATAATAGTTGGTGTTGGTCTTCCTACAATTTCAAGCGAGCTTAATATAATCAAAGAGTATTACGACAAAACCCGTGAAAATGGATATGCTTATGCATATACCTATCCCGGAATGATAAAGGTGCTTCAAGCAGCTGGTAGAGTAATAAGAAGTGAGGACGAAAAGGGTGTTGTATTTTTAGTTGATGACCGCTTTGCAACTCCTGAGTACCATCAGCTTCTGCCAGAGCACTGGAAGCACATAAAATACATAAATAACGCGAAGGATTTATTAAAAGAAGTTATCGAATTTTGGAAAAAATAATATAAAAGTATTGTAAAACTGTATTTATAGTGCTATAATAAAAAATATTTTATAACTAATTAGTAAAAAGAGGGCATAAAATGGTAAGAACAACTGTAAAAGAAATATTTCTAAACCCCGAAAAATTTGCAAATCAAGAAATTACCGTTGCCGGATGGGCAAGAACAATTCGCTCAAGCAATGCATTCGGATTTATTGAGCTTAACGACGGTAGCTATTTTACGAATCTACAAGTAGTTTTCGAGGCTGAATTCCTTGATAACTATAATGAGATTGCAAAGCAAAATGTGGGTGCTTCTCTTATCGTAAATGGTACACTTGTACTAACCCCTGAGGCAAAGCAGCCATTTGAAATCAAAGCAAAGAATATAGAGGTGGAGGGCGCTTCAACCCCTGATTACCCACTTCAAAAGAAGAGACACACTCTTGAATATCTTCGTACAATCGCGCATCTTCGTCCACGCTCAAACCTATTCAGCGCAGTATTCAGAGTTCGTTCAGTTGCTGCCTTTGCAATTCATAAGTTCTTTAACGAAAGAAACTTCGTGTATGTTCATACACCAATCATCACAGGCTCAGACTGTGAGGGCGCAGGCGAGATGTTCCGCCTAACAACACTTGACCTTGATAATTTGCCAAGAACAGAGGACGGAAAAATCGACTTTTCAAAGGACTTCTTTGGCAAGAGCGTTAACCTAACCGTTTCAGGTCAATTGAGTGCAGAAACATATGCTATGGCATTTGCAAATGTTTATACCTTCGGACCAACCTTCCGTGCTGAGCGTTCAAATACAGCTCGTCACGCGGCAGAATTCTGGATGATGGAGCCTGAAATTGCATTTGCAGACTTAGCTGATGATATGCGTCTTGCTGAGGATATGATTAAATACGTTGTTAAGTACGTTATGCAAGAGTGCAAGGCTGAGCTTGAGTTCTTCAATAAATTTGTTGATACAACCTTGCTCGACCGTCTAAACAACCTTGTTTCAAACGATTTTGGTCACGTAACTTATACTGAGGCTATTGAAATCCTTGAAAATAGCGGTAAGAGCTTTGAATACCCAGTTAAGTGGGGTATCGATCTCCAAACCGAGCACGAAAGATATATTACCGAGGAGGTATTTGGTAAGCCGGTATTTGTTACCGACTACCCAGCAGACATCAAGGCATTCTATATGCGTCTAAACGATGACGGAAAGACTGTTGCCGCTATGGATATGCTTGTTCCTGGTGTTGGCGAGCTTATTGGTGGCTCTCAAAGAGAAGAGCGCCTTGATTACTTACTCAAGGCTATGGAAAAGTTCAACCTAAACGAAGATGACTACTGGTGGTACCTCGAGCTTCGTAAGTACGGTGGAACTAAGCACGCAGGCTTTGGTCTCGGCTTTGAAAGACTTATTATGTATATCACCGGTGTTGCTAATATTAGAGACGTTGAGAGTTATCCAAGAACAACCGGCTCTGCCGAGTTCTAATTTGGAACTGAATTAACATCGTTATACTGCGTTGCTCCGCATCTCGCTTTTCGACTATGGGAAACATAGCCTTCAAAGCTCGCCTTACGGTGCGCCTTGTCTAACTTGTTACTTCAGTCCCAAAGCGCCTAGCATAGCTTGGTTCTAAATCCCCAAAATGAAGTGCAGTGTGGCACGCCTTGTCTAACTTGTTCCTTCTGTTCCAAGGCGGAGCTGCACGCAAACTCAATCCCTTTGAAGGAGAAAATATGAAAAAATATAGTGAACTCACAAAAGAAGAGCTCCAAGCCCTTAAAAAAGAGCTTGAGGCAAAATATAAAGAATACCAAGCAAAGGATTTAAAGCTCAATATGGCGAGAGGAAAGCCTTGCGTTGAGCAACTAAACCTTTCAATGGGTATGATGGACGTTTTAGGTGCAGATAGTGATTTAACCTGCGATGACGGAACTGACTGCCGTAACTATGGTGTTCTTGACGGCATTAAGGAGGCGCAAGAGCTTCTTGCCGATATGATGGAGGTTCCATCTGACCAAATCATAATCTATGGCAACTCAAGCCTTAACGTAATGTACGATACAATCGCACGTTCAATGACACACGGCGTTATGGGCTCTACCCCTTGGTCAAAGCTTGACAAGGTTAAATTTTTATGTCCTGTGCCAGGTTATGATAGACACTTTAGAATTACCGAATACTTTGGCATTGAGATGATAAATGTTCCAATGACAAAGGACGGCCCTGATATGGATATGGTTGAGAAGCTTGTTGCAAGCGATGAATCAATCAAGGGCATTTGGTGTGTTCCAAAGTATTCAAACCCACAAGGCTATTCATATTCTGACCTTACAGTTCGTCGCTTTGCAAGATTAAAGCCTGCAGCTAAGGACTTCAGAATTTACTGGGATAACGCATATACAATTCACCATTTATATGATGACAAGCAAGACAACCTTGTTGAGATTTTGGCTGAATGTAAAAGAGCAGGTAACCCTGACCTCGTTTACAAATTTGCTTCGACCTCAAAGATAAGCTTTCCGGGCTCAGGTATTGCAGCACTTGCATCATCACATAACAACCTCGACGACATAAAGGCTCAATTAACCGTTCAAACAATCGGTCACGATAAGGTTAACCAGCTTCGTCACGTTAGATTCTTTGGCGACATTCACGGTATGGTAGAGCATATGAGACTACACGCCGACATTCTCCGTCCAAAGTTTGAGGCTGTTATAGAAATCCTAAAAAGAGAGCTTGAAGGTCTTGAAATTGGTACTTGGACCGAGCCAAAGGGTGGTTACTTTATCTCCTTTGATTCTCTTGAGGGATGTGCGAAGGATATTGTTGCAAAATGTAAAAAGGCAGGCGTTGTGATGACAGATGCAGGCGCAACCTACCCATATGGTAAGGACCCACAGGATTCAAACATCAGAATCGCTCCATCCTATCCACCACTTTCTGACCTTATTGTTGCGACAGAGCTTTTTACACTTTGTGTAAAGCTTTCAAGCGTAAACAAATATTTAAGCAAAATGTAATTAAAAAAGCGACTCTTGGGAGTCGCTTTTTTCTATTCAGCTTTTTCTTCTGTCTGCTTCTTTTTCTTTCGCTTTTTAAATATAAACGAACGGAAAAGAACAATATTCATAACAATAAAGAATGCAAACAAAATTCCGTAAATCAAGAATGGATGTGCCGCTATTACATTAGGCGCCGCGACAATCATAATCGGCAAGCCGAAAACAATAGCAGGGAAGTTTTGATAAACTAAGTTGTCAGCTGCGGGTGATTCAAACTTTGGATCCCATTCACGGAGCAAGATAATACCTGTACTTGCTGTTCCGGTGAGCATTCCATAAGTAGCCAAAAACTGTTCGTCCTTATATTCTGGAAATAGCTTTTTCGAAATGAATCGCAAATAGAAGAATGTAGCAACTGCACCGACAACACCCATAATAAGAAGAACGTGCCAGTATTTTCCGAGAGTATCAGGCTTGATTGCAGCCATGCCGGCAATAATCATAATATCAAAGAAAAATCCGGCTAAGCGCTTCATCAAGAAGTGGTTTATATATTCGTGCTCAATAACGCGCCTTTTCTTTAAGAATCTTAAAACGAAGCAAACAACGGTTGCAACCAAAACACCAATGAGGAAATTAAAGCCATAAATAACGCCCTTCATTCCAGGCAAAATTTTACCTAAAGCAAATATGATACCGTAGGCTGCGAAATATGAGCCTAAAATGAATGCAATTTGAAGTGTAATTTTGTCAACACCGGAGGCTTCCATAGGAATCTCCTTAGATGTTTGAATTTTATCCATTGTCATTGTTTCAGCGAATTCATCATTTGCGATTTTTTTGTGGGTGCGCCTTCTCAAAATATTTAAGAAAATTACGCCACCAATAGCAGCTGAGATAAAGCCGAGTGATGCAATAGAAAGACCAAAATCAAGTCCGTGTGCCAAGGTTTCAGCACCGGCAACCTGTGTGCCGCCTGCTTGATTAATATTTTGATATTGCTGACCGAAGTTCATTGCTTGACCTGTACCTTGACCAAATCCGAAGGCGAGAATGACACCGGCATAGTTTGTAAGACCAAGCTTGTTTGCACCGATAAGAACCGCAATTGTAGTAATGGTTATACCGATTACAGCTTGTAAAAGATATGTTGAAACTGTTGTAATACCGGAGTTAAAAACCTCAACACTGCGTTTTTTAGAGAGCTTTTCCTTAACCGGCTTAAAGGCAGTAGCAATAAATCCAAGAGCTAATGCGTGGTAAGTTATGATTTCGAGAAGCTCAAGACCGGTTAGAGATAAATCATTAGCATCAATGATGCCGGCTTCAACCGCGGCAAGTGCTTCCTTTGATGGTGAACCAAAAAATTCAAGCTCAAATATATATTCGCCTGTTATAATTGTGTATATTGACGATATTATAAGAAGCAAGCTTCCGGCTAAAACGGATGTTGGAATGAGTGATTTTTTAAGAAGGGGAATTCGTCTTTTTAGTATGTTTGCCACAAGCAAGCTTATTAGCAAAACAGCAATTATATTGACAATCCCCCAAGCATTAAAGCCCGAGAGTTCCATATTCAGTTTCTCCTTTTTGAATGTTAATACTATGATGATATATATTTAGATGCTTAAGAGCATTGAATCTTACAGAAACGCCCTTAATTTGGAATACTCTTTTATCAAAATAGTAGTTTAATTTATTTCTACCCAGAACCCCCATAGAGGTGATTTTAGAGAAGGGAACCACAATTGTTTCATTTTCCAAATTTATTTCTAATCTATTATTATAGGTTGAAAGTGTTACGTTTTTACCAATAGGAATCTTCTTTTTACAAGGAATAACCTCTGAAAGGTTAACTGTGTCCACAAAAATCGGAGTATCGCTATAAGGTGATAAGTCAAGCCCGCGAACAAATTTGCATTGCGCATCATACCAATCGTTTACGAATTTGTAAGGGAATTCGCGGTTCACACCAACAAGCTCCTTGGTTGGCAGATATTTAACAGTAAGAGAGCAGGATTTACATTTAATTATGTCGCCCGTGCTTTCCCATTCGCTAAGTCCACATTCAGGGCAGTAGTAAATTGCTCTTTCAAGATACTCAGCATTCCTTTTAGAATAATAGCTTCTATCAAGCTTGCCTTCATTTATATAAAGCTTTTCGCAAATAAGCTTATATAATTCCTCATTTGTCATATCCTTATAGTCATCATATTCGATAATCTCGGAAACATAAGATTCCATTTTTCCACGTCGAGTCTTATCGCCCCAGCGTGGTAAAACACCATATCCGCCGGTAATATGATAGATTGCCAATGGAAGACCAAGAGATTTTGCAAATGGGGCAATGGTATCCTTGATTTCCTCAGTTTTTCCGCTGTATGTACGGTTGCCCTCTGGGAATATGGCGATTGAGCCACCCTCCTTTGCAACGCGCTTACAGTCTAAAACTGCTTTTACATCAGTTGTGCCCTTTTTAATTGGAATGGGCTTAACTAAGTAATCAATCAGCCACGAAACAAAGCCGTTTGAAAAAAGGTCATCGTTGGTTAAAAAATATATATGCCTTTTAAAGGACATTCCAACAAAGAATTGGTCAAACGGAGTTTGATGATTTGCTATTATCAAATACTGTCTTTTATCCTTGTGTTTTTTAACCTTGATGTGGTATTTGATTTTGCTAAGAAGTCCAATAAAAGGATAAAGTATATTTCTAAAAAAGGTGTGCCTCGGCTTTATCCATTTTTGCTTCTTTTTTCTTTTCTTTTTATCCATAAAAAATCTACTTTCTAAAAGAAAAAATTCTTATGTACATTTTACCATATTTTGGTTTAATATTCAATGAAAATGAGGATTTAAAAGCGGAAAGAGGGCGAAAAACGGGCAAAATTAACCCCTTTGTAATTGAAAATTCATAAATAATACACATTTAAATAGAAAAAAACAGCCGTCGAATTTTTTAATCGACGGCTGTTTTTTGACTTAGTCAACAATTATAATTTCGTCTGGCTTGATGATTTTTGTTTCATTCTCATTGCTTATATCTATTGATATAAGGCCAAAAGGAGTAGGGATTTCAACGTGTGCATAATCGAGTGATAAAAGAGTGGGCTTTAATTTGATTTTTTTAAATCCTGCCTCTAAAATTTCGAGGTTGCAAATTGCCATTGGCAAGGAGTAAAGAGGCGTTCCTCCCCAAGCGTGGGAATAATCGAATTTATACGATGGCTCGGGTGGATAAAAGCCCTCAACCAGACCCTTTGGACATTCCTTTATAGATGCTTTCCACAGCTCCAAAAGGGAAAGGGTATATTTGCTTGATAGCCCGTTTCTTAAAATTGCTTCGAGCCAAAAATGCATAAAGTATGGCTGAACCTCGCCAAGTGAGTTGTCATTATATATTTTTTCAAGAAGCGCCCTACACTCATTTTTTTCTAAAATACCAAAATAGCACGCCAAAATATTTGCATGACGACGATAGTATCTTTTTTCAACATTCTTTGGCATATATTGGTATAAAAGATGCTCAGGGGTTTCGGTGTTTAAGCCCTCAAAGAAAAGGCCGCGCTCTTTGTCATAGAGATTGTTTAAAATCGCATTTTTAAGGCATATAGCCTCGGTTTTTAAGAGGTTTGCTTGTTTTTTGCATAAAAGCTCATTATATATTTTAGAGCCTGTATTTAAAGCTCCAAAAAGGAATAGGTTAAGACAAGTCTGACCGAGCGCCTTTGGTGGGTGGTGTGTTGAAATTCCGTCAGGGAAGAGCCAATCAACAAACATATAGTCAGGAGGAGTTTCAACTAACCCGTTTTCACCAATATACGTTTTAAATCTATCAAAAAGTAAATCAAGTGCTTTTTTGCATTTTAAAAGAATGTCCTTGTTTCCTGTTAGCATATAGCATTCGTAGATCATATTAACAAAAATCAAGCTATATGTTGTGTGGAAAAGCCGTCCGTCGTTTTCCTCCATGGTTCGTGCTATACGCAAAATATCAAATTCACAAAGAGAAAAATCTCCATATGAAAATGCAGTCATAAGCATCTCAATATAGTAATCACCAACGCAGGCAAGAGGCTCGCAGTGCTTAGGGCTATCAAGATGGTGTGATTGACGGCAATACTTCAAGGTGTGTGTGCAAATTTCCAAAAGCGCCTCTAATTCCTTGTCGCTAACCTTAGTTTGGGCAAAGCTAATTATAGGATAGAATGAGGCATCAAAGGAAATTTCAATCTCTGCATCGCAGCTTGATTGGTTTGAAATTTCAATGTCAAAGCCGCCGACGGAAGCAAGCTCAAGGCTATAATATTCGCTGTCTTCGGTAAATTTACAATATGAAAGGAAATAGCGTTCCTCACGCTCAAAGGCATTTATATTAACGGTTATATCCCCCAAGGTCTTTGCGCGTATTTTTAAAAATCCAGCATAAACCTTATCAAGCTCCTTTGTTTCCTTTATGGATTTGCCAGCGCAGAGCTTGTAGGTGTATTTTACAAGATTTTCTGTTTTGCATGGTTGGATGGTCGCAATTTCGGGCTTCCAAATGTCTGCCTTTATTTCTGCCTTTGTGGGTGCGTCATTTTTTATTGCGCCATCGTAGCATTTTGGACTATTATATGATGGTAAAAATGTAATGTCCCAGTTGGAATCCGTTGAAAATTTGACAGAATCGCCATTTTCAAAATAAGCAACACCAGAAAGGAAAAAGCCACCAGCACCGCGAGAATATTCACAAATGTGATAAGGCTTCATCCGAACAAGAGCGAAAAAGTCAAGATAAGTATCCTTTGGTGTAATGACACTTTTGAATGCATAATAATCGCTTCTTTTTTTATCGTTGTTTAAAAAATCTCCACCAGAGTAAGCTGGACCGCGAGCGATATCCTCCCCATTACAGCGAAGATAAAAGGCGGTGTCGCCGGAAAAAACGAGCTCAACCGATTTTGGCACGCGCCCAAAATCATATATTTTGGAAAAAGAGCAAACTGTGTAATTTCCGTCGCCGATAGGGGAGAGAGAATTATAAAAGGTTGTTTGATTTTTTGGATACTTGTCGCTTGGTAGCCAAATCCAGGCAGACATTACTTATCACCATCCCTTCTATAAGTAATTATACCATCAAAAAAGTCAAAAAGCATCCTTTATTTTAATATATTTGTAGAATTTTTATTTTTTATATGATAGAATATAAATATAACAAATTAAAGAGGTGAAATTATGGATTTCAAAATTGATGGCAAGGATTTTTATAAGGATGGAGAAAAAATAAAAATCATCTCAGGTGCAGTTCATTATTTTAGAAATATGCCAGGCAACTGGAGCGATATTTTTAAAAAGATGAAGGCTATGGGGCTAAACTGCGTTGAAACCTATTGTGCTTGGAATATGCACGAAAAAAAGATAGGAGAATTTGATTTTTCCGGAAATCTTGATATAAGAAAATTTGTAAAAACTGCTGAGGCAGAGGGACTTATGGTTATAGTTCGACCAGGTCCATATATTTGTGCTGAATGGGAATTCGGTGGACTTCCTTGGTGGTTGCTCGAAATGGAGAATATGGAAATCAGATGCTCAAATCCAACCTATATGAAGCATTTCGAGGCTTATCTTAGTGCTATGTTCGACCAAATTCGCGATTTGCTTTTCACAAACGGCGGACCTATAATTATGCTTCAATGTGAAAACGAATATGGATATTATGGCGATGACAAAGAATACCTGAAAAGCTTATATGATATTTATAGAAAGCACGGCATCGATGTTCCTCTTTTTACATCCGACGGAACAAGCGAGGTTAATTTGCTTGATGGAACAATTGAGGGATGCTTGCCAACACTAAACTTTGGCTCTCGCGTAGAGGACAACTTTAGAGCTCACGATAAGCTTTTCCCAAATTCCCCAAAAATGTGTATGGAAATGTGGAATGGTTGGTTTGATGCTTGGGGAGATGGCTTCCATCATAAAACAAGCGCAGAGGATTATGCCAAGGTTATTGACGATATGCTAACCAAGGGAAGCTTAAATATGTATATGTTTATCGGTGGTACAAACTTTGGCTTTACAAGTGGCGCAAACCACTATGACAAATTTAAGCCGGATGTTACAAGCTATGACTACGACGCTATGCTGACCGAATGTGGCGACATTACTGAAAAATACAAAATGGCAAGAGAGGTCATTAAAAAGCATATAGGCAAGGAGCTGCCAGAGATTCCGAAGAACAGAGAAAAAAGAGCATATGGCAAAGCATATTTGACCGAAAGGGCTGGACTTTTTAACAACCTTGATAAAATTTCAAGTCCTATTTTCTCTAATGTTCCAAAAAATATGGAGTGGTATGGTCAAGGCTATGGCTATATTGCATACACCACAACCTTGAATCGCGATTATCAAAATACAACAGTTACCTTTGCTGAAATTGGTGACCGTGCGCATGTTTATATCAATGATATACTTCAAGGAATTGTTTACATAAATGATGACGCACTCAAAACAACAATTAACGCAAAGAAGGGCGATACTCTAACCATTTTAGTTGAGAATATGGGACGCGCTAATTTCGGACCTAAAATGATGCGCAAAAAGGGAATATCCGGTAGATTTTTGATGGGTGATAATATAATACACTTCAACTGGAATGCATATCCTATGCCAATGGACAACCTTTCACTTCTTGAGTATGGCAAGGAGTTTAACGAGCCATCTTGCTTTATGCGTGGTAGCTTTACTGTTGATACTGTGGCAGACACATTCCTCTATCTTGACAATTTCAAAAAGGGCTTTGTTGTTATTAACGGCTTTAATATCGGAAGATATTGGGAAATTGGCCCACAGGTTAGCTTATATGTGCCAGCCTCAATCTTAAAGGAGGGAGAAAACGAGATAATCGTTTTTGAATCCGATGGATTAAAGGGAGAGGCAGTCGTAGAATTTAAGGATTATCCAACACTTCAATAATAAAAAAAGCACCGATTTTCGGTGCTTTTTTACTGTTCGTTTTTAATACATTTCTTGCAAGGGCTATATTGATGCTCAATTAAAAAATCAATATCAGTTGTGATTATTTTGTTTTCCTCTTTGATGCTTTTTACAAAAAAGCAATCTGATAGATGATACGAATAAGTTGCTTTGTTTACAATATATTCAGTTGTTCCCTTGCTTTCCCATTCGGTGTCAAGCTTATCCTTTTCGGTTAACTCTTGGTAATTACCACAAGAAGCCAGTAAAATAAAAGTCAATATAATCAGTAAAACAAAACCAAATTTCTTCATAAAATCCTTCCCATTTGGTATTAAATTTTGTAGAGTTAAATACATTATAGAGCTAAAAGGAAAAAATTACAAGCGAAAATTGTCAATTATTTTCGATTCTGTTACAATTTGTTCATAATTTCCCATTAATCGTATGATAAAATAAAAGTGTTATGAGATTTTAAATTATGAAAGGGCAAAAGAATGAAAGAAAAACACAAGGGCAAACTTAAAATAATAATCGCTTTTGCTATTTTGTTTTTAGTTGTGTCAATTTTACTGGTGCTTGTGTTCTACGCAGGCAAAAAGAGCTATACTGTTAAGTTCGATCTTAATGGAGGAACTCTTATTAGTGGCTCACTTGAGCAAACAGTTACAAGGGGACAGGATGCAACACCACCTGTGGTAGTTAAGGACGGCGCGTATCTTTTAAGATGGAGCTCGTCAGTAAAGCAAGTTACCAAGGATATGGTAATTGAGGCGGTATGGGAATATGAAACCACACCAGGTATTATATATCAAACAGAGAAGAACCAAAATTTTGCAGAAATTTCGGGCTCATTTGAATATTTGCGTGGAGAGGTTTATTTAGGTGCATATTACGGAGATAAAAAAATACTCGGTATAACAAAAAATGCATTCTCTGACCGTGACGGAATAACAAAGATATATCTTCTTGATGGTATTTTCTATATAGGTGATGAGGCATTTTCAGGATGCACATCTCTTACAGAAATTGAAATTCCTAAAACAGTTACAACCATTGGTGACGGAATATTTAAGGGATGTACTTCACTTGAAAGGGTCGTTTTAAATAACGAAATTACAGAGCTTGGCGCTGGTGCGTTCGAGGGATGTACCCAGCTTAAGGAAGTGGTAATACCAAATGGCATTACTGAAATTGGTGCAAACACGTTTAAGGATTGCTCCTCACTTACTACAATTACAATTCCAAAATCAATAACAAAAATTGGTGAAAATGCGTTTTCGGGATGCACAGCCCTTGAAGCAGTTACATTCTACGAAGGACTTTTAGAAATGGAAGCTGGCGCATTTGAGGGATGCACTGCGTTAGAGACGATAACATTGCCAAGAAGCCTTATAACAATAAAATCAGGCGCATTTAATGGTTGTGATAATTTAACCATTAAGACAAGATTTGTTCAAACAGCAACCCCTGAGGGATGGGAAGAAGGCTGGGCAGGTAGCGCTAATGTTACATATAATTATAATAATGTAGTTATTCGCCCACCTATAAGATTTGAAAAGGATGAGGGGTGGCAGTAAGTATGCACATAATGCACATGCTTGGCATACTCGCAGTCGTATTCTTTATTTCAATGTTTCTTATGTGCTTTTTCCGTGAAAGGCTAAACAATCCTATTATTAATCCATTGATGATATGTGCATGCGCAGCATTTTTCTTCAGCTGGAATTATGCAATGTTCAAGCATAATGGATTAAGAAACGGCTTTATGACATTTGATAATATAAGCCCATACATTTGCACTATCATACTTTTAACTCCGCTTATGAGCAAGAAGCTAAAGGATTATGCATACAGTGCAATCGCAATGCTTAGCTTTGGAATGTTTGTTGCTATGTTTGTCAGCCCTGAGTTTGAGTACATATTTAACTATCACCAGGATACAAAGGCTATACACGTGAGCGAGGCGACCTGCCACTTAATTATGGCTATTTACGGATTCTATCTAATACTTTCAAATAAAGTAAAGGTAAACATGCAATCGTTTAGAAAAGCAGCAGTATTTATTTATGCATCCATAGGATTTGGTATTTTCTTGAATCTTGCTTTCCATCGTTCCAATTTTGGAATGGATATGTATGGTAATTATTCGATTTACTTTATTGACATATTTGGTAGCTTTGAGGCAACCTTGATTGCTTATCTTGTCGGTGTGCTTGGAACACTTGTTTTAGGCTTACTGGTCGGACATTTTTTCGATTGGCTGACAAGAAAAGAAAAGCCTAAAATAGACTTTTTGCCAAACGAACAAGAAAACGAAGAGTAATTATAGCCAAATAAAAGACACCGAGTAAGGTGTCTTTTAATATTATCTTGACATTGGCTTTTTTAGTGGTACAATAATATTATAGATTATTAATAAAAGATAAAGGAAAAAGAAATGAAATTAAAATCAATTGCTTGCTTTATATTAACGCTTTTAATTTTGAGCACCTCGTTTACAGGACTTGCCTATGGTGCTTCGAGAGCGATAATTGAAAGTCCAATCGAGATCCCTATAAAAAACGAGCTTTTGGACAAGGACTTTATTTTGGAGGATTTAAAGAAACCGATAATAGGTCCGTCAATTGACGATTCAATAATTAAAGACCCGACGCTTGATGACGAAATAGAGAATCTGTTTCCGGATGAAGAGGAGCAAAGCAGAGAATTTCCGTCCGAATATTGTATGCGTGACGAATATATAATTTATGCGCAAAACCAGGATAAGCACGGATACTGCTGGAACTTTGCCTCAACCATGGCTATGTCAACGGCTATAATGAAGGCAACAGGCGAATATTATGATTTTTCTGAGCTTTGGGTTGGTCTCGCGGCTTATAATCGCTCAAGCTACAGTAAGCTTGGTGCCGGCGGAAGCATATCAACTCACTATAACTCAATCAAAGAGTCAGGCATTATGCTGGAATGTGATTTGCCGTATATAAATTCCTATATTATGGTAAATGAAAATGCTGAAAACTATTATAATTTTTATAGTAAGTATGCTGATAATCACTTGTCTGATTGTATGACAAACGTAAGCTATTCAAAAACAAACATTGATAAAATAAAAGAGCATATAATGGACTACGGAAGCATTTATATGTCATTTAGCTTCAGAAGCGGATTTTTGGATGGCGGAGACGGCTCATATTATTTAACCCCAAACCAAACAAACACAAATTCTGCACATGCGGTATCTGTTATTGGATGGGATGATAATTACGAAAGAGAATTTTATTTAAACGGCTCGGACACACCAACCGTTTTCAAGGGCGCGTGGCTCATTTTAAACTCTTATACCGAAACGTCGGGGCAGGACGGCATTTCCTACATTTTCTATGACGATAAAAACAGCTATTCAATATACGGATATAAATATTCAACTGATACAACAAAGGATTTTTATTTTTACGATAAAATAGAAAACGGTTACAGTTATCCGACAAATCTTAAGGGAAAATATTATGGCGACTATACCGCTGAAGATGCGTTGACAAAGCAGAAAAATATTTTTTATGACGATGTAAGCTTGGAATATTCATACGTTGCATCCGATGGAGCTTACATAACCGATATAAATATATATCTAAACGGTCAAAACGTTACAGGTGACTTCAATATTAGCATTGATAACGATGCAAAGCGCTTTTATATATCAAAGGAAAACGCTGACTACGGTCAATATAAGGTGCTTGTAAGCTATGGCAACGGTCAAAAGAGCGATACGTATTTAAACAATTTCTTTGTAACCTACGGTCTTGTCGGTGAGGAAATTGAATTTGATTACGACAATAACAGTCTTGGCTTTAATACAGGTCGCGACCTTGAATTATATAGCTATACAGAGCCTAATAAAAACTACGTTATCTATACAAACAAGCTAAACGGAACAGTATCGTTTTTACAAACCGAAACCTCCGTTTATTCCGATAAAAATATGTCAATTCCAAGTATTACTTATCAAATTGGGGAGGACGGCACGTATCTTTGGAAGCATACGATAGAATCAAATTCAGGCTTTGATTTGACGTATAATTTCAATTTCGAATATTATGAGGACTCAACACTTCAGCCGGTTTATGTGTATTATGATTTAGGCGGCGGCGTTAATCATCAAAAGAATTATCATATGGAGCTGGCAAACGGCACAACCGACATAATGCTATACGAGCCAACGCGTGAGGGGTATACCTTTGCAGGCTGGTATTTAGATTACGGAAACGGCTCAAGACCACTTAAAAAGGACGGAGATCTATATTATATAGATTGGGATGATATTATCCACATGGGTGAAAATCCGACGCTGTTGGCAAGTGGATATTATAACGCCTACTATAAAAACTCAAATGCTGTTTTCGTATACGCCCATTGGGAAGAGGTTGACTATAAAGAAATAGATTTGAAGATTAATGGCAATGGCTCATGCAATATGGGTGAAAAAATATACGTCGAGGCAGGAGAGACCGTTTGGTACAATCTAAAGCCGGACACAGGCCATTGTATCTCGGAGGTTAAAATCAACGGTGTGCCTGTTTCAATTGAGAAGCTAAAGGAAATATCAAACGATGGCTTGACCTTTGAAAATATTAATGAGGACATTTCAATAGACGTAACGTTTTCAGAGGGAATATATCTTGTTCTTAATAAGGGCGAAAACATCAAGGACGCATATATGACAACAACGATAAACGGAGAAGAGAAAAGATTTCGTGACGGAGAATGCATCTTGATTCCGGACGGAAAGCTTGTTTACGCTGTAACAATTAAATTGGTTGTTGAGGTTTTTGATGACGAAAACGGATATACCTATATCTTAGAAAACATTGGAAATTATACGCCTTTGGAAAAGGGAGTCTTTACAAAGAACGTCTTTGTTTCTAAAAGTGCTAAGTTCCTCGAAATAAACGTTGATTCAGCCGTTAAAACCTTAATTGAGGAAGTAAAATTAAGCTATACGGCAGGCACAAATATTCTTGACCACTATTTGTCAACTGACAAAAATGCAAAAAGTGGCGAAAAGGGATCTGGAACTTATGATGCAGGTCAAGTTGTTTATTTATTCGTGAAAAAGAGAGAAGATACAAATATATACTGTTATGTTCTTCCAAGCTCTTACGAGGATATTGGTGGAGGCTGGTACAGAAGAGCGATATATGTAAACGCGCAAAGCCCGAGAATAGGCAGTGTTTCAGCTACCAGAGAATATCAAGAATATACAGTTCATTGGGTAAACTGGGACGGAACAAAAATCTATAACGAATATTACTATTATGGAGATGTGCCTGTTTATTATAATGAAAACGAAAATGGCGATATTGTATATCCAACCAGACCAGATGATGAGCGCTATAGCTATACGTTTGTTGGATGGACACCATTTATTGATAGCGTAAAAGAGGAAGTAACCTATACAGCAGTGTTTGCACCAACATTAAAGCAATACACAGTCACCATAGAGCCGTCTGAAAACGGAGTAGTAAAAGCTCCAACTGAAGGTAATACAATTACTAATCAAGACTCCGTCATCTATACATTTATTCCAAATGTAGGTTATCAAATAAAGGATGTTTTGATAAACGGTGTATCAGTTGGCGCAGTTTCAAGCTATACCTTCACAGGCGTTACCCAAAACCAAACCATAAGGGTTGAATATGAGCCACAAAAGCTTGATATCACCATCAAAATGAATGGAAATGGAAGTGTAAGCTGTGATAATTCGCTTAACGATGTAATATATGGCGAATCAAGAGCCCTTACATTTTCAGCAGAGAAGGGTTGGCAGGTTTCACGCGTTTTTGTCAATGGTGAGCAAACAAAGCTTGAAAACGGTCAGCTATTAATTGAAAAAATGACAGAGGATCTTGAAATTATTGTCCTTTGCGAGGAAATAAATGTTGGCTTTATTATATCAATTAGCGCTGTTTCCTTGGTCGCTTTGGTTAGTGCTTCATTAGCAGTAGTGCTTGTCGCAAAGCGCCCTAAAAAACGCTTTAAAATTCCAGGAGTAACTCCAAAGAAATAATAAAAAGACACCCATCGGGTGTCTTTTTTATTTTGGATATGGAAGTAAATTATAACAGTAGGGGAGGGGCTTGCTCCTCCCGTTTTGATTTTACAGATTGTTATTAACATCATTGCTATAGAAGGCAGGCGGGATTTGAGTTGAACCAAAAAAGAACACCAAACGGCACTGCAGGTCAATCTTAATTAAAAGCCGGCTCCGCGTGGTGTTCTAAAAATGCTTTGCTAATTAAAAATATATTTGTGTACAATCGGCCATGCATCATCGGCATAAAATCTGTGTCCACCGTTTCCTTTAACAAGCGTACAACGATGACCGTTTCCAAGTGACTCGTAAGCCTGCTTTCCTTTTTCGTAAACCTGCTCGGCACCAAACAACGGAAAGATTGTATCCTCAATTCCTGACACTTGAATAAAATATTTAGGACATGCCATTGCCATAAGATCATTCATATCAAAATATTCCGATATTTTCGGCACATAATTGCAGGAACAATGGGTCATTGCACCGATGGAATCCTTGAATGTGCACATTGCACAGGATGGCATTGCCAAGACGATTCTGTCCTCCAAGGCTGCAACGTAAACCGTGGCAGTACCCCCACCGGAGTTTCCCATACAACAAATATTCTTTGTGTCGATTTTATCAGCAAACTCGTTCTCAATTACATCAATAAGTCTTGACACGTCCCACACACGTTCACCTACAGTTGTTCTTCCCATAAGAAGAGCAGTCATAGTAGATTCATAGCACCTCGGTCCGTTTTCATCTCCACCGCATTCGCCAAAGTTTCTTTGCTCTAATGAAACTGCCGCAAAGCCCTCCTTGACGGCTCTTACGCAAAAATCTCGGTCACCCTCGCTTATGGATTTTTCATCTCCTTCGAACTTAGGCCTACCCAAGGAAATATGCATTCCTTTAGAGTGTCCTTGAAGACATATCATTAGCGGTGGCTTTTCAATCCCGTCGGGAAGCAAAAGGTGACAGGGAACACGGTAACCTGCTTCACTTTGATAGGTAAATCTAATTTCAGTCGCACCGTCTATTTTCTTTTGATATTCTACGTTAAATTCTGGGTTTACCCTTTCAAACTTATCCATGCCCAAAAGCTGTGCAAGCTTATTTTTGGCTGCGACTCTCCATTTTTGAAGGTCGCCGCCGTCATAGGACATCGACGGGGTAACTCTCTTTATCAATTCTTTGTTGTGTTCATAAGCAGATTTCATTTTTAACAATCCTTTTGTGGTAAATTTAGTACAGTTGCCTTGATATGTTAATTCTACCATAAAGCATGTTCTTTTTCAACCTTAAAGCAATAAATGCTATCAGGATAGTCTCAAAGGGTACAAATCCTACCACACAAAAAATCTGCGGCGGGATTTTTCATTGCCCTCCAAAGTCGCATAGAGAAGTCAGTGCGAACACATCCCGCCTTGTAGTGACCGAATTTCGTTCACCTTCACAAACGGCAGCGAGGAGACGGTGATGATGTAATGAATAGCTTTTTACGAAGAGTCGGCTATGATGGTCGGCTCTTTTTTTCTTCAAAAAAAGAAAGCAATTTGACATTTTTTAACGCTTACCCTCAAATATTTAGCCTATCTTTAGCGAGCCATGATATAATCCCCTTGTAAAATGGGAAAGGAGGTTATCGTATGGCGATTCAAACGGTATTCAAGCGGTATGAGCTGAAGTATATGCTGACGCTCAAACAAAAGGAAAAGATACGTGAAGCAATGTCGCCGTATATGGAGCTTGACAAGTATGGCAGAACGACAATACGAAATATCTACTTCGATACAGATAGTTGCCGACTCATCAGGCGTTCTAGCGGAACTTTGATGCAAGGGAGAAGATTATGAAAATAAGATTGATAGCAATATTTTTGTGTTTGACTTTATTACTAATGGGTTGTAGTAAAAAGAAAGGCGAAAACGAGGGTTACCAAAATCCCGAGGAACAAGGAACGACAGCAGATCTCGGTGACGATAACAAGAGCTTTGGCGAGTCGCTCGACGATCTCGGCGCATACGACGGTTATTTTGAGGGAGAGTCCACCGATATCGCAGTTGAGTGCGTTTCGGGAACGCAGGGCGCTTATAAGCTTGAAGGAACAACGCTGACCTTTACCGGGGTAGGTGAAGAAAGCGTATATTCCATTTCGGGCAAGCTGCGCGGTAATATCGTTATTGACGTTGGCGAGAGTTACAAATTCGATCTGGAGCTTCACGGGCTTTCACTTGTCTGCAATTCTACCAATCCGATCACCGTAATCAGCGGCGACGAGGTTGCGATCAAAGCGAAGAAGGACACGAAAAACTATATTTACGATATGCGTTCTGCCATTGATTCGACCGACGAAACGCTCTATTCTGGCGCAATTCATTCTGACGTTGACCTTGAGATCGGCGGTAAGGGAGAGCTGACCGTTGTTTCCGAGAATAACAACGGTATTCATTCCAAAGACGATTTGCAGGTCAAGAACCTCACGCTTCTTGTGGCTTGTATCGACAATTCGCTCAAAGGAAACGATGGTGTAGAAATTGAGGGCGGCAACACCAATCTCATCGCATCGGGCGGCGATTGCATCAAGACCTCGAATAGCGACATATCCGAGAAAGGCAATCAGCGCGGAAGCATCAGCATCGTAGGTGGTACGCATAATCTTTATGCAGCTTGCGACGGAATCGATGCAGCATACAATGCGACGGTTGACGATAGCACCACCGTTTTGAACATTTACACCGATAAATACTCCAACTATTCAAAGGAAGTAACGGCGACCTCGTCGGATGCAAACTATATTCGTTTTACGAGCAACGCCTATTATTATTCTGTCAAATATTATAATTCCGATACCGACTACGTTTGGGTGAATGCCGAGTATCATTCTAAGGTGTCGGGCAGCAGAAGCAATTATTACTACTATTCCTATCCCAAGATGCCCGATTATGCCAAGGTGCAGTTCTTTATTTATGAAGCCGAATCGCAGCGCGGGCAGGACTCGGTATAACTTGTCATGTCCGACTATCTGACACAAAACAGTGCTTATGTTACCTTTGCATTGACACAATCCTATAACGGACTTGGTTACCAATGGACAAACTACACAACGACGATCCAAGAGGGCGGCTT
>JAFQOG010000002.1 GCA_017420755.1 Clostridia bacterium | reverse complement strand
TGCTAACACAGTAAAGGCTGAAATGCAAGGAACAAATTACAATAAGCTAACACTTAAGGTATATAACTTGCCAGAAAATCAAGCGCTCCACTGCAACGGTTATGTAGTTGTAGGCGAGGTTATTTCATACCTCAACCACGCTACAGTAGATGCTGAGGCGGCAAAGGTAACACACGCTGATATGTTGGCACTACAAAACGCAGAGACCGGCTCAGAAGAAACAGAGCCTGAGGTTGCGGCATAATTTAAATTATTAAAGATGAAAGAAACCACTCAACGGGTGGTTTCTTTTTTGCTTCACCGATTAAACAAACAAAACCCTACATTATTAATAATATTATAATAATATTTTATAAAAGATATTGCAAAAGCAAATTTGAAATGTTATAATAAAGTGTAAAAATATGTTAAAAATTCAATTTTTGACACAAGATATTGTGAAAAAGTGAGGAAAAAGGTATGAAAATCGGAATTTTGGGATTTGGCTCAATGGGCAAAACTCATCTTTATTCTATTAAGAATATTCCTTTCTTTTTCAATACAAAAATTGAATGTGAGGTTGTTTCTGTTTGCACCAAAAATATTGAAAATGCAAAAAAAGCAGCAGAGCAGTTTGGTATTCCGTTTTTTACAAATAACGAGGACGATATTATCTATAATGATGAAATAGATATTGTCGACATCTGTACACCCAATATTTATCATTATGAAACTGCAAAGAAGGCAATCTTGTCAGGCAAACACGTTTATTGCGAAAAGCCACTTGCCGTTACTTACAGTGAGGCAAAGGAATTAGCCACCTTGGCACGCGAAAAGGGAGTTGTTTGTGGTATTGTATTTAACAATCGCTTCTTATCCCCCATACTCAAGGCTAAAGAGATAGTAAAAGAGGAAAAGCTCGGCAAAATTCTTTCCTTTAGTATTAAATATTTGCATTCAAGTGCATTAAATACGCAAAAAAAAGCAGGCTGGAAGCAGGATAAGGATATTTGTGGTGGTGGGGTGCTTTTCGACCTTGGCTCACACGCAGTTGACTTGATTTATTATTTATGTGGTGAATTTGATTTTGTTTTTGGTAAAAGTCAAATCGCATATCCTGTTCGCACAGGTGTAAATGGGGAAAGATGGCAAACAAACGCAGACGAAGCCTTTTATATGCTCGCAACCCTTAAAAATGGTGCGCACGGAACAGTAGAGATTTCAAAAATCACAACTGGCGCAAATGACGATTTACGCTTTGAAATTCACGGTGAAAAGGGCTCAATCGCCTTTGATTTAATGCAACCGAATTATCTTGAATATTACGATGCTACATTGCCAGACGGCACACTTGGCACACGTGGATATACAAAAATTGAGTGCGTTAATCGCTACCCACAACCGGGTGGAATTTTCCCAGGGGTTAAGGCTCCTATTGGCTGGCTAAGAGGACATATCGGCTCGTACTTTGAGTTTTTAAATTCAGTTGAAAATAAAACCGAATTTTCGCCATCGTTTGATAGTGGCGCGTATGTTCAAGCTGTTCTTGAATGTGCGTATAAATCAAACGAAACAGGCTCTTGGGAGAAGGTGCTATAATGAAAAAAATAGGACTTTGTGGCTCAAGTGGCTCGGGCAAGGGTTATGTCGCAAAAAAGTTTTTAAAATATGGCATTCCCACAATAGACACAGACTTAGTATATAGAGAAACGACGACAAAAAAAGGTACACCTTGTCTTGACGCCTTGGTTAAAGAATTTGGCACTCAAATTTTAACCGAAAATGGTGAGCTTGATAGGAAAAAGCTCGCAACGATAGTTTTTGAGGGAGATGGCGCGAAAGCCAGACTTGAAAGACTTGATAAAATCGCTCATCACTATATAAAAATTGATACTGACAATTTAATATCAAAGTATAAAAGCGAAGGCAAAATTGCGGTTATAATCGACGCACCAGTTCTTTTTGAGAGTGGATTTGATAAAATGTGCGACTTTACAGTTTGTGTTGTCGCCCCTTATGAAATGAAACTCGAAAGAATCATAAAGCGCGATGGTATAACCAGTGAAAAGGCAATAGCGAGGCTGAATAATCAGCTTTCTGATAGTGAACTAAAAAAGCTTTCAACATATTCTATTGATAATTCAAATATAGAGCTTGAATCTCAAATTGAGAATATATTAGTAAATGAAAAAATAATCACAAAGGAGTAAATATATGAAAAAGAATGTAAAAAAGGTTGATAAAAACGAAGAATTAAAGGACCTTAAGAAAAAGCTTTTCTACAAAAAGGAAAATGTTTACGATAATCGTACAAAGAAAGCAGCTAAGGAAACTGAAAGATATGCTAAGGGCTATATGAAGTTCCTTGACAACGCAAAAACCGAGCGTGAGGCAGTTAAAGAGGGCATTAAAATGCTTGAGGCAAATGGCTTTGTTCCTTATACTCTCGGTGGAGAAATTGTAAAGGGTGGCAAATACTACTATAACAACCGTGACAAGAGCCTATTTGCTTTCGTTGCAGGTACTGAAGATATCGAAAATGGTATTAGAATTTGTGCAGCACATATCGACTCACCACGTCTTGACCTAAAGCAACACCCACTCTTTGAAAACGAGGGCTTTGCTTACCTAAAGACACACTATTATGGTGGAATCAGAAAATACCAATGGGTTACAATTCCACTTGCACTCCACGGTGTTGTAACAACAATGGATGGACAAAATATTGAAATCACAATTGGTGAGGATGATGGCGACCCAATCTTCTGCATTACCGACTTGCTCCCACACTTAGCAAGAGAGCAATCACAAAAACCTTTAGGTACAGCTATCACAGGTGAGGGACTTAACCTTCTTATCGGCTCTGAGCCAATTGATGGTGACATTGACGAAAAGGTTAAATTCAATATGCTCAAGATTCTCAACGAGAAGTATGGCATTACTGAAAGCGACTTTGTAAGCGCAGAGCTTACCGCTACTCCTGCTGGCAAGGCAAGAGACCTTGGCCTTGACCGCTCAATGATTGGTGCGTATGGTCACGACGATAGAGTTTGTGCATATCCATCACTCACAGCAATTATCGAAAATAAGGACAGCGAGCATACAATTATGTGCGTTCTTGCAGATAAAGAGGAAATTGGTTCAGAGGGCGTTAGTGGTATGAGATGCCGTCTTATTGTTGACCTAATCGAAGAAATTTCAAAGAACCTCGGAGGCAATCCTAACGTAGTAAGAGCAAATTCAATGTGCTTATCCGCTGACGTTAGCGCAGGCTATGACCCAATGTACCCAGAGGTATATGAAAAGAGAAATAGCGCAATAGTTAACTGTGGTGTTGTTATGAATAAGTACACAGGTGGCGGTGGAAAGAGCTCCACAAACGATGCAAGCGCTGAGTACGTTGGCAAGATTAGAAAAATCTTCCACGATGCAAAAATCGTATGGCAAACTGCTGAGCTTGGCAAAATCGACGTTGGTGGTGGCGGAACAGTTGCTATGTACATAGCAAACCACAATATAAATACAGTTGACCTTGGTGTTCCTGTACTCTCAATGCACGCACCAATGGAGGTTATTTCAAAGAATGACCTATATGAAACTCACAAGGCACTCAGTGCATTCTGCAAATAATTGGAGGACATTATGGATATTATAAAAGAGCTTCGTGATTTTGGCTTGGTTCCAGTTATTAAAATTACAAAGGTAGAAAATGCACTTCCGCTTGCAAAGGCATTGGCCGCAGGCGGACTTAACTGTGCAGAAATTACATTCCGTACCGAATGTGCAGCAGAGGCAATTGCTGTTATCACAAAGGAAATGCCTGATATGCTCGTTGGCGCAGGAACCGTTTTAACACCAGAGCAAGCAGATAAGGCAATTGAAGCAGGCTCAAAGTTTATCGTTAGCCCAGGCTTCAACCCAAGAGTTGTCAAGCATTGCCTTGAAAAGGGTATTCCTGTTCTTCCTGGCTGTGCAACTCCTTCAGAGGTTGAGGCAGCTATGGAGCTTGGCTTAAAAGCTGTTAAATTCTTCCCAGCAGAGGCAGCAGGTGGACTTAATATGATTAAGTCAATGTCAGCGCCTTACGGTGGCATTGAGTTTATGCCAACAGGTGGTATAAACGATGAAAATATGCTTGATTACCTCGCGTTTGGCAAGATTATTGCTTGTGGTGGTAGCTTTATGGTTAAGGACTCCTTGATCGAGGCTGGAAACTTTGAGGAAATCACTCGTCTTACAAAGAACGCAGTTATGAAAATGCTCGGCTTTAAGCTCGCTCACGTTGGTATCAACTGCGAAAACAAAGACGAGGCAGCAAAGGGCGCAAAGCTTCTTTGCACACTTTTTGGTCTTGAATATAAGGAGGGCAATTCCTCTACATTCGCAGGAGCTGAATACGAGCTTATGCACGCGCCATATCTTGGCAAAAACGGTCACATCGCAATCTCAACAAACTTTGCAAATCGCGCAAAGGCTTACCTTGAAAAGCAAGGCATTGAGTTTAATGATGCAACCGCAAAATACGATGCAAAGGGCAACTTGAAGGTTATTTACCTCAAGGACGAAATTTGTGGCTTTGCAATTCACTTAGTGGAGAAAAAATAATTTATGTTCAATAGATTAAACGAGGCTGAAAAGCGCTACCTTGAAATTGAGGGTGCGCTTGCCGACCCCGAAATAGCCGGCAATCAAGCCGAATTTACCAAAGCAATGAAGGAGTATAAAAGCCTAACTCCTGTTATTGAAAAATATAGAGAATACAAAAAAACACTTTCCGATCTTGAGGGCGCAAAGTCCATAATGGATGAGGAAAGCGGAGAAATGTATGACTTAGCCGTTGAGGAATACAAGGACTGCAAGGAAAGAATCGCTATAATTGAGGAGGAACTAAAGCTCCTTCTAATTCCTAAGGACCCTAATGACGACAAAAACGTTGTCGTTGAAATCAGAGCCGGTGCTGGTGGTGAGGAGGCTGCCTTATTTGCCTCTGTCCTTTATCGTATGTATTCGATGTATGCAGACTCAAACGGCTTTAAAACCGAGCTTACCGGCTTTAACGAAACTGGTCTTGGTGGCTTTAAGGAGGTTACCTTCTTAATTTCTGGTGAGGGTGCATATTCACGCTTTAAATTTGAGAGTGGCGTACACAGAGTTCAAAGAGTTCCGGAAACCGAAACACAAGGTAGAATCCATACCTCAACTGCAACTGTTGCAGTTCTTCCAGAGGCAGAGGATGTTGAGGTCGAGCTCAATATGAGTGACGTTACAGTTGAAACCTGCAAGAGTAGCGGTGCAGGTGGTCAGCACGTAAACAAAACAGAAAGTGCTATTCGTCTTATACACAAGCCAACAGGTATAGTTGTTGAGTGTCAGGACGAGCGTAGCCAATTTAAAAACAAAGATAAGGCATTTAAGATTCTTCGCGCAAAGCTTTATGATATGAAGCAACAGGAGCAAAGCGACAAGATTGCATCCGAGCGTAAGAGTCAGGTTGGTACAGGTGACCGTAGTGAAAGAATCAGAACCTACAACTACCCACAGGGTAGAGTTACTGACCATAGAATCGGCTTTACAATCTATTCGCTTGAAGCGTTTTTGAACGGAGATATTGGCGAGATGCTTGAAAAATTAGCAACTGCCGATGCCGCTGAAAAATTAAAGGGCGAACAAAACAATTAAAAACAGAGGAGCGGGAAATGGAAACTAAAATTTTCAAGGCGACAAAAGATGACTTGAATATTTTAAAAGAAGCAAGTGAGCTATTAAACAGTGGCAAGCTTGTGGCTTTTCCAACCGAAACTGTTTATGGCTTAGGTGCAAACGCTTACGACAGTGAGGCTTGCAAAAGCATATTTTCAGCAAAGGGCAGACCAAGTGACAATCCTTTGATTGTACACGTTTCAAAGCCTGAGGATGCCGAAAATATCGCATATACCTGCCCACTTTATTACGAGCTTGCAAAAGCCTTTATGCCAGGTCCCTTGACGGTTATTTTGCCTAAAAAGGATATAATACCAAGTGAGGTAACGGCAGGGCTTGATACAGTGGCAATCAGATGCCCCAAAAATGAGGTTGCAAACAAGCTTATTGAGGTATCAGGCATCCCAATTGCCGCGCCGTCAGCCAATTCGTCAGGTAAGCCATCTCCTACAAGTGCTAAGCACGTATATGATGACTTGAACGGTAAAATTCCTATGATACTTGACGGAGGCGACTCCGAGTTTGGTGTTGAGTCAACGGTGATAACAATCAAGGATGATGTAATAACAATTCTTCGTCCAGGCTCGGTCACCCCTAAAATGCTTGAGGGAGTGTCTAAAAAGGTTCAAATTGCATCAGCTGTTAAGGAAGAATTGAAGGCTGGTGAAAAAGCGTTATCCCCTGGTATGAAATATAAGCACTATGCACCAAAGGCAAGCTTGTATTTAATTGATGATACATATATAAATTTCATAGAATTTGTAAAAGAAAAACAAAAAACTGAAAACTGCGGGGTTATGTGTTACGATGAGGAAATTTCTTCCTTTGAAAACAAAAATTTGCTACCCGTTGGTGAAGAAAAAAATATAAAGAAGCAAACAAAAAAGCTCTTTAATCTTTTGCGTAAAGCAGACGACATAGGTGTTGACACCGTTTATGCTCACCTGCCAAAAGATGATGGTGAGTCCTTAGCAATCTATAACAGAATGATTCGTGCATGCGCGCATCGTGTGATAGGAGGTAAAAATGGCGAAGATTAATAAAAAGCAAGAAAAGAAAAAATATGTTGAAAGCGAGCCAATGCTTCAGCCAATAACAGAAACGATAGAAACGAACTATATGCCATATGCAGTTAGCGTTATGGTATCACGTGCTATCCCTGAAATTGACGGCTTTAAGCCCGCACATAGAAAGCTCCTATATACGATGTATAAGATGGGACTATTGCACGGACGCCGTACAAAGAGTGCAAATATCGTTGGTGCAACCATGAAGCTAAACCCTCACGGCGATGCTTCAATATATGAAACAATGGTTCGTCTAACCTCCGCTAATGAATCGCTATTACATCCGTTTGTAGATTCTAAGGGTTCGTTTGGTAAGCAATATAGCCGCGATATGGCATTTGCTGCATCAAGATACACTGAGGCAAAGCTTGACACCTTCTGCCAAGAAATCTTTTCGGGCATTGATAAGGATGCTGTCGATATGGTGGATAACTACGATAGCACAACAAAAGAACCAAGACTTTTGCCAACAACATTTCCAAACATTTTGGTTTCCTCAAATTTAGGTATTGCGGTTGGTCTTGCTTCATCAATTTGCTCCTTCAATTTGCAGGAAATTTGCGATGCGACTATTGCGCTTTTGCGCTCTCCTCGCACAGATATTGAAAAAATTCTCGATATAGTAAAGGCTCCCGACTTTCCGGGTGGTGCCTCTGTGGTTTATGACCGAGAGCAAATCAAAAAGGTGTATGAAACAGGAAAAGGTCCTATAAAGCTTCGTGCAAAATATGTATTCGATAGTGATGCCAACTGTATTGAGATATTAGAAATTCCTTATTCAACCTCGATTGAGGCTATAATTAAGGAAATAAATGATCTTTTCAAAGCAGGAAAATTAAAAGAGGTTACAGGGGTTCGCGATGAAATCGACTTGAATGGCTTCAAACTTACAATTGATTTAAAACGTGGAACAGACCCTGATCAGCTTATGCAAAAGCTCTATAAATTTACACCTCTTGAGGACAATTTCCCATGCAACTTTAATGTTTTGATTGACGGCTCACCAAGGCAGCTTGGTGTTAAGGACATCTTAACCGAGTGGATCAAATTTAGAACCAATTGCTTGCGTCGTGAATATATATTCGACCTCGACAAAAAGAGCCATAAGCTTCACCTTTTGCTCGGCCTTGGCAAAATTTTACTCGATATTGATACAGCCGTTAAGATTGTTAGAGAAACAGAAAAGGATGAGGACGTTGTTCCAAATCTTATGAAGGGCTTTGAGGTTGACAAGGAGCAGGCAGAATATATAGCCGATATCAAGCTCCGTCATTTAAATAGAGAATACATTATGAATCGCCTTCAAGACATCGACACACTCCAAAAGGAGATTGCAGAAATCAAAGCAGTGCTCGATGATGAGCTTAAAATGAAAGCGGTAATAATTAAGCAATTAAACGACATTAAAAAGAAATACGGAAAGCCAAGAAAAACACAAATCATCGACTCTGAGGAAATCAAGGTTTTCTCAAAGGAAAGCATGATAGAGGATTATTCAGCGCACTTGTTCTTTACAAAGGATGGCTATTTGAAGAAAATCACACAGCAATCCTTGCGTGGTAATTCCGAGCAAAAGATTAAGGAAGATGACGAAATTATCTTTGAGGGCGAAATCAGAAACAAGGATGAGGTAATCTTCTTTACAGATAAAGCTCAGCTTTATTTTGCAAAAATGTCAGATTTTGATCTTTGCAAGGCGTCCGAAATGGGCGTTTATGTACCAAAGCACTTGAACTTTGATAATGATGAAAAGGTTGCCTTTATGAAGGTTAACCCATCGTTCGACGAAAATCAAAGAGTTATTTTCTTCTTTGAAAATGGTAAAGCAGTTAGAGTGCCTATGAGCCAATATCAGACACAGGGTGCGAGAAAAAAGCTTAAAAAGGCATATAGCGAAGCATCAAAAATAGCAAAAATTGTATACGAAACAAGTGATGAATATATAATGATGATAAACTCTGAATCAAAAGCGATTCTCATTAGACCATCACTAATTCCGGTAAAGACAACAAGAACCTCAATAGGAACAGTTGTGTTTGCTATGAACTTGAAAAAGAATCAAAAAATCAAAAAGGTTTTAACCGATTATGAAAAGAAATATCCCGAGGCAAAGGAAATGTATAGAAAAATAAAGATCCCCGCAACAGGAGTTCTAATTTCCAAGAAAAAGCCAAAGGACCCACAACTAAAAATAAAATTTGAGGAGAAATAAAATGAAAAAATCAACTGTTAGAATCATTTGCGTAATACTTGGACTTTTGATGGTTGCCGGCACAATTGCACTCGTTGCATCAGGTATTGTGACCTCTTGCGAAAATGCAAAAGCAAAGAAGGAAGCAGAATCAAAAGAGACAGCAGCTATAGTTTATGATATTGAAGAGCTATAATGAAAAACAGGTGCAAGGAAAAACTTGCACCTGTTTTTTTATTTCAAGCCGAAGAAACGGTAAGGTTCCCAGAGGGAACTATTTTTGTCTGACCTTTTGCTTGCAAGCAGACAACGGTCTTAGCCAAAAATGCGAACCCCATTTGTGCAAGGCACAAAGACGAGTTCTTCATTATTTCTCATGATAAACAAAAACAGCAGACCGAAGTATGCTTAGGGTATAACCGTAGAAACGAGAAGGTTCCTTGCGGAACTATTTTCGCCCGACCTTTATGCTTGCAAGCAGACAACGGTCTTGGTCGAAAATGCGAACACAATTTAAATCAAAGATTTAAAGACGAGTTCTTCATT
>JAFQOG010000016.1 GCA_017420755.1 Clostridia bacterium | reverse complement strand
TTTTTGAGTTCTTCTCTAAAAGAATTTTAAGAGTTCCGTCTTTGTACTTAGTTATCTTAACTAATTCCTTCTTTGTTCAATTTTTAAGGATCTTTTGCCTCCCGCTCTCGCAGTCAGCCTTGCTATTATATCATGTATCTTTCCCTTTGTCAATACCTTTTTTAAAGTTTTTTAACTTTTTTATACAATATTTTTCAAGGGTGGAATTTTATTTTATCATTATATTAAAAATTTGTCAATACCTTTGAAATATATTTTTAAAAATTTCCATTAATATTTTTGAATTAACTTCTCATAATAATACCAGAGCGTTCGAGATTTGAATTAAATTGTCTTGTTGACTAGGCGATTTAAGCAAATCGCCTATGCTCGATAATATAGATAAATTTAATAGGAGTTTGTAAAAATGGCAAGTAACAAGATTACTGTTCCAGAAGCTAAGGCTGCTCTTGACAAGTTCAAGATGCAAGCTGCTAGCGAAGTAGGTGTTACTCTTAACCAAAATGGTTACAATGGTGACCTCACTGCTCGTCAGGCTGGTTCTATTGGTGGACAAATGGTTAAGAAGATGGTTGAATCTTACGAAAACTCAATCAAGACAAAATAAGCTTTGTCAGTTAGCGTTTAGTTAACAAGGAGAAAAGCGCCTCGTTCTGAGGCGCTTTTCTTCATTAATAATTATATATTTGTATATAACTCTACATACTGACTGAATTTTTCGATTTCGTTAAAGCTCTTTGCTCTTTCTAGGCAATCCTCTTTTGAAAAAGGCTCTGTCTCACAAACGCGAATTATTTCCATTTCAAGAGTATCTACATCGTCTATGTCAACCACAGAGCCTGTATTTTCATTTAATATTTCAGGGCTTCCACCTGTATTAAAAGTAATAACGGGTGTTCCACAAGCGATAGACTCCATATTAACAGTAGGATAGTTTTCTTCTCTTGTTGGGTTTACAAGAACGCTTGAAGCAGTATAAATTTCTGCTAGCTGTTGTTGATTTTGCGTGCGATGAATTGAGATTATATTATTTGGAAGCATTTTATCAATATCGTCGCTAGTTCCAACAAGAACGATTTGATAATTTTCAGGAAGCCTTTTCGCAAGCTCTACAAAAACATCAAGTCCTTTACGCCTTCCCCAACCAAATGCTACGCCAAGAATTATTTTTTTATCTTCAAGAGAATATTTCTTGACGAAATCGCCCTCGGTTGGCTTGAAAACCTCCAAATTTATTCCATTATTTATAACCTTTACAGGATAATCCTTTAAAAATGATTGCTTTACAAGATCGGCAAGCCATTGCGATGGGGTTATAATTGTCATATCCAGACCACTAAATAAGGATTTTTTCTTTTCATAAAGCTTTGCACTTTTATCAAAGAACCAGCTATATTCTTTTCTCTGTGGGCATTCATTACATCCTGTTTGCCATTTATAACACTTTGTCATAAAAAAGTGAGGACAATATCCTGTAAATGCCCAACAGTCATGAAATGTCCAGAAAATTTTTATTTTTCTTTCCTTAATATAATTAAATAGCAAGGTTAAATCAACATTATGAGAGTGCAGGTTGTGCAAATGAATTATATCCGGGGAAATCTCTTCGAGTTTTTTGATGAGCTTTTTAGTTGCCCCCTTAGAATTAAATCCATAATTGCCAAAAGCATGCGATTTTATAGCTTGTATTGTCGTTTGCTTTGAGGACATATATTTAATTCCCTGCTCGTAATCACTCTGATTTAAGGAATAAAAAATATAGTTTTCTACCCCATTCTCGTTCAAAAGTTTACTCACAGCAACACAAATTTTTCCCGTGCTACCAGCTCCGCAGGTGGCATTTATTTGAACTATTTTCACATTAATCTCCTATGCCAGTTTTTTTACAAATCTTATCTTCTGTCCTTTTGTATAAATCAACAATTTTTTCCTCTCTTTTATTCCACCACTTGAAAAACGGCTTTTCTAAAAGAAAAATTCTTGCCATATCAATAACCGAGCATACCAAGAAAATAATGATAGGCGATAACAACGCGTGAATATACAACCATTGGCTATTGTATATTTCAACATTTTTCAAAACATTTTTCCAAAGCCATATTCTCATCGCCTCGCTATTAGCATGGATCAAAAAAACTCCAAAAGTTGTAGACGCTAAAAGATTGATAGCTTTACTATTCTTTATTTTTACATTTTTGAAGAACATAAATGTAGAAACGGCTATGGAAAGTGCAAGTGCCTTGTTAGAATCTGATAAAAGAAAATACATTCCTTTTCCTATTTTCAAACAAACGAGAATGCTTATCGCGCTCAACGCCAACAATAGCAATGACATTATTCCCCAAAGCAATGTATTATCAAATATCTTTTTGGGATGTAGTCTAACATACGATGATATAAAATACAAAACCACATACCACGAAACATAATTCATTGAAACACCAGCTCCGGGTATTGTCCCAATGAAAACATATGCAAATACAACTATCAATAATAATCTTATGTGCATTTTTTCGCTCATATTTTTCACTAAAATATTCAAGAACGGAATACATAGAAAAAAGAGTAAATAGCATTCAGTAAAATTTTGTTTTACAGAAGTGATTGGAATCAAAACCTTCAAAATCCTCAACACAGAAAAGGTCTCATATCCCATTATAAGAAAAACAATATAAAAAACTATTCGATAAAATTCAATTTGTAACAATAATTTTAAAAATTTGCTTAATGTTATTTGAGATTTACACATAAAATATCCCGTTAATAAAACGAAACAGTTTATACCGGTTTTTCCATATCCACCAAATACCCACAAGAAAGCATTGCGGGCCGTAAACTCATTGATTTCAGGCAAAAGTGTCAATCCTGAATTAACAAAATAATGATGTGCTATTATGAGTAACATTATTATTCTGTATAACTCAAAGTTAGAATCTCTTTCTTTTTTCAAAGGAAAATTTCCTTCTAAAACAACATTATTATCCATAAATTTCTCCTATTTCCTCATTAGCTTTAGGTAGATTTTTTTGCCAAGAGCTAAGGCTCTAGCCTCTGTTTTACAAGCACATTTTTTGAGCCAAAGTGAAAGGCCTTTTGAATGCTTTAAGGCTTTAGCATACGCAAAAGCGCGATCTCCCTCGGCGTATCTTGTCTTTTGATATGCATTTTTGCCATACATTACAAAGAGCTCATAATTATCGCTATGATTTTCGATTAGCCAATCAAGTGTTCTATTCCAAAACATGTCCTGCTCCGGATTGTGATATGAATAACCAATTGATGTTGAAAGTTGTGAGGAATGAACTCTTCCGGAAACCAAAATTTCCGGAATAAAACGCACCTTACATCCACCGACATAAAGACGGTACCACAAATCAAAGTCGTTCAAGAGTCTTAGATTCTCATCAAAAGCCCCTAAGCGCTCAAATACAGATTTATGAACTAAGCATCCACAGCCATGGAAATTATTTTTTGTAGGCTCGGCAACAAGGTGCTCGTTGCCCCCTATACTGTCAATCCTTTGAGCTGTTTTCAAAAGTGCCTTTTTACTTGGCTCACGAAGGACCTTTCTATCCTTATTTACAAGGCGAGAACCCGTGAAAAATATATGATTTGTAACATCCTCGCCATTTTTATAAAGATCGTTAAGAAGCTGAATTTGCTTTTCAATCTTCTGTGGCTCATAAAGGTCATCGTGAGAAAGCCACGAAAACCACTCACCTATCATCTCCTCGATTCCACGATTAAGTGCAGATGATGAACCGCCATTTTCTTTTTCAAAATAACGAATTTTTCCAGCATATTGCTCCGCTACTGCTCTGGTTGCACCTTCGTCTGGTGAGCCATCATTTACCACTATGATTTCAATGTTTTCATATGTCTGTGCGAGAGCACTATCTATCGCCTGTGCAAGATAGTTTGATGCCTTATAGGCGGGAATTACAATAGAAACCTTTGGGGAATACTCGTACATTCAAGACTCCTTATTATCTTAAAATAATATCACAAATTTTATCAACTTCCTCAAGCGTCAAATCCGCATACAATGGCAATGTAAGTACTCTATGCGCTATATGCTTTGCGACAGGAGTTTTGTCCTCTCCTGCAGTTGGAAGTTCTTTATAGCATTCAAAGCTATTAGTTAGGGGATAAAAATATTTTCTTGCAATTATATCCTCGCTTCTTAGATTATCAAAAACCTCGTCACGAGTATATTTATATCCATCAAAAACAACAGGAAAATAAGCATAATTAGCCTTTACTCCGCCCTGCTCTGCACAAAGCTTTATTCCTTTAACGCCATTAAGTCTTAAGCGATAATGCTCTACTACCCTTTGGCGTTTCGCAATTTCCTCGTCTATATGGCGAAGATTGCAAATTCCCATTGCAGCTTGAAATTCGTTCATTTTGGCGTTTCCACCTATGTAAGCGACAGCCTCGGGACCTCTAATTCCAAAGTTCTTGATGTCGTTTAGGATTTGAACAAGCTCATCGCTTGCGAAGGTAACAGCTCCTCCTTCAATTGTGTTAAACACCTTAGTTGCGTGGAAGCTAAACATAGATGCATCACCAAAGCACGCAGAGCTAACTCCATTATATGTAACTCCAAAAGCATGAGCTGCATCATAAATAACCTTTAAATTATGTTTTTTAGCAATACGATCAATTTCTTCAACATTACATATATTACCATAAACATGTACGGGCAATATTGCAACTGTTTTGTCTGTTATAAGCTCCTCGATTTTTGTGACATCAATTGTATAATCCTCTTCGTTGATATCGCAAAATACAGGAACATAGCCACATCTAACTATTGCGTGAGTAGTTGACGCAAAGGTAAATGGCGTGGTTATTATTTCTCCACCCTTTTCAAGTCCCATAGCAACCAAAATATTTTCAAGAGCTAGGTGACCATTTGTGTAGAGAGTCAAGTGGGGTGTTCCCAAATATTCCTCAAGCTCAGCTTGAAGCTGTTTATGTTTTTTTCCCATATTGGTTAGCCAACGGCTATCCCAAAGTTCTTTTATTTCCTCGCAAAATTCCTCATATGAGGGCATTGACGAGCGTGTTACATTAATTGGCATTTTGTTCTCCTTCGGGTTGAGATTCAGGACTTTCTTCTTTGGTTTCTGGTTTCTTTTTAATACCAAATGTAATCATTTTTGCTACATACATTCCAACAAGTCCAACGATAATGGATATAGAGGCTATTGCAATCACCCATGGGTAATATTGATTGTATAAGAAAAGGCATATTTTTTCAGCAGATGGTCCTCCGATAATAATGGCAACAATAAATGGTATTATAGGAAGAAATCCCGCAAAAAATGAGGTCATCAATAAAGCGCCATAGACCTTGTTTATTATAGAATAGATTTTTTCTCTCATAACAGAACCTCCATTACCCAATAAGGCCAAAAACAGGCAACAAACACAAAATCATAGCAACGGATAAAATGTAATGTATAATTATCCATATTATACAGTTTTGAATGGTGGGCTTCAACTCTGCTTCTGCGATACCCATAGCAACATAAACACAAGTACAATATGGCGGTGTGACTCCGTGCATTGCTCCACAAATACAAGGAAGCATAGCGGCAGCCATCATAGGATTACCACCGGCAGCGGCAATTATTGATATTATTATTCCACCAAATATTTTAACCTGGGTAGATCCAGGAATAAGCATTCCAAGAATAGCAGTAAACAATGGCAATATAAACGCAAGCGCTACGAGTGGCAAATCAAAGGCACTTATATATTCTCCAATTGCAACCTCTACATTTATATCTGCAAAAACATTGCTTATAAAATATGCAATCATTACAAGTGCTGATGTAGGAACAACTCCCTTTAAGCCTTTGCAAACCTCATTATACATATATTTGGGAGTCATTTTTTTGATAGTTTCTTTTCCTGAAAGAAAGATTCCACATATAACTATAAGTGCAGGGATAAACAGAAGAATACTATTCGAAAACGCGCTATTTCCCGCACCTAGTCTTTCTGCAAAAAAGGTATCAAATGTGCTGGTTAAGAAAAATGGTACAAACACTATTATTGGTAGAAATATTGCCTTCCAGCCCTTTTTTATCGATTTTCTAAAGCTCGGAATCTCTGTTTTGTTCATAGGCTCTACTTTGTAGTAACGACACATAAAGTACATAGTTAGTATTCTTTGAAGAACAAACCATATAGCAATTCCCCACAAAAGCATCCAAAATTGTGACATTGTATATGTATTGGGATAGAGATTATCAAGTGCGGCAAAAGCTATTGCTATCATTCCAGCCGGTGGAATCATATTTCCCATTGTGCTTGCATGCGCCTCAACATTCGCAGCCAAATGCGCCGGAAACTTTGAATTTTTCATTGCGGGAATAGTAAATACACCCGTTGTAGCAACATTACCGGGACCACTTCCAGACAAAGATCCCATATAAGTACTACCAATTATTGCAACAAAGCCGGCTCCGCCTCTAAATCTGCCAAAGATTGATAGAATTATTTCTATACAATCGTCGATAACAGAGGTTTTCGACAAAAGCGAAGCAGAAACAACAAAAACAATAATTACATATAAACTGGGCTCTGTCATTGCATCCCATATGTATCTACCCACATTAGCCCATGTGTTGGTAATCGCAACCAATACTACAAATGCGGCTAACATACATTCGTGCAACGGTCTTTTTAAAACCGTAAACAGAATAATTGCTATTGCAAAAACTATTCCAAAATATAAAAACTCAATTGGCATAAAATTCTCCTTTATTTTTGTTTTCTTTTATCAAGAACAATTGTGTCGTAATTTGACACTATCATTTCGTCGTTATTTTCGTCTCGAATACTTAAGGTATCATAAATCCAATCGACCGTTTCTTTCATTTCTTCATCGCTATCGCATACAATATCAATCTCACAAAAGCGTTGATTTACATTTTTAGTCATTTTAATAGTTTCGCCAATACGATATCTTTCAAAAACCGCAACTACACTTTTACAAGCCTTGATTTCTTCCAATCCTATTATTTCCGATATTAATCCTGCTCGCAATGCAGGCAAAACTTGTCCAACAACCTTACCTTTTAAATAAACATCTTCTTTATTGAACAAGTGTTCGTTCGATATTTCTCCTGTAAGAGCAAATTCAATCAAAGGATACATAGGATTTTTACCGGTAGCAATTGTGAACATTCTTTCATATTCTCCGCCCGGCAACCTTAATCCGGGATCATAAAATCTAACGGTATCTCCATCTACAAATCCTTGCATAAAAACAGGAGCATTTACAATTCCTATATCCCGGTATAATTTTTCAACCCTATCATTAACATTTTTCATATATAAATCTGTAAATATTGAAGGAGATGCCGATCCAACAGCAAGCTTGTCCAAGCCATCCTCATATTTTCCAAGATATCTATCCACAGTTCTGATTGGGTATGCTTTACCGTTTATCATCAATATTGTCATTGAAAAATCGTTTGCCTGTCCCATATATTTTTCTATAACAATTTCGCCATTTGAGCTTTCGCTACGAGCAAACTCTATTGCTTTTAATGCCTCTTCATATGTATAGCAAATTGTTTGGCCTCTTGATCCTCTGCTTTCTCCTGGCTTTATAAGAATAGGGAAAGTGACCTCAGCTTCACACTTCTTTTCGCTTTCAAAACTATCTATACTATATTCAGGAATAACATCTACTCCGTTTTTTCTACAATATTTTTTGAAAAGATTTTTATCTGTTAGTATATCAAATTGCTCTTTTGTACCAAAGCAAGGAAGCCCTAATCTTTCGCAAATTCTTTGATATGGCTTTTGGCAAGCATCAAGAGATGTAGAAATAACTCCGTCTATATGCTCGCCTATGCACATCTCAACAATATCATCTATGTCGGTTATGTTATGCATATAATATTTGTCCGCAATTTGCTTTGCCGGAGCCTGATCAACAGGAAGATAATCAGTTACATATGTGATTACGCCTAATGCTTTAGCTGCCTCAACCAACTTGCAATGTTGAAAAGCGCCTCCTATTATGAGCAGTTTTTTACCTTTTAGTTTATCCATATCTATTCCTTATTTTATAGTTTCTGTTATAATTAATTCTTTATATCCCATAATACCAATTTGAGATTCGAGAAGCTTTTTATCGATATTTTGATTCAAACACCACGCAACTATTGCCTTCGGCAAATTACAGCCTGCCATATGGCTAAATGGATATCCACCGCCAAAGCGAGCATTCATTTCCAAAACATATGGTTTGCCATCAACCAAGAACACATCAACATCCATATTGGCAATGTGTCCTGTAAGGTTACCAAGACGAGAGAGTTCTTTTGTTATTTCGGGAGAATCTACTATTTGCGCTATATCAGTTTCTCCTGCCCTCATTGCAATTTTCTTTTTAACAATAACACTTTGAAGCTTTCCGCTAAGATCATTTATGATATCTGCGCCATATTCCTGTCCGTCAAGATATTCTTGATATATTATTTTATCATCTACATTTTGGGATTCGTATTTCAAATATGACTTATTTATAGTTCTTGTATTTCTCCTGAAATAATACAAAAGTGCCATCTCATCCTCAGCAATGGACATAGCGATTGAACCACAGCCGAAACGAGGCTTTACAATTATCGGATAGTTTATTTCTCCTCTGTCAATTGCGTTTATAGTATCCTCTAATGTTAAATATGTTTTAGGAACATTAAATCCGTTTTCCTTAAGAAACTCATATGTTTTCCACTTGTCATTGCAAATTTCAACAATTTCCAAATCCGATACAATAACTCTTGTGCCAATTTGAGCAAATTTATCTTTATTTTTTGACAAAATCGGCAGATCTATATCGAATAGCGAAAGCAAAATATCAATTTTATTTTCTTTGCAGTAACTCAAAAGGAACGGAATATAATTTTCGTCATATATAAGTGGCGAAATCACCGCATTATCAGCATAGTGAAAGGCTACGGTTTTATCGTCAGAGTTGCACACATGCACCTCTCCGTTTCCTTGTAATGCGTCCTTAAAATATTTAACCATATAGGCTCTTCTGCCCACAGAGGTCAACAGCACATTCATTGTTTTTCTCCTATGTAATATATCAAATGCAAATCCTCCGGTCGAGGCTCGTTTGGTGTTATCCATTCAACAAAGCCAAGCTTTTTGTACATTTTTATAGCCACATCATTAGTTTTAGTAGTATAAAGATGGACTGCATTTATTGTTTTCTGTTTGCAAATTCGTATAAATTCTTTGATAAGCGAGCTAGCATAGCCCTTTCCTTGAGTGTCAGGAAGGCTCGCTACTATTGAAATGTATGCCAACCCATCGACAACATTATCAGTATATCCGGCAACCATTGAAACGATTTTGCCATCCTCGCAAGCTGTGCAAATCGTTGCCTTTTCTGCTAATTTTTGAGCGAAAGCTTTTAAATCTTGCTTTTGAGATAATGGAATTGGAAAAAGCTTGTCTGCGCTTATTAAAAACTCTTCTATTTTTTGTATATCAATCATTGTTTATGTTTTCTGTGATTTCTGTTTTTTGTTTTTTCTTATTCAAAGCTGTTTTTATGGCTGTTTTTAAATAAACGAAGCCCTTTAATTTAAAGAGTGCGGAAAGCCCGAAATAAAGGATTATTCCCACAGGAATTTGAATCAAGAGTGTTATTATATTGCTTAAATTGAGATAATTTATTAGATATACTCCTACTCCCATAAGGCCCGCAACTACAAAAGACGGAATTAAATCTTTGATTTGCTCAAGATATGAATAATTTATAAGCTTTTTGTTTGGGAACGCGTTTATAAACGAACTGATTATCGTTGTAAATGCTCCCGTCAAGGCTATCGCTAGTGGAGTATCAAAGCAAAATACCGCTATAACAAGAGAGCTAATTCCTATTATCTTTTTAATTATCTCCAGCTTCAAGAATATATCGCTTCTTCCCATTGCGTTTATTGCCTGTAAATTACAGCTATGAATTGGACTAAATGCAAGTATGAAGCAATAAACCTGCAAATACGGCACGCAAGGAAGCCATTTATCTGTGAGCAAAAGGCTAACCATAGGGGCAGCAACAACGGCAAGTCCTGCCATCATTGGAAACAATATATACGAGCTCATAACGATAGATGTTCTTGTAAATTCCTTTACCTGTTCTCTATCATCTTGCTTTTTGGACATGGCAGGCAAAAGTACGGTTTGAACAGCTCCATTTATTGCTCCAATAAAGAACTGCGGAAACTGCTTGCCTCTATTATAATAGCCAAGTGTACCGCTATCGTATTTTTTACCTATTACAAGACTCCTTAGATCTTCATACAAGGTATTAAGAAGTCCGGATGCCAAAAGCTTCCAGCCAAACGAAAACAGCGCCCCTACCCTTTTGAAATCTATAATGAGCCTTGGATACCATTTTACAGTAAATAGCATTACAATACAGGTAACGACCGTATTTATAGTATGTTGTGCAACAAGCGCCCAAAGTCCTCCACCGAGATATGCTATAACAACGCCTGCAACGCCTGAAATAATTATACCAGCAATATTACTTGTGAAAACCTTTTTAAAATTCATTTCACGGCTAACTACTGCAAGCTGAATTGAGTTAAAAGCTCCAGGAATTAGCATAAGTCCAAGCACTCTAAATGGGCCTACAATTTCCGGTATTTCATAGAAATTAGCAATTAACGGTGCGGTAAAGAAAATCACCGCATATAAAAGGCCTGCCACTCCAAGAGATACCCATAAAACTGATGAAAAATCTCTTTCATCGGCATCCTTTTTTTGAATTAATGCTGTGTTAAATCCACTTTGTATAAACACAGTTGCTAAATTTGTAAATATAATCATTATAGAAAGTGCTCCATAATGCTCAGGGTCAAGTAATCTTGCGAGAATGATCTGCAAAACAAACTGCACTCCCTGTACTCCAAAGCGCTCAAGAAGCTTCCACGCAAGCGCTTTAGAGGTTGACTGTTCGCTCATAACGAACCTCTCTTTCTTTATCTTCTCAATAGTTTTTTTACGAAAGGAAAATTCTTCAAGATGAATTGCTTGAATTTAATTTCCCTATGTTTTTTCAAAAACGGCCTATATTCAGGCAATTTCATTGATTTTTTATCATTTGTAAGCACAAATATGTCAAATTGAGTTTGCTTTATTTTAAACTCGATAGGCTCATTGAATTTATAGTTGTAATATTCGTTCACAGCCGTTAACATTCTTATCAGTTCTCTGTGATGCGCAAGGCGCTTTTCGGGATTTTTCCAAACGGTTGCAGTCCATGAGCCCTCGTTTTCGCAATTGTATTGCGACATATTATCATACATACACCAAATTTTACCACAAATTGCTGCATACATGAATCGTTGATAATCGCCAAAGCCCTTTGCTTCAAAGCATTCGGGAAGCGTAAGGTATTCCCTTGTACGAGCCATAAGAGAATTGGTAGCAAAAATCCCACCACCCTCTCGAATAATTTCGTCAAGCGAAAATTCCCTGCCCTCGCTAATGCGTGGGAACTCACTTTCGGTATTCTTTTTGTTAAATTTCAATGTTGCACGATGAACGCAAGCGGAATATTCCGGGTTGTTATCTAAAAATTCTACCTGTTTTTTTAGTTTTAGAGGATCGGTCCAAAAGTCGTCACCCTCGCAAAGCGCAATATATTCTCCTTTAACCTTAGAAAATAAAAATGTTTTTGAAATTTTTATTCCTTTAGAAAACTGATTTTCGCTTTGATATACAGGTTTTATTATATTGGGATATTTTTGCTCGTATTCTTTGATAATTTCTGCCGAGCTATCGGTAGATGCATCATCGTGAATTAGCACCTCATATTCAAAATCGCACTGTTGCATCACGAAGCCATCAAGGCATTTTCTTATGTACTTTTCGTGATTAAAGCACAGACACAATATTGATACCTTTATATTTTCCATTTTTCCTCTTTATATATGATTTTTGTGAAGCCTATCGGAAAATTTTTTAATCGGTCGATAGGTTCTTGTTTTGAGCAAATAATATTTGATTTTATTTACTTTCGACAAGTAATTCTTAATTTTTGAAAGCTCTCTCAATTTTTCCTTAAATAGAGATTTAAACTTTTTTCTTGCACCCTTTGACGACTCATCAATCATAGTCAAAAACCAAAAGAGCTTTGTTGCGTAAAACACCTCTGCCTCGCGTTGAAGCTCCGGATATTTTTCTATAATAAAGTTTTTGATTTTAATTGCATTTTCCATATATATAAGCTTTCTCTCTGTAAAGTCAGAGGTGCTTATACTACTTGACCTATGAAAATAATTATACAATGGCTTGTTTATCAAAGCAATGCTCTTTACACCCTCCAAAAGATTGTAAAAAATCGCTTCATCCTCGTTGATTTGTCCTATCGGAAAGTGTATTTCGTTAAACAGAGAACGTTTAAACAATTTATCGCACACAGAGCAATCACACTCAACAGATGTAAATAGCTTTTTTATCATTTCGATGGTCGAGATGCGCTCGTTTTTTTGTGGGCACAATCCAACAATTGTGCTTTGGGGATATACATCATATCGTCCACCACAAGCAACTTCCGCTTCATTTGCAATACACGCGTCATAGAGAGTTTCAATCATATCAAGCTCAATCCAGTCATCACTATCAACAAACGAAACATATTCTCCGTTTGCGTTGTCAAGTCCTGTATTTCGAGCGCTCGAGAGTCCACCGTTTTCTTTGTGGATCACCTTTATTCGAGAATCTTTTTTCGCATACTCGTCACAAATTGCTCCGCTATTATCGGTTGATCCGTCATTAACCAAGATTATCTCCAAATTCTTATAGGTTTGGTTAATGATTGAATCTATGCACTTTTCAAGATATTGCTCCGCATTGTAAATCGGAACGATTACTGAAATTAAAGAATTTGTGTTTTCCATTTTACCCTTTTATTTTTCTATATTTTTGCGTCTTGCTCGCTTTGCCTTTGATCTTTCGGCTATACCGCCAAATCCTTTATATCTTAATAGCAAAAACATTCTTTCGAGCTTTCCAAAAAAGCTTCTAATTGGAGCAAAGCGATCCGTATTCATTATTTTGGCTCTTTTCTTCTCATACTTCATATCCGCCACAACATATTTTGGATGCTTTAACGGAAATTCAAGCTCATATATTTTCATATTAAAAACACGTCTGCTTCTGCGTGGCATAAGCTTATATTCTGTCGCATGAGCACCATCTGCAGTACAACCTATATTGCTCATCATATTTTTCTTTGGAACAATATACAATTTATTTTGGCCATATATAGCAAGATCGTGAAAGAATTCTCCTCCTGCAATATGTCCTTCGTAGGTATCTTGTACTGCGTAAGCGTTTACTCTTTTTTGGAATCTTTTATAATCTTTTGCATTATTCAGTATCAATTTATGCGTATATTCATCTTCGGCATATGCAAAGCCAAGACTTCTTTCCTCATAGCATCTTTTCCAAGTAGCAAGACCCCAAATTGAGCCACAGCGAGCGAAAAAATAATCATTATCTGTATCTTCCCAAACGCCAGCATGATTCATAGCACAGATGGCTTCTATTCTTGTATCGTCTTTATATTTTTCCAGAAGCTCGGCACAAAATCCAAAATAGCTAACCGAAACAACTTGATCATCCTCTAAAAAGATGCAACGATCTACCAAAGACCATATAAGCTCAGAGCCTTTTTTGCCCATTGTATATAGTCCATTGTTTTTATCTTCATAAATTTTATAAACTGTACAATCCCAGTCAATTTCGTTATCGAATAGTGCTCTGTTTTGTCTTATTGCTTCCCATTCCTTTTCGTTTCTTCCTCCATCGGAAATAAGAAACATTATAGATGGACGAGCCTGTCTCAAAGCCTCGAATTGTCTTCTTTGACATTCTGGGCGTATCCAAATATTAACCCTTACAGGAACATCTACCAAATATGGCTTTAATTCACTCATCGAGCATTAACCCTTCTTTAATTTACTTTTTATTTTTGAAAAAATCTCTTTTTTCTCTTTATTTGATATATAAATCACAAAAAATACGACGGCAAAAATCGAAACGACCACAATTCCTTTGATAATTATACCAATCCATCCTGACACTTCAATCAAAGAAGATACTATCAATCCAAGAATTATAGTTATAGCATAACATGGAATTGCTCTAAGGTATGTTTTCTTATAAAATTCAAAAACATTTATTTGTGCCTTTGATTTATACACGATATTCATATAAATCATATTTGCTATTGAAGTGATAGCGGTGCCTACACAAACGCCCATAGCGCCAATATACATAGACAAAACATAAGAAATCGCAAGTCCTGTCATTCCGGTTATAATCATACAAATAGCTTGATATTTTATAAGCTTTTTAGCAATTAGTGTTGTGTTCGCAATTTGTTGTGTTGCGGAAATAAGCGTTGGAATGAAAATTATTATCGCACAATAATAGGTGCGTGCATACTCCGGTCCCATCCAAAGAGTCATAAACTCTTGACCTAAGGACACAAATCCGACAAATATCATTCCCAAGAAAACGATTTGATATTTACCAACCTTTATCATGAGTTGTAAAATGTTTTCTTCTTTTTTATCTGCTATGTATCTTGATACCTTTGGTAAAAACAATCCATTAACCGCAGTTGCAAAGAGGTAAAAATATCCCTCGAGAGTTACGGCCGGTGCATAAATTGCAATTTCAATACTACTTGCCGTCATTCCTAAAACTGAAGGAGCAAAGCTATGTGTAAATCTTTGCATTATGCTAATTATGGTTGTCCACATTGTAAAACTAAATAGTGTTTTATACAAGCTTGAGCCTGAAGCTCTAAAGTTAACCTTTATAGGGACCGCTGTCTTTACAGTTATTAGCTTTATAAATATGATAACAATATTGCTTGCTGCATTTGCAAAAACGACAAGCGCAACATTTGATGAAAAATTAAGTGCAATTACAACAAATGCAACTGTAAGAATTTTTGAAACAAGATCGCACAGCTTTAGAGGAATGAACTTTTCAAAGGCGTTTAATATGCCATTTAATGGCGAAAATGGGAAGGAAATAATGTTAAATCCTGCAACTATCAAGTATAATGTTTTAAATTGCTCTATTTCCGCAGGGGTGAGCTTAACATAAATCAAATCTATAAAGAAATAGACCACCACTAACACTATTGCGATAACTATGTCTATTATAAAATAGAGCTTGTAAATTATACCAACAATGTTATTTATTGCCTCGGTGTTACCCTCCGCTCTATACTTAGACACAAATCTTGACACGGCAGAGCCTAGGCCAAAATCGAGCATAAATATAGCTATAAGAGATGTTGCAAGCGTATATAATCCATAATTAGATTGCCCTATCTTATCCACCATCCAAGGCGTGTATATAAGGCCTGTTATTATATTCACGCCTAAGGCGATATAAGAAATTATAGCGCCTAATTTAATAGGATCTATTTTTCGCTTTTCCATAAAGTCTCCAATTTTGGTTCAGTTTATACAGGTACTATTTCTGTATTCGATGGTTGTTTTGTATTAATTTCGCTAATTGCTTTCGAGGATTCGTTTGCTTCCTTTAAATACCTAACAATCAAGAAGGAAATTAAAAGTGTAAAATGGAATGCATCAGAATATAGCGCACTTATTCCAAAGTAGCATATTGTTGAGCATATGAATGGTACAAAATAATGGAAGCGCATCTTGCCTTTTCCCATCATACATATTTGCTTGAATAGAACGGCAAAGGTAGCAAGCAATGTAATAGTTCCAAGTAATCCTGTCGTAGATAGCATTTGAATATATGTATTGTGTTCAGAATTTACCATACCCGATTGAACATATGTAGAATTCAGACCATTTCCAAGCAAAATTCTAATTGGAGTCGAAGCCCACTCTTGAAGATAAAATTTCCACAAAGTTGTTCTTCCGTTACCATCTACCATTGTTTCCTCTTCATTAAATCGATCTATAAGATTTTCTATTGCCGTTGAAAATATTGTAAAAATCAAAACAAGAACTAGAAAGACAATCAGCAACACCTTTATTGTAGAAGTTCTCTTTCCTTTTACTCCAAGCAAGCATATCGGAATTATCAAAATTGCTAGCAACGATATCGTCGCTGTTCTCGAAAGTGTAGATATAATTCCTCCAACAAGCAATAGAATTTGCAATAACGATTTTATATTTGATTTTTTTGTGTAAATTGACAATAATAGGATAATCGCTATTACACACGAAAACATAGCTATAGAATAATTTCTTTCTACTTTTTTAAAGTCAAAAATAATTCCTATACTAGAACACACAGCACCTATTCCCGTTGCAATAAGAACTTTATATATATAATCTTTTGACAAGTATTTTGAATTTTCTTTAAACATCGAGGTAAAAAGAGTTATCAAGGCTAATGTTCTTATTAACTGCGTAAAAATAGATGTTTGAGAATAAATCATAGCCGTAAGTAGCGCAAAAGCCATGTGTACAAACAATGGATAATTTAGTTTAATTCGGTGTGTGAACATATATTTTACGAAGACAATTAGCATATAATATCCAAACAATGCAGCAGCGGTTTTGCCGTATTTTATGATATCCAATGACGGATATAAAAGCACGCAAAACAAGAAAAGATTTCCAAAATCAAATAATACTGCAAACAACATAATCAGCATTCCTATAAAAAAGAATAAGGAAAGCCCTGTTCCGCTATAAAAAGAGAACGCCAAAACAGCAATTATACCACTTGTATAAGCAATTATCGGAGAATTCAACTCAAGTGTTAATGTTTTTCTCATATTTATTCCTTTCTTTTGATATCATAAAATAATTTCGCAAATTTTTTCATTTATTTTATTTTGATCAAAATTTTCCTCGGCGTATTTTCTCGCGTTCAATCCCATTGTTTCTATTGCTTGAGGATTTTCAAGAAAATATATCATTTTTTCAGCAAGAGCCTCGCTATTTTTGATAGGCACTAAAAATCCGTTATATCCATCGATTACGGTGTCTCTTGTTCCGTTTGTATCTCCGGTGATTATAGGTCTTCCCATAGCTCCCGCCTCTGCGTTTACAAGTCCTAGACCTTCTCTATATGATGGTAAAACATGAACCGAGCAATCTTCTATATATGGTCTTACATCCGTTGTTTCTCCAAAATAGCTTATGCTTCCATCATCTATGTATTGTTGAATATCGGATTTAGTAAGTGTTCCCTCTGGGCCTAAGAGGTTAAATGTTGCCTGCGGATATAGTTTTTTAACCTTTCTTGCCGCCTCACAATATTCTATAACCCCCTTTGTTTTAAGCAAGCGAGCTATCATCAAGAAAGTATTGCGATTTTCTATCGGCTTTGGAGAAAATCTTTCAATATCCACTCCTACTCCATGTATTATCTCACACTTGTTCTCGAAAACTAAATTTCTGTTAACAAATTCATTCTTGTCGTCATTGTTCAAAAAGAAAACCTTTCGAGAAATCTTGAAGGCTTTTTTGTATAGTTTACAGACGACAAAGCGAACTAATTTCCACTTCAAGGAGTTATTGATAAAGACATCTCCCGCTCCTTCAACGAAGCTATAAACCTTAGTAACTCCTGCTTTCTTACAAGCTAACGAACCATAAACATTAGGCTTTAGTACAAATGTTAGAACAACATCTGGCTTTTCTTGCTTTATAATTGAAACATAAGATTTTTTTAATTTTATTAAAGCAAACGGATTAAGAGAACGATTGCGTCCTTTGACAACTATCATTTTAGCGCCTGTTTCATTTATCAAAGACTTGTACTCATCATCAAAGGCACATACAGTTACTGAGTATCCCTCTTTTACTAATTTTCTTATCAAGGGCAATCTAAAATTTTTCACCGATCTAGATGTAGGACACAGCATTAAAACTTTTCTCATCACAATCACTCCGTTAATTTCTTGTTTTTTATTTACTGGACAAATATTCAGTTAAATTTTTCTTGATGGTGCTCCATAGTCTTTGTGCGTTACCGTTGCCGACAAATGAATTATGGGGGGTTAAAATTACATTTTCCATGCTCCATAAAGGGCTATCAGTTTCTAGAGGCTCCTGTTCAAACACATCCAAAACGGCACCGCCTAATTTTGTTTCAAGTGCAGTTATCATTTCGTTTGTATCAACAATACCTCCTCGGGCTATATTTACGATTATAGCCCCATTCTTCATATTTTCAAATTTAGACCTATCAAATAGTCTGTATGTGCTCTCGTTGAGAGGCAAAGTGATAATAACCACATCTGCATTTCTAAGAGCTATGTTAAGTGATTCGATATTGTATACCGTATCAAACAAGTAATTGTCAATGTGTAAAAGATCTACTCCTGTAATATTGCATCCGAGAGCTTTGAATTTTTTTGCGCACTCACAACCTACACTACCACAACCTATAATACATACATGACTTCCAAAAAGCTCACGAAGATCTCTATTTTTCTTCCATACTTTATTGATTTGGTTTTCACAGAAATATTTGCTTTGTTTATAGAGCGACAAAACACCACTCAAGGCGAATTCCGCCATAGGAACATCATAGACCCCCTTAGCATTATGGATTGTTATGTTATTTTCTTTTATGTATTCTAGTGGAACTCTGTCATATCCAGCACTAGTTAATTGTATGTATTTTAAATTTATAAACAACGATATATTATGATGTTGAAAAAGTCCATTGCAAATAACGGCATCAATTTCACAGTATTCGGCTGGAATGGCATCGGTCTCCATCGGCAAAAAAATCGCTTGATGTCCCATTTTTTCTATTTCAGACAACTGACTCTCAGTGCAATCCCATGCGCCCGTAATAAGAATTTTCATAACCCTCCCCATATTCTACCCTAACTTTAAAAACTTTATAAAAGCCATCATAATTTTACAAATTTTCCTTGATATGTTTTATTTTTTCAATGATTTCGAGCTTGTTTTCATTAAAGAAATCGTTATTTTGTTCTCGGCAAAACGCTTCCAATTCCCTTATTCTTTGAATTTGCGTAAAAAATGTTTGTCTTATCTTATTCCTGTCATTAACCTTTTTTGTATCACAAAAACTTCTAGAAAGAATAACTCTGCTAGAGCCAAGTCTATAATGCTCTATTACAACATTAGATCCGGGTAAAAGGCCTCCATCTATACACGCAAGACCGCCAAAACCATATGGCAAATTCTTAATTTTGAATTTTTCAATAATTTGCTCTACCGTTCCGTCCGAAAGGAGTTCAAACATAAATTTTTTTCCATAGCCAAGACTAAGATCATTAAGCCCAATATAAAGTTCGTCTATGCCATCAATTTGCAAAATATCATCAATGCATTCTATTGCTTCTAGAGTTTCGAAAAGAAGCATAGTTTTTGCTCTGTTCGCCACAAGCTCAACAAAAATTTCGACTTCTTGAGGTGTTTTGAAATAAGGTAACATAATTATGTCTGCCCCATTTTCTATGATACCATCAATCTCTTCTGCGGATGAAGAATATTCTTCAGAGGCTTTGTGTATTGGATTGCATCTTACTAACAATTCGGATTGTTCAAGCACAGAACGCAAAATTCTTATATCGTCTAAGGAATGGCGATTTTGAACAGTATCCATATTTTTCTGTCTCAAATCCTTGCCAATATATTCCATATCAACAAATATTCGATCCACACCTGCTTGCTGAGCGATTTTCGCAACATCAGGATCGTTAGTTATATACATTAGTTTCAATGACATATTTAATCACTTTCTTTCATTTGCTATCATTTTCTTGCAACACTGGTGTTTTTTCGATTTCTGCTTCATTTGGCAAAGTATTATTTGTTTCAACTGTCTCAAAATGGTTTTCGTTATCAGCATTAGAAAAAATTTTTCCAATGGTTTTGAAAAATATTTTCAAATCTAATAAAAACGAAAGATGTTCAACATACCAAACATTCATTTCTATTCGCTTGTTCCATTCAACAGCTTTACGGCCATTTATTTGTGCCCATCCTGTAATTCCGGGACGCACAGAAAACATCTTCAATTGTTCCTCTGCATATTCATCATACGGCCAAGGATGATATGTAAGTGGAGGACGAGGTCCTATAAAGCTCATATCCCCCTTCAAAATATTTACAACTTGAACAATTTCATCCAAGCTTGTAGCTCTTAAAAATTTCCCTATCTTGGTAACTCGAGAATCGTTTTTGTTAGAGTAAACACCACTTCCGGTTTTTTCAGCGCCAACAACCATGCTTCTAAATTTGTAAATATTGAATACTTTTCCTTTTTTTCCTATCCTTTGTTGCTTAAATATAACGGGTCCCTTAGAATCTATCTTTATTAATATAGCAATGATCAATAAAACAGGAGAGGACAACAATAAAATCATTAAGGAAAAAACAATATCAAAAAATCGCTTAAAAAAATGTTTATACATTATAATATACCGCCCGCGTAAAAATTATCTATAATATAATAACATAAATTAAATATATTTGTCAACAGAATTACGAAAATTGGCGTAAAATTAACAAATAGGAAACATATTTTTGCCAAAAAATGTTTTAAAAAAGGTTGTGAAAATCAAAAAGTGCCACCCTGTGTGCATTATTTAGGTAAAATTTAAGTGTTTATCGTTGCTCAAAAGAAGAAAAACGGACAAGACTGTCCGTTTTTCTTCTTTAAAATTCTATTATTTTATCTTTTGCTTAGATTAATCTTTCGAATTCTTGAAATGTCGAATTTCTTCTTTCTATCGTAGGTATAAATTCCATTTACCTCTTGCTCTACATCATAAAGCTGAGTATAGCAAACTCCGCAAACATACGGAGAATCCATGAGTATTTGTGTAAGATACTCGTATCTTTCCATATACTCTTCTTCGGTTTTTGGGCCATTACCATAGCCCCATCCACCAACGCCTTGAACATCCCATTGAATTCCGCCATATTCGCTAAGATACAATGGGTAATCCTTCCATTCGATTGACTTTTGATATTTTGACACCCATTCGTGCTTTTTATCGTAATTATCGCACATTTCCTCAACGGTTGGAGCGAGATAGATTTTTTCAAATTCATCCTTTTCTTGTAGGTAATCGTGAAGGTCATAAATATCAGATGCAACCTGATAGTTTCCACTTGTACCAACACAAGGACGAGTTGGGTCGAGAGCCTTTGTCATCTCGTACATGATTTTTACGAAATCGTCATTTTGATGCTTACCATCACAATCCCATGTTTCATTGAGAGGACACCAGCCTATTATCGAAGGATGGTTAAAGTCACGAGCTATTTCGTCCTTCCATTCATTTAGAAATGCAGGAAGCGAGCTCATATCGGAGAGATCGAGTCCCCAGTTACCCGTTTCGCCAAACACAAGGTAGCCCTTTTTATCACAATGATACAAAAATCTCTTTTCAAATACCTTTTGGTGAAGTCTAGCGCCATTAAAGCCTGCATCAAGAGATAGGTCGATATCCTGTACTAGTTCCTCCTCTGTTTCAGCGGTGTAAATTCCTTTTTTATAGAAGCCTTGGTCTAGAACTGTTACAAGATAGAGAGCCCTTCCGTTCAAAAGATATTTTTTGTCGCCAAACGCGGTTGTTCGCATTCCAAAATAGCTCTTTACCTTATCCTCACCATATGTGATTTCAAGGTCGTAAAGTCTACCATTTCCGGCCTCCCACAAATGTAGCTCGTCAAGCTCGAGAGCGAGCTGTGTGCTACCACTGCTAAGAGAAGCACTTACCTGACCCATCTTCTTGCCCTCATAGTAAGCAGTTGCGGTAAATATATCGCCTCCAACTGCCTCTACATTCATGAAAAGAGTTTTCTTTTCAAGGTTAGGGTAAAACTTAATTGCTTTAACATAATTCTTTGGAACTAGCTCTAGCCAAACGGTTTGCCAAATTCCTGTTGTTCTTGTATAATCACAGCCGTGCGAATAGAATTTACTTGACTGCTTGCCCTTTGCGATATGATTTCTGCAATCATCCTTTGCGCAAACGGTGATTTTATTTTCTCCATCAATTAGATATTGGGTAATATCGACACTAAAGGAAACATATCCACCAACATGGCGATACGCAAGCTTTTCGTTTATGTAAATGAAGCTTTCATAATCAACCGCGCCAAAATGAAGAATAACATTTTTGCCCTCTGCGCTCTTTGGAAGAGTGAATTTTTTAAGATACCAAACGCATCTCATAAAATCCTTATTGTTAATTCCTGACAATTCACTTTCGGGGCAAAAAGGAACTATAATTTCAGAATCTAACTCTTCTCTTTTGTGGAATTCTCTATCCATTCCACTTTCTCCATGGTCTATTTCAAATGACCATTTACCATTTAGGTTAATCCAATTTTCTCTTTCAAATTGGGGATTGGGATGCTCTGGTCTTGGAATATTCATTTTATTTTCTCCTTCAAAATTAAATGTTTTTACAATTTTTGAATTTTTAAATTTTAAAATCTATATTTTGTGCATCAAGCGTTGTGTATAAGTAGCCATCAGCTTTTTAGTTCCAACAGTATCAAAGGCAATTTCGTACATAAAATCGGAGCTCATCGGAGTTACGCCAATTACAGTTCCGTCACCAAATGAAAGGTGATTTACTCTATCTCCTATATTGTATGGAACGATAGGCTTTCTTTGAGCACCGCCAGAGCCTGTCATCGCCTCGGTAAAGGATGTTGGCTTCCCTTGATTTGGAGCTACAAATGAGCCTGTTCTTGCAGAGAGCCTTCTATGCTCCAAATATCTTTCGTCTATTTCCTTTACAAATCTGGAAAGAGGATTTCTCATGGTCATTCCATGCATCATTCTTTCCTTTGCGTGTATCATATAGAGTAGCTTTTTAGCTCTAGTGATAGCAACATAAGCAAGGCGTCTTTCCTCTTCGATTTCCTGTGGGAACATAATTGTCTGTTGAGATGGGAATATACATTCCTCCATACCCGGAATAAATACAACCGGGAATTCCAGTCCCTTTGCACTATGTATTGTCATAAGAATGACTGTATCATCATTTTCGTCATAATTATCGACATCTGCAACAAGTGCAACATGCTCCAAAAAGCCCGTCAGGGTTGGCTCGTCGCTTGTGCTTTCATATTCCTTAAAAGCGATAATTAGCTGATCAAGGTTTTCTAGTCTATCCTTTCCTGCCTCTCCCTCGTCCTTTAGCATTTGCTCATAGCCCGAGCGCTTTATTACAGTCTTTACAAGGTCCTCAAGGGACATTTCGCCAAGATTAGCATTGAGCTCCTTAATAAAGCGTGAAAAGTCAATCATTGGCGTCATGGCGGTTTTGGGAATAGCATTATATTCTGTTGCCCTCTCCATAACCTCTATAACACCTATACCGAGCTCTGTCGCTATGGTTGATGCTCTTTCAAATGATGTGTCGCCTATACGCCTTGTAGGCTTGTTATAAATTCGGCGAAGATGTATTATATCATTTGGATTATTAATAACTGACAAATATGCGATAATATCCTTAATTTCCTCGCGATCATAGAAGCGATGCGCTCCGAGCATACGATAAGGAATACCACTATTTGCAAAGATAGTTTCAAGGCTACGAGAGAGCGCATTCATACGATATAGCACCGCAAAGTCTTTGTATGAATATCCCTTTTCCTGTCTTAGACGAATGATTTCGTCAACTATAAATCTAGCCTCGTCATTTTGGGTTAAGGTTTCCTTTACAATTATTTTATCGCCCTCGTTACTCTCACACCACAGCTTTTTAGGATGCTTGTGATAGTTTTTCGCTATAAGAGCATTTGCGGCGTTTAATATATTAGATGTTGAACGATAGTTCTGCTCTAGCTTAATAATAGTTGCCTCAGGATAGGTAGTATCAAAATTAAGAATGTTCTCTATCGTTGCGCCACGAAATTTATATATGCTTTGATCATCATCACCTACGACCATTATGTTTCTATAAAATCCTGACAAAAGCCTTGTAAGCTCAAATTGTGCCTCGTTTGTATCCTGATACTCGTCAATGCACACATATCTAAATTTATTTTGATATTGGCTTAAAACATCGGGATTTTGACGCAAAAGCAATACGGTTTTCATGATTATATCGTCAAAGTCAAGAACATTTGAGTCTTCAAGAGTTTTTTGATATTTTTCATAAATATCAGCAACCTGTCTGTATTTATAATCAAGCCCTGCCTCAAGACGATATTCCTGTGGAGTCATTAGCTTATCCTTTGCGCGACTGATGATTGCCTGAATATCCTTAATAGACAAAATCTTTTCATTTATTCCGAGATCCTTCATGCACTTAGCTATTGTCTTTTTTGCATCATCTGCATCACATACGCTAAATCCAGGGGCATAGCCTACAAGCTCTCCATTTCGGCGCAAAATACGCATGCAAATTGAGTGGAAGGTGCCCGCCCATATTTCGCTTGCATCCTCGTTTAGAATTTTAGCCAAACGCTCCTTGATTTCGTTTGCTGCCTTATTAGTAAAAGTGATGGCTAAAACTCTATGTGCTTGGCATGAATCGCTTGTAAAAAGCTCCAGATATTTCTCCATTTGCTCTCTTGGAAGCTCTATTGCGCCTTCAAGATCGTCAAGAGTATCCTCGGTTATAAATTCCGGCACATTAGACGATGAATATGCGTTTCCATATTTTATAATATGAGCAATTCTGTTTACCAAAACGGTGGTTTTTCCACTTCCCGCACCGGCAAGAATAAGAACAGGGCCATTTATTGAATAGATAGCCCTTCTTTGCATTTCATTCAAAAAGCCATAATACTTATCAAAAAGAGCCCTTTTCGCCCTTAAAAATCTTTGAATTTCGTTTTCTGTCATTTTTTATTTTCCGTTTCATTTAATTTCACATATTATAATAACATATTCCTTTTAAAAAGTAAAGGGCAAAATATCTTTTTTGTGTACTTTAATTTGAGAAAAAATAATTTTCATCAAAATTCAAAAAAGGTATTGCATTTTTCGAAAATGTATGCTAAAATAATCGAGCAACTAGCGAATATGCCGGTGTGATGGAATTGGTAGACGTGCTGGACTCAAAATCCTGTGGTAGTGATACCGTATCGGTTCGACCCCGATCACCGGCACCAAAAAACGAGCCTAAAATTAGGCTCGTTTTTCTTTTTATTTTTTCTTGAATTTATTCAAAAGCACATATATTCCTACAAGTGCTACAACGGATATAGCTAATACTGCATACATAACCGGAGCTGATACGCTATTGTCAAAAAAGTAAATATTACAATCGAGCATATCCTTTAAGCCATCTATTGCTTGTGATGGCATCCCCTGCTCTTGAAGCTCTGCAAGAGCGCCTCTCATTGCATGGTTTCTAAGAAGCGATGTGCCATATGTTCCGGGCAAGAACATAACAGCTGTTTGAAGTCCCTCTCCAAACGAGGAAATTGGCATATATGCTCCACAAATAAAGCCATAGCCTGCACTTATTATTGTTCCAACCGCAGATATTTGGCCTTGGGTTGATAAGAAGAAGCTGATTACCGATGACAGAGCTGTTCCAAACAAAACAAGAATAAAGGTATCAAGTAGCAACAGTAAAACATCTACAAATGAAAGATACCAGCCTACGATTGCAATATATACAAGACAAAGCGCTGTCGCAGTAAAGCAAATCATAAGTGTTGATATAAGAGTTGCAAAATAATAGCTAAGTGACAAGGTGGAGGTGCTGACCGGTGCGATCAGCAAATCCTTAACTGTACCATTTGCTCTATCCTGAACCATTAAGAAGTTTGAGCAAAACGCAACAGTAACGCACGACACTGCAAGAATTGACGACACGAGCTGTGTGCCAACCAAACTATCTAAAACCTCACTTGAAATCATTATTCCTTGTGGAAATCCGGATTCAAAGCTATTTCTATAAACATTTCCTAGGAAGGTTACATATAGAACAAGTAAAATTGCAGGGGTAATAAGGGCTGTAAAGAACATTCCCTTGTCCTTAAAGAATAGCTTTACATTTCTTTTAATCAAAACTAGTGCCGTCTTCATTTTTGAGCTCCCCCTTCCAAAACCTTACCTGTTACCGAGAGGAAAACATCATCCATTTTTCCTTTTGTGATTTCATAATCAACAAAAAGCTCCGGGTGTGCTATTATAAGCTCTGTTGCGACGCTTGTGTTAGGAACAGCTATTCTATACGCATCACGAATCGGCTCATATTCATAGCCTAAGAGCTTCACCTTGTCCTCATCTAAGCCATAAATTGTGATAAAATCGCCTGTGTATTGATTTTTGAGCTCTAATGGAGTACCCTCGGCAGAAATCTTACCACTATCAATTATTACAACAAAATCAGCATCGGCTGCCTCCTCCATATAGTGCGTTGTTAAGAATATCGTCATTCCCTCGTTTTTACGCAAATCCATTATAACGCTCCAAATGAGTCTTCTTGTCTGTGGATCAAGTCCTGTTGTAGGCTCATCTAGAACTAGTATTTTGGGCTTATGAAGCAATGCTCTTGCTATATCTATTCGTCTTCTCTGTCCACCGGAAAGCTTTCCTACGGGGCGCTTTAACAGATCCTCAAAATCAAGAATTTTTGCAAGCTCGCGAACTCGTGCCTTGAGAGCCTCGCCTATTATTCCATAGAGAGCGCCTCGACTTTCGAGGTTATCATAAACGCTTAGCGCGCTATCGAGAACTGACGCTTGGAAAACAACTCCTAAATCCTTTTTTATTTGATCTGCTGACCTATCAAGATCGTTACCATTTATAATTATGCTTCCACTATCCTTTGAAAGCTGAGCACACATTATATTTATAGTTGTTGATTTGCCCGCCCCGTTTACTCCTAAAAACGCAAAAAGCTCGCCTTCCTTTACACGAAAGCTCAAATCCTGAACTGCCTTGATATCGCCAAAGCTTTTACTCAAATTATTAATTTCAATGATATTTCCCATTATGTCCTCCTTTATTGTCGATGATTTTATTTTACACCTTTTTTAAAAAAATTCAATAGATTTTCACCATTCGGTCTTTTTTTGGTGATAATCGGTAAAAAAACGGCAATTAAAATTGCCGTTTTTATTCTAAAATCGTTTTTGTTGCAACTAAATTTATACCTTTTTCAAGAAAATCCTCGATCAAGATCTGTCCTGTTGTTACAGGAGCAACAAGCTGAAGCTTATTTATTATATTCATAGCCTCGCTAAGACGAGATGCCTCGATATCCGAGTTCGCCTTGACCGGCAAAAGCTTATATCTTTTGCTTTTTATTTTTACTGTTGAGGTGAGTATCATATTACTCCTCCGTTACATTTAAAGCAAGGACGCTTGCCTTTGATATTTTTTCAAGCATATCTGAGGTGAGCCTTATTTTGTGTTGCCTTGACGGCCTTATAACCTCTAATGCCTCGGTATAGATTTCTTCATCATCTGCCAAAACCGATATTTTGGCATTTTTTACCACTTTTATAGATCTGTACGAAAGCGTAACATATTCCTCGCTTTTCAAAGGAAAATCTATTTTTTGTGGAACGGTATATTTGACATTTTTATTATGCGAAATTTTTATTTGATGAGTTGCTTTTGGAATTTTACCAAGCAAACATTCACCCGCATTGATTCCGGTTTTAGTTGCCTCTCTTGCGATGTGGTCAACATAATCATGTATATGAAGGGCATTTCCGCAAGCAAATATGCCCTCTATTTGTGTTTCATATCTTTGGTTAACAATAGCTCCACCCGTAATCCTATCAAGCGCTATTCCGGTGTCCTGTGGAATAGAGTTATCGGGGATAAGTCCAAGTGATAAAACAAGAGTGTCGCATTTTACAAGCTGTTCTGTGCCCTTGATAATTTTAAGATTTTCGTCAACGCTTGATATTAAAACGCCCTCTACTCTTTCCTTACCTAGAATTTTAGAGATTGTTTTTCCGGTATAGAATGGAATGCCGAATTCCTCAAGACATTCCTTCATATTTTTATCAAGTCCCGTGGGATGTGGCTTTCTTTCATATACGCCCAAAACCTTAGCGCCCTCAATTGTCAAGCGACGGGCAGTAACGAGACCTATATCACCCGAGCCAAATAAAACTACTTTTTTGCCGGGGAGCTGTCCCTCTATATTGATAAAGCGTTGAACAGTTCCTGCCGAGAAAACTCCTGCCGGACGCGTTCCTGCTATACGAAGAGAGCCGTGTGAGCGCTCTCGACAGCCCATAGCAAGAATTATTGCCTCTGCGCTTATTCTTGTATATCCAAGTGTAGATGACACAAGAGTTATTTCCTTATCCGGCGTAATTGAAAGCACTGTTGAACCTGTAAGATATGGAATACCTCTTTTTTTAACCTCGGTTATTAAACGCTCAGCATATTCCGTTCCTGTAAGGCTTTCGCCCAAGGTGTATTCTCCAAAGCCATCATGAATACACTGATTTAAGACGCCACCGAGCTCGTCCTCACGCTCAAGCAAGAGAATGTCATCACAAGACAATCCCGCCTCTGTTGCGCCTATTGCAGAGCAAAGCCCTGCCGGACCTGCTCCAATTATAACTAGCCTTTTTTTCATTTAAGCCTCATTTGGTTTTTCCATAAAGGATTTTAGAATTTTTAGTGAATTTTCTAACCTCGGAGAGTGGAATTCCAAGCTCTCTTGATATTATATCTGCGACACGGGTGCGACAAAATCCACCTTGACATCTTCCCATGCCCGATCTTGTTCTGCGCTTAACCATATCGACGGTATGGGCAGGGATAGGTCTGTAAATAGCATTTAAAATATCGCCCTCTGTGATGTTTTCACATCTGCAAATCATTTTTGCATAAGCGGGATTTTTCTTTATTGCCTCGCTACGCTCCTCGTCAGTCATATCGCAAAATAGCTTAAAGTTTCCGTTTTTTGAACGAGTGGGAATGTAGTTTTCTCTCTTAGAAAGCGCAAGTCCACACTTTTTGAGAATTTCAACCACATATTCGCCAATTGCAGGAGATGATGCAAGACCCGGGGATTCAATTCCGGCAACATGAATTAGGTTTTCGATACTCTCTGATGGTTGGATATAAAAATCGCCTGTCGATGGAGTTGGACGAACGCCTGCAAAGGATGTGATATTTGCCTTTAAATTGATTGTTGGAACAATACGCCTAGCTCCCTCTGCAATTTCATCGAGTCCCTCATAGGTAACGCTTGTGTCGCTTTTTTCCTCTACGAGATTGGCATTTGGTCCAACTATTATATTTCCGTCAGCGGTCGGAGAAACCAGTATTCCCTTTCCCTTTTCGCTTGGGGTTACAAATAGTGTATGAGAGGCGATTTTACTCTCTGTTTTATCAAGGAGCATATATTCTCCCCTACGAGGAATGATTGTAAATGGTAATGGATCACCTGCAAGAGTCGCTATTTCATCGCAATATAGGCCTGCACAGTTTAGAACATATCTGCCCCTTACAACCTCATTTTGACAATAAATTTCAAACACATCGCCATTTTTTTGTATCTTATCTACCTTAAAATTAAACTTAAAATCCGCACCATTTATAGCAGAATTTTCACTCACAGCGAATGCCAAATCATACGGACAAACTATGCCTGCAGTAGGAGCAAGTAACGCACAGGTAGCATCAGGGGCAACATATGGCTCCATTTCGTGAAGCTCCTCCGCCTCTATTATGCGAAGTCCTGTAACTCCGTTTGCCTCTCCGCGCCTTTTAAGAAGCTCTATATGCGCTCTATCAGCCTCATTAAAGCCAACAACAAGCGACCCACATCGTTGATAATGGACATCAAGTGCCCTTGCGATGCCCTCCATCATCTCACAGCCACGCACATTCAAAAGCGCTTTTAGAGTGCCCTCCTTAGCGTCGTAGCCTGCGTGAACGATTGCGGAATTTGCGCGTGTTGAGCCGGAGGCAATATCCTCTCCTGCCTCCAAAACCGCAATACTAACATCATATTTTGATAGCATATATGAACACATAGCGCCACTAATTCCAGCGCCAATGATTACAACATCGTATAACATAAAGTCTCCTTTAACACAGAGTGTCTCTTACACTCGATTAGGTGTTTTTTACTTATGTATGTATATTCTACCATATTTTTAAGAATATTTCAAGTGTTTATATTGATTTTTGAAGGGGGGTGTGTTAAAATTAAGGTGATTTAAGAAATTCTAAGGAAGTAATTTTATGATTGATTTCACTCAAACAAGTGCTATGGCTCTTGCCTATTTAGGCGATGCTGTAATTGAGCTTTTAGTGCGTGAAAAATTGATTTTAAAGGGATATGAAAAAAGCGCTAGGTTAAACGAAGAGGCAAAAAAATTCGTCACCGCTGTGTCGCAAAGCAAGGCTTATCTTGCGATTGCATCCATTCTAACGGAAGAGGAAAGCGATATTTTCAGGCGCGCAAAAAACTCTTCACATTTGAATATTCCCAAAAGCGCTTCTCCTATTGAATACAAAAACGCAACAGGGTTTGAGGCAATTTTTGGTTATTTACATTTACTTGGACGAAGAGAAAGAATTTTAGAGCTTTTCGCCTTAGCCTATTTTGATATTTTATCTTAAAAAGCGCAATTGCGCTTTTTATTTTTATTAGTTTAACAAACTAATCTCTTATGAAATTATTAACAAATTTATAAATAAACTTTTACATTTTTTATTGAATATTTGTATTGATTTTGATTATAAGAAGTGATAAAATATAGTCTGTAAAACATTAGGAAAGGAATTTTAAATGAAAACGATTAAAAAACTTGCCTCATTCGTTGGAGAATACAAAAGAAATGCTATTCTCTCTCCCGTTTTGGTATCGCTTGAGGTAATTATGGAATGTATTATTCCCTTTTTCACAGCTGACCTAATCACATTTATTGAGTCCAGCATGGGAAATCGTGAGGGAAAAATTATAACAGCTTGGTTAATCGATCTTTTAAGAGGCTGGGGCATTAACTCTAACCTTGGAATTATCGGCGTTTATTGTGGATTTTTGATTGTATTTGCGCTTTTATCACTTATGTTTGGCGCACTAGCAGGAATTCACTGCTCTAAGGCATCATGTGGCTTTGCTAAAAATCTGCGTACGGAGCTATTTAACGCATCACAGGATTTCTCCTTTGAGAACATTGACAAATTCTCCTCATCAAGTCTTGTGACTCGTCTTACAACCGATGTAACGAATGTTCAGCAATCATTTATGATGATTATAAGAACCGCTATTCGTTCGCCATTAATGTTTATTTTTTCAATTGTTATGGCGTTTTTGCGTGGTGGAAAAATGGCTCTTATTTTCGTCGTTATTGTGCCTGTGCTTTTGTTCTCTCTTTTATTCATATCTAGAAAGGCTATGCCTATTTTTAGAAAGGTTTTCAAAAAGTACGATAAGCTAAACGGCTCAATTCAAGAAAATGTAAAAGGAATGCGTGTTGTAAAATCCTTTGTTCGAGAGGAGCACGAGGGCGAAAAATTCAGGGGCGCATCAGAAGATGTTCGTGACGATTTTGTTCGCGCTGAAAAGATACTTGCATTCAACAGCCCCGTTATGCAGTTGTGTATTTATGCGGTTATGGTTTCGCTTTGTCTTATCGGCTCACGCTTAATTATCAGCTCTAATAGCACTGCCTTTGCAATTGGTGACTTCTCTGCACTTTTGACATATGGAATGCAAATTCTCATGAGCCTTATGATGCTTTCTATGATATTTGTAATGATTACCATGTCATCAGAGAGCGCATCTCGTATTTGTGAGGTGCTTGACGAGAAAACAACCATTAAAAACCCTGAAAATCCCATTTACGAGGTTGCAAATGGTGATATCGACTTCAATTCTGTTAATTTTAAGTACGCCAAGAGAGCTGAAAAGTTCGCTCTTGAGGGTATTGAGCTACACATAAAATCCGGTCAAACCATTGGAATTATCGGTGGAACAGGAAGCTCTAAATCTTCACTTATTCAGCTCATTCCTCGCCTTTATGATGTAACTGAGGGCTCGGTTATGGTTGGTGGAATTGATGTTAGAAGCTACGATATTCGCACCCTAAGAGATGCGGTTAGTGTTGTTTTGCAGAAAAATGTTTTATTCTCGGGAACTATCAAGGAAAATCTTCGCTGGGGAAACGAAAATGCAACTGACGAGGAGCTTATAAGAGCTTGTGAGCTTGCTTGCGCTGACGAATTCATTCGCTCCTTCCCTGATGGATATGATACTTATATTGAGCAGGGCGGAACTAATGTTTCCGGTGGTCAAAAGCAACGCCTTTGCATTGCTCGCGCGCTACTTAAAAAGCCAAAGATTCTTATTCTCGACGACTCTACAAGCGCTGTTGACACAAGAACTGATGCGCTTATTCGCAAGGCGATGAGAGAGGAAATTCCCGATACTACAAAGATTATTATTGCTCAAAGAATTTCTAGCGTTCAGGATGCTGATGTTATCATTATTTTAGATGATGGTAAGATTAATGGTATTGGAAATCACGATGAGCTTCTTGAAACAAACGAAATTTACAGAGAAATCTTTACATCTCAAACAAAGGGGGCGAAGGTGGAATGAACAAGCCAATGAAAAATCCTCGTCAGCCCTCAATGGGTAGGCCTATCAAAAAGGTCAAAAAGGGTACATTTTCAAGAGTTATAAAGCATTTATTCTCATTTTATAAAGCGCCCTTTGTTATCGTATTTATTTGTATTGCGCTTAGTGCTCTTGCCGGCGCTTTACCTGCTCTGTTCCAGCAATCAGTTCTAACTGATGTTCAAGATGCGCTTGATTTTATATCATTCTCTGCAAAGGACAGTGAAAGACAGCTAGAGCTTCTTGCATCTTGGGGTCTTAGCGCTAGCGATATTACAAATGGTGGGCTTTCACCCATGGCAGCGCTGAAGGTAGTTTATCCGTCAATTCTTAGCACGGTTATTGCTCTAATTTGTGTTTATTCTGTGGGACTTATAGCTTCATTTATTCACACAAGAACTATGGCAACTGTGACGCAAGGATTTCTTAACAAAATGAGAAATCTTATGTTTAAAAAGATGCAATCGCTTCCTATCAAGTATTTTGACACTCACACTCACGGAGATATAATGTCATATTACACAAACGATATTGACACGCTCCGTCAGCTTGTATCTCAATCTATTCCACAAATCATTACTGCATCCATAACCATTGTAACAGTATTCTTTGTTATGCTCTATTTTAGTGTTTGGATGACCTTGCTTGTTTTACTCGGTGTGCTTGCGATAACTCTTGTTTCCAAGAAAATCGGTGGTGGCGGTGCAAAATACTTTATCCGTCAACAGCAGGCGCTTGGTAAGACCGAGGGATATGTTGAGGAAATGATAAATGGTCAAAAGGTTGTGAAGGTATTCAATTACGAGGATAATAGCAAAAAACGCTTTGAGGAGCTTAATGCTCAGCTATGTGAGGATGCTACCATCGCAAATAAATACGCTAACACTCTTATGCCTATTATCAACAATATCGGTCATATTTTATATGTTTTTATCGTTTTTGTCGGTTGCTTACTCGTTGTTTTAGGTGTTCCCAATGTTTCAATTTCCGGTATGGATATGAGTATTCCTACTGTTATTGCCTTTATTGGAATGTCAAAGCAATTCACAAACAACATTTCACAGCTATCTCAACAGGCTAACGCCATTATTATGGGTCTTGCGGGCGCTGAGCGTATTTTTGAACTCATGGACGAGGAGAGCGAGGTTGACAATGGATATGTTACTCTCGTTAACGCTATGTACGATGAAAACGGAAACCTCATTGAAAGCGAGGCTCGTACAGGCATTTGGGCTTGGAAGCACCCTCATGGCGACGGAAGCGTTACTTATACAAGAGTTATGGGTGATGTGAGAATGAACGAGGTTGACTTTGGATATGTTGAAGACAAAATAGTTTTACACGATATTTCTCTTTATGCCGAGCCGGGACAAAAAATTGCCTTTGTAGGTGCAACGGGTGCCGGTAAAACTACAATTACAAATCTTATAAACAGATTTTACGACATTGCCGACGGAAAAATTCGCTATGATGGCATTAATATTAACAAAATCAGAAAAAGCGACCTTAGACGCTCGCTTGGTATAGTTTTACAGGATGTAAATCTATTTACGGGAACTGTAATGGATAATATTCGCTATGGAAAGCTAGATGCAACCGACGAGGAATGTATTGAGGCTGCTAAGCGTGCAAATGCCCATTCGTTTATTTCCATGCTTCCTGATGGCTATAATACAATTATCTCGGGAAATGGCTCTGATCTTTCACAAGGACAAAGACAGTTAATCTCAATTGCAAGAGCGGCTGTTGCAGATCCACCTGTTATGATTTTGGACGAGGCTACCTCGTCAATAGATACAAGAACAGAAGCTCTTGTATCTGCGGGTCTTGACGCGCTTATGCAAGGTAGAACTGTATTTGTTATTGCTCACAGATTATCAACTATTAAGAACTCAAATGTTATTATGGTTCTTGACCACGGACGCATAATTGAACGTGGCTCTCACGAGGATTTGCTTGAGCAAAGAGGCAAATATTATCAGCTTTATACAGGTTCTTTTGACTTTGATGAATAAATAAAAAATAGCGAGTTTTTTACTCGCTATTTTTATTTGAAATTTTACAATTTGCCTTTATATAAAAAGATTTATTTGAATTTTATAAATTTATTATTTTATAAATTTTTATATTTTTGAATTTTTAAAATGTTAAATTTTCAAATTCTTTTTTGCGAGCTCCATTTTAAAGGCATCTTTGCACAAAATGTCCGTTTGAATAAATTGTCAGCTCGTCATTTTCTGCCATACATACAACCGGTTCTTTATCAAGAGAAACATTCCCTGACATATAGTCAGTTGCCTCGCTTTCAAAAATGTAAAAGCCTGAATTTATAATTTTCGACTCATATTTTAAGCCTTGATCATTTCCCAGGGCATTAAAATATTTTTTCTCGTCGGCCACGCAAATTGTTGCTACACGAGCATTTTGCCTATGGTAAGATAGCATTTTTTCTACATTCAAATCGGTGATAGTATCATTTGGAGCTACAAAAAACGCGTTTTCAACGCCGTTTTTTTGACAAATTTGAAGAATTTTTGTCCCTTTCAAGTGTGGCGAGAGCTTCAAAATGCGAATTTTTAAGCCCTTAATTTTTTCTAAATGCTCATTCAAATAATCTCGTATTTCATGGCCTTGAGAGTTATCGCAAATAACAAATTCTGAAAATCCGTACCTTTCAAACAGCATTATTGTATGAAAAAATATAGGCACTCCTCCTATTTTTGTCATTGTGTTTTTTATGTTTTCTTGTGGTGTTTTTTCATCGTTTGGCAAAATTACTACCTTCATTTTTATTCTCCTTAATAAGCTTTTGTTTTTATTATTTGCATAAATCAATTGCTTTAAGCGCTTTTAGAAATATTTTCCGAAAAATAAATTTTTAATAATTGAGCATATGTTCATTTATTATATTTTTTATGTAAAAAAGTCCTTGTTTGTCATTATTTTTGTACTAACAAGTATTTTTTGTCGATTTTTTGCGCTTTCCAGACGCCATTGATGGCTTTTATTTATCTGTTTTTTGCATTTTATTTCTTCTATTTTCTTTTTAATTCCATTTAGTTTTTTAATGCATTTTATTGACTAATACATTATTTAATGTTATAATTTATATATATGCTTTTTAAAGGAGAACAATTATGATTGAAGCAAGAAATTTAAGAAAGGTATATGCTCCCAAAAAGGGTGTCGAGGTTCGCGCTCTCGATGATGTTTCTCTACGCCTACCGGATACCGGAATGGTTTTCATTCTTGGTAAAAGCGGAAGTGGTAAATCTACTCTACTTAATGTTTTAGGCGGTCTTGACACTGTTGACTCAGGTGAAATTATAATCAAGGGACAATCATCGTCCGATTTTAAGCAATCACACTTTGATAGCTATCGTAATACCTATGTAGGATTTATTTTCCAAGAATACAATATTCTTGAGGAATTTACGGTAGGTGCTAATATTGCTCTTGCTATTGAGCTTCAAGGACGCAAGGCGACAAACGGCGAAATAAATGAAATTCTTCACGAGGTTGAGCTTGATGGCCTTGGAAACAGAAAGCCAAATGAGCTTTCCGGTGGTCAAAAGCAAAGAGTTGCCATTGCCCGTGCTCTTGTAAAGAAGCCCGAAATAATCATGGCTGACGAGCCAACAGGAGCGCTTGACTCTGCAACCGGCCGACAGGTATTTGACACGCTCAAAAAGCTTTCAAAAACAAAGCTTGTGTTGGTTGTTTCCCACGACAGAGAATTTTCTGAGCTTTATGCTGACAGAATTATTGAATTATCTGACGGAAAAATCATTTCCGATGTTGAATATGATGCAGAGGCTACTGAAAATGCAGAAGAGCCTAATCTTTCATATCTTGGCAAGGAAATCGTAATAAAGGACGGATATGAGCTGACCGATGATGACAGAATTGCAATAAATGACTATATTCGCACTATTCGCTCTTCTACCTCAATTATCATAAATGACAAGCGTCAAAATAAGATATTCAAGCCCACTGACGAGGGCAAAATTGAAAACAAGGGTGGAATTTTCAAGTTAATTAAATCTAAGCTTTCCCTCAAAAACGCATTTAAACTCGGCTCTAGTGGTCTTAAGCATAAAAAGGTGCGTTTGGTTTTCACCATTTTTCTCTCTTTTATCGCATTTTCATTGTTTGGACTTGCCGACACAATCGCCTCGTACAACAGCATAAACACCTGCACCGAGTCCTTGATTGACTCCAACATTGATTATGTTTCACTTGTCAAGGCGGTAAAGGATCACTGGGGCGACGACGAGGATGATTTTAGCTGGAAGAACTACGATACCTTCATCTCTGCTTCTGAAAAGGAAGAGCTGTCAAAAGAGCTCGGGCTAGATTATGTTGGAGTTATTTCCGGAATTCATGTCGAATACACCCAAGAAATCAACAGTGAATATACTGACGATAACAAAGACTGGTCTTATGTTTTCCCATACAGTCTTCCTGGTGTTGCGCCAATCACCCCTGAATTTGTTTCTCGCTTTGGATACAAATTAACTGGTCAATACCCACAAAACGAAAACGAAATAGTTATCACAAAATATATATACGAGCATTTCCACAAGCAGGGTTACATTCTTCGTGAAGATGGAAAAGAGTCACGCGTTGTTCCGATAAACAACGAAAGTGATCTCATTGGCAAAACCATTTCCTCTTACTCAATTCCTAACCCATCGGGAAAGGGCGTATATAAAATTGTAGGTATTCTAGACACAGGCTTCGATTTTTCAAGATATGAGGTTCTTGCCGATACAACCTCTAACGGAGAGATGGATATCGCCAAAATAGCTCTGCAATCGGAGTTGAGATCTGCGCAAGAATACTCACTTCATGCAGTTCTTTATGTCACACCTCGACTTTCAAATTATATTCTCGAAAGCACACAATTTAGCAAAACCAACCTTGACAATGCTCATTACAGGATTCTTTATTATAAATCCAAGGAAATCGGTCTTGAAAACTATGATAATATTTCCTACGAAAGCTATATTTCTAGTGTAAGATTGTTAAATCAAATAAATGATAGCTCTATTTCGTGGATTGGCGATCCTGTTAGCACTCTTTCTAACTCGCAAATCTTGATTTCGAGTAGTATGCTACATAATAGAATAAACAATTTCTCATATAATTCCTATGACCTTAGCTCAATTCCTCTAAATAAAGAGGATCAAGAAATCTTCTCTAATTTTTCTTATGGTAGTAATTTGGGAGATATAGCTGATAACTTTTACCTTGCATCAGGCTACAAGTATGTTTATGATGCTATAAAAAACAACACCTTTGAAACTAAGGTTTGGCCTTCTTATTTGGCATACGATCCAAACATGGAAATTACTTGGTTTAGAGATGAGTTTGGAAACTATGATATCTCTTATACAGCATCGCTTTTTACGGACAATATTATTTGGAGTGAGCATCGTCCTGACGATTTCATGGAATGTGCAAAATCATTCTATGAAGGCTTGGCATCAAATTATCCTATTCTAAAGGACCATATCATTTCTTGGGAGCGCTTCTCCAACAATGTTTTGAAGCTTACAAATGGACGCTATATGTTAGGCTCTCAATCCATAAGAAGCACCTCTTACGCCGGTAATTTAATTTCAATTGCCCTTTATGAATACTCAAATAAGAATTATGACAAGGCGCTTGAATATTATATTTCCACAGCTGAGGATGATAAATCAATTCCAAACCCCGAATTTATTATTTCCAACTATTCTAGCTATTTAAATAGCACTCAACCAGAAGAAATTGCGAAATATTTAAAGACTTATCTGCTCGAATTTGCGAAAGAGGTAAAGCTTTTTACCAATGTTGCGTCAATTTATGGCTCGTATAAGAATCAGTTCGAAACAACCGATAAAAACATGGAAATTGTTGGTGTTTTCGAGAATAGTTCTGACACGGTTGTGATAAACGATGATATTTATTACAGCATTGTAAATCAACTAAATGATGGCATATATTCAATTATTGTTGCCCCTATGCCAAAGGATTCCGGTGCAATAAGAAGGATTGCTGAATTTTCTTACACAAACTCGTTCCATGATGGCGAGATGAGATTTGAGCTTAAAAACTCAGTAACTCAAGAGCTTGACATGATAGATGACCTTCTTGAAACCTTAGGAGAGGTATTCTTGTATATCGGTCTTGGCTTTGCGTTATTTGCATCGCTTATGCTATCTAACTTTATTGCAACAAGTATTTCGTACAAGAAGCAAGAAATCGGTATTCTTCGTGCAATCGGCTCCCGTTCAAGAGATGTATTCAAAATATTCTTTGCAGAATCCTTTATTATTTCGATTATAAACTTTGTTTTATCGCTCATAACAACGGGCGTTGTGGTTTACATTTTGAATGGAATTTTCAGAGAAGATCTTGGAATTTTGGTAACCTTCTTAACATTTGGTGCAAGGCAAGGCGTGCTTCTACTTGGAGTTTCGCTACTTGTTGCATTCATTGCAACCTTCTTACCTGTTAAGAAAATAGCTTCTATGAAGCCAATTGATGCGATTAAGAACCGCAAATAAATGATAAAAACACCTCTTACGAGGTGTTTTTTATTGCATATCTATTGATAATCGCCCTAATATATGATAAAATTAATTTAAGCAATTAAAAGGAGATTTGTTATGGCAAAATGGATTTGGTATCCCGGTAGCCTTGAGCTATATCACGGTATGCTATTACACAATAGACGCACACATGCAAAAACCTATAAAAATGGTAAAAATAGCGACACAAGGTCAATTTTTTATCATCCCATGTGGAGAGTTGATGGCCCTCGACACAATGCAATTTTAACAAAAGAAGCAGAAATTTTCGAGAGCGAGGTAATCGAATTTTTTTCTAACACTCCCGACTCCTGTATTTGCGTTGATAATATTACTTATCCACCAAATTCAAAAATCGAGCTTGGCGTAGGGCGACACAGGGTAACAGTTTCCGGCTTCAAGGCTGATGGCTTCCCCGCCTTCTATTGCACAGGCAATGTGTTTGCAACTGACAGAAGCTGGGTTGTGTGTGAAAATGACGACAAGGCAGGACGACACGCAGGAGATAGCGAGCTTTACTCTGATGTAAATGATAATCCCGAAATTTTTAAATTTTCATATAAAAAAGTCGAGCCTGTGAGTGTTAAATGCGAAAAAGGTGGCGTTTTATATGATTTTGGCAAGGAAATTTTTGGAAAAATAACTATTTCTGGTGTGCCAAAAGACTACGATGAGCTACTTTTATCTCTTGGAGAGTCTTACGAGGAAGCAATCGACTATGAAATGGCAAACTGCGTTGTAAACGCTGTTCTTGAAAATGGCTCATTCACCTCTAGCTCCTGTGCGTTTAGATATATTTTTATACCTAAATTCAGCCACATATGCGAGCTTTTTGTCGATTTTGAGTATTTGCCATTACAGACAAGAGGCGCTTTTAGATGCAACGATGAGATGATAAACAAGCTTTGGAGAGTGTGTGAATACACAATGCTTCTCAACTCAAGAGAGGGATTTTTTGACGGAATCAAGCGTGATAGATGGGTTTGGGGCGGTGACGCATATCAAAGCTATTTTGTGAACTATTATCTTGCAAATAACAATGATATAGTAAAGCGTACAACCAGAATTTTGCGTGGTGCTGATCCTATCACAAAGCACATGAATACCATTTGTGACTACACTTTTTATTGGTTTATTGGCATTTGGGAATACTATTTCCACACAGGAGATATTGACTTTATAAGCGATATTTATCCCGATATGCTTGATGTTTGGGCGTTTGTTGAAAAGCGTCTTGGCGACGATGGAATGTATGTGAGATTGCCTGATGATTGGGTATTTATTGACTGGTCCACCTTTGATTCAAATGGCCCTATGTGTGCTGAGCAAATGCTTCTTTGTCGTGCGTATGAGTGCCTTGGCATGTGCGCTAAGCTATGTGGAGATGACAAGATGCAAGCAAGGTGTGAGCGTCAAGTAAAATACATGATAGCTCAAATAAATCAAAAATATTGGTGCGAGGAAAAGGGCGCATTTATTGACGATTATAAATCCGGCAAAAATAATGTAACTCGCCACGCAAATATCTTTGCTCTTCTCTTTGATTACACAAGCGATGCACGCAAGGAAAGCATTGTAAAAAATGTAATTTATAACAACAAAATCACGAAAATTACAACTCCTTATTTTGAGTTTTTCGAGCTTGATGCTATGTGTCGCTTAGGTGACTTCAAGTACATGACGGATATGCTACACAGCTATTGGGGTGGCATGCTCGAGCTAGGTGCTACTACTGTTTGGGAAGAATTTGACCCTACTAAGAGTGGAATTGAGCACTACGAGATGTATGGTGGAAAATACGAAAAGAGCCTATGTCACGCATGGGGCGCTTCGCCAATTTATCTGCTTGGCAAATATGCTCTTGGCGTTAAGCCAACAGGCGCCGGATATTCTACCTTTGAGGTAAGGCCCAACCTTATGTGCTTTACTGAATTCGAGGGATGCGTTCCTACTCCAAGCTCAGAAATTCATGTCAAGGTAAGCAAAAGCGAGGTTTGCGTTTTTGCCGATATTGATGGTGGTACTCTTATTGTTGGTGATAAAAAATATCCAATTAAAAAGGGAGAGTGGCTTAATATTAAGCTATAAAATTAAAGGCAAGAGCTATGCTCTTGCCTTTTGTGTTTTAATTTTCGCCCTTATCCTCGGGAGCTTCTGTGCTACTTGGAGCTGGTTGCTCTTCTGTTGGGCTTGTAGGCTCTTGTTGAGGTGTTGTTTGCTCCTTGGAGTGTGATTGTGGGGCTTTATTTGCCTTTTTCTTTTTTAGAATAATAGGCAACACTATTGAGATTGCCGCAATAGCTCCAATCACCACAAGCGTTATAATAGCTTCTGTTGAAAAGCCGTCGTTATCAACCTGTGGCTCCGGTACAAGATTGGTATCGGGTGGTTGCTCTGTACCTTGTCCGGGATTGGTCTGCACGGGTGGTTGATTTGGCAAAATGGGTGTCATATCAACCGTTTCGTCGAGTGGCGAGGGCTTTGTATTAAGCGTTCTCGTCCTTGGCTCTACATCACAGCCCCATGTGCTTACAAGATAGTCGCATCTTGTTTTAAGCATACAAGCAAGATAACCTACTGCTGTGAATTGGGTACTATTTACATAATCAGTATAAACAGCATATGTCGGGAATGCGTCCCCATTAGATTGAAACCAATGAAGCGAGCCATCCTCGTAGCGTGGCCAAGCATTTGAATCAGCTTGGTTCCAACGCTCTCTGTCCATTATCGCAGAATAGCCAAGTGTTTCAATTTGCTTATCGATAAATCCGTCCTTATCGAGCATATCATATATCAAATCGTATGCTTTTTCAAAATGCTTCTTAACGCTTGCGTTAAAATCATCGTGGTTTGTGAGCATATTCCAAGGGGTGCGATTTTTCGCCCACATTGACTTTTGATCCTCAGCATTGTTTCTATGAATGTTTCCCAAAGTATTATCGCAATCCCAAAGTGGTCCCTTTACGATTTTAGAAACCTCTCCGTTTTTGTCGATATCCTTATTGAAATATATGCTTGCGCTTCCCGCGTCATAGTTTCTGCCGAGCTCTGCCATGATATAAGCCACTGCAAAGCTATCCATGTCTATGTACTCGGTATAGTGCTTTCCTTGCGAATTTTTGCCATCGGCGTTCGCCATAGCCTCTTCCATTTCGGCAAAGAGCCTTGCAATATATTCAACCTGCTCCTTTGAGCATTTTTCGGGAGATTGTATTACATACAAATTCTCGCCAAAAGAGGTTTTAACCATAAAGTAGCTATCAAATTTTGAACGATTATCCTTGTTATTATTATCAAGCTCAACAAGGTATCCACCTGTAATATCAGTTGGATTTACAATGTCGTTTACATATTTATATTCGGTAATAGCGGTTTCCGAAATAAGAGGCGCGCTATTATCGGTTATGGTTGTTGTTTTAGTTGAATATTGCTGATTTAATGCATCATTTTGCTTTTCCAGCTCTGCTATATTTACTCTGTTTGCGTTAATGTTTACCTTTTCGCAAAGCAAATATACGCCTTGATATGCGCCATCTATAAAAACATCAACGCTTGTGTAGTCGCACGCACCCATTCCAAGATCCTTTGCGAGCTTATACATAAGTGCGTTTCTCATATAGCTTTGGTCAAGGTAATCTGCCAAAAGTAGCCATGTTTTAGCCTTGCCCATTCCCATAACATCAAAGCCCTTATCAAACTTCACCTGAAATGGCTTTTTAAGATATGTATCAGTTGAATTTCCTCTTGTTTTTACCGTTGCTTGCTTTTGGAAAATCACCTGAGCGTTTTTATTTACGAGTCTTACAGATGCGCCCTCGTCCTTAACATCATTTGTTAGCTGATCTCTGCCAATCGAGGTTGTAATATGAAGGCTATTTAGATTGTTTGCCTTATAGAGCTTAATATTATATTCGGGGTTATTTGCGTCCTCGGCTCTAAAATTAAGCTCATAGTACTCAACTCTATCCGTTTGATTTACCTTTTTTAGAGAGGAAATGTTTATTTCATCTCCACTTTTAACGGCAACACCATTCAAGGTAATGTTTTTAAAGCCTGTCAAAAAGCTTATTTTAAGGCTTGTTATATCTGCGTATGAGGGCAGATATACAGTATCGTCAATTGGGGAAACAACTGTGCCATCGTCTAGCTCTACTCTAAGATTGAGCTGAGCACCACTTACACAAATTGATAATGCAAGGGTGACAATACAAATGAAAAACAAAAGCAATAATTTTCTTTTCATAAGGCTTCCTTTAATTTTCATCCTCGTATCTTTGTGAAAAGTAATCTCTATCTATTGTCAAAATCAATACAAAAAGAGGATTTATTTTCTTTATTCTGTCATAAATTTCTTTATATAACTGTTCGTTTGACAGAGGCATTTCATTTGATATATTTACATCAAAAAGGATTTTTGTTTGCGAGCAAAAGCCCTTTACAACTCTAAAATCGTGCATTGATATAGGGCTTGAATACTCTGAGGAAATATTTTGAATTATGTTAAGAGTTTTTTCTCTTAGCATATTAGTTTCGGGATCTGTTGTGCAAATAGGATCCATATGAATGACCAAATTGACACCCATTTGCTCCAAAATATCAGCCTCGATTGCATCAACCATATCATGACTTATAAGGACATCCGTTGCCGAATCAACCTCTACATGTGCGCTTACAAAGGTTTTGCCCGCGCCATATGAATGAACAACTAGGTCATGAATTCCCAAAACGCCATCGTATTCTCTTATTTTATGGGTTAATTCTGTGATAAAGCTTGTGTCGGGGGCTTTTCCTATTAGGGTATTTGATGCCTCTATTACAAGCTTTATACCCATGATTGTGATATATACTGAAATAACACAGCCTATAATACCATCAGTATATGGGCCTATAACAGGAGTTAAAATCATGCCTGCTACAACTGCCGAGGTTGCGATTACATCGCTTATGCTATCGGCAAAGGCTGCCTTTAATGTATCGGAGCTTATATGCCTTCCTAGCTTGCGGAAAAACAGAGACATTACGAGCTTTACTAAAATCGTAGATGCGATTATGATTATTGCGATTGTATCGTATTTTTCGCTTGCAGTAGGTGTGATTATTTTATCGATTGAGGTTGTCAGCATTTCGATACCAAGTATCATTACGATAATTGATATAAAAAGTGAGGAAAGGTATTCCATGCGCGCATGACCATAAGGGTGATCCTTATCAGCCGGCTTGCCTATCATGGTATAACCGACCACGGTTAGCACATTTGAGCCAGCATCCGTTAGGTTATTAATAGAATCGGCGATTATTGATGCGCTACCAAACAAAAGTCCTAGCACTATTTTAATGCCAAACAAAAGTGTATTCAAGATTATGCCAACAAAGCCCGCAAAGCGTCCTACTCTTACTCTAACCTCGGGCTTTTCAGGGTGAGCATAGTCCTTAATTAGCTTTTCTATCATTAGTCTTCTTTTACCGCAATAAGCTCTTTTGCGTATGGTAGTGACATTATCCAATCACACATTGTATGCCATTCTGCGAGCTTATGAGTGCGTCTTGCATAGTAAATGTTTATTAATGTTTCGTAGTTGAGAGTACATGTTCTCATTTGATTATAGCTTGATGGAAGAAGCTGTATCATATCGTGCCAATGTTGCTTATCCTTTGTTTCGATAAATCTTTGGCGTGCGCTCTCAAGATATTCGATTGTGATATCAAGAACTCTTAGTGCATCAGCGCTCATTCTATCATGGCTGAAATCATCGCGCTCAAATGGCTTTGAGTGGATTTTATGCATGGTTGAGGTAGAATTTGCAACCGTTGCAACCTTGTAGGTGTCGTATTCCTTCCACCAATAAAGAGGTGCTGTAATATCGACGCTTACGAAAATTTGTCTTAGATACTTTCTGTGATCGCTTCCTGCCTTTGCAAGTCGAATAGCGAGCGATAGGTCGTTTTCTCCGAGAACATATTCTCCGTTTTCATTATAATAGCTATCGCTTTTTGCCCATGAATTCAAGGGGTTACGAGCTCCTCTTATAGCGTTTTCGAAGTTCATAACAGAGACTTTTTCAATTTTAATCATAATTCTCTCCTTTAAATAAAGTTTTCTTATCTTATATAATATCATAAATATTACTTATTGTCAATGATTTCAAGTGCTACCAAGGATGATTTTTTGTTTTTTGCGTTTTTTTGCATAAAGAGTTTTTTATTGCTCAATAATATGGTTGTAAAAATTTGAAAGGAAAAGATATTATGGAAGAAAACGAAAACAAGAAAAATACGAGAGTTTTTTATCTCACATTAGCGGTTGTATTGGCGATTGTTACAATTTTGATTATTGCAGCGGTGGTTGCAAGACAAAGTGCTAGCGATCCTACAATTGACTCTTCATCAACTGATACTGAGTCACAAACAGGTCCTACAATCTCTGAAACAGATGTTTTGCCGGAATTCTCCGTTCCTGTTGATGGAGAAATCAGCTTTGATTTCAGTGATAGTGTTCCCGTTTTTTCTCCTACTATGAATGACTGGCGTACTCATATGGGAGTTGATGTAGTAGCAGAGCTTGGCTCTGAGGTTATGGCAGTAGCCGATGGAACTGTTACAAATGTTTGGGAAGATCCATTTATGGGTACTTGCATTTCTATTGAGCATTCCGGAAATGCGGTTAGCATTTACAAAAACCTTGAAAAAGAGGTTGGTGACGGAATCGTTATCGGTTGTGCGGTAAAGGCTGGCGATGTGATTGGAACAGTTGGTGAAACAGCTATGAATGAGATTGCACAAGAGCCTCATTTGCACTATGAAATGACCGTAAAGGGAAAGAATGTTGATCCTAAGGACCATATTAAATTTCCAACCAAGGACATTGTCGAGGATAGCACCGAGAGCGAATCTTCGTCCGAAAGCAACTAAAAAAGTAAGCCATTTTTAGTTACCTTAAATCAAAAAAGCGGTTTTAACAAACCGCTTTTTTGATATTATTTGAATTTTTAAATTTAACAATTTTTAAATTTTTAGTTACTTTTATCAAAAAGCCTCTTGTGAGTGCAAGAGGCTTTTTTAGCTTTAATTATGCCCAACGCATTCCACAGGGCTTTTCTTCCTTAATCATTACTCTATTAAGAACCTCGATAGCCTTGCACAGACCCTCGTCGGTTGTCATGAGGCTATCCTCATGCTCGATTGAGAGAACCTTGTCATAGCCTACTAGGCGAAGTGCTGAAACGAAATCTCTCCAATAATCCTCACCATGACCATAGCCAACGGTACGGAATATCCAAGCTCTGTTAATTTCGTCGCCATAGTGCTTTGTATCAAGCACGCCATTTGCCTCGGTATTGAAGTTATCTATTCTTGTATCCTTTGCGTGTACATGATAGATAGCGCCAGCGAGATTGCGAGCAGCAATAACAGGGTTAATTCCTTGCCAAATTAGGTGTGATGGGTCAAGGTTTGCACCGATAACATCGCCAACCTCTTTACGAAGCTTCAAGAGGGTTTCGGGGTTATATACGCAGAAGCCCGGGTGCATTTCAAGAGCAATCTTTGTAACGCCGTGAGCCTTTGCGAATGCTGTCATTTCCTTCCAATAAGCAATCATAATTTCCCATTGATATTCAAGGGTTGCAAGGAAATCGTCAGGCCAAGGGCAGGTTACCCATGAAGGACGCTTTGCATCAGGATCTGAGCCGGGACAGCCGGAAAATCCAACGATGGTATCAACGCCGATCTTTTCAGCGAGAAGAATTGCATTTACCATATCGTCGTGGAACTGCTTTGCAATAGCCTTGTCAGGATGAATTGGGTTTCCGTGACAAGCGAGCGCGCAGATTTCAACATCGTATTTTTTGAAGGTTGCAACAAATTCAGCGAGCTTTTTCTCGTCGGAAAGAAGCTCAGCAGGGTTACAGTGATCCTTTCCGGGATAACCGCCTGCTCCAATCTCTACGGTATGAACACCAAGAGATGTAATTTTTTCAAGTGCCTTATCAAGAGGCAAGTTGCCATAAAGGTTTGCAAGAACGCTTAATTTCATTTGAGTGCTCCTTAATTATTTTCAAAGTAGAAGGGCTTTCCTGTTTCTGCTGACTTATAGATACCCTCAAGAATTTGAGTTACGCAATATGCTTGCTCAGGAAGAACGGTTGGCTGTGTGCCATTAAGGATTGCTTGAATCCATTGCTTTGCTTCCTCTGCGCCTGCATCATACGAGCCTGCATCGTAGAATGCAACGCCCTTACCATCAAGGTTTGGACGAGTTTCGTACATTGTGTTATGCTTAACGCCATTGATTTCAAGTATGCCTTGATCAACCATCTTAGCGCCAGCCTCTGTACCACAAATTGTGGTGCAAGCCTCCTTGGTTTCTGTCATGTTGATAGCCCATGAGGACTCGAGAACGATTGTTGCGCCATTTTCCATAACGATAAAGCCGAATGCGCTATCCTCAACTGTGAATTCCTCCGGCTTCCATTGACCGAATACATTTGCGCTCTCGGTTTGGTTGTTAAGCTTATGATATGTAGTGCCTACACAGTATTTTGGCTTGTAGTTGTCCATTGTCCAAAGAGTTAGGTCAAGAGCGTGTGTACCGATATCGATAAGTGGACCGCCACCCTGCTCCTCTTCCTTAATGAATACGCCCCATGTAGGAACTGCACGACGACGAAGAGCTGTTGCCTTAGCGTAGTAAATATCGCCGAATACGCCAGCCTCTGCCTCTGCCTTAAGATACTTAGAGTCAAGTCTTTGTCTGTTTTGGTAGCCAATTGTGAGTAGCTTACCTGTTCTCTTTGCAGCGTCAACCATCTTCTTAGCCTCTGCTGCGTTTATAGCCATTGGCTTTTCGCACATTACATGCTTACCAGCCTCAAGAGCGTCAACTGTGATGAAGCTATGGCTGATATTTGGAGTACATACATGAACAACATCAATTGTTGTGTCCTTTAGTAGCTCTCTGTAATCAGTATAAACCTTTGCGTCTGGTGTACCATATCTTTTTGCAGCCTCAGTAGCTCTTTCCTCAATCAAGTCACAGAAAGCAACCATTTCAACCTCGGGCTGTTTTTTAAGTGATGGCATATGCTTACCATTAGCAATACCTCCACAACCGATAATACCAATTCTTAATTTCTTTTGCATTTTGGAATCCTCCATAAAATAATATATTTGTTTATATTAATTGTATCACATGCGTGCATTAAATGCAACACCTTTTTGTGTTTTTTGGCATGGTTTTTACACATTTTTATGCATTATAGGCGCGCTATATTCGTAATTAGCACTCCATTGATTATATCTATCACTCCATAGGTTTTTCCCATGCCAATGCTACCGGGGTTAAAAAGCCTAAGCGAGCGCTCGTTTAGCCTTTCTACTGTATCAAGTGGCTGGTGAGTGTGACCGAAAAGCACCGCGTCAAGCTCGTTTTCAAAGCCTGTGTACATTATTTTATTAAGCGAGTATTTTACATCATATTCGTGACCGTGAGTTACTAATATTCTCACTCCATCTAGGTTCAAGATTGATTTTGTTGGATGCTCGCACATGAAATCGCAATTGCCCTTGACTTTAAAGATAGCAAGTGACGGATATTTTTCTTCAATTAAAGAAATATCTCTTGCGCCATCTCCTAAAAATATAACGAGATCGGCTTCTCCATGATGAAGCTCTAATGCGTCATTTATCGCCTTAAAATTCCCGTGAGAGTCGGAAAAAACTAATATTTTCATTGAATTTCTCCTTATTTAATTCTATGTATTATTTTATCACAGCTTTAAGGGAGTGTCAAGTCTTGATAGCAAGCATAAAATGGTAAGGCAAGGGGGTGTAATTATGAAAATAGATAAAAACACAATTAATATGATTTTAAAAATGAATGATGATCGTCTTTGGAGCACGATCAAGCTTGCGATTTCTCGCTCCGGCACTGATGCGTTAAAGGACATAAAGAGACCCGAGGATATGACCAAGCTACGAGAAATTTTATCAAATTTAACTGATGCAGACATTGAAAGAGTTACTGCTCTTCTTAGTGGCAAGGGTGGCAAAAAATGAGTGAGCTAAAGCTTGAAGGGGCGCTTTCGTCAATCCTAGAAAACGATGATTTAATGAACAAAATATCGGGGATTTTAAGCTCTCACGATGGAGATGCGAATGCGTCACTTCCCGATGTTATAGGCCTTTTATCATCTACTATGGGTGTGGGTAATGGTGACGATACAGCGGACTCCCCATTAGAAGATGCTACGATCGAGGCTGATGAAGCTTCAAGCGAAGGAGCTAGTGGCTTAGAGGTGCTTTTATCAAGCATTTCTCGAAGCTCCGCCTTGCTTTGCGCCTTAAAGCCTTATCTTAGCGAAAAGAGGTCGCAAATGATTGATAGCATACTCAAAATTGAAAAGATTACTCAAATTATGAAGCTTGTGAGGTAGATATGTATAGTAAATATTCAGGCTTTTCTATACCACAAAATTATAGCGGAAGTAGGTTTTCGCCCGCAAGTGAGCCTCAAACAAAAACACATCGTGGCGAGGTGGGTGGTGCTACACGGCACGCTCACTCTCCTACATTCGTATCGCAAAATGCAGAACCGGAGGAGCTTTATGATGAGCAGGATTTTATCGCACAGGAAAATCCATTAAATGATATAGTTGAGGTGCTTACGCCAAACGAGCCACAAGAGATATTTTCGGAAGAAGACACCGCAAGCGATGTCAATAATGAGCCTTTTATAGAAAAGCTTTTTCGCTCTCTTGATAAGGATCAGCTTTTAATTCTTGCTTTAATTATTCTACTTATGACCGATGGAGATGAGAAAAATAACGATATAGTTTTTCTTCTTGCTATTTTATTGTTAAGCTAAAAAAGAGGCAGAAATGCCTCTTTTTTAACCGTTTTTAATTGTTTATAATAATGACGCAAGCTCAAGTGCCCATTTTATAATATCATTATCTTGAGTATAGTCGTTTTTAACATAGCGCTCGCCATGGCTTCCAACAGGAATTTTATATTCTATTATGGCATTATGAATTGTTGCCATCGTCTTAATTTCTATTGCCTCGTTTTCACAAATATCCTCAATTAGCACTACTTTGGCAATTAGATGTGGATATTTCTTCAATATGCCATCAATATCGTTTACATAGAGAGTCTCCTTAGTTGTGGCACTAAGCTTAATTATACCATTTTCATCAACACTTATTTCAAGATTATTATTGCCTATTTCGGCAAGGCTTGAGATAGTCAAGCTAAGTAGCAGGCACAAGCTTGGCTCATCTATTTTAAGAAACACCTCTTTTGAGGAATTTAGCTCAAGACTAGCTCCAACTAGCATTTTTCTTTCTTCTCTGATTTTGGTAAATATGTCTTCTATAACCTTCAAAGCATTGCTACATATGTTTGATTTCGCTTTCATTTGTGAAGCGTACATCGCTAGTGCACCTTCAACACTCTCAATTTGATTGCTTTTAATTGCCACCTCGTCTAAGAGAACTATTTTTATATGCTTTCCGTTACCCTTACCTCTTACTCGAGCAAGGGCGTATGGATATTTTTCCAGCTTTGTTTTTATAAGCTCAATTTTCGAGGAATACATTGAAAGCTTTCTAAGAGCGTTTGCATCTATTAATTCAAATACATCCTCACCGATTCGCAACAGGCTAAACGCCTCTTGCGGTATATTTTTTAGCTCTAGCACTCGTCCATTTACATTTATTATGATTGTTGGAGATGTCCTATTTTCAATAACTACCATTATTTTCTCCTTAATTTATTGAAATTTTGTTTTTTATGTGTTACAATCTTTATATAAGTATTTTTAAAAGCTATAAAACGAGGTTAATTATGGATAATATAGCCCATCACAATAAGTACTCTGTTCCTCTAACTCAATTAATAGAGGAATTCAGCCTTGAAACGCTTTACGCGCCCGATAACATTGATAGTGTTATGATCACACACGCCGATGTAATTCGTCCCGGTCTTCCCTTGGCTGGTTTTTTTGAATATTTTGACCCTCAAAGAATTCAAATTATTGGACGCGTTGAATCAATTTATCTTAGCAAATTATCTCCTAACGAAAGAGTTAAAAGGGTTGGAGATTTTCTTGCTAAAAATCCTGTTTGCATAATTATAACAAGAAATATAGATCCGTTCCCCGAGATTACTGAGCTTGCAAAGGAATATCATATTCCCGTTTTAAGAACTAAGATGCACACAAGCTCATTTATTTCCAGCATTATTTCTTCTCTTAATGTTCATCTTGCGCCAAGAATTACTCGTCACGGAGTTTTGGTTGAGGTTTATGGTGAGGGTGTTCTTATTTTGGGTGATAGCGGTATTGGTAAGAGCGAAACCGCAATTGAGCTTATCAAGCGCGGTCACCGTCTTATAGCTGATGACGCAGTTGAGATAAGCAGGGTTTCCGAAAAAACTCTAGTTGGACGAGCTCCTAAAATCATTCGCTACTATATGGAGCTTCGTGGAATTGGCATCATTGATGTTAGACGCATATTCGGTATGGGAGCTGTTAAGGAAACTGAAAAAATTGAGCTTGTAATTGAGCTTGAAAATTGGATTGAAGGCAAAAACTATGACCGAATGGGTCTTGAAAATGAGTACACCGAGATTTTGGGAATAAAGGTTCCTTCTATTACTGTTCCTGTTGCGAGTGGTCGTAATATTGCAGCGATTATTGAAATCGCAGCTATGAATTTCCGTCTTAAAAAGATGGGATATAACACCGCCGAGGAGTTCAACAAGCAGCTTGAGGCTGAATTTGGAGCTGACTCTCCTAATTAATTTAACAAGAGCGCACCTGTTTAGATACAGGTGCGCATTTTTTTACGCTTGCGTAATGTGATATAGATTAGATGGATATGATATGAAATTATATTCAATCAAGAAGCCGATATTCATTAGAGCTGAGCCAAGATAGGTTTTTTCGCTACCATTTATTCTATACAGTTGGTTTGGCTTTAGTCCCTTAACCTTGACAAATTCGGGTGCAGTACAGCAATCCGTTTCATAACGAACTACGCACACAAGTGCCTCTGAGCCATCGTCCTTGACTGTTTCCCATGCGCAAAACAGGCTTTCCTCATCTGGAAATGGGGCGATAAGTCTATAATAATCACCATATTGAATTAGGTCATAGTATTTTTTAAACTCTACTATTTGACGCTTGATTTCTTCTTTTTCCTCTTCTGTCATCTTGCTAACATCAAGCTCAAGACCATATGTGCCAAAATAAGCCACATTTCCTCTTGTTTTTAGAGGTGTTATTCTTGCGTTTCCATGGTTAGGACAAACAGAAACATGAGCGCCCATTGTAGAAACGGGGTACGCAAATGAGGTGCCGTATTGGATTTTCAGGCGGTCAATTGCGTCGGTATTATCACTTGTCCAAGCCTGTGGCATATAATGGAGCAAGCCAAAATCAAAGCGTCCGCCACCACCCGAGCAGCTCTCAAATAGAATGTTCGGGAAGCGCTGAGTTACCTTTTCCAAAAGCTTATATGCGCCTAGCATATGACGGTGATACACCTCTCCCTGCTTGTGCGCGGGGAGCTTAGCGCTATAAACATCGGTTAGATGTCTGTTGAAATCCCATTTTACATATGAAATATTTGCGTTTTCAAGTACATTTACTAATTGGTTGTAAATGTTTTCAATTACATCATCTCTTGATAGGTCAAGAACATATTGATTTCTTGACAAGAGTGGCTCTCTATTTGGCATTGCGAGCGCATAATCCGGATGAGCACGATACAAATCACTATCAGGGTTTATACACTCGGGCTCAAACCAAATTCCAAACTGCATTCCGAGTTCATTTATTCTCTCGGACAGAGATTTTAGTGTTCCCTGGAGCTTTTCCTCGTTAGGTGTCCAGTCACCAAGACCACTATGGTCATTATCGCGCTTGCCAAACCAACCATCGTCCAAAACGAATAGCTCGACGCCTAATTTCTTCGCCTCCTCTGCCATGCTTACGAGCTTATCGGCATTGAAGTTGAAATATACAGCCTCCCAGCTATTGATAAGGACAGGACGACGCGCATTTTTGAATTTACCACGACAGAGGTTGTTTCTTGTTGCCTTGTGGAAACAATTTGAAAGGATTGCAAAGCCATTTTTGCTATATACCATAGCAACCTCGGGGGTTTCAAAGGTTGCTCCTGCCTCTACCTCGAAATTGAAGTTTTCGGGATTAATTCCAGCTACAACACGGGTTTTTTCTTGAAGATTTTTCATAGCGGATATTTCAAAGTTTCCACTATATACAAGTCCTATTCCCCATGCACTGCCCGCATCCTCTGTTGCGTTTTTATCGCAAACTATAACGAAGGGGTTATGCATATGAGATGATGCGCCACGAACGCTTTCAACGCATACCTTGGCGTGATTAATTCTTGTTCTTTCAAGTATTCTTTCTCTCATGTGTCTTCCATGGAAATACATCATATCGTATGAGCCACAGGGGAGATTTAGAGCCATTGACATTGCCTTTTCAAGATGAATTGAGGCGTTAGTTTTATTTTCCACAACAAGACTACGAGTGATAAGGTCGTATTCCTCAAAAACTCCATAATAAAGGTGGAAATATATGTCATAAACATTATCCTTTAATGTAATTATAAGAGTTTGTGCCTCACTTTCATCGCCATAAAAGGCAGGAAGTCCCTTTATTGAATACTTACCATTCTCGATTTTTGCATCATAATATCTAGGGTCTGCTCCATAAGAGCCATCTGTGTTTCTTACGCCTAATGTAGTTAGACGAAAATCGCCCATTCCTGCAACCGGTAGCTCGCTATGAATATGATTAAAGGAATGGCAAGAGCTACTATCATTCGTTTGGGCAAGATTTGGAGAAAATGATGCGCCAAACTCGGGACGAACTGCATAGTACATATCTGTATAGTCCATTTTTGCGCCATAATATGTATTTACGAGCGCACCTATTTCGTCTATTTTCAATTGATACATTGTGTTTTTAGTATAAAGCGTAAAGGTTTTGTCATTATCGTTTCTTATAATTGCCATAATATGCTCCGTTATATATTTTTTCTTTAATTTTACCATATATTATTAAAATCTTCAATATATTTATTGAAATTATATAATATTTATGGTAGAATATATTCACTATATGACTTATATTGAAAGGAGAAGCTATGAAAAATGCGTTTCTAAACTCGCTTCTTGCCGGCGCTTTTATTTCCATTGGCGGAACTGTATTCATTTCTGTTGCCATATCGGGAAATAAAATCATGGGATCTATTTTCTTTGCGGTTGCGCTTCTCTCTATTTGTATGCTTGGCTTGTTCCTGTTTACAGGAAAGGTTGGCTACATTGTAGAGGACTACTCCAAAAAGGCTATTTTATCCCTTCTTTGTGGGCTTGGCGGAAACTTTATAGGAGCTACGCTTGGTGGTGTTCTTGTTAGCTATGCTTTGCCCTCTGTGCATGAATTTGCTAAGGGTATGTGTCAGAGCAAGCTTGACCTCAATCTTGGTGGTGTGTTCTTCCTTGCGTTTATGTGCGGTATTTTAATGTACACTGCTGTACATATTTACAAGCTTCACAAATCCATTGCAGGCATTGTGTTCTGCGTTCCTGTTTTCATTCTTTGTGGGTTTGAGCACTCAATTGCAGATATGTTTTATTTTGCAGTAGCAAGAGCATTTTCGTTTGAATATCTACTATTTATTCTAATAGTTATTCTCGGCAATGCACTTGGTGGAATGCTCGTTCCATTTGTAAAGAAATTTGTAAAGGAATAATCTAAAAAGCAAGCTATGGAAAAATCATAGCTTGCTTTTTTAGCGAAAAAAATCACCGACAGAGTCGGTGATTTTTATTTTTATTGGATTAGTAATTAATTAACCTCGAAATATGAGTTCCAAGCGTCATTCCATGTACCAACTGTGAGCTTAGCTTGCTCTTGTGATTGGTCGTAAAGCTCGGTAAAGTTATCTGTACCGTTAGCATATGACTTATTAATTACATCGGTAAGAAGTCCGTTCCAGCTACATGTAATAGCACCTACATCATAAGTTAGGCTCTTGAAAATGTAGTCGTTGAAGATTTCCATATCCTCTTCGCCGGCAACAGCAGCCTCAAGCTTTGCTTGATAAGCAGGAATTACATACTCTTGTCCTGTCCATGAAAGAACATCTACGAAGTAGAATGACATATCCTTATCGCTTGTGCACTGTGGAGCACAAATGAATGTGGTTTGTACTACTGTTGTTGGTGAGTAGTATCTATCTTGATCTGTGTCAAGCTTTGGGAAAGGAAGAACACCGAGCTCAAATGTAATTGTGCTCATGTTATCGATCTGTTGTGCAACCTCTTCAAAGAAGAGAATTCTCTTGTCGTTGAAGGCTGTAGTAGCATTGCCACCCCAGCTTCCGCCCCAACCGTTAACTCCGTCTGGGTCTTGGCCGTGACGAGCCCATTTTGTGCCCTTAACAACCTCTATAATATTTTCAACAACCTTCTTTACCTTTGCAGGATCCTTGTTAAGAGTTACTGTGTATTCGCCTGTATCCGGGTCAACATAAGCTTCCTTAATACCTGCGTATGCATAGAAACGACCAAGGTTCTTTGTCGCAAATCCGTATGTATCGTCATCGTCAGGAGTTAGGTCTCCATCGTCCTTTTGAACAAGTCTTGAGAGGTTTCTCAAGGTGTCAAAGGTCCATGTGCCGTCCTTTACTGCTGAGTAAAGGTCCTCAACGCCGTATTCAGCAGCAAGCTCCTTGTTATAGAAGAGCATGTATGCTGTTTGGTCGTCTGAGAAGTCAAAGCCACCAGCTGCGAACATAGTTCTACCAGCTACTGTGAATGCCTCATATGCAGCATCGCTGAAGTAATCGTTCTTTGTGAATGTTAGGTAATCACTTTGAGCCATATCCAAAACAAGACCGTTTTGAACAAGAGCCTGAACCTCGTGAGCACGAGGAATAGCAATCTCATAGTGAGTATCCTTAGATGTCATTGCGGTAGATAGATCGTCATAAATTGTTTGGTTAGCGTTAGCGTCCTGCCATTCAACAGTTACGCCATAAAGCTCCAAAATCTTTGCTTGACGAGTATTAAATGCCGCGTTGATTGTTTCACCAAAGGCTGCTGGATTGAGCTCCATTTGTCCCCATGGTGCGCCTGCTGTGTCTCCATATCTGGTTGCAAGAACATTTAGTGTTTTGCCACTCCAGTTAGGAAGAACTGTGTCTTTTGAGCTAAACTTTGGCTTTTCTTCGCCTGGATTTGGGTTTGTTTCATCGCCACCAGATTCTTCGTCGCCACCAGATTCAGTGGTTGATGAAGACTCGCTTGATGAGCTTTCTTCTGAAGATGATGTTTCTTCATTTCCTTTACAAGAAACAACTGCAGGAAGAAGCATGCACAAGATTAGCAAAAGTGCGAAAATCTTTTTCAAAATTCTTTACCTCCTAATAATTTTTCCAATTAGCATATTTCGCCATAGATATTATATCATAATGTTGTACAAAAAAACAAGATGTTTTTATACTTTTTTTATACTAAATTATAAATTTTTTGTTAAGTAGTGCAAAATATTGGTATTTTTGAGATATTTTAGTATGCTTTTCCCCAATAAACCATCGTTTTAGTTGGCTTGCCACAGCAAATACATGTGCCGTCCTCGCCCTGTTCATCAAATGGCATACAACGAGATGTAACATCTGCTACTTCCTTGAGCTTTAGCTCGCATGCCTCGTCACCACACCAATGAGCCCTAATATAACCGGACTTGGTTTTTGCGGTATTAATGAAGGCATCAAGCTCTGTTTCGGTGTAGGTTCTGTTGCTTCTGTTCTCTGAGGCTCTCTTATATAGTGATGCTGTAATATCCGAAAGAAGCGCGGTAATTTCACTTTCAAGATTGTCAAGAGATATAACCTTCTTCTCTCTTGTATCACGGCGAACAAGAACACATTGATTTGCCTCAATATCGCGAGGTCCTATTTCAAGACGAACAGGAACGCCCTTCATTTCGTACTCGGCATATTTCCAGCCCGGCGAGTTATCGCTCGTGTCAATTTTTGCTCTTGCAAAGGTGCTTACCTTGTTATAAACCTCTGTTGCCTTTTCGATAACACCGGGCTTATGCTGTGCGCAAGGAATAACAACCACTTGGATTGGAGCAACTGCAGGTGGCAATACAAGTCCGTTATCGTCACCATGTGTCATGATTATAGCGCCTATAATTCTTGTAGAAACTCCCCACGAGGTTTGATGACAGAATTTGAGAGTGTTATCTCTATCGAGATATTGAATACCAAATGCTCTTGCAAAGCCATCACCAAAGTTATGAGATGTTCCACCCTGAAGTGCCTTTCCGTCGTGCATTAGAGCCTCGACAGTATAGGTTGCAACAGCGCCTGCGAACTTTTCCTTATCGGTCTTTTTACCCTTGAGAACAGGGATTCCAAGATCGCTTTCAAAGAAATCTGCATAAACGCCGAGCATTTGAAGTGTTTCCTTCTCTGCCTCTTCTGCTGTTGCGTGCATTGTGTGTCCCTCTTGCCACAAGAATTCACGGCTACGAAGGAATGGACGGGTTGTTTTTTCCCATCTTACAACGCTACACCATTGATTATAGAGCTTTGGTAGGTCACGATAGGATCTTATTATATTTGCATAATGCTCACAGAAAAGTGTTTCTGAGGTTGGGCGAACACAAAGACGCTCTGTTAGTCTTTCGCTACCGCCATGAGTTACCCATGCAACCTCGGGGGCAAAGCCCTCAACATGAGCCTTTTCCTTATTCAAAAGGCTTTCAGGAATGAACATTGGCATATAAATATTCTCAACGCCTGTTGCTTTAAAGCGAGCATCAAGCAATTTTTGAATATTTTCCCAAATTGCATATCCGTATGGGCGAATTATCATACAGCCCTTAACGCTTGAATAGTCGATAAGGTCCGCCTTTTTAACTATATCTGTGTACCATTGAGCAAAATCAACATCCATTGAGGTGATTTGCTCTACCATTTTCTTATTGTCGTTTGCCATTTTTAAAATTAAACCTCTTTTTGTGTCATTGTTTATTTTCCTCATCATTTGAGGCGTTAGCATCCTCTGTGCTTGGCTTAGAGATGCTAGGGTTCTTTTTCTTTCTATTTATTATAATAATAGCTCCAACTGAGCAACCAACTGCCACAACCATAACAGCTGAAACGCCGATTATGATAGGAAGACTGTTATTATCCTCGTTTTTGTCGTTGCCTGTGTTTGTATTAGGCTCAGAATTATTATTCTCAACTGCGGTATAGGTTGGTGCAATAAGCTCTGTTGGGTATCCATCAAAGGCAGATGGGAATGTTGTATCAGAATAAATTTCAAGCTCTAGCACATTTGGAATTGTGCTACCTCCTCTTGTAAATTCAATTCTAATATCGTCGGTTGTGACACCACCATCAAGCGTATAAATTGTAGTATATCTTGACTCGCTATTTTCCACGATATTGTTAGGATCATAGGATTTACCCGTTGCAACAATTTGATCCTTACCATCAACCTTAGCGATGATATTAAAGCTTGTAACATCTGTGCCGATGTTTGATGGCTCAGCACAATATACAGCAACTTTGTTTATTGTATATGCCTTATCAAGCTTTACTCCACAGCTTACAGGAATATCAATTGTACCACCAAACCAAACGCTTGATGTCTTTAGAATTCGACCGTCATTGATAAATGATGGTTCTGAATACGGGAGAAGATTTGCACTTGCGTAGGCTGTACCTAAAATTGCAAGATTTCCCTTTGCAGAGGACTGCTTTTGGAATGCGGTAAACTTTGTTTGCAAATAATAGGTTCTTTCTCCAACAATATTGACCTCAAATTCGTATACTGACGGGGCGGATTTAAGCGCCTGCTCAAAAACAACTCTTACTTTATTTGTTTTGATAGGTGTAGCTATTGCAAATTCGCTAATACAGGAATTTGTCGCTTCGTTATAGGTGCTACCATCTGCGATTTTTTGCCAATTACCATTCACCATAGCCTCAAGCTTAAATGGTGCATTATTAGCCTTTTGAGCAGGAGTAGCTGTGCTACCGAAATTAAGAGTTATTTTATCAACTGTATATTCCTTTTCAAGCTCAAGCATAAGGAATTGTCCAGCATCAAGCTTGCCCGGCTTCCAAGAGGTTGCTTCGTTTTTATCAATTGCAAGGAAGGGATATGCAAGCTCCTTAGAGCTTGATGCATAAGGAATAGAGTTATGAGCTGCATTTGATGAGAATTCTGCGCCTTCGGGAAGTGAGAGGTCGGGAGTTTCGCCTCTTTTTCCTATAAGCTCAACCTCATATATATATGGAAATATAAGAACATCTCCACCAGGATAATTTTTAGCAAAGCCATCAACTATAATTCTTACATTGTTAGTGTTTACCGGCTCGTCAAGGTCGATTGAATGCTCTGCACGGATATGATAGTTGCTAGTATCATTTTCCATTGCATCCTCATAGGAGTCGTAGTTGTTAGGCTTGAATTGCTCGTCCTTTACGGTTGCAATCGTTTCCCATACTCCCTCAACTAGCGCCTTGATTGTATATGTAACATTTTGGCGATATTGAGCATGAAGTCCAATAACCATATTGATTTTATGAACCTCATAGTACTCGTTATTCAAGAATTTTATTCCGCAATATTCTCCGTTGAATCCCTTAGAGGTATTCTCTGTTGGTGGAACTGATGGATACGCAGGCTCCCAGCCCGGCCAATCGTTGCTTTTTCCATCATTAATGGTATTAGGTGGGGTCCAATTGCTATGTTTCATACTGGAGCAGTATGCAAGACCATTTGTTGCTATGTTTTCAAGTGTCGGCTCTGGGTCTTCTGCAAAGCATACGATTGCGAGCTGTGACAGAAGAAAAATTATTGCGAGAAGGGTCGATACAATTTTTTTCATAAGCACTCCTTAAATATACGAAAGCTTTAGCTCGCCATTTTCAATTGTTAGCGATGCGGCTTCGATTTTTGCCTTGTTTTCAAAAATTATTGCATTTGCAAGTCTATCCTCTATTTCTGTTTGGATAAATCTACGCATATTTCTTGCGCCAAACTTACGACTATATGATTTTTCGGCTACAAAATCGCATACCTCGTCTGTGTAGGTGAGGCTGATACTTCTTTCCAAAAGGGCTTCCTTTAGGTCGTTTAGCATTATTTTTGCGATTTGCTTGAAATCATCAAGCTCAAGAGAGCGGAAGGTGATGATTTCGTCAATTCTATTTATAAACTCAGGGCGCATAAACTCGGACAATGCCTTTTGGGTCTTGTCTGCATCATGCTTGCTTTGCTCTTGGGCAAAGCCTGCGGTGCTAGAGGTTACGGTTGAGCCTGCGTTTGTTGTCATAATAATGACGGTGTTTTCAAAATTTACTACTCTTCCTTGAGAGTCGGTAATTCTACCCTCATCAAGAATTTGAAGTAAAACATTGAGAACATCGGGATGAGCCTTTTCAATTTCGTCAAAGAGGATTACGGAATAAGGGCGACGCCTTATTTTTTCGGTAAGCTGTCCTGCCTCGTCATAGCCAACATAGCCCGGAGGCGCTCCTATTATCTTTGACACAGAATGCTTTTCCATAAACTCTGACATATCAAGTCTAATTAAAGCATCCGGAGTGTTGAAAAGCTGATTTGCAAGAGTTTTAACAAGCTCCGTTTTACCGACGCCTGTTGGTCCTGCAAATACAAATGAAACGGGGCGACGCTTAGTTGCAACGCCGGCTCTATTTCTGCGTATTGCACGAGATACTGCCGATACTGCCTCGTCCTGTCCTATTATTCTAAGCTTAATATTATCCTCAAGCCCTGCAAGCTGACCGAGCTCATCAACCGAGATATTAGTTGCGGGAATTCCCGTCCAAATTTCGATTACATTTGCGATGTCGGCAACTGTCATTTCAGTTCCCTCGCACAGCTCGTCAAGTCTTTTCTTTTCTATTAAAAGCTGAGAGCGAGATGCCTTTAGCTCTGCTAGGGTCTTATAATCCGCCTCAGTTGGCTCTCCCTCCGTGATTTTGGCATTTACAGCCTCAAGTCCTGCATCAATTTTTGCAAGGCTTTCGATAAGCGAATGACGCTCGTTTATATGAGGAGAGTTTAAAACGATATGAGAGCAAGCCTCATCTATGATATCTATCGCCTTATCGGGCAAAAATCTATCATTGATATATCTTTCGCTCATTACCACAACTGTTTTGATAATATCGTCAGGGATTTTTACTCCATGATAAATCTCATAGTAATGTTTAATTCCCTTGAGCATTTCGATACATTCATCAATTGATGGCTCTTCAACCTTTACAGGCTGGAAGCGACGCTCAAGAGCAGAATCCTTTTCGATATATTTTCTATACTCGCTCATTGTTGTTGCACCGATAATTTGGATTTCTCCACGAGAGAGTGCGGGCTTTAGAATATTAGCTGCATTCATGCTTCCCTCGGAATTACCTGTGCCAACGATATTATGAACCTCGTCTATTACGAGAATGATGTTGCCTGCTTCCTTTACCTCGTTTATAAGACCATTTATTCTTCCCTCAAACTGTCCTCTAAACTGCGTGCCGGCAACAAGAGCTGTAAGGTCCACTAAGAATACCTCACAATTTTTTAGCTTATACGGAACATTTCCGTCAACTATTCTTTGAGCTAGTGCCTCAGCAATAGCGGTTTTTCCTACGCCCGGCTCACCTATTAAGCAAGGATTGTTTTTTTGGCGACGGCTAAGGATTTGAATAACCCTTTCAAGCTCTCTTTCTCTGCCGACAATTCTATCAAGCCTTCCGTTTAGCGCATCTGCGGTTAGGTTGTGACAGAATGTCGTAAGATGCTTACGCTCACGAGGAGCTTTTTTTGTTGAGCGAGATCTATCTCTTTTATTATTCTCGCCCTCGCTAGAGCCTTCCTCGGCATTTGCGGGAGTGTCGGCGTTATTGTTATTATTGGACAAGCCTGCTGCGCGCATAAGCTTGTTGAAATCAATTGTTGGAAAGTCGGAGCCATCTCCGTCCTCGCCAGATAGTGCCTCTGCTAGCATTTCGGGATTTGAAAAGAACTGCTTCATATCATCGACATCCTCAGGAGTGATGCCTGCCTGTCGAAATATATCCTCAGGCTTTACAAGTCCCAACTTTTGAGCACAAAGAACGCAAAGCCATTCCTGCTTTGTTTCGTTGTTTTCTATTCTTGTTATAAAAACTGATGCCGGATTTTTATTGCATCTTGCGCACATTTTCATAGAAATAAATACCTTTTCTTAATTATTGGAATAAGCCCGGAATTATATTGAGCGCTTGAATATCAGCCAAGAGTCCCAATATAATTGAATCGGTGATTGCGTTTTGTCCGATAAGGTCGGGCAAGAAGGTTGAAACTACTGTAAGAACAGTTCCAAGAGCCCATGCAAAGAGCGCTGCCCAAACCACGCCTATTACTCCACCGAGTACTCTGTTTAGGAAGTTGAGTACGGGCAAGCGTGTTACTAGGTCCAAAACTGCAATAACGATTGTTAGAGCTATAATTGCAATCACGAATAGCACAAGAAGCGCTAATGCGATTGAGCAAAAATACGAAAGTGATGAGCCTATATTCTCTGACAAGGCAACTATTGCCTCATCACTTAGGCTTTCGATGTTTGTGATTTGTCCGTCTAGACCCTCTGTTTCAAGTCCAAATGATGACAACAATCCATTGTATGCCATTGGGCATGTTTCATATAGAGTAACTAGGTCAAAGGCGGGGTCTGCGCCGATAGCTGACGAGCTAAGCGATTCATACACCCATTGCGTTACAGCCTTGTTCATAAACCATGAATCAAAAAGTCTTGCCACGGGCACGCGTAGTAAAAATGCGAGTCCAATAGCGAGAAGAGCCTTGAGTGAGTTAAGCACCGACTTAACAAATCCAAGACGAGCGTGTCTTATTATAAATATTACTGCTATCGCTAGTAAAAGTATGTCTATTACAATTCCCATAATTTAAATTTGTCCTCTCCTTTAAAGATTAAATAAAACTATACATAATAATTATATATTTATTTTTTGTAATTGTCAATAGTATGTGCAAAATAAAGTGTCATTAAAACAAAAAGATTTTCGCTTTTTAGGGGCGAAAATCTTTTATTTTTTATTATGCTCCAAAAATAAGATCCGAAAGCATCGACCACAGATTCTTTTCGTTTACGAAATTTAAGAAGATTGAATCCGTAATTAATGACTCGGTAAACACATTTGCATTATAGGATGCGCCAAATCTTATGATCCAGATTATTGCACCTGTTAGCAAGAATACGATTACAGCTGAGAACACAACTCCTATCGCTGCACCGAGAAGTATGTTTAAAAATCTAAAAATTGGAATTTGTCCTACCTTATTGAGAAGCAATCCCAAAAGCAGTAGTACGATTTCAACAACTACAAATATGATAATTACCGCAAGAATTGTTGAAATTAAAGATGAAAGAAGTCCACCAAGACTAGCAGAAAGCTGTTCTACTACCTCGATTGGAGCGCTCTCTCCACTATAAAAATATTTTTGAACCGTTTGCTCATCAACACCGGAACGCATTAGTGCGTTAGTAAACCATTCGGGAATACCATCGAAAAGCGTATATAGCTTATATGCGCCCTCTCCGTCGTATGTAGAAACGAATGCGTTATATACCCATCCCTGCGACATCTCGGAGAAAAATTTTTCCTCTAAAAGTCCTGCAAACGGTGGATTTAAGCACCATGCAAGCAATATTGCCAAAATCGTTCTAGCGAATGCCATAAACGACTTAATAAAGCCTCTTGCAGCGTTTCTAATTATGATAATTAAGCAAATCAGTGCAATTACTATGTCAATTATTAAGCTAACCATTGCTACCCTTATTGCCTTTCAGCCCTTTTGGGCTATAAAATCCTTTTCCTATTTAAGTATTATACAACCTTTTTCGGCATTTGTCAATAGTGACGCCAAAAAATATTTTAATGATAATATACTTTCTTTAAATACAGACCATCCGGTCTTGCGGTTTGTCCGGCATTTTTACGGTCCTTCAAGCTGATGATCCACGATATTGTGCTCTCGTTGATTTTGCCCCTTTCAATATCCAAGAGCGTGCCTACCATAATCCTCACCATGTTGTAAAGAAAGCCGTCAGCTACTACATGAAATTCAACTATATCCCCTTTCCTTTTTAGGAAGCTTTTATATACTGTTCTTGTCGTGTCATCTACCTTAGAGCCTGCTGACATAAACGCGTCAAATTTATGCGTTCCGATAAATTGCGATGCGCCGATTTGCATTTTGGCTAGCGACTCATCGCTTATTTCTCTGCCATATTCAAGAACTCGTCCGGAAAGAAACGGATCTCTTATAGGGCTTGTACGAATTTTATAAACATATTCCTTTTTTACTACATTATAGCGAGCGTGAAAATCGTCGCTTACCTCCTTAGCGGATATAACGCATATATCGCTTGGAAGCATTGTATTAAGAGCTATTGGAATTTTGTCAAGGGGAACGGTTATTTGATTTTGCTTGTTTTTTGGTTCTATCGTGGCACAATAGCCAAGAGCGTGAACACCGCTATCGGTGCGAGAGCATCCCGTCACATTGCAATCGAAGCCAAAGGCCTTTCTTACAGCTCGATTTAGCATGAGTGCAACGGTTGGCTTATCGCCCTGTAGCTGATATCCCATATACCCTGTGCCAACATATGAAAGCGTTATGAGGATTTTCATATTTTCTCCCTTTTATATTGAATAAATGCTTGTGTAAAGGTTCAAGAGGATTACTCCTGCTAAAATCGAAAGCGTTAGTAGGAGTCCTGTATAATCTCTTGCCTTCATTTTGAGCTTTTTCATTCTTGTTCTGCCATCTCCGCCATGATAGCATCTACATTCCATCGCTGTTGCAAGCTCCTCTGCCCTTCTAAACGAAGAAATGAAGAGCGGTATTATGATTGGAATGAGCGCCTTTGCCTTTTTGATTAGACCTCCGCTTGAAAAATCTGCACCTCTCGCCTTTTGAGCGTTCATTATTTTCGAGGTTTCGTCAACTAGCGTCGGAATAAATCTTAGGGCAATTGTCATCATCATCGCAAACTCGTGAACGGGAACCTTTATCTTTTTTAGTGGAGATAATGACATTTCCAGTCCATCTGTTAGCTCAATTGGCGTTGTTGCATACGAGAAAAATAGACTTGTTTGCAAAATAAGAAGTATAATTCTAAGTGCTAAAATTCCTGCGTTAATAAGTCCCTCTTTGTAAAGCGTGAGTGTCCATGCATTTGGAATTATGGTCACGGAAAAGAGTGGCTCACTTTGCGCCTTTGTGATAAACATATTCAAAATTGCTGTGAAAATAATTATCACCGTAAGTGGCTTTAAGCCCTTAAAAATTACTCTTAGCGGAACTCTGCTAACTATTATTGTTGTAATCAATACTAGCGCAAGGAAGGCGAATGCCATTATTTCCTTAGCAACAAAGATTGCAACAATATAGATTATGACAAAGAACAGCTTTGTTCTTGGGTCAAGGCGGTGAATTAGGGACTTTGTGTCGTAATACTGTCCCAATGTGATATCAAGTGACATTCTCTTCACCTCCTGACGCGCATTTTGCAATTGCTTCAAGAGCACCTTGTATTGTGTAGATATCTGAAGATATTTTAACACCTCTTCTGCGAAGTGCGGTCACAATTTTTGTGACTTCCGGAACATCTAGCCCCGCAGACTGCAAAACGCTTGCCTGAGAGAAGACCTCGGCAGGTGTTCCCTCTAGGATAATTCTTCCGTTTGCCATAACGATTATTCTATCACAATACATAGCCATATCTTCCATGCTATGACTTACAATTACGACGCTATTTCCACTTTGGCGTTGATACTCCTTGATGCCTCCAAGGATTTCTCTTCTGCCTCGTGGATCAAGTCCTGCGGCGGGCTCGTCAAGCACCAAAAGCTTTGGCTCCATCGCCATTACTCCCGCAAGGGCTACTCTTCTTTTTTGTCCTCCCGAAAGGTCGAAGGGGGATTTTTCAAGCACAGAAAAATCAAGCCCACAAAAGCGCGCGCTTTTTTCTATTCTGCGATTGATTTCCTCATCATCAAGCCCCATGTTTTTAGGGCCATAAGCAATATCCTCCTTTACGGTTTCAGCAAAAAGCTGATATTCCGGATACTGCATAACCATACCGACCTTAAAGCGAATTTTTCCAATTTGCTTTGGCTTATCCCATATATTCTCGCCATCAATAATTACGCTTCCACTATCGGGCCTTATAAGGCCATTGAACATTTGGACAAGGGTTGATTTACCCGAGCCCGTGTGTCCTATTATGCCTGTTATAAGATTTTCCTCAATGGCGATATTAACACTATCAAGAGCGTGGATTTCGTATGGTGTTTTCCTTCCGTATGTGAAGCTCACATTTTCTATTTTAACTATCGGCATTGTTTTTTCCTGTTTTATTAATTTCCTTTTCAATTAGCTCGGCGCAGGTATCAAAATCATACACGCCTAGCGGTATATCAAGTCCAAGCTCTTGGTTTAGCTTGTATATTAGCTCTACCCCCTGTGGCACTTCAAGTCCTGCTTTCCAGAGCTTTTCGGTTTGGCAGAATACGCTTTGAGGCTTTCCCTCAAGATAAAGCTCACCATCTCTCATTACAATTACTCTATCGGCAAGTGATGCCTCGTTCATATAGTGAGTGATTAATATAATTGTTATTCCTTCCTCGCGATTTAAGCGAAGGATTGTATTCATAACATCCTTGCGTCCCATAGGGTCAAGCATAGCGGTTGACTCGTCAAAAATGATACATTTGGGCTTCATGGCGATAATTCCGGCAATAGCCACTCTTTGCTTTTGTCCACCGGAGAGCTTGTGAGGGGCATGGCGAGCATAGGCGGTCATGTTAACGATTTCTAACGCCTCATCAACTCGTCGTCTAATTTCGCTTGGCTCAATTCCCAAATTTTCAGGGCCAAAGGCAACATCCTCCTCGACGATGGTGGCGACAATTTGGTTATCGGGGTTTTGGAAAACCATTCCAACCTTTTTTCTAACCTCAAGAATGTCGCTATCGGTCATTTCCTCGGTAATGTCCTTGCCATCAATGAATATTTTTCCCTCGTTAGGGCTTAAAATCATATTCATTAGCTTTGCACAGGTCGATTTTCCCGAGCCATTATGTCCTAAAATAGCAACAAATTCACCCTCATTTATTTCAAGGGACAAATTTTTAACTGCGTATATTCCTCTCTCCTCCTCGTCACCGGGGTAGGAATAAGAAACATTTTCTAGCTTTATAATTGGATTCATTTTTTCTCCTTGATAGCTCAATCTTGAGCCATTTCATCGCACACCCAGCGTGCGCTTGCTCCACATGGCAAATAGCTTCCGGTTTGCGTAACGGGAAGCGCTAGCTCTGCTGTGCTAGACACCCCACCATGCTTTTTTACAATTTCTATATCTAGAACATAGCCCATTGTCAGTGCGCTAAGTCCTGTGGTATATGAGTTAATAAGGAAGAACAAGGGATCATCAGAGAGCACCCTTTCGCACAATGCGACAAAATCGCATACTGCGTCCTCAAGCTTCCAAACCTCTCCACCCGGGCCTCTGCCATATGATGGGGGGTCCATAATTATAGCATCGTACTTGTTACCACGACGAATTTCTCTTTCGACAAATTTGCGACAGTCATCTACAATATATCTAACAGGAGCGTCTCCAAGTCCACTTAGAGCAAGATTTTCCTTTGCGCATGCTACCATTCCCTTGGACGCATCAACATGGACAACCTGTGCGCCGGCCTTAGCTGATGCGGCAGTAGCTCCACCTGTGTAGGCAAAGAGGTTTAGGACCTTTACATCCTTGCCCTGTGCTCTTCTTTTCTTAATTAGCTCGCTAAACCAATCCCAGTTAGCAGCCTGCTCAGGAAAAAGTCCTGTGTGCTTAAAACCCATTGGCTTCAAGGCAAAGGTCAGATCCTTATATTTAATAGTCCACTTTTCAGGCACATCGTTTTTTACCCATGCGCCTCCACCGGAGCTTGATCTACGATAGATTCCGTGAGCGCTACGCCAAAGCTTATGCTCTCTTTTACCCTTCCAAATCACCTGTGGGTCTGGGCGAATGAGTATGTATTTTCCCCATCTTTCAAGCCTTTCGCCATCAGATGTATCAAGTAGCTCATAATCCTTCCAATTGTCTGCTATATACATTTTAGTTCCTCACATTTTATAGAATTTGCTAAGCGGGCTAGCGCCTGCGTGACCTTGACATATTGCGATCGCAAGGGCGTCGGCGGTATCGTCGGGCTTTGGTGGCTTAGGTAGGTTCAAGATAGAGGTTACCATTGTAATAACCTGTTTTTTATCTGCCCTTCCGTATCCAACAACTGCCTGCTTAACCTGAAGTGGTGTGTATTCGTTTATTTTCAAGCCCTTTTGGTGAGCGGCAAGCAAAATAGTGCCTCTCGCCTCGGCAACGGTTATTCCTGTCTTTTGGTTGGTGTTCCAAAACAATTCCTCTATTGCCATAACCTCGGGCTTATATTTATCTATTATGGTGTTCATTCCATCATAGATTTGGGAAATTCTTTCCTCAACAGGCAAGCCTGCCTTTGTTTGAATAGAGCCATAGCCTCTTACATAGAATTTGCCCTTTACATATTCTAAAACTCCCCAACCGACTATTGCAAGTCCCGGGTCAATTCCTAAAATTACCATAATTACCTCTTTCGAGTACAATTAAAATCTATACAGAATATATTTTACCATAAATTTCAGCGTATGTCAAATAAAATATATATATTTATGGCGAAAAATATATTAATATAAATAGTTGATTTTTTGTGCATTATGTGATAAAATGATTATGTATATACTTTTTCAAGGAGATTTTTATGAGTGTTATTCCTGTGATTAAGATTGGAGATATTCTTGAAATGAAAAAGCCTCATCCCTGTGGGGAAAAGAGCTTCAAGGTTTTAAGAGTTGGCTCTGACATAAAGCTTTGCTGTGTTGGGTGTGGGCGCACGCTTACGCTTGAGAGAGTAAAGGTTGAAAAAATGATTAAAAAAATTATTAGCTGTGAGGTTGATGATGGACAATAATATTCCTACAACAAGCGCCACCGTTAGGGACAAGCTTTCTGCCCTTTGGCAAAGGGTATGGAGCTTTATCAAGGCGAAAAAATATTTATATCCGTCATTTTTGCTTCCTGTTGGAATCCTTTTAGTTGTTTATGCGATAATTGGTGTATTCCCCTTTGGTGAGCGTTCGATTTTGACTCTTGATATGAATGCGCAATACATTTATTATTTTGAACAGCTACGAGATATTTTGACCGGTAACGGATCTCTTATTTATACATGGGAAAGAGTTTTGGGCGGTGAGTTCTTAGGCTTTTATGCTTATTATGCTGCATCTCCACTTGCATTTCTTTTGATTTTGTGTCCACCATCACTTATGGTCGAGGGCGTTATGCTTATGATGGTGCTCAAATGCGGTCTTAGCGGTCTTTGCTTTGCAATTTACCTTGATAGGTCGGGCAGAAAAAGAAATGTATTCTCCTACACTATGTTTTCTACTATGTATGCATTTTGTGCATACGCTATGGCTTATCAATCAAACACCATGTGGCAGGATGCGCTTATGTGGCTACCTCTGCTCACTCTCGGTATTGAAGCCATTATAAAGAATGGCAGATTTAAGCTTTATACCATTATGCTTGCGCTTATAATATGGTCAAACTACTATATTGGATATATGGTTTGCATATATACGCTTCTTTACTTTATTTGCTATATTTGTGCCCACAAAAATGACGAAATTAACGCTTTAAGGGAAAAATATCACATATTAAAGAGCCTTGCAAGAATCGCTGTTTGCACAATAGTTGCGCTGATGATGGTTAGCATGATTATTCTTTGCGCCTATTACTCTATTTCGTTTGGAAAATCAAGTGGTGAAATGGCAGATATGAGCTTTGACTTAAGGTTTGATTTTCTTGATCTTATATCGAAGTTCTTTATCGGCTCATACGATACTGTTCGCCCTGCGGGCTTACCTAATGTTTATTGTGGAATTTTAGCGTTATTTATGCTACCCGTATATTTTCTTACAAAGAAAATTTCCGTAAGAGAAAAGGTTAGCTATGGTGTGCTTGCGCTTATATTTATTGCGAGCATGTCGGTTGATGCACTAGACCTTGCTTGGCACGGCTTCCAAATGCCCGTTTGGCTAAATTACAGATATAGCTTTATGCTATCGTTTATTGTGCTTTTGATGGCATATAAGGGCTTTGAGCTGTTTACAGAGCTTGAATACAAGGGGATTATTCAAATTGGCGCTATGCTGATGCTTTTGCTTCTTGTAATTCAAAAAACTGTGCTTTTACCTAGATACGAGGGCAAAACGGAAACTCCAACAATGCCTGATTATGAGCTTGTTTGGATTTCGTTTGTGTTCATATTTGTTTATCTTGTTGTTCTTTACTATAAAAAGCGAGAAACGATAAAGCGAGCCTCGTCTATTGCTCTTCTTTGCATTGTAGGCTTTGAGGCCTGTGTTAGTGGCATCATCAACTGGGGCGAGGAGGTAAATGATGTTGGCTGGGCAAAGCGAGAGGTTTATCGCGAGTCTATTGACTCCATTGAGCCAACCGTTGACTATATTCTCGAAAATGACACATCGTTTTACAGAATGGAAAAGACCTTGTTTAGAAAGCCAAATGAAAACTTTGCGCTTGATATCAGAGGGCTTACCGCCTCTACCTCGACCTTTAATCGAGATGTTATGAATCTCATGAAATACTGTGGCTTTAATGCTCGCTCACATTGGAGCAAGTATTTTGAGGGTAACGAGGTTGTGGATTCGATTTTTGGAATTAAGTATGTAATTTCAAATGACGATATTCCTGTTTCAAATCTTTATTATGCCAAGGATGGCAAAAACGATCTTTTGATCTATGAAAATCCGTATGCTCTATCTATTGCATATCCTGTTAGCTCTCAAATGAAGGAGCTTGACGCAGTGCATACTGTATCAAGTCCACTTCAATATCTTGAATATCTAACATCGGGGCTTGCCGGTGAGGACGAATTAAAGCTATTCCAAGAGTGCTATTATTCCTTGTTTGAAAGAGATAATTGCTCCAAGGGTGGCTCGGCATCGACAGACCGCTTTACAAGAGCTGATTCTAACAGAAAGGCGTCATTCACCTATGCTATTACCGCTTATTCAACAGGTAGTATTTACATGTATTTAAAGCCGAATGGAACAAATCAAGAGGCTACCTACTATGTTAATGGCGTCGAAAGTGGCAAGGTATTGGGCGACGAAACCAATCGTGTTCAAAACATTGGCTCATTCAAGGCAGGCGAAACCGTTTATGTTAAGGTTGAATTTGACTCCGATAAGGTTGCAATAAACACCTCTGCTCCACTATTTTCACAGCTTGTTAGGTCTGAATTTGAAAGAGTATTTGGCGCTCTTAATGAGGGTGAGATGCAGATAAGCGACTATTCAGACACTCGCTTTGAGGGTACGATTGTAGCCGAGGATGACGAAATTGTTATGACTACCATCCCATATGACAAGTATTGGAAGGTATATGTTGATGGTGAGAGGGTTGAGAGCTATGAGGTGCTTGATGCTCTGCTTGCCTTTGACATTACGCCGGGTGAACATGAGATTGAGTTAAAATACAGCTCGACTATGTTCAATGTTGGCGTAGGTGTTGGTCTTTTTGGACTTGCTCTATTTATAGTTATGTGCGTGTTTGAGAAGGCATACAGGCGCAAAATGGGCTTTGATGCTATTGAGGATACACCAATTGACGCGCCCGAGGGCGACGGCTCTAACGGAGAGGGCGAAATAGAGCCGAATGTCAAGATTGACAATGAAAATATTACAGAAGAGGACGAAAATATATGATTTATCATGTTGACGGATCGCTTGACTATTGTGAGATCGGCGGTTGCGTTATTGACTGCTGTGGAGTTGGATATAGACTCGCTATTAGCGACAACACCTACTCTGCGATTTGCTCGCATATTGGCGAGAGAATGAAGCTTTTCACCTATCTCCAGGTTCGAGAGGACGGGGTTGAACTATTTGGCTTTAAAAACGCTGACGAGCTTGGTGCTTTTAAGCTTTTGATTACCGTTTCAGGTGTTGGCCCTAAGGCTGCGATGGCGATTTTATCGCTATTTGAGCCTGACAAGCTATATCAAGCAATTTGCTCCGAGGACACCAAGTCTATTGCTCGTGCAAGTGGTGTTGGTGCGAAAACCGCAGCAAGAGTTGTGCTTGAGCTTCGTGACAAGGTTTCAAAAATCTATTTTGGCTCTGCTCCTACATCTAGTGGTGTTGGCTCTGCTCCAACCGTTGTTAAGGGCAAGGGCAATCTTGGCGAGGCGCTTGATGCACTTATCGTTCTTGGTTATTCTCGTTCAGAGGCACAAAGAGCGCTTTCGGGAATTGATCCTACGCTTGATGTTGAAAAAATTATTCCGCTTGCTTTGGCAAAGCTAATGTGAGGTAAGATATGATTGATGAAGTTGAATTTGACTATGAAAGCCGAATAGTATCTACCGAGGCATCGGGTGAGGAAACCAATGACGAGGTCAGCCTAAGGCCTAAGGCGTTTGATGAATATATCGGTCAAGAAAAGGTTAAGGATCTTTTGAAGGTTTATATAGATGCGGCTAAGGGCAGAGGCGATTCGCTTGACCATGTGCTTCTATATGGCCCTCCGGGTCTTGGTAAAACTACTCTTTCGGGCATTATTGCAACAGAAATGGGTGTTAATTTCCGTGTCACCTCCGGTCCTGCTATTGAAAAGCAAGGAGATTTGGCAGCTATACTTACGAATTTAGCCCCCGGGGATGTGCTTTTTATTGACGAGATACATCGTCTTTCAAGAAATATTGAAGAAATCCTTTATCCTGCGATGGAGGATTATGTACTCGACATTATTATCGGTAAAGGCCCTGCGGCGCGTAGCATTCGTGTTCCTCTTCCAAGATTTACTCTTGTAGGTGCGACAACTCGTGCAGGACAGCTTACAACTCCTCTTCGTGACCGTTTTGGCGTGCTTTTGAAGCTTGAGCTTTACACTCACGAGGAGCTTGCTACTATCGTTAAGCGAAGCGCTTCTCTGCTTGATGTTGAGATTACCGAGGAGGGCGCGCTTGAAATCGCATCTCGCTCTCGTGGAACTCCTCGTATTGCTAACAGACTATTAAAGCGTGTGCGTGACTATGCGCAGGTTAAGGGTGATGGAAAAATAACTCTTGAAATGGCGAAAATGTCACTTACCGCGCTTGAAATTGACGAGTTAGGTCTTGACAACACAGACAGACGCATGCTCGAAACCATTATTAAGTTTTACGATGGTGGCCCTGTTGGTCTTGACACGCTCAGTGCAACAATCGGCGAGGAAAGCATTACCATAGAGGATGTTTACGAGCCATATCTTATGCAGATTGGCTTTTTGAACAGAACTCCACGAGGCCGTTGCGTAACGCGTCTTGCGTATGAGCATCTTGGTATTCCCTACGGTGGCGGTAGTGGCTCACAGGTGAAGATAGATTAACAAAAAATACAAACCACCAGTTAAGCTGGTGGTTTTATTTATGGCTTTTTGCGACGGAAAATTAGGCGAGAAAGGGCGTGGGCGTTAAAGGGGATTAACGGATACAGGTAGGAGTGCTTTCCGTTTATTGTGGAATTTGTAACAACGAGCAAGAGTCCTATTGCAAAGCCGATGAAAAGTCCCCAAATATCAAACAGGGCTATAAGGACTAATGTTATCATTCTTATGAATTTGAAGGCGTAGCCCAGCTCATAGTTTGATTGTGTGAAGCTTGCAATTGAAACTATCGCCATATAGAAAATAACATCGGCACTAAGCCAACCTATTTGCACAGCGAAATCTCCCAGCAAAAGTCCGCCTATGACGCCGAAGGAATTTGACATTACGCTAGGGGTATTAAGAGAGGCTAGCTTCAATCCATCTATTACGACCTCGACAATTAAAAGCTGTGCCAAAATCGGTATATTCCCTGCATCCTTGGGAACTAAAAATTCAAGACCCTGTGGCATAAATTGTGGGTTAGTAACCAGCAAATACCACACAGGAGTTAAAACTATTGCACTCCAAAAAACTATTTGGCGCACTATTCTAAGATACGAGCCTACAAGTGGGGGAAAATAGTAATCGTCTGTTTCCTGTAAAAAGTCAAAAATGCTTGTTGGAAGTATCAGCGCCTCCGGGGAATTATCGCAAATTACAACCACACTACCCTCTAAAATTGATGCGCATGCTGCGTCAGGGCGCTCGGTGCATCTAACCTTTGGAAATGGGTTATACCATTTATGCTTAACAAGACATTCTATTAAGCTTTGATGACCCATTACAAGAGAATCTGTTTTAATTTCGCTTATTTTTCTTTCTATTTCCTTTACATATTCGGGCTTTGCTTTACCCTTTATATAAACGATTGATATATCGGTTTTAGATTTTTCTCCTGCGCTTGCATATTTAACAACAAGATTTGTATCTCTTATTCTCCGTCTTATCATTGCGGTATTAAAAATCATTGTTTCGACAAAGCCGTCACGAGAGCCTCGCATTACCTTATCGTTTTCAGGCTCTGCTGTTACTCTTGCAGGATATGAGCGTGCATCTACGACAATTGAGCCATCATAAAAGGCGTCTGAGATTATCAGGCTACATCCACTCAAAACCAACTTTAACGCCTTATCTATATCATAGCACGGGTCAACCTCTACGCTAGGAATGCTTTGCTTTACAAACTCCTCAACGCTCCTTGCGCCGGTATTTCCCAGCTCCTTTATGGTGACAAGGTGCATCATAAGCTTTTGCATAATTGAAGCAGTTACAAAGCCATCAACATAATACATAACCACTCTGTGATTATTTATTAGCATTTCTCGCTTGATAATATCGAAATTTTCCTTTACATTCAGCTCGCTATCGAGTGTTTGCATATTGATGGAAAAATCATTTGAAAAGCTTCGCATAAAAAACCTCCGCAAGCACTATTTTTCAATAGTATTTACGGAGATTTTATTTTTAATCGTGCTTTTTGAAAAATTGATAAAAATAGCAAGGGATATTGCCATTTGAGAGCTTTCTTACCTTGTCGGGGCGTCTGCCATAAAAGCGAGAAAACTGCTCGTGATTTGTGATAACATATATTTGCCAGCTATCAAGGGTTTTAAAATGCTCACCCATTTTGCGATAAAGCGCCTCTGCCTCTCTTATGGTCATTAGCCTTTCGCCATATGGGGGATTGCAGACTATTGTGCCTCGCCTTCCACCTGTTTTGATAGTAAGAGCGTCTTGGGTAAATATTTTCATATTTTTATACACACCCGCGTGCTTTGCGCTTTCTGTGGCAATATTAACGCATTCGGGGTTGATATCACTTGCATATGCTTCAAAGGCGCTATCTGTTATAATATTCGCCCTTGCCTCTTCTCTTGCCCTTGTCCATATATCGCTTGAAAATTGTGGGAAGGTTTGAGCAATAAAGGCTCTGTTTAAGCCCGGTGCTATATTTAGCATCATCATTGTAGCTTCAATTGCGATTGTTCCCGAGCCACAGAATGGATCCCAAAAAAGAACATCCTCTCTTGGTCTTGCAATTTTTGCAAGAGCGCATGCAAGGGTTTCTCTTATTGGAGCTTCTACGCTTTTTGGGCGATAGCCTCTTTTATGAAGAGGAACGCCAGATGTGTCTATCATAAGCGTTGCTCTATTTTTGAAAATGAAAAAGTCTATTTGGTATTTTACGCCCTTTTCCTCAAACCATGATATTCCATATTTTTTAGAAAGGCGTGAAACAACTGCCTTTTTAATGATTTTTTGACAATCGGGAATTGAGAAAAGCACGCTTTTTATACTATGTCCCTTAACGGGAAATTCGTCGCTTTTGCCTATCCATTTTTCCCATTCAAGCGCTCTTGTTCCCTCGAAAAGATCGTCAAAGGTTAGCGCCTCAAACTCGCCAACCTTGATATAAAGTCGCTCGGCAAATCGAAGCCCGATATTGCATCGTGCAATTGCACTCTCGTCGCCTATAAAGCTGACTCTGCCATCCATTGTTTCAGTTCTTTTATAGCCTAGTGCGTCTATTTCTGCTCCTAAAAGGCTTTCAAGCCCAAATAGGCAGGTTGCAACATATTCCATATTTTCCTCTTTCATAAATAAAGGGCGATTTTCTCGCCCCTTGAATTTTATTCCTCTGTTTTTTCGGTTGCTTCGGGGTGAACCTCAAATTTATAGCCAACTCCCCAAACTGTTTTTAGCTCCCATCTCTTTGATACGCCTTGAAGCTTTTCACGAAGGCGCTTAATGTGAACATCAACTGTGCGAGAGTCGCCAAGATAATCAAAGCTCCAAACCTTGTTAAGAAGCTGATCTCTTGTATATACTCTATTGTAATTTTGAGCAAGAAAATGTAGAAGTAAAAGCTCCTTATGTGGAATATCTACATGCTCACCACGAATTTTCAACTCGTGATTTGAGAGGTTGATTTCGAGATTATCAAAGCGTAGAACATTTTTATCAATAATATTATCGGTGCTACCACATCTTCTGAGAATTGCCTTGATTCTTGCATGAAGCTCCTTCATTCCAAGTGGCTTTACAAGATAATCGTCTGCTCCCAGCTCTAGTCCTAAAACCTTATCAAATTCGTCTGCCTTTGCGCTAATCATAATGATTGGCTTTGTGGAAATGGCGCGAATTTGCCTACAAACCTCGTTTCCGTCCTTTTTGGGAAGCACACTATCAAGCAAAACGACATCGGGATCGTATGATTTAAAGGCATTTAAGCCCTCTATTCCATCATATGCCTCAATGATTTCGTAGCCCTCATTTTTAAAAAAGCTCCTTACAAGCTCACAGGTGCTTTTATCATTATCGATAATCAATAGCTTCGTTCCTACCATAAGTGCCTCCTCGTTGTTTTTTAATATTTTAACACATTCTTATTAATTTGTAAATAATTAATTCACATTTTGTTTTGGATTTTTCCTTAATTTATTCAATTTTAACGAGCTTTTGTGACGGTTTTGTGAACAACTCGTGAATGAACACTAAAAAATTGGATATTTTTACGCCATTTTACATATTTTTTTGGAAATTTGTGATTTGGGGTTGATAATTTTTAAAAAATAATGTAAAATGTTACATGAACTTTTAATAACTTTTACGAGGTGTTTATAATGAAGCTTGGTATTGTTGGCTTGCCCAATGTCGGCAAGAGTACTCTATTTAATGCATTGACTAACGCAGGTGCACAAAGTGCAAACTACCCGTTCTGCACAATTGAGCCAAATGTTGGCGTTGTGTTTGTTCCGGATTCTCGTCTTGACGAGCTTGCGAAGATGTATAACCCTGAAAAATACACTCCTGCGGTAATTGAATTTGTTGATATTGCAGGTCTTGTTAGAGGCGCGTCAAAGGGTGAGGGGCTTGGAAATAAGTTCCTTTCACATATTAGAGAGGTTGACGCAATTGTGCATGTTGTTCGTTGCTTTGAAAATAACGATATAATTCATGTTGATGGTGGGGTAAATCCTATTCGTGATGTTGACACGATAAACTTGGAGCTTATCTTCTCTGACATTGAAATTATTGAGCGAAGAATTGATTCTGTTAAGAAGGCTATGAAGGGTGATAAGACTCTTGCTCCTAAGCTTGAGCTTCTCGAAAGAGTTCACGCTTCTTTGCTTGATGGCAAGACAGCTCGTTCTCTTGATTACACAGAGGAAGAGATGGAGATGCTCGGCGATGTTGCTCTACTCACCATTAAGCCTGTAATTTATGCGGCTAACATAAGCGAGGACGATATTGGAAGTGATCTTAGTGCTAATGCTCACTACCAAAGTGTTGTTGAGTTTGCAAAAACTGAAAAGAGCGAGGTTATTCCCGTTTGTGCCGAGATTGAGGCTCAAATTGCTGAGCTTGATGACGAGGACAAGGAAATGTTCTTAAGCGATCTTGGGATTGAGGAAAGTGGTCTTGACAGGCTTATTAAGGCAAGCTATTCTCTTCTTGGTCTTATCAGCTATCTTACAGCAGGTCCACAAGAGGTTCGTGCTTGGACTATTATAAAGGGTACAAAAGCGCCTCAGGCTGCGGGCAAAATTCACTCCGACTTTGAGCGTGGCTTTATTCGTGCAGAAATTGTTTCCTTTGATGACCTTATGGCGTGTGGTTCTATGGCTGTTGCTAAGGAAAAGGGACTTGTTCGCTCCGAGGGCAAGGAATATGTAATCGCTGACGGCGATGTGGTTTTGTTTAGATTTAATGTATAAAATTAAAAGCTCCGATAAATTCGGAGCTTTTGTTTTTAATTATTTTATTCAAATACAATTTTGTCGCCAAGATATGCAAGAATCACATCGACGCTCATGTTCTCTTTATTTTCGATAAATTCGGGAATCAATTCATCGTAATCATCGAGAAGCTGGTTAAGATCGCTATCGGAAACATCAACGCTTATAGTTATATCGTTAGTTGCCTCTACATCTTCTACAAAGGTTTCGTAATTTTTCTCTTGAACGAATATCATAGGAACTTGAATCTCATGAACAACATATGTTTCCTCGGTAGCATCGTAGGAATAAACGAACTGTGTTCTAAACTCAATATCAAATCGTCTCGAAAGAAGAACCTTCTTGGCTTCCCACGCAGATGATGAGCCGTTTACGAAAAGCTTTGCGTCATTATCTTCATCCTTAGGCTGATACTTAAGGGAATTGATTCCGTCGATATCATTCAAATTGAACCACAATGTATCATATTTTATAGCGGAAAGAGTTTCGCTAACCTCATATCCCAAAAGTTTTCCTGTATCGGTATCATAAAGCTCAACAATTGTACCCGTGAAGCCAACCATTCCGCTCGCCTTATTTCCAACAACCGATACATAATCCTCTGTAATATAGAACTCTGCACAGCTTGATATTTCGGCGCCTGAAACAGTAAGATATTCGTAAATAGAACCATTAACTGTTCCATCGCTATTCTTGCAAACGGAGAACATAGCGCGTCTTACACCCAAATATTTAATGGCAAATTCATATGAATTTTCAGTAATGGTATATGCAAGAGCATTAGCATCTCCGAGCTGTATTCTAACACCCTTTTCGCCTGTTTCTATATCCATTGTCAACGCTATTTGAATAGTCTGCTCGCCCAACGCAGGAAGTGTTGCAGAGTAATCAACCACATAAGAAACCGTTTCCTCACTAACATCGATTGTAATGTTATAAATACCATTTTCAAATGCGTAATGCGCTGTGCTTGCAGGGTTTTTATCAATATAATTATTAAAGGCAGTAATTGATGCGCTTGAAATGCTCTCAACAACCGTCAATACATTGAAGAATGTTTGTGACTGCTGTATATTTTCAAGAATCATATGATATTGCTCACCATAGCCATATGTAATGTCGGAAACATTAACGAAGCTTGAAAAATCGCTTACAACATCCTCCTCGTCAACTAAATTCGCGCTGAAATCAGGACGCATGCTTTCAGGGAGATAGCTATACGGATTTGCCTTATATCCGTTAAGTAATGTGCTAAGTAATGCCTTTGCATCAACTGTTGTATTCCAAACGGCAAAATATTCAACCTCACCTGTTATAGGAGCAGTAAAATCAACACCATTTGTTCCGTTTTTATCCACATACCAGCCCATGAATTTATGACCTTCAAATTCCGGATCCTCGGGCTTAGATGCCAAGGCTCCATATTCTACGGTTTGAGACTGAACTGTGCTTCCGCCATTGGAATTGAACTTTACTGTGTATTTCTGTTTTACCTTTTCCACAATAGAATAATAGGAAGCATCCTCTGTTGCACTTGGAATATTGCCTAATACAGCTCCGCCACTGGTTTTACTCCAACCCTTTACGGTATAGTCCCACTCGGCAGTATCTTCAACCGAATAAATATATGATGGGATTTCTCCCTCTGTAACCGATTCACTCTTTAACAGATTTCCGCCCTCGTCAAACCATTTAATAGTGTATTTTGTGGGCGCTGTGCTTTGAGTTTCATCGTTTGTGTCAGAGTCTGACTGTTCTTCCTTTTCGCTTTCGCTACCCGCTTCACTCTCGGAGCTTGAGCTTTCACTTGAGCTTTGAGTTTCGTCATTATTGTCGCAAGCCATTAATAAAAGACAAGCGAGGAGCGCAATCATAATGCATAATAATTTTTTCATTCTGTTCTCCTTTGTGTTAGAAAATAAATAGTTATGTATTACATATCAAAATCAACTGTATCACATTCTCTTATTGATTTATTTTGACGAATAAGGCTGAATGGATAAACGAATGGAGCTATAATAAACGCAACTACAAATCCAAGGATCGCAAATAGGATTGCGCCGAGGAAGCCGATAATTGCGAATAGTATCTTCATACAAATTAGCCAAATTATTCCATCTATATCAAAGGTAAAGATAAGTCCCGGGAAATGGAAGGATTTTTCAGCCATATCAAACAATACATTTCTTACAACTCCATCAAAGAACATTTGAGCTGTAAATGCAAATCCCATATAGCCTATAACAAGTCCTATGCCTATGCCGGAGCCTATGCTTTCAGAGCCTATAATGCACAAAATCATAAGTGCTACTCCTATTATAAGTCCTGTGATTATACTAGCGTTTCTCTTAACGCGCATTCTGCTTCTTGTGTATTCCTCGTGACGCACCTCACGCTCGTGTGCCTCGCGCTCCTCGCGTCTTGCTCTATCCTCTGCCTCTATTCTATCCTCAAGACAATGTGAGCACAAAACCTTAGGCTCTTTTTCTCCTAGATTTTCCTCAGTTACCGCTATTCCACAGACTGTGCAATAGCCAAGAGCTCTTGTTGTGTTGATTTCCTCAATTACTGCTCCTGTAATTCTTGTGGCCATTCCGTCCACCTCTTGCTCTCCTATTACAGGTGTAGCATTCGCGCCATCGTCGCTTTCTTGCGAGTCCTCTATATCAAGAAGCTCAACCAAGGATACGCGGAAAAGCTCAGCAATTCTTTTCAATGTTGCAATGTCCGGTTCGGACAAATCGTTCTCCCATTTTGAAACTGCTTGTGCACTAATGTTCAAGCGTTCGCCAAGCTCTTGCTGTGTCATACCGTTATTTTTTCGGTACATAGCTATTTTTTCGCCAAGTGTCATTTATCTTTCCTCCTAAACTTTAACGCAGTGATTTTCACCGTCGTCCTTGCACCTTCTACAATAGCACACCAATGTCGAGAAATCAACCAACTAAAAGTTGAAATCCTCCACTTTTAGTTGAATTGCCCTTTTTTTGCGCTTGTGCGTGCGTTTTTTTAATATTTTGCGTGCAATCTATATTAGTATTTATAAAATAGTATACTACTCTTACTTGATTTTGTCAAGTTTAAATTTACTTTAATTTAAGGGTTATCGCCACAACAAATTTCGCACTCAACTTTTAGTTGAAATACAAAAAACAGACACATTCCTCGGTTTTTTGGAATGTGTCTTAGTTTTTAATGTTTAATTTCGGTAAAGCCGATTTTGCGTCTTACCTTTGACATTGTACGCCTTGCATTACGATATGCTTCCTCTGCGCCCTGCTTCATTATCTGCTCAAGATATGCCTTATCTGCCATAAGTCTTGCAAATTCCTCACGCACGGGAGCGAGTCCGTCTGCTACTGTTTCGCCAACCGCAATTTTGAAATCGCCATAGCCCATTCCGTTGAATTGAGCCTGCGCCTCCTCTATTGTTTTACCTGTCATGCATGAATAAATTGTCAAGAGATTAGAAATTCCGGGCTTATCCTCAGCGAAGATAATTCTATTATCAGAGTCTGTTACTGCTCTTTTGAACTTTCTTATAATATCGTCCTTTGTATCAAGAATTCTAACCACTGCGTTTTCGTTTGTATCTGACTTGCTCATTTTCTTTGTTGGGTCTTGAAGAGAGCAAATTTTTGCGCCCTCTCTTGGTATGTAGCCCTCAGGAACTACAAAGGTTTCGCCATACACCTGATTAAAGCGATTTGCGATATCTCTTGCAAGCTCTAGATGTTGCTTTTGGTCAATTCCAACAGGAACTAGCTCTGTTTGATACAAAAGAATGTCGGCAGCCATAAGGGCAGGATATGTGAACAAGCCGGCGTTTATATTATCTGCGTTCTTCGCGCTCTTATCCTTAAATTGAGTCATTCGAGATAGCTCACCAAACATGGTATAGCAATCGAGAATCCAACCAAGCTCTGCATGCTGTGGAACATGGCTTTGAATGAACAATGTATTTTTATCGGGATCAAGACCACACGCCATATAAAGTGCTAGGGTTTCGTAGGTTCTGCGTCTTAGCTCCGCGGGATTTTGTCTTACGGTTATTGCGTGCATATCAACAACGCAATAATAACAATGATATTCATCTGAAAACGCGCTAAAATTACGAATTGCGCCGAGGTAGTTTCCTATTGTGAGGTTTCCTGATGGTTGTACTCCGGAAAAGACAACCTTTTTATCGTTATACATAGATATCTCCTGTGATTTTTAATAATTATATATATATTATCACAGATTTTTCTATTTTTCAACCTCTTTTTGTTTTTCGCTCTCATTTTTTAATCCATCGTAAATTGTTTTAGCTGAAAATGCAAAAAACGGGGCTATTATCATACCACCTATTCCTGCTATTTTTAGTCCTGCGTACATGGCGAATATTGCGATAAGGGGATGAACATTCATTTGAGAGCTAACTATTCTAGGCTCTATTATTTGCCTTACAACATACACAACAGAAAACAAAACAAGAAGTCCAATTCCAAGAGTGGTATTTTGCATTGCAAGTGCTACAAGCGACCATGGAACTAGTACAATTCCAACTCCAAGCACAGGTAAAATATCGACTAAGGCGACGATTATGGAGATAGCGAAGGCGTTTTCAACCTTTAATATTAAAAGCCCACAAAAGACCTGTGCAAAGGTGATGAAAAATATAATTATATATGAGCGAACAAAGCTTGAAATCACAAGAAGTATGTCCTTCTTTACGCGTGGTAGCTTCTCTTTTACAGGTGTTGGCAATTTAGAGATTAGGGCGCTTGTGATTTTTTTATAGTCCTTTGAAAAATAGAATAGCGAAAGCAAGATAACCACCACAGTAACGACCATTTCGGGCATTGAGGCTATTATTTTTCCAAGGGCGAGGGTTATTCGAGAGCTAAGAGCGGTTATTGCGTTTGTTGCCATTTCAAGAGCGATTGAATATATTGAGCTGTTCTGCTCTATGCTTCCTTTCAAAAATGGAAACTTACTCATCAGCTCCTCGAGGGCTGACAGGGTGCTATTTATATAATTATTCTCTTGTCCTAAATGCTCCGCAATTTTAGAAATAATGCTTCCTATTTGGTCAAGCAGAGCGCTCGATGCTAAAATCATTAAGTAAATTAGAGCGACTAAAATTATGCCTATAACAAAAAGACTTATTACGCCCTTGGGAACTCTTGTGTGCTTTGATATTTTATTTACAAGTGGGCGTGAAATGCTAACTATCAAAAAAGAGATTGCGAAGGGCAAAATTATACTCAAGGCGTAGCGCAAAAGCACATATGAAAGCGCTAAATAAATTACAATATTAATGCCTATGTAGGCGCTTTTTTTATATTTTTCCATTTTCTCACCTCTCTTATAAAATATATTTAACATTTTTTAGATTTATTAAACAAATTGTTTGACTTTTAAGGAATTGTCTGCTACAATATATTTATATAATTATTTTTACGAGGTGTTTATTATGGTTAGAATCGAAATGGAAAACGGCGGTATCATTGATATAGAGCTTTACGAGGACAAGGCTCCTATTACTGTCGCAAACTTCAAAAAGCTAGTTTCAGAGGGCTTTTATGATGGCCTTATCTTCCACAGAGTTATCTCCGGCTTTATGATTCAAGGTGGCGACCCACTTGGCACAGGCTTTGGTGGCGCTAGCGAAAAGATTGTTGGCGAGTTTAGGGCTAATGGCTACAACAATGACATTTCTCATGTTAGAGGCGTTATTTCTATGGCTAGAAGCCAAATGCCAAACTCAGCATCATCACAATTCTTTATTATGCATGCTGACGGAAAGTTCCTTGATGGTCAATACGCAGCGTTTGGAAGAGTCGTTTCCGGAATGGAAGTAGTTGACGAGATTGCTTCTGTTAAGACAGGGCCAAATGACAGACCGATTATTGATATGCGCATGAAAAAGGTTTCTCTTATTTAATGAAAAAATCAAAAATTGTTGATCTTGTTATTTTTTCAATGCTTGGAGCGTTGCTCTTTGTTGCAGATATAGCGTTCGATTTTTTGCCCAACATTCACCCTCTTGCCATGTTGATTGTTGTTTATACGCTTGTTTACAGGGCGAGGGCGCTTATTCCTATTTATATTTATGTAGTGATTTTAGGCGTTTTTAACGGGTTTAGCTTGTGGTGGATACCTTACATATATATATGGATATTCATATGGCTATTTGCCATGCTAATTCCTAAGGGAGCTTCATTTAAGCTTAAGGGTATTATATCAACCGTTGCATGTGGGTTACACGGCATTTTGTTTGGTATTCTCTACGCACCCTCACAGGCTCTGCTTTTTGGGCTTGATTTTCAAGGAATGATTGCTTGGATTATTGCAGGACTTCCTTGGGATGTGGTGCATATGTGTGGAAATGTAGCTTGCTCCTTGTTGGTTATTCCTCTATACAAGCTCCTTTTAAGGCTAGAGGAAAAAAGGACTATATAAAGAAAAGACTGTTGCTCGCAACAGTCTTTTGATTTTTAAAATGGGTTATTCTCTGCGTTATCCATCACAAATTGATAGTAATGTACTATTGAACGAAAATGAAGAGTAAAGTCCTCCGGAGTATCTATTTTTTCCTTTGGGAGCAAAATGAATGTGATTAGTATAGGCTTTATGTCGTCTGTCCAATCGTATCCGCCACTCACGATCTCGCTATCAAGCATATAATAGTCGTCATGCTTTTTCAAATCGCCTACGCTACTGTATCTTCCACTTGTAACATAGACATAATGATTATTAAAGGTCTCGGCAGTTATTATATTATGGCTTGCGTTATCGGTATATGCGGTAAGGCGTGATACGAAGGTGTCGTAATCAACGATAAGCTCTTTTTTGAACACATTTTTAAACTCCTCAAAGCCCTCGGGCTCATCGAAAAACTTGGTTCTTACAACGATAGATTGCATCTGTTCGTTTATGGATTTAAAATCCATTGTGCCATATTGATCACGAATGATTTTTGGCTTATTCAATGTTAAATCAATGTCATTATCGGGTGCGCTTGAGCTAATCCTCAACGAATACTCGTGTCTTGCCTGTCTTATGCCTATTGTTGACCTTGATGTTACCTCATTGATACCTTCGTCGGTCTTTGGCATAGGCACAACAACTAAATCAAAGGTGTTTGGAGCGATCTCCATTGTATAGCCCTTGTCAAGATATGACACATACTCAAAATCTAGCTGATAGTAGTTGTTTATCGTTTTGTGAGGGGTAAGATTACTATAACAATAATACTCCTTCATCTTACGGTTGTTATCACGATATACGGCAAGAATAAAATGATCTGTAAAAACCGTTTCATCAATTCCGTTTACGCTTGATTGATTAAGGTTTTGCAAAGCGAATGTATGCATATCCTCATATGATGAAACAAGAATGGTGTCAAGAGCGTTATATGGTAGCTCCTCTTTTGCTTGAACATTTATATATTTATATGTATCGGTTGCGTTTCTAAATACAGGGAAACCGTCACCATCGATATAGGGAAACGAAATTTGTGGCTCTGCTTCGCTTTCGCTTGACGACGAGGTTTGCTCATCGTCGCATGATATAAGCAAGGACAAAAGCATTATTATTGCCAGCATTAAGGCTAGTGCTTTTTTCACGAATTTTCTCCTTTACTGTTAGTTTTCTACTATTAGTTTACAATATTTTTGAGATTTTGTAAATAGAGTTTGCAAAGTTATCATATAATTTTCTCTATTTATTCACAAAAGCCAGCTAAAAGCTGGCTTTTGGTTTATTTTATATTCTTTTTCTTAAACTTCCAAGGGCTGAGCCTTTCTCCCTTTACAATGAATGCTTGCTTAGCAATCAATGCAAGAGGCGTATCACAATACATATCGGAATAAAAGCTATCAATTTCTGCGTCGGGATATCTTTCGTAGAAGCGAGTCACCTTTTGCTTTCCGTGGCAATTTTCGCCATCAAAAAGTCCTGTGGTCTTATCTACCTTGGTTGCCATCATACACTCAACACCAAGCTCGGCACAGATTGGGGCAAGAAGAAATTCGGGTGATGCGGAAATGATTATATCCGTTGGCTCTTTCATTTCCATATACCATTTTTTGATTTTCTTTTTGTTTTCTTGCCAAAAATCAAGAACCGCTTTATCTATGTCGGGTATTTTTGTTACTATGCTGAATAGCTTTTGCTTGAAGGTTTTCTTCTTTACAATTCTTAGTCCAAAGCCTGCGCCATACCAAATTACAGGGAAAATTTTCCCTCTTGTTTTAGGATAGTGCTTTAAGCAATAGAAGAAAAAGTCCTTTGAGCTATCGCCATGATATATTGTTCCATCAAAATCAAATACATTCATTTTAATCGTCTTCGTCCTCTTCGGGCTCTTTTTGTGTAACGATTACCTCTTCAACTCTCTTTGTACCGATCTTTCTTACCTCGATGCTAAGGCTTTGATAATCAAAGGTATCTCCAACCTTAGGGAAGGTTTCAAGAACCTTCATGATAAGTCCGTTTAGAGTTTGAGGCATATCCTCGTCATCTCTTATTTTTAGATTGAATTTCTCGATGAAATCGTCAAGGTCGGCTGAGCATTTTACAACAAAGCTTCCATCGTCTTGCTCCTTGTAATCCTCGGTTACCTCATCATGCTCGTCAAACACATCGCCGATAAGCTCCTCGATTATATCCTCCATTGTGACAATACCCATAGTTCCACCAAACTCGTCAACTACGATTGCCATATGGCACTTCTTAGCCTTCAAAACCTGCATAAGATCAGCAATTTTTATATGCTCAGACACATGCACGGGCTTTTGAAGATATTTAGTTATTGTTTTGTTATTATTGTGGTATGCAACAAAAAAGTCCTTTTCGTGTAAAATTCCTATTATATCGTCGATATCCTCGTTATACACGGGAAGTCTTGAATACGCATTTTCAATGAATATTTTTGCGATTTCCTCAATACTTGTATCCTTGGCAATTGCACAAATATCTACACGAGGGGTAAGAATGTCACCGGCTGAAACATCGGCAAACTCGATAGCGGATCTAATAAGATCGCCCTCCTCGGTTTCAATTGAGCCATCCTCCTCTGCTTCATCAACTATCGTAATGAGCTCATCCTCTGTATAGGCGCTCTCAGTTTTGGGCTTGAAGATCTTCATCAATAGCTTGCTCCAGCCACCAAAGATGAAGCTGAGTGGCGTTAGGACCATTCCTACCGCATTTATTATGTAAACGAATGCAAGGACAATTCCATCGGCGTGACCTCTTGCGATTACCTTAGGCGAAATTTCTCCAAAGATAAGAACCGCAACTGTGATAACGGCAGTCGAAACCGTTGCACCAAGGGATTCGTTTGAGGTGAACAGGTCAACAAAGAAAATGGTTGCAATTGAGGAAAGCATGATATTTACCAAGTTATTTCCTATCAAAATGGTATTTATCAGCTTGTCATATTTGTCATCAAGCTTCAAAACCATTTTAGCACGCTTGTTTCCATTTTGTGCCATATTCTTCATTCTTATTTTGTTAAATGTGGAAAACGCAGTTTCCGTTGCTGAAAAAAATGCTGACAATGCAAGTAGCACGATCATTGCGATCAATATGCCCACGGCGTCACCGTCCATAGAGTAAAAATACCTCCAAAATAAAATATTACTTAATATTATAGCATGTATAGTTGATATTGTCAAGTGTTTGGAGCTACCTTGGCAAAATATCCCCTATAAAATCTATGCCATATCCTAGCAAAAGTATATTGCGAACAATAAAATTTAGTAAAAGAATTCCGATAAAAGCATATATTAGTATAAATTTCTGCTTTGAGAAAAATTGCTCATCTCTTTTTGCAAGAGCTATGATTGCCTTTATGTCATAAAAGATATAAACAAATGCGCCAAATGGGACTGCGATGTTATATCGTAGTGATGATATAATATCAAGCCTTAAAAGTGAATAAAGCGCTCTTGTTCCTCCGCACCCCGGGCAATAAAGGTGCAATTTTTCCACCAATGTACATTTCATATCTAGCTCCATTGCAATGCTAGATAAAATAACGAAGGCAATAACGCCGACGACCGCTAGGCTATTAACAATAATAAATGTAATTTTTAAGCGCTTCAATTGCCTCACCTCCGTTTAATTTATATTTATTGTAGCATATATCAATAAAAAAAGCAAATGTTTTGAAAAAGTATTGAAATTTCTATGATAAAATGGTAATATGTATATATATTTAATTAATATTTAACTTTAAGGAGGCTTTTATGGGAGATTATTTTGACGATATGAACGGATCGAGTGCTTCCATCTCCGGTTCTAGCTCATCTCCAAGCCCAAGCCCTAATCAAACCAAGGCTTATGGAATTGGTTCGATGGTTTGTGGTATTCTTTCCTTGCTTTGCTGTTGCTGTAATGAGTATTTTACTCTAATTATTGGCGTTGTAGCGATTATTCTCTTTGTTTTGGAAAGAGTTTTCGTAAAGAAAACCAGTGGATTTGCGATTGCCGGTCTTATTTGCGCTATTATTTCCGTCATCATTTCACTTTTAAGCATTGCACTTCTAATGTCAGGGGCTCTCGATACATATCTTGAGCAATTTAGTGACATTCTTGGCGAATATGAGAGCTTGGGCGAAAATGGTATGTTTCAATTTTGATTGATCAAGCGTAACAACTCAAGAAACACATAAACGGATAGGTGGAAAACCTATCCGTTTTTATTTTTACATTTATTTGAAGTGTTTTGTATAAGACACCATTATCGAGCAAATTACAAATTTGTCAAAGGCTGTTTTGCATTTCATCAAAGCGTTTCTCCAAATTCCTTACCGTATATAAGATAGTCAATTGAAACATTAAAGTATTTTGACAATTTACACAGCATTTCAACATCAGGGCTTCTTTTGCCGTTTTCGTAGTAAGAAAGAGCCTCTCGGCTGATGCACAAATCCATAGCCACCTTAAGTTGACTATATTTTTTTCTTTTTCTGATTTCTTTTAAACCAACAAGTTCCATCTTTACCTCTTTTTTAAAAAAGTACTTGACAATATTGTAACAAGATGTTACAATATTTATGTAACAAATTGTTACATAATATCGAAATTAAGGAGGTGTGAAGATGGAAGACAAAAATCAAGTTCAACAAAAATTGAAATCCAACGGAATTTTCATTCTAGTTTTCGCTATAATTACCGTTGTAAGTGGCGCTCTCGGTTTCGTTTTAAATGATGTTTTCGGAATAGATATTGCCGGTGATATATTAGCAGGTGTTTTTGCTATAAGCGCAATTGCTCTCATCGTAGGCATTCGTTCAAGAATCAAATTAAAAAGAGCCTTTTGCAGTAACTGTCAAGAGCGTATTTATATGAACGATGTAGAGGTAAATGTTTTATCGGTAGAAACGGGATATAACCTGTTTGACTCTATTATCAATAAATTGTTTGAAACTGTTCAAGGTGATTACAATGCGTACGCAAAGGTTTCCTTTACTATAACCTGCAGAGAATGCGGTACGGTAAAAACCTTTACGAAAAAAATCAAAATTGGTAGAGTCACCGAAAGCGGTAGAGTTGAAGAATACTCTGTTGAAGAAAAAATCAAGGAGTTTTTAACCAAATACCTTTCCTTAGATTCCATTGACTGATAAAAAACAAAAATGCTTTTCTTCGGAAAAGCATTTTTTTGTAATATAATGAATTTGTCCTGAATATGCTTTAGTAAATAATTATCTGCAAAGGTGGAGGAATTTATGAACATATACGAGGACATAGCAAAAAGAACGAATGGCGAGATTTACATAGGAGTTGTAGGTCCGGTTAGAAGTGGAAAGTCAACCTTCATTAAAAAGTTTATGGAGGGGGCTATTATTCCCTGCATTGAAAGCGAATACGACAGGACTCGTGCAAGAGATGAGACTCCGCAGTGCGCATCCGGCAAGGCTATTATGACAACTGAGCCAAAATTCGTGCCTGACGAGGCTGTTTCGGTAACTATTGGAAGCGCTAAGATGAAGGTGCGCTTAATTGATTGTGTTGGATACATGATTGATGGTGCTCTTAGCGCTAGTGACGAGGGTGGTGCTAGAATGGTTATGACACCTTGGTCAAGCGAGCCGATGGAGCTTGAAAGAGCCTCTGAGCTTGGCACTAAGAAGGTTATTTGCGAGCATTCCACGGTTGGAATTGTAGTTACGAGTGATGGCTCATTTGGTGATTTTTCAAGAGATGACTATATAAGTGCAGAAAGGCGTGTTATAAGTGAGCTTTCTTCTATTGGTAAGCCATTTGTGATTGTTTTAAACTCTGCAAATCCAGAGAGTGAGGAGTCTCACAAGCTAGCGGTTGAATTAGAAGAAAAATACGACGCTCCTGTTGCACTTGTAAACGCGCAAGAGCTAGACACAGCTGACTTTGAAGGAATTATGGGGCTTATGCTCAATCAATTCAAGGTTAATGAAATTCGCGTATGCTTACCAAAGTATTTATCTTCTCTTGAAAGGGAGCATTGGCTCAAGTCAAGCATTATAGCCTCTATTCGCAATTCGGCGGGGGATGTGTCTAAAATTGACGATATTCCCACATATATTAAGGAGCTTTCAAAGAACGAATTTATAGAAAAGGTTGAGTGCGCGTATGACCTTGGATGTGGAAATGTTGACATTTGCATAACTCTTTGCGAGGAGCTTTATTACAAGATAATAAGCGAGCTATGTGGAGCTGAAATTTCAGACGATGAGGATTTATTTATTACCATCAAGGGATTAAGTGATGCTAAGCGAGAGCTTGACAAGTTCGCACAAGCCATTGACGAGGTTAATGCGACAGGATACGGAATAGTGCTACCCTGTGTCGAGGACATGACCCTAGAAGAGCCTGAAATTGTAAAGCAATCGGGCTCATATGGTGTAAAGCTACGCGCATCTGCTCCATCCATTCACATGATACGGGCAGATATTGAAACCGAAATAAATCCAATTGTTGGAACTCAGGAGCAATCACAAGAAATTGTCAAATATATGCTTGAGGAATTTGAGGACGATCCAAAAAAGATTTGGGAATCTAATATGTTTGGAAAATCTCTTTATGAGCTTGTAAACGAAGGCTTGCATGCTAAGCTGGAGCATATTTCCAGCGAATCAAGAGAGCGTCTTGGTGACACGCTTACAAGAATTATAAACGAGGGAGCAAGCGGACTAATCTGCATTATATTATAATAACTATAAAAAGGCTGTTTTACAGCCTTTTTTGTTGACATTCTCTATTTTATATGATAAAATATTTACATAGATTATATATTATTAGGAGATATAATATTATGTTTTGTAAATATTGCGGAAGCGAGCTTGAAAAGGAAACTAATTTTTGCCCTAATTGTGGTGCTGATTTACGCTCTGGCACAGCGAACGAGAGCGAACCTCAAGCAAAAAATGACGAAAGAGATAACGATGGAAGCAAAAGAGTGTTTGTTAGTCCTATAATTCCTTCCGAGCCTACAAAATCAACATATTCTACCAAATCTAAAATCGTTGCAGGTCTTCTTGCAATCTTTATTGGTAGCTTTGGCGTACATAACTTTTATCTTGGATATACTGCAAAGGCTGTTGCCCAGCTTGTTCTTACACTTCTCAGCTGTTGCTCCTTTGGAATTACCGCTATAATTTCAGGTATTTGGGCATTGGTTGAAGGAATTTTAATTCTTTGTGGCTCGATTAAAAAGGACGGGCACGGACTTGATCTTATTGATTAAATTATATACCCACGACCTATTTTGTCGTGGGTGTTTTTTTATAGTGTTTATAAAAATAAAATGAGTACACAAAATGTGTACTCATTTTTTGTTAGTTAAAATTAGCCAACGATTTCAGTAACTTGTCCTGAACCTACTGTACGGCCACCCTCACGGATAGCGAAACGAAGACCCTTTTCGATAGCGATAGGAGTGATGAGCTCAACTTCCATTGTTACATTATCGCCAGGCTTAGCCATGTCTGTATCAACAAGGGTGATGATACCAGTAACGTCAGTTGTTCTGAGATAGAATTGAGGTCTGTAGTTTGAGAAGAATGGCTTTGAACGGCCGCCTTCCTTTTCTGTAAGAACATATACAGCACCTACAAACTTTGTGTGTGGGTTGATTGAACCGGGCTTACAAAGAACCTGTCCTCTTTCGATTTCGTTCTTTTGGATACCACGGAGAAGAAGACCAACAAAGTCACCAGCCTCAGCGCTGTCCATAAGCTTATGGAACATTTCGATACCGGTAATAACAGTTGTTCTCTTTTCGTCAGAAAGACCAACGATTTCAACTGTGTCTGCCATCTTAACAGTACCACGCTCTACTCTACCTGTAGAAACGGTACCACGACCTGAAATTGAGAATACATCCTCAACAGGAAGAAGGAATGGGAGATCAGCCTTTCTCTCAGGAGTTTGAATGTAGCTATCAACTGCATCCATAAGCTCCCAGATGCAAGCGTACTCAGGAGCGTTTGGATCTTTGTTCTCTGAAACGAGAGCGTTTCTTGCAGATCCACGAATGATTGGAATGTCGTCGCCTGGGAAGTCGTACTCGCTAAGGAGGTCACGAATTTCCATCTCAACGAGGTCGAGAAGCTCTGGGTCGTCAACATCATCACACTTGTTGATGAAGATTACGAGAGCAGGAACGCCTACCTGACGAGCAAGAAGAACGTGCTCACGAGTTTGAGCCATAGGGCCATCAGTACCAGCAACAACGAGGATAGCGCCGTCCATTTGAGCTGCACCTGTAATCATGTTCTTTACATAGTCAGCGTGGCCGGGGCAGTCAACG
>JAFQOG010000015.1 GCA_017420755.1 Clostridia bacterium | reverse complement strand
TTCGCAAGAGCCCCAAAAAGAAAAACGTTGATTTATTTTCTGGGCTTGTGCGGTGTGCCGACTGCAAGCGTGTGATGAATAAAAAGACCAATCAACACACATACGGTACGTATCATTACTATCGTTGTGTAACAGCAAGGAAGCTTAAAAAATCAGCGTGTACAAATCACACTATCCGTATTGATAAGTTAGAACAGGCAGTGCTTTTAACTATTCAAAATATGATTAATACAGCAACTACAATGAGCGAACTGCTCACTCAAATCAATAATAATTCCGCACGAAAAAAGGAATCAAGTCATATTGAGAAGGCACTGAAATCACAGGTTTCTGAACGTGAAAAACTTGTGTCTATGATTACCGACCTTTATCCCGACTGGAAAAGCGGTGTTATCACAGTGGATGAATATCAGATGTTAAAGGAACGGCTTAATGAAAGACTGAGGATTGCTGACGAAAAAATCGCCTCGCTTAACAAATCTGCAGAGCAGTTCCAAGACGGTATTACCGAAGAGAACGAGTTTGTGGCACGTTTCAAAAAGTACGGTAATATCGAACACCTTACAAGACCATTGCTTACCGAATTGGTACAAGAGATTTTCGTACACGAGGGCGGAGATATCGAGGTTGTATTCAAGTTCCAAGATGCTTATGCTGAAGTCGTTGAATATATCGAACTCAACAAGCACCTTATCGAACCCGAAAAACCAACAAAAAAGAAAAAATCGGCGTAATGATAAAGCGTGTGACAGTTTACTGCCACACGCTTTACTATATGCTGAAAACGAATACACTTGACATATGTTATCAAATATGATAACATATAATCATTCCCGAAGTGAAATATAATTAATGAAGGGACTAATGTAAAATTGAATGATAAATTGCTTAGTTCTCGGCAGAGAATAATTTCAAAGCTAACCGAAGCTCGACTACAAAAAGGAATGTCACAAGCAGAGTTAGCAAGTTTGATTGGGACACAACGCTCCAATATCTGCCGAATTGAGAGTGGAACACAAAACTTATCGCTTGATATGCTTATAAAAATTTCTGAAGCTCTTGGCAAGGATGTCGATATGCTTTTGGAAGAGAGGAGAGAGCCAATGAATAACTCTTATTCGCTTAGATTATACGATGATGAAATATTAACCTTTACGCTTGAAGAAAAAGGCTTAGAAGGTTTAAAATCTCATATTGTAACTGTTAATGAAGATATGAAAAATCTTTTTCCTTTGGATTTAGACATAACCGATGACGGAATCCTTAAATGGCTTGAGCGTAGAGTTATTCCTAAAAACCGTGCTTTTGTTGACGAGATTTTAAAAACACTTGGTCTTAGTCTTAACAATACTAAAGGCATTATAGACGTATGTAAAGGTCTTTCTCTGAACGATAGTTATTGGGTTGTGCCTGCTGATTTTAATGGCACATTTAAAGAATTTAACCTTTATGAAAACCGTTTTTCTGAGGTTTTATCCTTGGTTGCTTATACGGGTGTTGGAACGGCTAATCAAGCATTTACCACTTCGCCTGAGCTTACAACACAGGGTATGCTTCGTAAGGCTTGGCGCTTTATTGAGGATGATGGTATTTACCTTTACAAGGGCGGTACGGAGGGCTTCGCTAATTCGGGCAATGAGCCATATTCCGAATACTACGCTTGCCAAATCGCAAAAGCGATGGGATTAAATGCCGTTGAGTATGACTTGGAAAACTGGAAAGGCATCTTAGCATCTAAATGCAAAATTTTTACCGACATTGATACATCATTCGTTTCTATCGGCCGAATCGTTAAAAGTGGTGGTATTAAAGGTTGCCTTGATTATTACGAATCGCTTGGAACAGACTTTTCCGAAAGTCTCAAGAGTATGCTTATATTTGATGCGGTAATTTATAACGAAGACCGTCATTTTGGAAATTTTGGTGTGCTCAGAGATAATCACACAGGCAAAATTATTTCTCCGGCTCCAATTTTTGATAATGGTCTGTCGCTCTTCAACTATGCTATGGATAACGATATAAAAGATTTAGATTCGTATGCTAAAACTCGCTCTAATCCTTATGGTATATCTTACGAGAGCATTTGCGCTGAGGTTATGGGAACTAAGCAGAAAAATCAGCTAAGAAAACTCATTGATTTTAAATTCACAAGGCACCAAATCATCAATCTGCCTGAAGAACGCTTAGTAGCAATTGAAAAGCATATTCAAAGCAGAGTGAGAAAGTTGCTTGCACTTCCGACAGC
>JAFQOG010000014.1 GCA_017420755.1 Clostridia bacterium | reverse complement strand
TCTTTGTGGTCTCGCCGAAATTCCATGCACCTCAAGGCTATATGAGGATGTTGTGTCCGTTGTTGATGCTTACAAAAAGGGAATTTCTCAAAACGAGTGCTTTGATATGATTCATAAAAAATACGATGAATACACCTCACACGGCTGGTGTCATACAATATCAAACGCTATGATTGTTGTAGCCTCGCTACTATACGGAAATGGTGATTTTGAAAAATCAATCTGTATGGCAGTGGAAACGGGCTTCGATACGGACTGTAACGGCGCAACTGTTGGCTCTATACTCGGTATGATAACTGGATTTGAAAAAATTCCTGAATATTGGAAGAAGCCAATCAACGATACACTATACACTTCGCTTTTTGGCATTGAAGCTGTGAAAATTTCCGAATGTGCTAAGCTAACAATGAAGCATATCGCAAAGTTATAAGAGCAGACTTGATTTGAAAGACGCATTATGAAGCTATCTAATAAAACTCTGTCAAAGCTTATAAAAGGAGCTTGCTATTTTGAAATCAAAGACGGATATCTATCATCGTATAGATTTTCTAAAGCTCAGATTGAGCATATATCGCAAAACAAATGCGATAAAGACTGGTTAACATACGCCTTGATGAGTGGACCACAGCGAATAGAATTTAAAACCAATTCTACAATTGTGAGTTTTGATTATAAGTCGTCTAAACCACATGTGAACAATACAATTGATTTGTATATTAACAATGTGCTTTATTCCCTTTATCACATAAATGATATATTGAAAGGAAGAGTTGAGTTTTCCTTACCGCAGGGGCAGAAAAAGTTGAGTATTTATATGCCCTGTGAAAGCACAGTGCAAATTAAAAACTTCACGATTGACGGCAATTATAAATCCGTTAAGGCTACAGGAGAAAAGGTTTTAATTATTGGCGATTCTATAACACAAGGAGCAGGACCTAATGTTGCGAGTCTTGCGTACGCAAATGGTCTTGTGCGTGAGCTTGGATATGATATTTTGGCACAAGGCATAGGGGGATACAGATACGAGCCAAATGACATAATGAAAATTGATGGTTTTGAACCCGACAAAATAATTGTGGCTCTTGGAACAAACTGGTATGATGATAGCTCTTATGATTACGAGCTTAATGTGAGCGAATTTTATAAAAAACTAACATCTGTTTTTCCTAATATACCGATTTTAGCCATAACCCCTATATGGCGAGGAGACATTGATAATTGGGAACGTTTTATTTGGTGTATTAACAAAATTAAAGACACTTGCGCAAAATACGAATGTACAAGGCTTGTAGATGGATTTACATTAGTGCCAAATGTAGAGGAATGCTTTAGTGATAGAGCACACCCTAATTCTTTTGGTTCTTTAATGTATAGTAACAATTTGATTAAGACTATTAAAAAACTGAAATTTTAAGCACAGGCGTTAATAAGTATAATCAAAATAAAAGAAAAAATAAAGGAGAAAAACGATGAAAAAGAAAATTCTTTTAATTGCTATGATGGTGGCAATTCTAACTTGTATTTTTGCTCTTTCTGTTAGTGCTGAAACAATCACTTACGAGGGGCAAGAAATCGAGCTTGTTAACAATTTTGGTGACCCATCATGGTATACAGGCACAACAGCTACCAAAATTACAGACAAGGAGTCTATCGTTATCTTGAAGGACACAAATGGTAATTTGACCGCTTATCCGTCATATTATGTTTTTAGATACTTAATCGAGGGCTCCACCGTTCGTGTAAATTGGGCTGACCAAAACGGAGTTGATTATTCTTTCATAAATGAAAATGATGATAAGAATTATCAGGCAGGAAGCCTATACTATGTGGAACTTCCATATGGAATAACTCTTTTGACAAATGCTAATCTTTGGGGCGATGGTAAAAAAGAGCCTAATGTGGTTGAGTTTGTTTTTCCTGATTCTGTCACTCTAATTCAAAATAATGCTTTCACTCAAGTAAGTGCGTGCAAAAAAATTACTATGTCTAAAAATCTTAAGACAATAGAAATGTGGTCGTTTTACAATTCGGCAAATCTTGAAACTATTGTTTTCCCAAAGGATTGTGCTGTTGAAAGCATAGACAAGGGTACTTTTAATGGATGCACAAGGTTAGCAAATATAAATCTTGAAAACTGCACAAGCTTAAAAGCACTTGGCGATGGAGCATTTCAAAGCTGTAGAGCTATTGACAGACTTGCATTGCCTGATTCCATAGAGACAATAGGTTTTCAAGCGCTTTATGATTTAGGAGAAATAGAGATTGCAAGCGACTATTTGCCAAAAAGCTTAAAAAACGTTGACCAATACTTTTTAAATAGCTGTAAGCTAAAAAACAATGTATTATATTTCCCGCAGGGATTTACGTCTCTTGCCGCAAGACATTGTTTTGCAGGTAGTTTTGAGCCTGAAACATCGTTAACGCTTGTTTTCCTTGGTAAAATGACAAGTGTAAATTTATCAGATGCTTCGCTGACGACATTTTTAGACAAAGGCTCACGAAAACCGATAAAATTAGTGTTTGCACAAAATGAACACAGTGACCTTTCCGGAGCAGTTGTCTCTACTGTCGATTTTAACGGACAAAAGGGCTTTATCGCTATCTCAAAGGACGGTAGCTCTCTTTATACAAATCAAGAGGGAACACTAACAGTAAGCTTTGAAAATGCTAATTATTACAACCTTACAGGTCTTGGAAACGACGCAAACGGCAATTCTATTTATCTTGCGTCAGGTTCTCCAACAGAAATAATATTCTGTGGAGGAGATAGCGTGGAAATAAGCTATACCATAAGATGCAATCACACAGATAAGGGTTGGTACAGATTCCACACAACAAGCGAAGTGTATGATATAAACACACACACGGCAGAGGATGTGCACTATAACAATAGAGTATGCCAAGAAGGCAACTGCGGTTATGATGAAATGATAACAAACACTTGCGTAGTTTGTGATCTTGTGAGTGTAGTAACCGGTGAAAAGGCAACGGGCGACCATACATACGAGGACGACTTTGACTGTGAAACTGCACTTAACTGTGAGGTTTGCTTAAAAACACTTGCGGAAGCGCTTACACACGATATCAAGACAACAATAATATACGAAAATGGTTATGCATTAGAAGGATTAAAGATAATCGCGTGCCAAAACGAGGGCTGTATAAAAAAGGAAACAGAAGCTGTACAAGCACTCTTTATCTGCAGCGGCTATTCAGCACCTGAAGAAGGCGCAGGCGGTATTACAGTAGATTATAGAGCGAACCTCGATGCAATAGCAGAGTATGAAAGGATAACAGGAGAAACCATATCATACGGATTATATGTTGCAACACAAAATACTCTTGGCAACAAGTACGTGTTTGACGAAAATGGTGTAGCAATAGATGGAGCTGTAACAATAGCTTTGAGTAGAAAATACACAAAAATGACTGTAAAGCTTTTCGGTTTTGAAACCGACGAGCTCAAGGCAACAAAGTTTGCAGTTGGCGCTTATGTTGAGGCTATCAGCACAGAGGGTGAAGAAATTTCTTATCTTCAATCCGGCAAGGTGGCAGACGGCGATAAGTATGCATTCGTTTCATATAATGATGTAGTAAATAACGCCTAGTAAATAATTAAAAGCAAAAAAAGCAGACCCTGTGTCTGCTTTTTTTATTTTGATGCTATGCCGAGACCTTGCTCGGCTTTTAGCGTTGCTTTATGTGCATAGTTATTTATTTTTAAGGTATTTTAAGCCATCTGTGGGGGAGTGTCCTGTGATTTTTTTGAACACCTTTGAAAAATACGAGTAGTCACTGTAACCGCAAGCAATTGAAATTTCAGACATATTCATATTGCCTTTTTGAATAAGCTCACACGCGTATTGTATTCTCAAGCTATTTAGATAACTTATAAAACCAATTTGCATATTCTTTTTGAAAAGCGATGAAAGATATTTTTCGGAATATGAAAATACATTTGCAAGTCTGCCAAGAGAAATATCACATTCTCTGTAATGATAATCTACATAGTCTACTATATTTTGAAAAACGCTGGTTGAATTTTTTTGTTCATCGGTTTCAGATTCGCAATCATCGCTATCGAAAAATGAAAGAGCATAATATAGCACAGCCTCTGTGAGCAAATTCGAGTTGAAGGGTGTTATGCGTCTAATGGCATTTTCAAATATTGTACAAAGAAAACCAAAATCGGTATAATATGGTTTTTCTGGGGTTATATTGCATTTTAGCAGACGAGAGGTAGCTCCATTTCCCATAAAGCTTATATAAATATATTCGAATTCGTCATCTGCATCTAAATAATAAGGGAAGGCAGGAAAGGCAAAAAAAGCATCCCCTCTTTTTAAAGAATATTTCTTGTCTCCTATGCGAAAAATTGCGCTTCCTTTAGTAACTATATGAAAAACATATATTGGATGCATAAACGGTTGCGTTAAGGAAAGACACTCGGTTTCGTACACAAAACGCACAGCCTGTATGGTTGAATCCTCATTCTTTGCTGGCATAAACCGGCATATACTTTTACTCATAGCGTGCCTCCTATGATTTCTTAGTTCAATTATATATTTTTTGTACAAACTTTGTCAAGAAAAACAATTATTTTGTGGATTTTTTTCAAATTAAACACGAAAATTTGCATTTACATATTAATTATTATTTGTTAAACTAATTATGTACATTTACATTGAGAGGTGTTGCGATTGGATAGTGCGAAAAAAAGCTCTGGAATAAAAGTATTCACAGATGGTAATTTAACATCACACCTCATTAAGTTTGCTATTCCGGTCTTGCTTTCCCATCTTATGATGGTTCTGCTTAATACAGTAGACATGATAGTAGTAGGTCAAAGGCTTGGAGAAGTAGGCACGTCCTCAGTGTCAATAGGTGGCTCTGTTGCGATGTTTTTAAATGCATTCATAGGTGGATTTTCATCGGCGGCGCAGGTTATTATAGCTATGATGATAGGGGCAGGAAAACAAAAGCATATATCAAAATTCATAAGTACAGTATGTGGGTTTGTTTTTGTAATTGCAATTGCATCTATATTTGTAATGCTGCCTTTTACTGACTTGATGTTAGATTTACTCAATACGCCGAGCGAGGCTTATGAAGGCGCGCATGAATATGCACTAATTTGTATTTTTGGCATAGTGCCAATCTATTTTTATCATATCATAAGTGCTATATTCAGAGGCTTGGGAGATTCAAAGCATCCACTTGTATTTATTTCCGTCGCTTGTGGGCTCAATATAGTGCTCGACCTCATATTTGTTCTTTGGCTTGATATGGGTGTTGGTGGAGCAGCGATAGCAACGGTTATTGCTCAGCTTGTGAGTGTTGTATTTGCTTTTATCGTTCTTTCAAAGAAAAAAGATGCGTTTGATTTAACATTTAAAGTCAAGGATTTTTATCGTTGGGATAAGTACGAGCTTTCTAAATTTATTAAATTAGCTATTCCTATGGCGATAAACAATTCCGCTATACAAATAGCGGGTATGGTGATAAATTCAATGACAAACGATTTTGGTGTCACAGTCTCTGCTTTTGCAGGTATAAGAGCAAATATTGCCACTACTGTTGATTTGATTCTTGGCTCGGTAGCTACTGCGGGAGCTATGATAATAGGACAAAATATTGCTGCAGGAAAATTAAAACGAGTAAACGGCACACTGATACGGGTAGGCATTATTTCCTTGTCTGTCTCAGCGTTTTTAATAGTATTGTTTCTTGTGTGCCCTGTTCCGATTTTTGGTATATTTACAGAGGAAGAAAGCGTTCTTGAATTAGTATATCCTTACTTGCCGATTTTAATTTTTTCCTTAATAAATGCGGGGATAAGGCCTGTAACAAGAGCGTTAATTGACGGAAGTGGAAACAAGCGAATCAACTTAATAGTTGCCCTTTTAGATGCAATTGTAGCAAGAATTGGACTGGCAATTATTTTTGGTGTTTTATTAAAGTGGGGATATATGGGATATTGGTTTGGAACAACCCTTGCAGAGCTTGTCCCTATATTAATCGGTGCAATATTTTATTTTGTATTAGTGCGGAAAAAATTACGCAAAGACAACATTGAAGAGGAATTAGAAAATGGAAAATAAAGTAATAAAATTAGGAGTTGTGGGGCTTAAAAGAGGAGCTTACGTTGCTTGGACATTAATTGGGGATGACAATGTGGTTATTCGTGCGATTGCAGATAGCAACCCCGACACCCTAAAGGCTTGTAAAGAGGACTATGAGAAAAATGGAGTTGCGGATTTACTTTGCTTTGATAGCATAGAGGAGCTTTTAAAAAGCGATATAGATGCAGTTTATATCGCAACCGACAAGCCACTCCACACAAGGCACACATTAATGGCACTTGAGGCAGGGAAGCACGTTTTGAGTGAAATTCCTGTAATAGAAACAATAGAAGAGGCAAAAATCCTTCGTGATGCAGTAAAATCACATCCCGAGCTAAAATATATGGCAGGAGAAAACTGCTTTTATTGGGCATTTATCGAGGCTTGGAAAAAAATGCGTGAGGACGGGAAGTTTGGCGATATTCTGTACGCCGAGTCTGAATATTTGCACGCAACCCATCCCGATGAGATTAAGCCATATGAGCCCGAAAACCATTGGCGCAGATATAACTCGGCAATAACATATTTAACACACAATTTAGGGCCATTACTTTACATTATGGACGACTATGCCGTTAGTGTTTGCTGCATGGTTCCAACTGCTGCAAGGTATAACGAGCATAGCAGATGCGATGAAAACGGAATAGCAATATTTAAAACCGCAAAGGGAGCAGTTATTCGCATTTTTATCGGCTTTGGTATGTACGTTGGCTATGACCACAACTTTGCATTATATGGAACGCGTGGCTCAATTCTGACCGATAAAACAAAGCCACTGGAGGATGCGACATCATTTGCAAAAATGTATGAGGTTCCAAATACCTTTGAAAAGTATTTTGAAATTCCTGTCAAGCTATCAAATACAGGAGATGTCTATGGCCACGGCGGAGTCGATGCTAAAATGATACGCGACTTTATCAAATGCATAATTGACGATACAGACCCACCGATTGACGTCGATATGGGCATTAGAATTTCCCTTCCTGGAATTATCGCTGCTGAATCTGCAAGGCGCGGTGGAGAGCTGTTAGAAATTCCAAAGGAATTTAATTGATTTTGTTATCCGCGCTGAGGTGCCACATAATGTTCAAAAGGTAACGGGAGATATTTTTAAGGGCTATAATGACCTAAAATACGTGCTTTTTCCTGACACATTAATAGAATTAGCGGCAATATGTTCTATACCTCTCATGGACTTGAATGGGTAAATGTCCCAAGGGATTGCGTTAGCATTGGAAGATACGCATTTTATGGTTGCTCATCTCTTGTAACTATTGATATGACAAATGCTAAGAGCCTAAAAAGAACAGAAGAAAATCAATTTTATAACTGCCCAAATTTGAAAGAGTTAATTTTCCCAGAAGCTTTTATTATTTTTTTATTGACAATTTAGTATAACTAATATAAAATGAATGTAATATTATGCATGGTTGGGTGAAAAATGAAAATTACGGGCGCAATTTTTGATATGGATGGCACACTTATTAATTCTATGGATTACTGGGCTATTGTAGCAACAGAATACTTAAAGAGTATAGGATTAGAGCCTCCAAAGGATACGGACAGGGATTATCTTGAAAACGGAATGAAAAGCTGGCACAAGCGTGCTTGCCCAGATATTCCTTATGAAGAGGTTTCAAGAGGTATTTATGGTATAATGGAAAAGTATTATGATGAACACGTGTCGTTAAAGGAAGGCGTGCTCGAAATGCTTGAAAGATTAAAGGCACATGGAGTGAAAATGTGCTTAGCCACCGCAACTGATAGATTTATGGTTGAAAAGGTTCTTAACCAACTGGGTATATTAGAATATTTTTCCTTCATTTTAACGTCGGGAGAGGTTGGGCTTGGCAAAAGATACCCATTGATTTACGAAAAGGCACGAGAAGCTTTAGGAACAGACAAAGAAACCACCTATGTCTTTGAGGATGCTTTATACGCAATAAACACCTGCAATCAAAATGGAATTAAGGTGGTTGGCGTTTATGATAAAAATGTATTTGTAGGCGAAAAAGAAATCGCAAGTCTTTGCGATTATTATCTTGATAAGGACTCAAAATATCAATTTGAAATCGAATGAATGATAATTATGCGACAAAAGACAAAAGCGAGTGGTAACACTCGCTTTTGTCTTTTTATGTTGAAATTAAACGCATCTTGTGCTATAATATACAAAGGTGGTGGTATAATGGACAAATTAAAAAATATCAAGCTATATCTTTTTGATATGGACGGGACTCTTTATTTAGGGGATAGACTTTTTGATTTCACCGAGGAGCTTCTTTCAAAAATCAAGACTTCTGGTGGAAAATATATGTTTATGACGAATAATTCCTCAAAAAGCGTACAAGATTACATAAAAAAGCTTGAGAGATTGGGAATCAAATCAGAATATGATGATTTTATCACATCATCTCAAGCAACTGCATATTATCTAAATAAGTATTACAATGGAAAAACACTTTATGTTTGTGGTACTAATTCTTTGAAAGATGAGCTTAGAGCAAACGGCTATAAAATCACTGAAAATCTTGATGAGGTTGAGGTGGTCGTTATGGGCTTTGACACGGAACTAACCTTTAAAAAGCTTGAGGACGTGTCTAAATTATTACTTTTGAGAAGAGATATTCCATATATCGCAACTAATCCAGATTATGTGTGTCCAACGGAGTTTGGTTCAGTCCCCGACTGTGGCAGTGTGTGCGATATGCTATATAATGTTTCAGGCAGACGCCCAGTCGTTATTGGCAAGCCAGAGCCTCTTATGCCTATTTTGGCGATGGAGCATACAGGCTATACAAAGGAACAGACAATAGTTGTTGGCGACCGCATTTATACCGATATAAAAAGTGGTGTTAATGCTGGCACAATAACTGCGCTTGTTATGAGCGGAGAAACAACCTATGAAATATTAGAAAAATCTGACGTTAAGCCTGATTTTGTTTTTGAAAGTGCAAAGCAACTAATAATTTAAAGGGTGTTTTATTGACAAAGCAGTGATGACGGGTATATAATAGAACTATAACAGTTAAGGAGATTTATAATGAATTTTATTAAGGTTGATAGCTATGAAAAGTTAAGCAATATGGCGGCAAATATTATTGCTGACGTTGTTAAGAATAAAGAAAACGCAGTGTTGGGCCTTGCAACAGGTTCATCCCCTTTGGGTACATATGCGCGTCTAATTGAAAAATACAATGCTGGCGAGCTTGATTTTAAAAATGTTACATCAGTTAACCTCGACGAATATGTTGGGCTTGACGGCTCAAATGACCAAAGCTATCGCTATTTTATGAACAAAAACCTATTTAAGCACATAAACATTGATATAAATAAAACATTTGTACCAAGTGGCTGCACTGACGATTTAAAATCCGAGGGTGAGGCTTATGACAAAATGATTGAGGACCTTGGTGGAATTGATATTCAGCTCCTCGGCATAGGTCTTGATGGCCATATCGGCTTTAACGAGCCCGATGAATTCTTCACTAAGGAAACACACGTTGTAAAGCTTGATGATTCAACAATTGAGGCTAACTCTCGTTTCTTTGCCTCAAAGGACGATGTGCCAAGAGAAGCAATCACGATGGGGATGTACTCAATTATGCAAGCTAAAAAGGTGCTCTTAATCGCGAACGGCAAAAACAAAAAGGAAATAGTGAAAAAAGCGTTCTTCGGACCAATCACACCATATGTTCCTGCATCGATTTTACAGCTTCATAAGGATGTAACAGTAATATACAGCGAAAACTAAAAATTAAGCCATAGATTTTATATCTATGGCTTTTTGTATTGATTTTATAATTTTAGTGTGATAAAATAGATATGTAAAATTTCAAAAAGAGGGGATAAGGAAATGAAGCAAGCAAAGCACTCAAGACTTTCACAGTATAAAAAATATATAATAAATCTTATTGTGCCTGCTATCGTTTTTGGCTTTATTACTGGTACATTAACCTCTTTTTTTGTTACACTTTTTAAATTTCTTGCCCATCATGTGATTCACTTCTCGTCAATGGGATACGCCTTTTTAAGAGAGCACCTTTACCTTTTGCCGGTTGTGATTTTAGCCCTTGTTGGCTTTTCCTTCCTTTTAGCGTTTATTTATCGCCGAATTCCTAACCTAAAGGGTGGTGGCATTCCAACCTCGGTCGGAATTCTTCGTGGAATTATCACATTTAGATGGGTGCGCTCATTTGTTGGTGTTTTCCTTTTGTCGCTTGGCTCGTTTTTGATAGGTGTTCCTCTTGGAAACGAGGGCCCATCTGTTCAAATGGGAACTTCACTCGGTAAGGGCAGTGTTAGACTTTTTGCAAAAACTCATGGTGCGTGGAGCCGTTATTCAATGACCGGTGGTGCATGTGCTGGCTTTTCAGTTGCTACCGGTGCACCAATTTCTGGTATTCTTTTTGCCATTGAGGAGGCACATCAAAGAATATCCCCTATGATAATGATAGTGGCATCGTCCTCGGTTCTTTTTGCAAATATTTCATCTCGCGCATTTGCATCCTTCTTTGGTGTATCGACAAGCCTTTTTGGAGAATTGATTTTACCAAAGCTTGGAATAAAGCAGCTATGGATTCCACTACTTGTCGGAATTGTTGTTGGAATTGTTGGTGCACTTATTTTAAAATATTATCATTTCTTGAAGTTCTTTTTCTCAAAGGTTGTAAAAATCCCCGCGCAATATAAAATTGCGATGATTTTGGTGGCAACCGTGTGCGTTGGACTTTGCTCATTCTCAGCTGTTTCAACAGGACATGACTTGATTATTGATTTATTTAGCCCTGAAAACAAGTTCACGATTTTAGTCCTTATCTTTATTTTGATTGCACGCACAACCTTGACAGTCAGCGCATCGACAAACGGTATAACAGGTGGACTTTTCATTCCATCCTTGGCTCTTGGCGCAACGGTTTCTGCAATAATCGGAAAAATTGCATTAAGCCTTGGAATGGATTCACAGCTTTACATAATGATTTTGGTTCTTGGCATAGTTGCAAGCCTTTCCGGTCTTATGAAATCACCCTTGACAGCTATAATTTTTGCACTCGAGGCGCTTTTCTGTCACGAAAATATTATATCGGTAATTATGGTTTCATTGATTGCATATTTCGTTACTGAGCTATTTGATGCAAAATCGATTAACGATAGCGCGATGGAAACAAGAGTAGAGGAATTAAATGAAGGCAAGGAAGCGAAGGTTATAAACACCCGTGTTACAGTTAAGCACGGCTCATTTGCCAGTGGCAAGCAAATCCGTGATATATTTTGGCCAGCGAATCTCTTCGTTCTTTCGGTTACTAAGGCAAAAACAAATAGCGAGGAAATTGACGAGCACGGTGGCAAGGCACTTCGTACGGGAGATGTACTTCAGGTTCAATATTCAACAATGGATGAAAAAGAAACCTGGCAGGAGCTTATCGCCATTGTCGGCAAGCAGGAATAAAATAAAAAGCGTTGCAGTGCAACGCTTTTTTGTTTTAATTTATTTCCTCAAAGAAATCGGCACCATGCTTGCACCAAGGACAAATAAAGTCAGGGGGCAAGGAATCTCCCTCGTGTACATAGCCACAAACCTTACAAACAAAGCCCTTCTTTTTTGCGTTTGGCTTTGGCTTTACGTTTGCGTGATAGTATGAATAAGTCATTGATGGCTCATCCGTGCAGGACATAGCCTCAGTCACATCACATACAAACATAATATGTGAGCCAAAATCAACTGTTTGAATAACATCAAGTGAGAAAAATGCATTCATATATTCACATGAAAGAAGTGGCAAGCCGTTTTTTCCATACCAAATATGCATATCCTTTAGCTTGTCAGTATCTCTGCCAGAATGGAATCCAAGTCGCTCAAACACCTCAAAGGGGGTAGATTCTGAAAGACAGCAAATGTTTAATTTTTTAGTTCTTTCTATAACCTCACAGGAGTAGTTATTCTTGTTGATTGTGACTGAAATGCGCAGGGGAGTGTCTGTAATTTGAATAACAGTGTTAACAATTAGAGCGTTATCCTTTGTTCCGTCATTAGAGGTAACGGCATAAAGTCCATAGCCAATTTTAAATAACGCGGTTTTATCAATGTTAGCCATAAAGCCTCCAGTTTATTTAGCTTTTGCTTCGATTTCTTTTACAAGCTTGTCAATCATTTCGTCAATTGACATAACGCCGAGGTTAATACCACCACGCGCACGGAGAGAAACAGTATTTGTTTCCTTTTCGTTTGCGCCAACAACGATAACGTAGTTGATTTTTTCAAGCTGAGCCTCGCGAATGCGCTTGCCCATTGTTTCGTTTCTTGTATCAACTGTTACGCGGATGCCTTTTTCAAGCATTTTCGCCTGAATTTCCTTAGCATATTCATCAAATTCAGAGTTAATAGGAACAATTGTTGCTTGTGTTGGGGATAACCAAAGTGGTAAAGCACCTGCATATTTTTCCAAAATAAGAGCAAGTGTTCTTTCGTAGCAGCCAAGTGATGTACGGTGAATGATGTAAGGGGTAGCCATTTGGTTGTTTGAATCAACATATTCCATGCCAAATTTCTTTGCAAGAAGCATATCAATTTGGATAGTAACTATTGTGTCCTCCTTGCCAAATACATTCTTGCATTGAATGTCAAGCTTAGGACCATAGAATGCTGCCTCATCAATTCCTATTTCGTAGTCAAGACCGATTTCATCAAGCAATTTGCCCATGATTTCTTGCGCCTCGTTCCATTGCTCAGCAGTACCCTCGTACTTGTCTGTACGGTTTGGATCCCATTGTGAGAAGCGGAATGTGCAGTCCTCCCAAAGACCAACAGTTTCAAGACAGTATTTTGCGAGCTCAAGACAACCCTTGAATTCCTCTGCCAATTGATCTGGACGGAGAATTAAGTGACCCTCAGAAATTGTGAACTGGCGAACACGAATAAGACCGTGCATTTCACCACTATCCTCGTTTCTAAAGAGAGTAGAGGTTTCACCAAGACGCATAGGAAGGTCTCTATATGAGCGCTTCTTGTTTAAAAATACTTGATATTGGAATGGGCAAGTCATAGGACGGAGTGCAAAGCATTCCTTTGTGTAGTCATCAGGATCGCCCATAACGAACATACCGTCAAGATAGTGATCCCAGTGACCTGAAATCTTATAAAGCTCACGCTTAGCCATAAGTGGTGTCTTTGTCAAAAGATAGCCACGCTTTTGCTCGGTGTCCTCAACCCATCTTTGGAGAAGCTGAATAACACGAGAGCCCTTTGGTAAAAGTATAGGCAGGCCTTGTCCGATTGAATCAACAGTGGTGAAGAATTCAAGATCACGACCGATTTTGTTGTGGTCGCGCTTTTCAGCCTCCTCAACCATTTTAAGGTATTCCTCGAGCTCCTCGTTTGTTGCGAATGCAGTACCGTTTACACGTGTGAGCATTTTGTTGTTTTTATCATTTTTCCAGTAAGCACCGGAAATCTTTGTAACCTTGAATGCCTTCAATGCCTTTGTGTAGCAAAGGTGAGGACCAACACACATATCAATGTAGTCTCCCTGCTGGAAGAATGTAATAGTTGCATTTTCGTCAAGGTCGGCAATATGCTCAACCTTATATTTTTCACCGCGCTCCTGCATAAGCTTAACAGCCTCATCACGAGGTAGAGAATAAGCCTTTATTGGAAGATTTTCCTTGGTGATTTTCTTCATTTCCTTTTCAATAGCTTCTAAGTCACTGTCATTAAGCTTCTTGTCACCCAAGTCAACATCATAGTAGAAGCCCTTTTCAGTGGCTGGACCATAAGCAAAAATAGCTTCAGGATAAAGGCGCTTGATGGCTTGTGCCATAATGTGCGCAGCTGTGTGTCTGATAATGTGTAGCTCCTCGGCTTTGTTGTCAATCTCGCATGCTACACCATTGTTTTGCATAATTTTCATAAATTATACCTCCAATTTGAGAAAAATTTCAAAATTGAGCGTTAAAAAACCCTTAACGCCCAAAGGACATTAAGGGTGCATAGCACGGTTCCACCTTAAATTTAACTCAATTACTCTTTAACGCAGAGGAAACGGCAAGGCTTGTTAACGCCTGCAGCTCGGAAGTGGTTTTCACGAAATCCCTTGTAATGGCTCACACCGACCGCCATTTCTCTGGAAACTCAGGATAAAGCTACTGTCTTCGTCATCGCTTTTGATAAAAACATTATATCATTGCAAAAATAAAAAGTCAATAGTTATTTTATATATTATAATTGACATTATATAGACATTTATGCTAAAATACAAGAAAGAAGAAAGGAAAGGAGAAGAAAATGCATAAAAAGTACTATCTAACTATAATAGTTTCACATTTGGCTGTTGCCCTGACACTGCTTTTTCCTGTTTTGCGTGTTGATGTAATAAGACTTGGTCTTTATGGTGGCACAACAACCAGCGCCCACTATTTGAACCTTTTTGATTATATAATCAATGATATAAACACATTGGCTGGCATATTTATTTTGGTTTTGGCAATCATGAATGTTGCGGGAATAGCGATTGCTATTTATGGGATTTTTTCAAAAACAAAAAGGTCTTTACCCGTTATACTTTCCTTTGCATTAGGCTTTTCCTCTGCCACAATGTCAGCGCTCCAAATTTATTTAGGATCGTTTGCGCTCCTTGTAATAAGCATTGTTTCCTTTGCCTTAATCGCCTTTTCTTCTATAAAGCTAATGAAAATAGACGAAAAATAAAGCTCATCCAAAAGGACGAGCTTTTTTATATTCCAAATAGATTCAGCACAATTCCCGAAACAACTGCGATTGAGTATAGCCACAAAACAATACGCAGGTTTTCCTTTTTTACTGGGTTTGCCTTGAATAGAATGGCAAGACCGACACCGGCGCCAGAGCAAAGGCCCGCAACAGCAGAGCCAAAGGAAAGAGCACCAGAACAGTAAAGCTCGGTAATCGCCGCTGATACTGCACAGTTTGGCACAAGACCTACAAGGGCAGTAATAAACGGCTGGAAGAAGCTGCCACTCAAAAGAATAGAGTGGATAAATTCCTCGCCAAGCAAGGACGCGATATTGAATAAAAGAAAGTTGACAATAAATACAAACACCCCAACCTTTAAGGTATGAACAAGAGCGGGCTTAAATACCCCCTCATCCTCGTCGCATCCACAGTCACGGCACATGTCAACCGGCACCTTTTGAATTCTGCGCTTCTTATTTATAAAGTCAATCAAAAATCCTGCAAAAATACCTATAACTATTTTAACTAAAACAAGCTTGCCGATAACCTCAAAAGAGGAAAGAGATGAGAAAAGAAGTACAAGCGCCTCATCTGAGGTGGAAAGAAATACAGCAATCAGTGTACCCTCGGTAATGATTCCTGCGGTGTATAAATTCGCGCTCGCACCCGAAAAGCCACATTGAGGAACACATCCAAGAAGAGAGCCAATCAATGGTCCGCCCTTGCCGATTTTCCCTAATGCATTTTCCATCTTTTTGGATGCCTTTTTCTCAAGCAGCTCCATTAAAAGATAAGCCAAAAAGAGAAGTGGTAGAATTTTTAACGTGTCAATAACAGGCTCACCAAAAACACTGGCAATAGCTTCAAAAAACTCCTTCATATCTTCTCCTTTTTCAAATTTGTTCTCAATTTGAGAATCGTTCTCAATTCATAGTGGTATTATACATTAAATAAACGAAATTGTCAATAATATTTTTAAATATTCATAAAAGGTATTGAAAAGAAGACTTTTATGTGATAATATAGTAGAAGATTCTACAGAGTAAATATGCGAGCGTTAAGTGTTTAGGGGACGGGGAGTTGCCTTTAAAACGAAAACATAGGTTGCGGTTCGTATATTGCATCCCGCTGTCATTTTTTGACTTACGTATGAAGTCCTCATACCCAATGCGAGATCTGTACTTTCTTTTTAAGGAGGTGCTTTTTTTATGCAAAACAAAGGAAAAAGAGGAACGGTTTTGTTCTCAACTAAAAGACTGGCATTTATGGCAGTTATGATTGCAATGTCTATAATTTTAGGCAAGCTTTTGGCAATCAACATCACAACAATGATAAGGATAAGCTTGGAAAATTTACCTATTATTTTCACAGCAATTGCCCTTGGTCCTGTCGCTGGCGGAACGGTTGCTTTTGTTGCCGACATTCTTGGTTGTGCAATAAGAGGCTATGAATTAAACCCTATTGTCACATTCGGTGCAGTTGCCATTGGTGTTATTTGTGGCATTATTTATAGGCAGAAAACTCTTTCCGGAAAGTGGATTTGGAAGCTTATTATTGCTGTATATTCGGGGCATCTTTTTGGATCGGTGCTTATAAAAACCGTGGGTGTTTCAAGCTTTTATCTTGCGAGCTACGATATGGGCTTTTTAACCTTGTTTTTTATTAGACTTGGTGTTTATATCGTCACTGCTGCGATCGAAATCGGAATTATTTGTCTTCTTTTAAAGAACAAATCGTTAAGAAATCAAATTCTGAATGTTAAAAGGGGCGATAAAAATGGAATATAACGAAGCTCTTGAATATATACATTCAGTTAACTGGACATTTTGTAAGCCAGGTCTTGAAAGAACAGAGGAGCTTTGCCGTGGTCTTGGAAATCCGCAAGATTCACTAAAGTTTATTCATGTTGCAGGAACAAACGGCAAGGGCTCATTTTCCTCAATGCTCTCAAGCGTGCTTGTTGAGGCTGGGTATAAGGTTGGACTTTATACCTCACCCTACATAACCTATTTTAATGAAAGAATGGCGATAAATGGTGAACCGATTTCAAACGATGAGCTTGTATTGGTCACCGAAAAGGTCAAAAAAATAGCTGATGAAATGACTGACAAGCCAACAGAATTTGAGCTTGTGACTGCAATCGCCTTTGAATATTTTTGCCGAAATAAGTGCGATTATGTCGTGCTTGAATGTGGCCTTGGTGGACGTCTTGATTCGACAAACGTTATAAAGACCTCGGTTCTTTCAGTTATAACAGGCATTGCGCTCGACCATACAGCAATTCTTGGTGACACGATTGATAAAATTGCATATGAAAAGGCAGGAATCATAAAGGAAAATACTCCTGTGCTTTGGTGTGGAAAGAGCAATGAAGCAAAAAAAGAAATAGAAAAGGTGTCGAAAAATAGACACTCTCCCTTGTTTTTTGTAAATCATAACGATATTAGCTTAAAGGAAACAACGCTTGACCATACTGTTTTTGACTTTGGGAAATATAGGGATATAGAAATTTCTCTTTTAGGCTCATATCAGCCACTAAACTGTGCAAATGTGCTTTCAGCAATAGATATTTTAAATTCAAATGGACTTAAAATCGATGAAAAAAGCATTAAAAACGGTCTTAAAAGAGCAAAATGGCAGGCGAGATTTGAGAAGCTTTCAAATGAGCCACTTGTTATATTCGATGGCGCACACAATCCCGAGGGTGTTTGTGCCTCGATTGATAGTGTAAAGAGATATTTTGGAAACAAAAAAATATATGCCTTGACTGGAGTTATGGCGGACAAGGACTATAATTATATAGCCGAAAGAATTTCCGAAATTGCCGAGCGTGTTTACTGCATAACGCCTGACAACCCTCGTGCCTTGGATGCCGAAAAATATAGCGCTGTTTTTACAAATCTTGGGGTTAAAGCCTCACACCATAAAACAGTAAAAGAGGCAGTTGAGCTTGCAATTTTTGAAGCTAAAAAAGAAAAAAAGCCACTTGTGTGCTTAGGCTCTTTATATATGTATTCCGAGATTTCATCGCTAATAAAATAACAAAAAGCACTTCGCTTGAAGTGCTTTTTATATTTCTGCATAAACATATTCTCCGTCGGTGCTTAGCACCTTGACGGTTTTGAATTTACCACCAAGATGCTCCTTGCATTTTGCTTTAACCTCAATGAAATTATGTGTGTGACCGAGAAGATACGTTCCGTCGTATGATTCAAAAAGAACCTCGGTCGTTTCGTTTTTCAAAACGAAGCTTTCAAGCAGGCGCTTTTTGATTTCCTTTTGCAAGCCTTCCAATTTGTGAAGCCTTGCTTTCTTTATTTCCTCTGGTACTTGGTTTGGCATAGTGGCAGCTGGAGTGCCGTCGCGCTTTGAATATGGAAAAATGTGAAGATGCAAAAACTCCATCGATTTTAAAAATTCGTATGTCTTGTCAAAATCCTCATCAGTTTCGCCAGGGAAGCCAACAATTATATCAGCAGATAGCATGAGCCCGTCAAAGCTTGACTTTAAATATTCAAGACGCTCTTTTGCAGTATCTATATTATATTTTCTTCTCATTGCATTAAGAGTTTTTGTGCATCCGCTTTGCATTGAAATGTGGAAATGAGGCATAACCTTGTCAAGATTTTTTATATTGTCAACAAAGGTCTTATCAATATTGAATGGGTCAAGTGAGCCAAGACGAATTCGCTTGAGTCCTTCAATTTTATTCACCTCATGAAGAAGGGAAGCAAGATTTGTCCCGTCCCTTAAATCCTTTCCATACGATGCTGTTTCAATTCCTGTAAGCACAACCTCGAAGCAGCCCTCGGAGACGATTGACTTTACCTCTGAAATTACATTTTCTTGTAAGTTTGAGCGCACACTTCCTCGTGCGTAAGGAATAATGCAGTAAGCACACCTTGAATCGCACCCGTCCTCAATCTTAACAAACGCGCGAGTTCTTGTTAAGGGCGCGCCTACCTTCATTGTGTCAAATTTGCCGTTATATATATCAAAATCACACACAGGAGAGGACTTTTTTTCTAAAATATCAAATGCGATAGAAGCGATTTTCGATTTTATATTGTTTCCCGCAACATAGGAAACACCTTCGATTTGGTGAGCCTTTTCCGGGTTGATTTGCGAAAAACAACCAGTGACAATTATAACAGCTTCAGGGTTTTCCTTTGCACATTTTCTTATAAATTGTCTTGATTTTCTGTCACTTTCCGAGGTGACGGAGCAGGTGTTGATAATGTAAATATCACTTTTTTCACCAAATGGAACAATTTTTACGCCTTTTTTTGAAAGCTCTTGCATAATAAAATCACTTTCATACTGGTTCACCCTGCAGCCCAAGGTCAAAATGCAAGCAGTAATATTCATATCGCACCTCCTTTTAAAATCATACGACTATTTTAGCATATTTTTGTCGATATGTAAACTAAAATTGAAAATAAACTTGCAAATAGCTGTATTTTCATCTATAATATAGATAATAAATTTAAATGTAAGGGTTAATATGAGAGAATTTAAAATAAATTCAAACGATAAAGGACAGCGACTTGATAAATTTATTCAAAAGACCGTTAAGGGAATTCCTTTGTCACTTATGTATAAGTCCATAAGGACGAAAAAGATAAAGGTGAATAGAAAAAGAGCAGAGCTTAATCAAATTCTTTCTGAAGGCGATACGGTTCAAATGTTTCTTTCTGAGGACCTCTTTACAGAGAAAATAACTCCTTGTGAATTTTCGACCATAAAGACAAGCTTGAATATCGTTTACGAGGATGAGAATCTTTTGATATGCGACAAGCCTGCTGGAGTTCTTGTTCACTCAGGTGATGGTGACGGAAAGGTTAGTGGTGACGGAAATGCAAGTGAACGCGGTACACTGATTTACCATATTCAAGCATACCTCTATCAAAAGGGAGAATATAACCCCGAGGGGGAAAATTCATTCGCCCCAGCGCTTTGCAACAGAATTGATAGAAATACGGGCGGTATGGTTATTTCTGCCAAAAACGCACAAGCCTTAAGAGATATGAATGAAAGAATCAAAAACAATCAAATTTCAAAGTTTTATTTGTGTGCGGTTCACGGCCAAACGCCTAAAAAATCAGACACACTGTGCGACTTTTTGATCAAAGATTCAAAAACCAACACAGTAAAAGTGCTTAAAAATCAAATAAAGGGTGCTAAAAAAATCATAACAAAATATAGCCTTGTTTCATATAACCCTAAAAGCGACCTTTCCCTTTTGGAAATTGAGTTGATTACAGGCAGAACGCACCAGATAAGAGCCCATATGTCATCAATCGGCAACCCACTCTTGGGTGATGGTAAATATGGCAAGGAGGACAAGCTAAAGGGTGTTTATTATAAGCACCAAGCCTTGTATTCGTACAAATTGATGTTTAAAAATGCAGAGGATTCGCTCTCTTATTTAAACGGTAAGGAAATAACAGTTGACAAAAACGGAATATATTTTCTGCGCGAATTTTATTAGTATTTACTATAAATATTATAAATTTGGTAAAAAAGTGTTGACATCTTAGCGCTTTTGATATAAAATATATGTATAAATAATTATCTTCGAGGAGGCTTCCATGGGAAAAATTACAGACAGAAGAGAGAAAACAGCCCATATTGCTATTGAAAACAAGGCAGTGTTGGCAGAAGGAAAAAAGGCAAAGGGTGAGTTTCCATATAAAAAATTAATAGTTGCAGTTTTGATTATCATTGCAATTGTTGCTTGCGTTTTGCTTGTTATGAATGCATTTGTTGATTCATATGCTGATAAGTTTACAGGTCCATCACACAACAAAGCGGTTGCAACGGTTACACCTACTGGACAAATGTATGAGAATTTATCGGAGCTTATGACAAATCCTTCGTTCCGTTCAGCTTATTTGGCAGCAGCAGCTAACCATGCACAAAGATATTCTAATATTAAATCAGATCCTGATGTTTACAACTATGTTGTAGATATTACAGCTCCTACAGATGCAAACTCAGCAAATGTTTCGGTAATTATGTTGCTTTCAATGAACAGCAAAACTGATAAGATTTCTTATTTTGCAATCAACAAGTCTGTTCTTGTTAACATCCCATCTGTTGGTGTTGGTCCTATCTATGATGCATTTGCATTCGGTGGCGCTGCACTTCTTACAAGAACCATTGAAGAAAACTTTGGTCTTGAGATTAACGGCTACGTAGATATGCCTCTCGAAGCATTTGTTCAAGCAACTCTTGATGTTGGTGGCGTTCAAATTGATGACCAAACTCTTACTGAGGATGAGCAAAAATTAGATACAGCTGCAAAAATTTACAACTATGTTCAAAAGGCTCCAGATAGAAATGCTGCTATGACAAGCGTTGTTAAGAGTCTTGCAGCTAAGTCTGGTGAGGCTGGCATAATTGGTCTTAAGAATACAGTTGACACAGTTGCTGACACTATGACTGCAAACGTTGAAAGAGAAGACTTTGGTGAGCTCGTTAAGATGCTTGTTGATATGTTCAAAAATGATTCAACTGTATATCAAATTGGTTACGACACAGCTAATATTGTAGCTAAGAAGGAATATGAAACTTGGACAGAGAACTATGTTGGCTTTAACACAGTTAACTACGACTATGAGGTTGCAAAACTAATTTCAACAATTTATCAGTAAAATAATTAAAATTAAAACCGACCTTTGTGTCGGTTTTTCTTTAGGCAGGGTGTCACCCTGTCTAAACGCGAGGGTGACAATGAATAATATAAAAGATAAAATACTATTTATACTTAATAAGAACATTGGAAAAACTGTATCAGGTGCTGAGATTGCAAAAGAGCTTGGCATTACCAGAAATAGCGTTTGGAAGGCGATAAACACCTTAAAAAAACAATGCTTTGATATTGTATCAAGTCCTAATTCTGGCTATATATTAAATAAGGAGGTTGATATTTTTACAAGCGATAGCATAAGTGTACATTTAAAATCGCCTCATAAGATTTTAATATATGATGAAGCTGACTCCTCAAATAGAATCGCCAAGGAATTAGCAATGAGCGGAGAATCAGAAGGAACGATTGTTATTGTTAAATCACAAACTCAAGGCAAAGGCAGAATGGGTAGAAGCTTTATTTCAAGTAGTGAAAACGGGCTTTATATGACGATTATATTGAGACCAATCGTTCTTGCAAGGGATGCACTTTCAATTACCACCTTGGGCGCTGTTGCCGTTTCAGAGGCTATTGAAAAAACAAGTGGAGAGACAACTCAGATAAAATGGGTGAATGATATTTATATAGGAAAGAAAAAGGTTTCAGGAATCCTTTGCGAGGCAGGACTCAATTTTGAGAGCGGAATGCTTGATTATGCTGTTATTGGTATAGGAATTAACATCTTGCCACCAAGCGATGGATTTTCACCGGAAATTTCAGAAATAGCAACATCAATTTACGAAAAAGACGCACCCTGTGGCTATAAATCGCGCCTTTGCGCCGAAATAATTGATATGTTTTTTGACTATTATGCTAAAATTGAGCAAAAAGATTATATGAAAGCATATAAGCAAAAATCAAACATCTTAGGCAAGGAAATCGAGATTGATGTTGGTGGCAAAATCGCATCAGGAATTGCCGTCGATATTGATGATGACGCAAGTCTAATAGTAAAGACTGATGATGGCATAAAGAGCTTTAATTCAGGTGATGCAAGGATAAAAAGGTGGTAAAATGAAGAAAAAAGGCATAAGGTCTTTAGTTGAAATTGCCTTGATGGTGGCGGTTTTGTCTATAATTTCTCAACTTGCTATCCCGACGGTTTTTGGCGTTCCAATCACTCTCCAAATTTTTGCCATTGGACTTTTAGGCTACTTTTTTAGCACAAAAAAGTCAATTATTACAATACTTATTTACATTTTCATTGGCGCTCTTGGAATACCCGTGTTTGCTAATTTTGGTGGTGGAATCTTTCATCTAATAGGATATAGTGGGGGCTTTATTTGGGGCTTTATCCCACTTGCAATTTTGTGCTCACTAAAAACAGGAAGACTTAAAATACCTATGGGAATTTTTGGCGTTTTTCTATGTCATTTTATTGGCACACTTCAATATTCATGCGTTGGAAGGGTTCCGTTTTTTACGTCCTTGATTACTATGTCATTACCATATCTATTTAAGGATGTGATTCTTTTGGTACTGTCGTATTTTACGGCACAGGCTCTAAAAAGACGGTTGAAAATAGAATAAAGCAGGGCGAAAGACCCTGCTTTTTATTCATTTACACTGTTCCAATTTATTTCCTTTACGCCATTGCTTTTTAAAAACTCATTTGCACGTGAAAACGGGCGAGAGCCAAAAAAACCGTTGTAAGCCGAAAGAGGCGATGGGTGAGCCGATTCAATAATTAAGTGGCTTTTGTTTGTGATGTATTTTTTCTTTGAGCGCGCATTGCCACCCCAAAGAATAAAGACGAGTGGCTCGCTTCTTTCATTCAGCTTTTTAATAACCTCATCAGTAAAGATTGACCAACCGATATTTTGGTGGCTGTTTGCTTGTCCTTGACGAACGGTGAGAGTTGCATTTAAAAGCAAAACCCCTTGCTTTGCCCACGAGGTAAGCTCTCCGTGACTTGGAATTTCCATTCCGATATCTGTTTTTAATTCCTTGTATATATTCACAAGTGACGGTGGAATTTTAATACCTTTTTTCACAGAGAAGGAAAGTCCGTGCGCCTGACCGACCTCATGGTATGGGTCTTGTCCTAAAATAACAACCTTTGTGTCCTTGTAAGATGTGTATTTTAGTGCATTAAAAATATCAAACATAGGTGGAAAAATGACCTGTGTCCTGTATTCTGATTTTAAAATTTCTCTGATTTTTAAGTAATAATCCTTTTTGAATTCATCACTTAAAATATTGTCCCAGTCGTTTCCAAGATTAACCATAATGCCCTCCGTCGAAATTTCTAAATATATAATAACATTTTATCAAGAGCTTGTCAATAAAATTGACAAACGGGGTTGAAATGTATGGTATTATATGGTATAATTTTTTCTGTAAGTTATGCTTACATTACACGCAAAAAGTGAGGAGCTTAAAAATGATTAGAGTTACAGTTTGGAACGAAAACTTCCATGAGCTAAAGGACGAAAACGTAGCTAAGGTTTATCCAAAGGGAATCCATAGCGCAATTGCTGATTTTCTTGGATCAGATGAAATTCAAGTTACAACCGTTGCACAGCACGATGAAAATGGTGAGCTTGTGCCAAATGCCGGCATTACCGATGAATTGCTCGCTAATACAGACGTTATGATTTGGTGGGGACACGTTAGACATGGTGAGGTTCCTGATGAAATCGCTATGAAGGTAAAAAATGCAGTTTTAGAGGGTATGGGAATTGTATTCCTTCACTCTGCACACCATTCAAAGCCATTCAAGCTTTTGATGGGCACAACCTGTAACCTTGGTTGGCGCGAAAGCAACGACAAGGAAAGACTTTGGATTTTAGACCACAACCATCCAATTATGGCTGGGGTTGAGGGTAGATATTTTGAGCTTGAGGCTGAGGAAACATATAGTGAGCCATTTGGTATTCCTGATCCAGACAAGCTTTTGCTTGTTGGCTGGTATAATGGCGGCGAGGTGTTCCGTTCCGGCTGTATATGGCATAGAGAAAACGGAAAGGTGTTCTATTTCCAACCAGGACACGAAACCTTCCCAACCTTCCACAACCCAACAGTTCAAACAATTATTAAAAACGCAGTAAAATGGGCAGCGCCAGTTTGCCCACGCATTCCGCTTGAGTGCCCTTGGGTTGCAAGAATTGAGGAAAAATAATGGTTAAAATAGGTATAGTAGGCGCAGGCAAAATTTGTCAAGGACCACATATGGGCGCTTATGACAAAATCGAAAACACTAAAATAGTTGCAATTTGTGATATAAACGAGCAAAAGCTTGAAGCCGTTTCCAAAAGATATCCAGACGCTAAGCTTTATACTGACTATCAAGAAATGATTGATAACGAGGAGCTTGATGCGGTTGATATTTGCACTCCAAACAACTACCACTCAATCATCGCAATCTATGCCTTGAACAAGGGTATAAATGTTATCTGCGAAAAGCCAGATGCTATAAATGCTGAGGAAGCAGAGAAGATGAAAAAGGCGGCAGAGGAAAGTGGCAAAACCTTAATGGTTATTAGAAACAATCGTTATCGCCCAACAACTAAATTCTTAAAGCAATATATTGCTGAAGATAAGATGGGCGAAATCTACGCAGGTCGTTGTGGTTGGATCAGACGTCGTGGCATTCCTGGCTGGGGCGGTTGGTTTACTGACAAGGCACAATCCGGCGGTGGACCACTTATCGATCTCGGTGTTCATATTATCGACTTGGCAATTTACTTGATGGGCAATCCAAAGCCTGTTACTGTTAGCGGTTCGACATATTCAAAATTCCCGCATACCTCATATTCAAAGACCGATGTTGAGGACCTTGCTATGGGCTTTATACGTTTTGATAACGGTGCTTGCTTGCAAATCGAATTTTCTTGGGCATCAAATATTGAATATGACCAAATGTTTGTTGAGCTTCGTGGCGAGAAAGCAGGCTCACGTATGTCTGGTATAGATAGAAAGTTCGAAATCTTTACAGAGGAGTGTGGCACAAATGTTACGCTCAAGCCGGCAGTTGACGACTATAACTGTCCACCTCATCACGAATTAAATATTCGTCATTTTATTGATGTTATTGAGGGCAAGGCAGAGCCTGACTTTACACCTATACAAGGCGTGAATATGGTTAAAATCCTTGATGCTCTTTATAAATCAGCAGAGCTTGGACATGAAATAGCACTTGACTAATATTAACTCGGCAGCCTCTTGGCTGTCGAGTTTTAATTTTATGTTGATTTTTTATTATAAAAGTGATAAAATATAATGTAGTTAAATTTATTACTGCTTAAGGAGGATACAATGGGAGTAGTAATTGGAATTGATATTGGCGGTAGCACAACTAAAATTGTGGGCTTTGACCAAAATAAGAAGCTAATTGAGCCTATGTTTGTAACAGCAGATGACCCAATCACCTCTGTTTATGGTGCTTTTGGCAAGTTTACTGATACTAACGGACTTGGCTTAAACGATATTGAAAAGGTTATGATAACAGGTGTTGGCTCATCCTATATTTCCAAGCCACTATACGGCCTTGAGTGCATTCACACACCGGAATTCAAGAGCATAGGTCTTGGTGGACTTTACCTCTCATCCTTAGACGAAGCTATTATTGTCAGCCTTGGCACAGGAACAGCGCTTGTTCACGCAAAGCGTGGCAAAGCGCCGGAATATCTCGGTGGAACTGGCGTTGGTGGAGGAACCCTTGTTGGGCTTTCCTCTAAGTTCCTTGGCCTCACCAAAATTGAAAGCATTGACGAGCTTGCAAAGGTGGGAGACATAAAAAACATCGACTTGAGAATATGTGATATTTCAAAGAAGGATATGGGACTTAGCTCTCATATGACTGCGTCAAACTTTGGCAAAATCAGTGATACAGCAACTAACGGCGACCTTGCCCTTGGAATTATCAATATGGTTTTTGAAACAATCGGTATGATTTCGTATTTTGCATCTAAGCAATATGGAATAAAGGATATCGTTTTGACAGGTAACCTAACTCAAATTTCACAAGCTAATGAAATCTTTGACAACCTAAACAAAATGTTCAATATGAACTTCATTATCCCCGATAAGGCGCAGTATAGCACAGTTATAGGTGCTGCACTTTCTTCGTTTGAGAAATAATATGTATAAAGACCAAAAAAGCATTGATTTACTAAAAAAAATTAAACAAGAAAATTTTGCACTTTTCAGAGGAGTTGCTGCTTATCTGAACGAATTTCCATGTCTTATAAACAAGGAAATTATGGATGAAATTGTTGAGGGAGTGTCTGAAAACGAGGAGCTTTCGTTCGCACTTTTTCTTGCTACAGCACTTAGTGGTGACGACGATGAAGCAAAGCTTTTTGAGAGGGAATATTTAAAAAAATCAGTTAAAAAATTAGACGCAGGCGAGTATAGAGAAAACCCATATTTTAAAAACATAGTTATTCCAAACAAAAAGGTTTCAACTTGGGAGTTAGGCTATCAAGCGTATCAGCCATACGAGGGCTTTATATACGATGACATCGACGTTTTAGATGATTACAGAGAAATTCCCAAGGTCGGATTTTTTAGTGAAAAATTTTCATTCCCAACTGTTTTTGAAGATGGTGTTGAATGGATGGCAATCAAGCCGAACGAAATTGAAACGATGAAGCCACATATTGAGAAAATGTCGGGAGATGTGTGCGTTTTTGGACTTGGAATTGGCTATTTCGCTTATATGGTGAGCGAAAAATCAGATGTTACCTCAGTCACGATTGTTGAAAGAGATTCAAGCGTTATCAACCTGTTTGAAAAATATATTTTGCCACAGTTTAGTAGAAAAGACAAAATTAAAATTATCAAAAGCGATGCGTTTGATTTTGCAAAAAAGAAAATGCCAGATTTGAAATTTGATTGCGCCTTTGTTGACCTTTGGCATGACGTTTCTGACGGTGTTGAGCTTTATATCAAAATGAAAAAGCTTGAGGATAAAAATCCAAACACCAAATTTTCATATTGGATAGAAAAATCTATTCTTTCAAACATTCGATGGCATATTTTTGATGGAATTGAAAAAAGAATAGAGAGTGGCGATTTTGTAGAACCATTTGAAAATGTAAAAAAATACATCAGCGATGATTATCTAAAAAATTTTGTTAAATTTTTATAAAGACTTGCAAAATTGCAGGTCTTTAAATTTCTGCCCGTGGCACAGTGGATAGCGCGCAAGACTCCGACTCTTGAGGTCATAGGTTCAACCCCTATCGGGCAGGCCAAAAATCGACAAGTTTCGACAGAAGCTTGTCGATTTTTACTTCTTCACTATTACCTATTCACTTTTCACTTGAATTTTTATTAATAAAGAAAACACCCACAATGCTGGTCGCATTGTGGGCTTTCTTAATATGCTTTAAATTATTGCTCGTTAGAAGCTATTTCGTAATAATGCCAAACGGTGTTGTATTCTGTTTCGTTTAACTCATAGATGCAGTTGTTTTCTGTGTCAATGTAGCAAAGTGGTCTGCCTGAAACGTAAATTACATTGTCAAACTCAACGTAATCCATAGGAAGATTTACTTGACCATTGATAGAAACTGTAACCTTTCCGTCCTCGAATTTATATGAGGAGTTTTGACCTGTCTCGCTACTAAACTCACATAGCTTTTCTTCATATTCGGCTTTAGTTTGACTACTTGTTATCATCTCAATTTGTCTCTTTGCCATTTCTTCGCCAAGCTCAGATGATGGGAAGAGCATTTCAAGCATGCCTTGTGCTTCTGCAGCCTTTAGCATTCCCCAATATTGGTCTGTAACGGTTGTCTTTGTGTGAGAATATACAAATTGCTTACCAGCAGCAAATGTACCCTTAACCCAAATAGCTATTTCGTTATCGTTAATATACCAATATTCGTTTGTAGCATCTGTAGGGATACCTTCAGAATAATAATAAATTGTTGAATCTGAGAATTCAAGGAAATTCTTGCCTTCTATATAATCAAATGCATTTGCATTACCCATATAGTACATTGTTGCGCAAGTACCGGGGATTGCATAGCTTCCAACGTATTCTAATGTCGCAGGGAGAACAAGACTGGTAATTTTATAGCAACCATAAAATGCCTTTTTGGAAATCTTAGCAAGCTGACTGTCTGTTTTGATTTCAACGGTTGCAAGATTTTCACACTCGTAGAATGCAGATGCATCTATATGAGTAACACTTGAAGGAATTGTAATGCTCTCTAAATTCTTACAATTTGAGAACATACCATAGGTAATAGTCTTTATACCGTTTGGTAAGGAAACCTCGGCAAGCTCAGAATTATAAAATGCGAAATCGCCAATAGAAGTAACACTACTTGGAATTACAATGCTTGTCAAGCCGGTTGACGCGAAAGCTTCTACACCAATAGAGGTAACATTGTTGTGTAAATTAACCTTCTTTAATGACTTAAGGTTGTAGAATATTTGCTTTGGAATAGCGGTTATAGAATCTGGTATTGTAACTTCAGTGAGCAGGTCATATTCCTTATTTTCATTCAAAATATAGAAATTTCCGTCTTCACTCATCGAACCCATAGGATTTGTAGAATTATCAAATTCAATGTTGCACCAGCTTTCTATAGTGCCATTGTAATAGATGTCTTTGATTAGAGAGAAGGCAGAACTACCACTTTCATATGAAATGATGCTTTTACCAATCGATTTAATTGTGCTTGGCAATGTAACCTTTTCAAGGTTTTCACAGCCTTCAAATGCGTTAGGTTCTATTATTTCAATGCCTTCAGGGATAACAATCTCTTTAATGTGGCTTCCAAAAAAGCCACCATCCATAATAGTTACTACAGGGTAGCCATTATATGTGCTTGGGAGAACAAGCTTTTCTGTTGTAATTTCCTTCTTTGCTCGAATTCTATATGCGGTGCCTCCCTCATATCCGTAATACTCAAAGAATTCATAACTGGAAACATATACTTGAACCTCGGAATTATCAATTGTGTAGGTGTATGTTTTGGATTCTGAGTCAATAACATCAACCTTATAGTCGGTTTCGTTTAAGGTAGGCAAATCAGCGGTGCAACGATGACCACATACTGAGCAATCTCCTTCTGCAACGCCTATTTCGGTTTCTGTTGGGTTAGTCTTTACACGCCAAGTCTCTGTTGTGTGTGGAAGCATAGGAATTTCTTCTTCCTCTTCAGTATGGCACTGTGGGCAATAACGTGTTCTTTTTCCAACGTGTTGACATGTTGCTTCTGTTTGAATTTTCCAATCGTAATAGTCGTGTCCTAAAGCAGGGGACTCAACCTCGTCGTTGTAGCCGCAAGCCTCGCAGAATCTAAATACCAGTCCTGCATCTTCACAGGTTGCGGTTCTTGGCTCGATACGGAAGGTGTGCTCCTCGCATTCGCCACAGCCTGATAAACAAAGCATTCCAATTGCACAAAAGGCAATTAGAAAAATAGCGCAAAGCGCTGAGCGTAAGCTTTTTCTTTTGTTCATTTTTTTGTTTTCCTCCAAAATAATTTTTTAAGTGATGTCTAAAAAAGTCGCAAGTTCATTTAAAAATCTGAACACAGTTCAGTATAATTAGTGTAGCACAACCAAATGAATATTTCAATATATTTTCAAATAATTAAAGGCACAAAATGGAAAAATCCGAAAGCCATTGCTTCCCGATTTTTGTTTTATTTTTTTGGCTCAAAAATAACAGTGGCATAAAATTCAAAAAAATACAACAAAATATTTGAATTTTTATATATTGTGTGTTACAATAGGATTAAAGTATTTTTTATAAAGGAGCAATACTATGCTTTCAGACATCGAAATTGCACAAGGTGCAAAATTAAGTCACATTTCAGAAATCGCTGACCAAATCGGGCTTCTTCCCGAGGAATACGAGCCATATGGTCACTACAAGGCAAAAATCACAGACAAATTCCTTGATAGAATGGCGTCAAAAAAGGACGGTAAATTGATTTTGGTTACCGCCATTAACCCAACCCCAGCAGGTGAGGGTAAAACAACCACAACAGTTGGTCTTGGCATGGCTATGTCAAAGATTGGCAAAAAAACAATCATCGCACTTCGCGAGCCTTCACTTGGTCCTGTTTTTGGTGTTAAGGGAGGTGCTGCAGGTGGCGGTTATGCTCAAGTTCTTCCTATGGAGGACATTAACCTTCACTTCACAGGCGACTTCCATGCAATTACAACTGCAAATAATCTTTTGTCAGCAGTTATTGATAACCACATTCAACAAGGTAACGTGCTTGGCATTGACCAAAGAAGAATCCTTTTCTCACGCGTTCTTGATATGAACGATAGAGCATTACGTTCAGTTGTTGTTGGCTTGGGTGGTAAGCTTGATGGTGTTCCACGTGAGGACCACTTCATGATTACCGTTGCCAGCGAAATTATGGCTATTCTATGCCTCAGTGAATCAATCGCTGATTTGAAGGAGCGTCTCGGCAAAATTTTAGTTGCATATAAATATGACGGCTCACCGGTTTACTGTAGAGACCTCGGTGTTAATGGTGCAATGGCTGCCGTTCTTAAGGACGCACTTAAGCCAAACCTCGTTCAAACACTTGAAAATACCCCTGCAATTATTCACGGTGGACCTTTTGCAAATATCGCACATGGCTGTAACTCAGTCAGAGCGACAAAATTGGCTCTAAAGCTTGCAGATTACACAATTACAGAGGCTGGCTTTGGCGCTGACCTCGGTGCTGAGAAATTCTTTGATATCAAATGCCGCTTTGCTAACCTAAAGCCTGAATGTGTTGTTTTGGTTGCTACCGTTCGCGCACTCAAGTATAATGGCGGTGTTGCAAAGGCAGATTTGGGCGCTGAAAATGTTGATGCACTTAAAAAGGGTGCTGTTAACCTTGAGGCACACATCGATAATCTACAAAAATATGGTGTTCCTGTTGTCGTTGCAATCAATCGCTTCGGTACAGACACAGATGCAGAATTAAAGGCTGTTGAGGACATTTGCATTGCCAAGGGTGCAGACTTTGCACTTTCCGAGGTGTTTGCTAAAGGCTCCGAGGGTGGCATTGAGCTTGCCCAAAAGGTTGTTGAGGCTTGCGAAAAGCCAAGCAACTTCCGTGTTCTTTATCCAGATGAAATGTCTATTATGGATAAGATTAGAACAGTTGCTAAGGAAATTTACGGTGCTAAGGACGTTAAGTTCGACGCAAAGGCAGAGAAGGCAATCAAGGAATTTGAAGCTCTTGACCCTGCATATGCTCGCTTCCCAGTTTGTATGGCGAAAACTCAGTATTCACTCTCAGACGACCCTGCAAAGCTCGGCAGACCTACCGACTTTACATTGACTGTTCGTGAGGTTAAGCTCTCAGCTGGTGCTGGCTTTATCGTTGCTTTAACTGGTGCTATTATGACAATGCCGGGACTACCAAAGGCTCCTGCAGCTCTCAACATTGATGTTGATGACAACGGCAAAATCACAGGACTTTTCTAATATGAAAAAAACATACAATACATTTTCGCCAGAGGAAACCGAAAAAATTGCTCGCACCTTTGCCAAGAAATTGGACAAGGGAACACCGCACTTTATCGCGATGTATGGTGACCTGGGCGTTGGCAAAACTGCATTTGTTCGCGGTCTTGCATCCGTTCTTGCCCCCACGGCAAGGGTTAAAAGCCCAACCTATACGGTTGTTAATGAATATAAGGGCGCTGGCTTGCCTCTATACCACTTTGATGTTTATAGAATAGAGGATGAGGATGACTTATATTCCGTTGGCTTTTATGAATATTTACAAAAGGGAATCTGCGTTACTGAATGGAGCGAAAACATTGAAAGCTCCATTCCTAAAAACGCGTATCGCGTAAAAATTGAGCGCGGCAAAAATCCCGAAAACGAACGAATAATTACAATTGAGGAGTAAATAATGAAAATACTCGCTCTTGATTCTACTGCTAAAACCTCAACGGTTGCAGTTTTGGAAAATGAAAATCTTTTGGGAATTTACTCCGTTAACATCCAAAATACACATAGTGAAACGCTTTTACCTATGGTAAAATCAATTTTGGAGTCACTAAAGCTTACAAATGAAGATATTGATGCATATGCAGTGGCTGAAGGTCCTGGCTCATTTACAGGCGTGCGCATAGGCGTTGCAACTATTAAAGCCCTTGCCTTTGGCAGGGAAAAGCCGTGCGTTGGGGTCAGCACAATTGAAGCCCTTGCCCAAAACCTTGAGGGCACAAAGGGTGTTATTTGTCCGATTATGAATGCTCGTCGTGGACAGGTTTATACTGGTGCATTTTTGAATGGTGAGCGTTTTATAAACGACTGCTGTATGATGCTTGATGACTTAATTCCTGTGCTTGAAAAAACAGGCGAGGATATCTATTTTGTTGGCGACGGATATGAACTCATTTTGGACAAGGAAATAGCAAATTTTAGATACACCCCCGAGCTTTTGCGTTATCAAAACGCATACTCGGTTGGTAAAATTGCATATAAAAAGATGCAAAACTCGGAGTACGTTTCCGATACCGACCTTCGAGTAGAATATTTGCGCAAGGCACAGGCGGAGCGCGAAAGAGAAGAAAGACTTGGAGGAAAAAACTAATGGCAAGAACAATTGCAATCGCGTGTGACCACGCTGCTCTTGATTTAAAGGGCGAAATCATCAAATATTTAGAAGCGAATGGGGTTGAGTACGTTGACTATGGCACATATACTCCAGATAGCTGCAACTATCCTGACTACGCAGAAAAGGTGTGCAAGGCAGTTTATGATGGGACACAGGATATGGGCATTTTGGTTTGTGGTACAGGCATTGGTATGAGTATGGCTGCAAATAAGTGCAGAGGCATTCGTGCCGCACTTTGCTCTGATACCTTCTCGGCAAAATTCACTCGCTTGCATAATGATGCAAATGTGCTTTGTATGGGCGCAAGAGTTTTGGGCGCTGGCTTGGCACTTGAAATTGTTGATATGTTCATTAACACTGAATTTGAAGGTGGCAGACATCAAAACAGAGTTGATATGATTACCGCCCTTGAAAATAAATTAGCAAATAATATCTAAAGGAGATACATAATGAAAAAGGTTTATTTTATCACCGGTAGCCAAGACCTTTACGGCGAAGAGGTTCTTTTACAGGTTGCCGAGGACTCAAAGGTTATCGCGAAATATTTAAACGAAAAAATTGATGGTGTTGAAATTGAGTATTGCTCAACAGTGAGAGATGAGGCAAGCTGTGTTGAAGCTTGTAAGAAAGCATCAAATGATGAGGATTGTATCGCTGTTATTACTTGGATGCACACATTCAGCCCAGCTAAAATGTGGATTAAGGGTCTTCAATTTTTAACAAAGCCACTCCTTCATTTCCATACTCAAGCAAACGAAAAGCTTCCATATGATGAAATTGATATGGACTTTATGAACTTAAACCAAACAGCACATGGTGGACGTGAATACGGCTTTATGTGCACACGCTTAGGCGTTAAGCGCGAGGTTGTTGTTGGTTATTACCAGCACGAGGATGTAATTGAAAAAATTAAAAAATTCCTTGATGTTGCAAGAGCAGTTGACTTCTCAAAGAACCTAAATGTTGCTATGTTCGGTAGCAATATGAGAGAGGTTTCAGTTACCGATGGTGATAGAGTTGAAAGCCAAATCAAGTATGGCTGGAATGTTAACTATTACGGTATTGGTGACCTTGTTGCACTTGTAAACGCAGTAACAGAGGATGAGCTCAATGCTAAAATGGCAGAGTATAACGACCTTTATGTTATGAACACAGATAATTTAGATGCAGTTAAGGAGCAAGCGAAGTACGAAATCGCACTTGATAAGTTCTTAACAGCTGGTAACTTTGGTGCATATACAGATACCTTCCAAGACCTACACGGTATGCGTCAGCTCCCAGGTCTTGCAACACAAAGAATGATGGCAAAGGGCATCGGCTTCGGTGCAGAGGGTGACTATAAAACATCAGCTCTTAATGCAATCTTCTGCGAAATGGCAAAGGGAAGAAAAGGCTCAACAGGCTTTATGGAGGACTATACCTACGACTTTACAAAGGGCGAGGAGGTTGTGCTTGGCGCTCATATGCTTGAGGTTTCTCCTGACTTTGCATCAACCAAGCCTAAGATTGAGGTTCACCAGCTCGGAATCGGTGGAAAAGAGCCACCGGCAAGACTTGTATTCGACGGTGTTGAGGGCGACGGTGTTGCTGTATGTATGGTTGATATGGGCAATCGCTTCCGTCTTATCTGCGCAGCTATCGAGCTTGTAAAGCAACCAAAGGAAATGCCAAAGCTCCCAGTTGCAAGAATTATGTGGAAGCTAAAGCCAGACCACGCAACAGGCGCGGCAGCTTGGATTTATGCAGGTGGCGCACACCATACAGTTGTTTCAACAGCCGTGACAGTTGAGGACGTTAAGCTCTTTGCTAAGCTCACAGATACCGAGCTTGTTGTAATTGACGAGAACACCGACCTCTATAAATTAGAGCAAGAGCTAAGTATGCTTGACTTGTTGGCAAAAATTAAATAATAAGGAAAACAATAAAAGAAGCCACTCAACGGGTGGCTTCTTTTTTGCTATTGTAGGGGACAGTGCCTTACCGTCCGCACTGTAGGGGAGGCAATCTGCCTCTCGTCAAGCCTCCCCTTGTCAGTGGAGGAATAAAAGGAGGGGTAGTTTAGGCACCTCATCCGTCAACTTCGTTGACACCTTCCCCCACTGGGGAAGGCAAATTAACAAAATGAAAGAATGTTGTGTCATTCCGAGCCTGTCGAGGAATCTTGAAAAGATCCATTCAACTCGCGTTGCTTGCTTAGGATGACGTGGCGTTGCCTGTGGGGGAGGGGCTTGCTCCTCCCGTTTTAGACCCATTCGACTACATTGCGTTGCGCTCAGGGTGGCGAAAAGAAAGAACAACTTTGTTGTGTCATTTCGATCAAAGTCGAGAAATCTCAAAAAGCCCAATTTTGTCATTCTGGAGCGTAGCGATAGAATCTCTTGTATAAATTCACAAAAAATTAACATTTATGCTCGGTTTGTATAAATTAACCAAAAATGTAATATAACTTTTAAACTTATAAATCGGCATTTTTCCAAAAAGCGCATACAAGTGTGGCTTTTTCGCAAAATATTTCAAAAATAAAATATTTTAATTACATTAAAAAACGAATGAATTTTGTGCACTTTTCACAAAAACAGTTCATTTTTTTTTTTTTTTTTGTTCATCTTGACAGTTTTCCACATATATGTTAATATAAAATATCAATATGCGCATATATGCGCGAAAAGGAGAAATTTATGAAAAAGAAAATCTTTTTAGCACTTGCAATAAGCGCTTTGCTCGTTTGCTTATTTGCAGTAGGTGTTAGTGCTGCTGGTTCATCAAGTGATGAGTTTGCTACAACTCCTGATACACTTGATGGTGTTACAGCACCAGCCAAGCTTGGTACAAGCGAAAGAGTTGTACTTCTCGGTAATGACGGACTTTACTACACATATCCTGCATATTATGTTATGAAAGACCAAACAAGCTTTTCAATGCAAGTTAACAATGCATTAAATGCTGTTCTCGGATATGCAGAGGGCACAAACCTAAAGGACTACGTTGTTCGTATAGAATTCCCAACTGGCATTACTTACATAGGAACAGACCTTAACTACAAGTCTAACCTAAAATATGTAAAGATGTCTGACACAATAACAGATACAGCGGCAAAGGCGTTCCAAGGCTGCTCAAATATGGAAACTATTATTTTGTCAAATAGCCTAACCACTCTTCAAAACGACCTTTGCAAGGGTAATAGCAAAATTACCTCTTTGGTTATTCCTGCATCAGTAACAGCAATCAAAGGATATTGCTTTGATGGCTGTAAAATCTCATCTCTTGTAAACTATGCAGAAAATATAACCAGCATAGACGGCAATGCCTTTTCAGGCTGTCCAATTACTGAATTTAATTTCCCTGATAAATTAACAAGTATAGGTCAATATGCGTTCAACGGAGCTCAATTTAAAAACCTTGATCTTCCTAACACAGTAACAAGCTTGGGTCAAGGTGTTTTCCAAGGCTGTACACAGTTATCCTATGTTCGTATTCCTGAAAAAGTAACCCAAATACCACACGACTTTTTAAAGAACACAACAAGTGCTTCTATAACTCTTGTTGTTCCTAAGGGTTGTACATCAATTTATTCACAGTATTCTCTTCAAAACAGTGGTGTAAAGACCATTATCTTTACAGGAGATAGCGATGACGCATTCGTTGCAAGCGTGCAAGAAAAGGCATCAGGCTGGGTATCAAAGATTACTTATGCTAACCACTGTGAATACTATTATGATAATGTTCACAATATAGTTTTTGAAGAGGGTAACACATGCTGTGGTAATTGCTCAAGATGTGGAATCTTTTCAATGGCTGCAGAGCCAGTTCACACAGAAGAATTAAAGCTTATGTTTGGTACAGGCGTTTATACTGATGAGGTTGAAGAAAAAACAACAGACGTAAACTATTACGCAAATATGTACATTCTTCATGTATGTAAGTATTGTGAAACCGAAGTGGCAGAGGCTGAGGAATACGGTGCAATCTTTGAAAACTTAGGAATTTCAGCAACTGAAACAGATGATTATTCAATCACATTTGGCATTTCAATAAATTACAATGCACTTGAAAAGTATGAAGAAATGACAGGAACAACACTTCAATATGGTGTGGTAGTAAGTGCCGCTCCTTCAGAAGCTCCAATTACAGTAGTTGATGGAAAGGCAACAGTAGGTGATTCCACTGTTGTAGCTGATATGACAGGCGCTGGCTATGCAAATATTGAAACTATCATCAGAAACATCAAATCCGATATACTTGAGCTCAACTGTTGTGGCTACGTGGTTGATAGCAATGGAGTTATAACCTACCTCAACTACGATATTGCAGAAGGCGAAGCTAAAACAGTTTCTTGGAAGCTTATAAACGAAAGCTTTGGTGGATAATAATTTTGATAAAAAGAACCGCGATTTTCGCGGTTCTTTTCATTTATATAAATAGTAAATATAAACAAAAACAAAAGCGTACATTTGTTTAAAATGCTTAAAAATAGTTATTCATTTATTCAAATTAAATGCATAAATATACATAAATATTCACAAAATATTCATTCGTAAGGCTGAAGATTGAAGCAGAAATGCCAATATATATAAAAAAGATGAAAAAATATTTAAAAAGTACTTGACAAACAGAGAATAAGGTTATATAATACTTTCATAAAAATGAATATTCTTTCATCGGAGGAAATAAAAATGGATAAGAAAAATATCAAAAAGGTAGTTCTTGCATATTCTGGAGGACTTGACACATCAATTATTATTCCTTGGCTCAAGGAAAATTATAACAACTGCGAGGTTATTGCAGTTTCTGGTAACGTTGGACAAGCTGATGAGCTTGAGGGACTTGAGGAAAAGGCAATTAAGACTGGCGCATCAAAATGCTACATTGAGGACTTAACAGACGAATTCGTTGATGAATATGTTATCCCAACAGTTAAGGCAGGGGCTCTTTACGAGGAATATATGCTCGGTACATCATTTGCACGTCCTGTAATTGCAAAGAGAATTGCAGAAATTGCAAAGGCTGAGGGCGCAGATGCTATCTGCCACGGCTGTACAGGTAAGGGAAATGACCAGGTTCGTTTCGAGCTTACAATCAAGGCTTTCGCACCAGATATGCCAATCATCGCTCCTTGGAGAGAATGGACAATCAAATCTCGTGAGGAAGAAATCGAATACGCAGAGGCACACAACGTTCCTCTAAAGATTAACCGCGAAACAAACTACTCAAAGGACAAAAACCTATGGCACCTAAGCCATGAGGGACTCGATCTTGAGGACGCAGGCAATGAGCCACTTTACGACAAGGAAGGCTTCCTTGAAATGGGTGTTTCTCCAATCAAGGCTCCAGATGTACCTACTTATGTTGAGCTTGACTTCGTAAAGGGTATTCCAGTTGCAATTAATGGTGAAAAGATGAGTGCTAAGGATATCATCTTAAAGCTCAACAAGCTCGGTGGAGATAATGGCATTGGCTTGCTTGATATCGTTGAAAACCGTCTTGTTGGTATGAAATGCCGTGGTGTATATGAAACTCCTGGTGGAGCTATTTTGTACGCAGCTCACAACTATCTTGAAACAATCTGTCTTGACAAAATGACAATGCACGAAAAGCAAAAGCTTTCAATCACATTTGCAGAGCTTGTTTATAACGGACAATGGTTCACCCCTCTTCGTGAGGCTCTTTCAGCATTTGTTGACAAGACTCAAGAAAATGTTACAGGTAAGGTAAGAATGAAGCTTTATAAGGGCAACATTATCAAGGCTGGCGTATGGAGCGATTATTCACTTTATTCTGAGGAAATCGCTACATTCGGTGAGGACAACGTTTACAACCAAGCAGACAGTGCTGGATTTATCAACCTCTTTGGTTTGCCAATCAAGGTTCAAGCACAAGTAAACGCAAAAAATAACAAGAAATAATTTTATGCCTTCCCTAAGTAGGGGAAGGGGGACCGCTTGCGGTGGATGAGGATGCTTTTTTGAAAAATCCCGTTCACCGCAAAAAGTGTTTATTATAATACGCGCGCGAAAGGACGAAATTATGGACAAAATGTGGGCAGGAAGGTTTGAAAAGGCACTCGATAAGCAGGCTGACGACTTCAATTCTTCCATTCATTTCGATAAAAAAATGTACAAGGAGGATATCAAGGGTTCAATAGAGCATGCCCTTATGCTTTCCTCGGTTGGCATTATTACAAAAGAAGAATATCTACAAATTGCCGATGGTCTTAATTCGATTTTAGAGGACCTAAATAGCGGTGCGCTCATATTTGACGAAAATGCTGAGGACATTCATATGTTCAACGAAGCTGAGCTTACTAAAAGAATTGGCGACACAGGTAAAAAGCTTCATACAGCAAGAAGCAGAAATGACCAAGTTGCCCTTGACCTTCGTCTTTATATGCGCAACCAAGCAAATGATATAATAGCTCTTTTGAAGGAGCTCATTAAGGTGACCAAGGAAAAGGCAGAAGAAAACCAAGATGCCATTATGCCGGGCTACACCCACCTTCAAAGAGCACAGCCAATCACCTTTGCACATCATCTTCTTGCATATTGTATGATGCTTATGCGCGATGTTACAAGACTTGAGGATGCTCTTAAGAGAATGAACTATTCACCTCTTGGCTCTTGTGCATTGGCTGGCACAACATACCCGACAGACCGCAATATGGTTGCAAAAAACCTCGGATTTGATGGTGTATGCATGAACTCTATTGATGGTGTTTCCGATCGTGACTACTGCATTGAGCTTGAAAGCGCATTTGCGACCATTATGATGCATCTTTCACGCTTTTCTGAGGAAATCATTCTTTGGTCAAGCTGGGAGTTTAAATTTGTTGAGCTTGATGATTCATATACAACAGGCTCGTCAATTATGCCACAAAAGAAAAACCCTGATATGGCAGAGCTCGTTCGTGGAAAAACAGGCAGAGTCTATGGCGATTTGATGGCTACCCTTACTATGCTCAAGGGCATTCCACTTGCATACAACAAGGATATGCAGGAGGACAAGGAAGCAATCTTTGATGCAACTGAAACAGTTATTAAATGCCTTGGTGTGTTCATTCCAATGATTAAAACAATGACTCCAATCAAGGAGAATATGTATAATGCCGCAGGCAAAGGCTTTATAAACGCAACAGACCTTGCTGACTATCTAACTAAAAAGGGTATGCCATTTAGAAGCGCATACAAAATCGTTGGTACAATCGTTGGCGAATGTATAAAAAAGAATATCACTCTTGAACAAATGACACTTGAGGAATATAAGGCACATTCCGATATTTTCGAAAACGACCTTTATAGCGAAATCTCGCTTGAATCCTGCGTTGCTAAGCGCATTTCAAAGGGCTCAACGGGTTATGCAAGTGTTAAAGAGCAGTTAGAGTATGTAGCGGAGTTTTTAAAATGAAAAAAGTATTTATAGATGGCAAAGCGGGTACAACGGGATTGAGAATCGAGGAGCGCCTAAGCGCACGAGACGATATTGAAATTGTTACCTTGCCAGATGAATTAAGAAAAGATCCAGTAGCAAAAAAAGAGGTCTTAAACTCGGTTGACGTTGCATTTTTGTGTTTACCCGACCAAGCCGCTATTGAGTCAGTTTCTTTAATAGAAAATCCCAATGTATGCGTGATTGATACTTCGACTGCGCATAGAACCAATCCAGACTGGGCATACGGCTTTGCCGAGCTCGGCTCTGAATTTGAAGAAAAGATAAAAAACAGCAAGCGCATAGCCGTTCCCGGCTGTCACGCAAGTGGCTTTATCGCGCTTGTTCACCCACTTGTTAAGGCTGGGATTTTGCCAAAGGACTCACTTTTGAGCGCCCATTCCTTGACTGGATATAGTGGTGGTGGCAAAAAAATGATTGCCGAATACGATGAGGAAGCAAATGTGCTTCTCGGTGGACCAAGACAATATGGTCTTGCCCAAAAGCATAAGCATCTACCTGAAATGGCAAAAATCACAGGTCTAATTAACGCACCAGTTTTTTCTCCAATAGTTGCCGATTTTTATTCAGGTATGGAGGTCACGGTTCCACTGTTTAAAAGTCAACTTGCAAATGGTGCGACAATTGACACAATAAAGGAAATTTATAAAAATACATATAAAGGTCCAATCGTTACTTATAACGAGGCAAACGATGAGGAGGGCTTCTTGTCCTCTGTTAGATACCAAAGTCGCGACTCAATGTCTGTTGAGGTTTATGGCAATGAGGACAGAATCATTCTTGTCGCAAGATATGATAACTTAGGCAAGGGCGCATCAGGAGCCGCTGTTGAATGCTTGAATATCGTTCTTGGCGAGGAGAAAACAAAAACACTTGTAATTTAAGGAGCAAATATGAATTTAATAAATGGTGGAGTTTGCGCCGCTAAAGGCTTTTTAGCAAATGGTATTCACTGTGGAATACGCAAAAATAAATCTAAAAAGGATTTAGCGCTAATATATTCCGAGAAAAAAGCAACATGCGCATCCGTATATACAACAAACAAGGTTAAGGGTGCGCCTTTAACTGTGACTAAAAACAATATTAGCGATGGTTATGCACAGGCGGTTATTTGCAATAGTGGAAATGCAAACACCTGCAATGCAAACGGCATTGAAATCGCAACCGAGATGTGCAATCTCCTCGGCGAGGAGCTTAATATAAGTGCAAACGACGTTGTTGTTGCATCGACAGGTGTTATCGGACAGCCTCTTGATATTTCACCTATCGCTAATGGAATTCCATCTCTTGTTAGTGGCTTGTCAGCAGACAAGAGCCAAGATGCAGCAGAGGGCATTATGACCACCGATACAAGATTAAAAGAAATCGCACTTAGCTTCGAGGTTGGTGGAAAAGAGTGTAAAATTGGCGGTATTGCCAAAGGCTCTGGTATGATTCATCCAAATATGGCTACAATGCTTGTGTTTATCACAACTGACTGCAATATAAGTGCTAAAATGCTTGGAAAGGCGCTCTCAACTGATATCCAAAGCACATTTAATATGGTTAGCGTTGACGGTGACACATCAACCAACGATATGGTTACAATCCTTGCGAATGGTATGGCGGAAAACAAAGAAATCACCGAGGATGGCGAGGACTTTGACGCATTTATGTGCGCACTTAACACAATAACAGTAAATCTTTGTCGCAGAATCGCAGGAGACGGTGAGGGCGCTACAAAGCTTCTTGAATGTACTGTTGACGGCGCTAAGGACGAAAAGAATGCCAAAATTATTGCTAAAAGTGTAATTTGCTCATCACTTGTAAAGAGTGCAATGTTTGGCTCTGATGCAAACTGGGGACGCGTGCTTTGTGCAATTGGCTATAGTGGTGCCGAGGTTGATGTTAATAAGGTTTTTGTTTCATTCGTTTCAAAGAAAGGCGAAATCAGCGTTTGTGAAAACGGCGCAGGTGTTGATTTTTCAGAGGAAAAAGCAAAGGAAATTCTTTTAGAGGAAGAAATTACAATCAAAATCGTATTAGGTGATGGTAAAGCAAAATCTACCGCTTGGGGATGCGACTTAACATACGATTATGTAAGAATTAATGGAGATTATAGAACATAATGGAAAATATCGAGCCAATTAAGGTAACTAATCAACAAAGAGCTATAATACTTACACAGGCGCTTCCATATATCAGAAAATATTATGACAAAATAGTTGTTATAAAATATGGTGGAAACGCAATGATAAACGAACAGCTAAAGGAACAGGTAATGGAGGACATTGTCCTTCTACACCTTATCGGAGTTAAGGTGGTTTTAGTTCACGGTGGTGGCCCAGAAATTACCGAAACACTTAAGAAAATCGGCAAGGAATCCGTGTTTTTTGAGGGACTTCGTGTAACAGATAAGGAAACGGCTGACGTTGTTCAAATGGTTCTCGCTGGTAAAATCAATAAATCCCTTGTTAATATGCTTGAAATTAATGGTGGCAAATCTATCGGAATTTCAGGTCTTGATGGACATATGATAAAGGCAGAGATGAAGGATTCTCGTCTTGGTTATGTTGGCAAAATCACAGAGGTTGATGTAAAGCCAATTACCGACCTTTTGGAAAAGGGATATATTCCTGTCGTTTCAACAATAGGCTGTGATGACCAAGGAAATGTTTATAATATAAATGCTGACACAGCTGCTGCTTTTATAGCAGGCGAGATGAAGGCTGAAAGACTTATCACCATGACCGACATTGAGGGCATTTTAAAGGACAAAAACGATCCACATTCAATCATTCCGGAAATTGATATAAAGGGCTGTGTAAAGCTCTTTGAAACCGGAATTATTAGTGGTGGAATGATACCAAAGGTTGAATGCTGTATTGATGCTATTCATATGGGCGTTAAAAAGGTTACAATTCTTGATGGACGCGTTCCACACGCATTGCTTATAGAAACTTTAACCAATGAAGGAGCTGGCACTATGGTAGTGGCAGATATGGATAATGCAGAGCTTTAAGGAAAAGGACAAAAAATATATTGCAAATACCTATGGTCGCTTTGATATTGAGGTTGCATACGGCAAGGGCTCTTACGTTTACGACATAAATGATCGCGAATATATTGATTTATCAAGTGGAATCGCTGTTAATACTCTCGGTATGGCAGATGACGAATGGGCTTTGGCAGTATATGACCAATTAAAGAAGTGTCAACACACCTCAAATCTTTATTATAGCGAGCCCTGTGTCCGTCTTGCGGAAATTTTGTGCGAAAGAACTGGCGCAAAAAAGGTGTTCTTTGGCAACTCGGGTGCTGAAGCAAACGAATGTGCAATCAAGGTTGCAAGACTATGGGGAGCTGAAAACAAGGGTAGTGAATATTATAATATAATCACACTTAAAAACAGCTTTCACGGAAGAACAATAACAACCTTGGCAGCAACGGGGCAGGATGTTTTTCATAAGGATTTCACACCTTTGACCGAGGGATTTTTATATGGAGAAGCAAACAACCTCGAAAGCATTGAGGTGCTTTTGAAGGAAAACAAGTGCTGTGCCGTTATGATGGAGCTCGTTCAAGGAGAGGGTGGTGTTTTAGCGCTTGACCATGATTTTGCCGTGGGAGTGTCTAATTTGTGCGAAAAATATAATACACTTTTAGTTATTGATGAGGTTCAAACCGGCAATGGCAGAAGTGGCGAATTATATGCATATCAATGCTATGGATTAAAGCCTGATGTTGTCTCGACTGCGAAGGGACTTGGTGGTGGACTTCCAATCGGTGCTTGTATGATGTACGAAAAAACCGAAAATGTATTAAAGCCATCGCTTCACGGCTCAACCTTCGGTGGAAACCCAATCGCTTGTGCATCAGCAATTCACGTTTTAAATAGAATTGATAGCAAGCTTCTTTCAGAGGTTAAGGAAAAATCAAAATACGTATTTGACACCCTAAATGGCGCTGATGGAATTGAATCCGTTAGTGGCTTGGGACTTATGATAGGTATTAAAACAACGGGGGATGTGTCAATAATTTTGCAAAAATGTATTGAAAAAGGAATTCTCCCTATAAAGGCGAAAAACAAGCTTAGATTATTGCCAGCGCTTAATATTCCAATGGAGCTTTTGGTTAAGGCTGTCGATATAATTAAGCAGGTTGCAAGCGAAAACAAGTGAGGTTGAAATGAATTTAAAGAATAGAGATTTTTTAAAGCTTTTAGACTATACACCCGAAGAAATCGGTTATCTAATTGACTTGGCGATTGAATTAAAGGCGCAAAAGAAAAATGGCATACCTCATAAGCATCTTGAGGGCAAAAATATAGCGCTCATTTTTGAAAAAACGAGCACTCGTACAAGATGTAGCTTTGAGGTTGCCGCATACGACCTTGGTATGGGAGTTACCTACCTTGACCCGACAGGCTCACAAATTGGCAAAAAAGAGTCAATTGCAGACACTGCTCGCGTTCTTTCTTCAATTTATGATGGAATTGAGTATCGCGGATATGGTCAAGAAATTGTTGAGGAATTAGCTAAATATTCTAAGGTTCCAGTTTGGAATGGACTTACAAACGAATTTCACCCAACCCAAATTTTAGCTGACTTTATGACAATAAAGGAGCATTTTGGTAAATTAAAAGGCGTTAAGCTTGTTTATATGGGTGATGCTCGCTACAATATGGGAAATTCCTTGATGGTTGGATGTGCCAAAATGGGACTTGATTTTGTCGCTTGCGCTCCAAAGAAATACTTCCCAGAGGCTGATTTGGTTAAAAAATGCCAAGAAATTGCAAAAGAAACAGGAGCAACCATCACACTTGAGGAATGTCCTGAAAAAGCGGCCTGTGGCGCTGATGTTATCTATACTGATGTTTGGGTTTCAATGGGCGAGCCAACTGAGGTATGGCAAGAAAGAATCAACGACTTGTCTAAATATCAAGTGAATAAGGCATTGATGCAATACGCAAAGGAAACTGCTGTATTTATGCATTGCTTACCTGCATTTCACGATATGAAAACTGTAATCGGCAAGGAAATGGGTGAAAAATTTGCAAGAGCCGATATGGAGGTCACCGATGAGGTGTTTGAAAGCGAGCAATCAATCGTTTTCAAGGAAGCAGAAAACAGAATGCACACAATTAAAGCGGTTATTTTAGCAACATTAAAATAAAAGAAAAGCGAAGCATAAGGCTTCGCTTTTTTATTAAAATATCTGACTTAGTTCGTCTAAATCGTCGTTTTCTTCGCGCACTCTTAATTCAGCATAGTTACTTTTTTGAACTAAAACTCTTTCAAGCTCGTCAACATGAGCGCTTCTGCCGCCAATGAAAATACAAGCACCACCAAGAGATGCTGAAAGGGCGATGGCGATATATAGAAGTGCATATAGCACTAAAATTGTGATATTAAGTGCGAAAAATGTCTTTTCCGATTGTGGCACCTCAGGGTTTAATACAATTTCAAGCACTATTCTTAAAATAGCACCTTGGCTTCCCAAAACGGCAAAGATAAAAACGAGTGCAAGTGCTACTATAATCAAAATCTTTACAACACGTGGCTTCTTTGATTTGGTTGTATTAGGAGGTGTAAATCTATAATCATTTGGAATATTGTCGGCTTTAATTACGATTTCTTCAAGTGCTAAAATTCTTTTTGTTTGTAACGAAACAAAAACAATGCAAATGATGCTCAAGGCACAAATAGGAATAAAGCAAATGATTCTATAAATAAGAGGCATATCAACTGAAACAGGCTCGATAATAGAAATCGCAGTGTATGTGCCAATCAAAGCAATAGAAAAAACCAAGGTCGAAACTAATGTTGCAAGCAACGAAACGCGCAAGACCTTACCCAAAGCGCTGGTATCCATACAATCCCTCCTTTAAGCAATATATAAATATTATATCATTGTTTATATAGTTTGTCAATTATAAAGTTTATAATACAAAAGCCATCCAAAAAGGATGGCTTTTTTTAATTAAATATCAAGTGGCTCGGTAGTAGGACTTTCCTCATAGAAATTAATCTCGTCGGCTTGAATGTTCATGTGCGCCTCATCAACAATGGCCTCAAGCTCCTTAATACGAATATCGCTATCTGCAACATAAATATAAACAATTCCAATAGTACAGCTAACAGCGATAAACACGAATATTAAGGTTAAAGCGCCAACAATAAGAACGTTTGTGAAACTGAAAAGAGTGTATATGGCAACATCAGAACGGTTGTTATCGTTTTTTGCGCTATCAGTAAAGAAGGAGAAATCCTCATAAAAATCCACAAAATTGCTCTCAAACATTATAAAAGCAGAAACTGAGCCTAAAATGGAAATTAAAATTGTGAAAACCAAAAGCACAGTTAAAAGAATCTTAGTTGATTTTTTCATTGAGACCTCCTTAATAATTTATATTTATATTTTACCACCAAACAAGAAAAAAGTCAATATTTTTATGCGTTTATACATATTGAAATATGAACAATTGAACATACAATAAAATGTTTTGACTATGATTTACGCTTTTTAACGCTCTCCCAATAGGCTTTTGCGCTTTGCTCAGTCTTATTTTCTCCAAAAAAGTAGTACTTAGCGTTCTTGATATCATTTGGTAGATATTGCTGCTCGCACCAGTCGTTTGGAAACTCGTGAGGGTAAACATAGCCCTTAAAAAGTGGTGCTTGCAAATGGGTTGGAATTGTATCGCCCTTGCCAAGCTTAATATCTGCACTCGCTTTTGCAATCGCTTCATATGCGGTATTTGATTTTGGAGCGGTTGCCAGCATTATAGCGCAGTTAGCAAGAGGTATTCTTGCTTCAGGAAGACCAAGCATTTTTGCACTTTCACAAAGAGCATATGTAATTTGTGCCGCCTGAGGATAAGCAAGACCAATATCCTCACTCGCGATAACTAACAAGCGTCTGATAGGTGAAAGAATATCTCCACCTTCCAAAAGCTTAGCAAGATAGAAAACTGCAGCGTCGGGGTCTGAGCCACGAATTGATTTTTGCAAGCCAGACAGTAAATTGTAGTGAACATCAGAATCCTTATCAAAAAGTCCAGCCGAAATCGAAGGGATGAACTCCTTTACGTTTTCAGCGGTAATATTTTCATCAGATGCCCAATATGCCCCTTCGAAAAGAGTGAGCGCGTGGCGAACATCACCGTGAGCAGATGAGGCTAAAAATTCAAGCGCATCAATATCAGCAGTTTTTGAAAGATTGTTTTCCTCGTTTAAAGTCTTTATAGCTCGCAAAAGAACAGGAACGATAGATTTAGAAGAAACATGCTTGAATTCAAAAACAGAGCATCTTGAAATTAAAGCATCGTAAATATAAAAGTATGGATTTTCCGTTGTAGACGCAATTAAGGTAACTCTGCCATCCTCAATGTATTCGAGCAGAGCCTGTTGCTGCTTTTTATTAAAGTACTGAATTTCGTCAAGGTAAAGAAGAACTCCGTTTTGACTAAAAATTCCGTTGCTGCTTGCAATAACCTCTTTAACATCAGAAAGAGAAGCAGTAGTCGCATTTAATTTAAACATCTGCATTCCGGAATTGTTGGCAATTATATTCGCAACAGTTGTTTTTCCGGTCCCTGGAGGGCCGAAAAATATCATATTAGAAATTCTGCCGGCACCAATCATTCTGCTTATAACACCAGTTGTGGAAACAAGGTGCTCTTGACCTGCAATTTCTGCAAAGGATTTTGGGCGAAGGCGCTCAGCTAAAGGCGTATTATTCATAAAGCCTCCAAGTGAAATTTAATAAATATATTCTATCATAGAAAACAAAAAAAATCAATATAATAAAGAAAGGAAATATAGGAGGCAATATGAAAATCAAGATAGAAAGAAAAGAAAACAAAATAAAAAAAGAAAAATCCAAGCACAAAGCCTCGCTTGAGCTGATTTTGTTTGTTTTTTCAATGTGTGCTTTGACCGTACTTTTGATTTTTGGCACAATTGAAAATAAGAAAATTCCTCAAAAAAATGAGGAAGAGACAAGCGTTTTTAAAGAAAATGAGATATATGATATTTTTGAACTTGATTTGCTAAATAATTCAAAAACAGTTGACGGAGTGTCTGATTTTCTAAAAAAATGAGTGGAACAGTAGATAAATTCGCGATATTCTCGTTAGCTCTTACTGGACTTAGTATTTCAATTTCACCATATCCATTTGTTCTGATATTAGCATACTTGATTCATGAGCTCGGTCATGTTATATTTGCAAAAATTTGTGGAGCAAAAATAAAAAAGTTCAAAATTGGCGGCTTCCACTTATCCTTGTCATATGATTGCTCAAAGATTAGCTATAAAAAAGAGTTTTTGGTTTGTGTTGGTGGTATCATATTTAATATAACTTCAGCCACAATTGCGCTTTTAATTCCTTTGTTCAAAGGAGAAGGTAAGGAGTTTTTTATAATTTGCAGTTTTTCTCTTGCTTTTATGAATTTATATCCGGCAGAAATATTAGATGGCGGTGGGATGCTTAAAGCGATATTGAATTCAATATTTTCTCCTGCGAAATCGGAAAAAATCCTCGTGGGAGTGTCTATATTTGCTATAATTCTTCTTTGGATGATATCAGTATATTTTCAACTCGTTTTTTCTACAAACATGTCACTTTTTTTAATTTCAACCCTTTTACTTATGGAGTTTTGCTTTGTTTTTATAAAATAATATATATTTTTTGCCCGTAAGTATTGCAGAATTAAGAAATTTCTGCTATAATGCAAATGATTTACCTTTTTAGCGAATAAAGAAGATATTTGTCACGTATTCACACGTGGGGCCCTATGGTAAATCAAATCTATGAAAGAACGGGGATAGAAATGAACGAAAAAAAGATCATTGAGCCAAAGGGTGAAACGATAGCTACCGGCGAAGAAAACGTTCAAAAAAAGATCGTGCAGCTTAAAAATGTTGCAAAATCATTTGATGGCGAGATTATTCTTGACCATATCAATTTGGATGTGTACGAGAAAGAATTTATTACCTTGCTCGGTCCATCAGGCTGTGGTAAAACCACAACACTTCGTATTATTGCGGGCTTTGTTACACCGGATACGGGCGACGTGCTCTTTGAGGATGCAAGAATCAACGATTTGCCACCTCACAAGCGCCACGTTAATACCGTGTTCCAAAAGTATGCGTTATTTCCGCATCTCAATGTTTATGAAAACATTGCTTTCGCTCTTCGATTGAAGAAGGTTTCAGAAGAAGAAATTTATGAACGCGTAGAGGAAATGCTTGCTATGGTTAACCTACGCGGATTTGAAAAGAAGGATGTTAATTTGTTGTCAGGTGGTCAGCAGCAACGTGTTGCCATCGCTCGTGCACTTATTAATAAACCAAAGGTTCTTTTGCTTGATGAGCCTTTAGGAGCGCTCGACTTAAAGCTCCGCAAGGATATGCAAAATGAGCTTAAAAACATACAGAGAAAAACAGGAATTACGTTCGTCTACGTTACCCACGACCAAGAGGAGGCTCTTTCAATGTCTGATACCGTTGTCGTTATGGCAGATGGTAAAATTCAGCAAATTGGCACTCCTACCGATATCTATAATGAGCCAGAAAACGCATTCGTTGCTGACTTTATCGGTGAAAGTAACATTATCGACGGCGTGATGCTTGATGATTATAAAGTTAGATTTTCAGGACACGAATTCGACTGCCTTGATAAGGGATTTGATAAAAACGAGTCTGTTGACGTTGTTGTAAGACCTGAGGACGTTGACGTTGTTTCTCTTGATAAGGGTATGCTGACAGGAACAGTTACATCAGTTACCTTCAAGGGTGTCCACTACGAAATCATTGTTAGCATTAAGGACTTTAAATGGATGATTCAATCAACTGACTATGTTGAGGTGGGTCAGAATATCGGTGTTTATGTTGAGCCTGATGCTATACATATCATGAAAAAATCCGAATATTCCAATATGTTCGGTGATTACTCATCATTTAGTGACGAGCTTGAACGCTTGTCCGACGCAAATGAGGAGGAAGAGTAAAGAAAATGACAAAAAAGAATATACTCAAGCAAGCGGCGGCATATCCGCACATTGTATGGTCGGTTATTTTTATCGTTGCTCCGCTTTTGTTTGTAGCATATTATGCATTTACTAACAAAGAGGGCGTTTTCACCCTTGCTAATATAGGTCAGCTGGCACAAGCAACCTATTTAGAGGTGTTTTTACGCTCAGTTTGCTTTGCTTTTTTGGCAACCGTTATTTGCTTTGTAATTGCATATCCCGTAGCATATTTTATATCAAGGACAAGCCCTTCAACGCAAAAAATCCTTGTTATGCTCGTTATGCTTCCCCAATGGCTTAATTTCCTTATAAGAACTTATTCTTGGATGGCTATTTTGGAGGATACGGGAATAATCAACACCGTGCTTGATTTTCTCAGCTTGGAGCCACTTCATATGATTAACACTCCGGGCGCTGTGATTTTAGGTATGGTATATAATTTTTTGCCGTATATGATAATACCAATTCACTCGTCAATGACTAAAATTGATAATCGCGTTTTAGAGGCGGCATCTGACCTTGGCTGTAGCCCCTTTAAGGTTGTTACAAAGGTTGTTTTCCCTCTTAGCTTGTCGGGTGTAATTTCGGGTATTACTATGGTATTTGTACCGTCAATCAGCACCTTCTATATTTCGCAAAAGCTCGGTGGCGGCAACTTTGACCTAATAGGTGACTCAATCGAGCGCCAGTTCCAAACGACGTACGATTATAATATGGGCGCTGCAATGTCCTTTGTTCTTATGCTTCTCATTATTGCCTCAATGGCGATAATGAACAAATACTCTGACGATGAGGGAGGAGTAATTGTATGACGAAAAAAAGATTCAATTGGCGCACCCTGTGTATAATTTTGACATTTATTTTCCTTTACATGCCTATTGGAGTTTTGATATTTTTCTCATTCAACAAGGGCGATTCAACGGCAGTGTTCGGTGGATTTTCACTTCGTTGGTATAAGGAGCTTTTTACAGATACAGCAACCCTAAATGCGCTCAAAAACACTCTTGTTTTGGCGGTTCTTTCATCTGTTATCTCGACCATTATCGGCACAGCTGCCGCGTATGGTATTTCTAAAATGCGTAATAAATACGTGAAGAGCCTTACAATGACCACAACGCAAATCCCAATGATAAATCCTGAAATTGTAACGGGTATATCAATGATGTTGCTTTTTGTGTTTGTTGCAAAGCTCATAAATTCAACATCCTTAACAGGATTTTGGACTGTTTTAATTGCGCATATTACCTTTAATTTACCATACGTTATACTTTTAGTGCTTCCAAAGTTTAAGGAAATGGACAAGAGCTTGCCAGAGGCAGCACTCGACCTTGGATGCACACCAATTCAATCGTTTTTCAAGGTAGAATTACCTGCAATTATGCCTGGTATTGTTGCTGGATTTATAATGGCGTTTACCTTGTCAATTGACGATTTTGTAATCAGCTATTTTACAACAGGCAGTGGCTTTGAAACATTGCCAATCAGAATTTACTCAATGACCAAAAAACGCGTTACCCCTGATATGTACGCTCTTTCCACACTCATTTTCGTTACAATTCTTGTCCTCTTGCTTGTTTCAAACGTAGCATCTGGAAGGAATAAAATCGAGCTTTCAAAGAAAGCAAAAAGAGTGTTCAAAATCATCGGTGGCTCCGTTTTTGGTACAATTGGTATTGTTACTGTAATTTTGCTTTGCATTTCTGCCACAACCGAGGTTAAAAAGGTTAACGTTTATAACTGGGGCGAATATATTTCTGACGGTGGCGATGACACAATAGATGTCAATGCTCGCTTTGAGGAGTGGGCAGAGGATTATTATAAGGAAAAATATCCAAACAAGAAAATCAAGGTTCAGGTTAACTATACCACCTATGCAAGCAATGAGGATTTATATGCCAAGATTGCCAACGACGCAGGTGGATATGATATCATAGTTCCATCCGACTATATGCTCGAAAAAATGCATAAGGAGGGACGCTTACAGCCACTTGATTTGTCTAAGATTCCAAACGCTAAATTTGTTGATTCTCAGTTCGAAAATATGTTTGTTTACGAAGAAACAACATATGTAGATGATAATAAAAAGACTCAAGTGATTCCTGCTGGAAACTACGGAATTGCTTATACCTATGGTATAGTTGGTATTGTTTATAATGCGTCTGCTATAACTGAGGAGGCGGCACCAAATGCATATGCACGTATTGAGAGTGGAGAAGCCGGCTGGGAGCTTCTTTTCGGAGTTCCGCTTCTTGATGAAAATGGGGAATATCAGTATGATGCAAATGGCAAAATGCTGGTTGATACCACATATCTTGAGGAATTAAAGGGACAAATTCTCCAGTTCAATAACCCACGTGATGCGTTCGGTGCAGCAATGTACTATCTTGATATAGACGTAAACAATCCAAGCGAGAAGGATTGGAAGGCGGTTTACGGTCTTTTGGCAACACAAAAGGATTACGTTCAAGGCTATGTAATGGACGAAATCTATAACAAGATGGAAAAGGGTGAGGCTTGGATTGCCGCTTATTATGCAGGCGACTGCTTGGCTATGATGGGTGAATCTGCTGAAGATGTTGAGCTTGGCTTCTACTATCCAAAAAATGCAAATGGTAAGCCTCAAACAAACGTGTTTGCTGATGCTATGTGTATACCCACAAGCGCAAATAAAGAGAATTTAGAGCTCGCGTATATGTATATAAACTTTATGCTTAAGCCTGAATTTGCTTACGCAAATGCTGAGTATATTTACTACGGTTGTCCATATGATTACAGAGATGTAAATGATTATTTTATAAAGGATGCCAGTGGCGAATACGTAAAGAACAATAACGATTATATTCCTGTATCCATCTTGCAAAATACCGGTATCGATATCTCCAAATCTCCTAAGTATCGTTTCGATAAGGAAGCATATGACGCAAATATAATTGAGGTTATAAATTACCAAACTGCTATGGGCAGGTTTCAGCTTGAGTACGATGAGAATGATGAAATCGTAACAGACGAAATTAAAAAATATTCTTTCACATTTGATGAAAATGGATTGATTTCGCTTAAGCTTGACGAAAATGGCGTATTTGAAAGTGATTATGTTTACTTGCTCGACGAAAATAATAATGTTCTTTTGGAAGAAGAAAACGATTATGATGTAATTTATGACACTGACTTTGGCTTTGGCATAGAGAACTCAACCAAGCTAAAAGAAATGTTTGCAAAATTCTCATATAGGGATTTGACCAATAATTATATAACGGTAAGCGACAAACAGGTTTCCAACCTCGACATGCTTAACAGCAAATGGGAGCAGTTAAAGGTTGCATCAACATCAATGATTGGCATTTACACAATTTGCTTGATAATCGCACTTGCACTTGTTGCGTTTGTTGTTTATGCGCAGGTTGTAAAGCGTAAGCGCAGAAAGCTGTATTGGGCGCAAACTCCAACACCAAGGGCTAAGCCAAAGAATGAGCCTAATCCAGATTTATCAGCCACGCAAGTGGTCGCTATTGAGAAGGCAAAAAAGCGCGATGACGCTCAAAAATAGACACTTATCCCGCTAAAATAAGAAAAACCACGGATTTTTCCGTGGTTTTTTGTATCATTCCTTAGGTGAAATTTTGAGTTCTTTTCTGCGTTTTTTTTCCTCGTTGTCAATCAAATCCGGATGGAACCCATCAACCTCACCGCGCTGTATTGCTCCCATAATTCTGTGGTATAGACCTCGATGCTCCTTTTCAAAAACATCTAAATATTCCTTCATTTTCGCACGCTCGGTGTTGCCGTCGGCAGGGCATTTGACCTCAACAATAGGTAAATTGGCTCCCTTGGCAAAGGTCTTTATTTCTTTTTCAGGTGTGTAAATAAGAGGTCTTATCATTGTTAAATCCTTACGTGAAAGATATGTCACAGGTCTAAACGCACCTATGCGACCCTCAAAAAATAGATTTAACATAAAGGTTTCAACAACGTCATCATAATGGTGACCGAGGGCAAGTTTGTTACATCCAAGCTCTTTACAAGCATCGTGCAATGCTCCTCGTCTCATTCGTGAGCAAAGAGAGCATGGGCTTTTTTCTTCTCTCACCTCGAAAATTATTTCGTATATTTGTGTTTTAACAACATGATATTCAATCTCTAAAGCTTGACACAGGGTGGCAATTTTTGAATAATCCATATCAGGCAATCCCATATCTATGGTTAAGGCGACAACCTCATAATCTATGCCTAAAACGCGCTTCAATTTTGCAAGCGCGCAGAGTAGAGCAAGAGAATCTTTACCTCCGGAAACGCCAACGGCAATCTTGTCACCAGGCTCAACCATTGAGTATTCCTCAACAGCCTTTCGTGTATGGCTTAAAATCCTTTCAATATTGTTGAATTCCTTCATTTGAACCTCTTTTAAAAAAACTCATATTATGTAATAAAAATCATAGGGGGAAATTTATGGCAATAAAGATTTACATAGATCAAGGGCACAACCCACAGGCACCAAACACAGGGGCAGAGGGAAACGGACTCCGTGAGCAAGACATCACCTACGAGGTTGGGCAAAGACTTGCTAACTTATTACGTCAAAACGGAAATTTTGAGGTGCGTCTTTCACGCCCAACTCCAACAACCCAGCTTGGTAATTCAAATGCATCCAGCTTGCGTGCGCGTGTAGTTGATGCAAATTCCTGGGGGGCTGACTATTTTGTTAGCATTCACACGAACGCATCAAGCCAAGCAACTGCAAACGGCACAGAGGTGTTAGTTTATACCGAGCCTTCGCGTGCCGCTAATTTAGCCGAAGATATTTTGGAAAATTTAACTAATATTACGGGGCTTGCCTCACGAGGCGTCAAAGAGCGTCCAGGTCTTTATGTCCTTAGAAAAACCAATATGCCGGCAGTTTTAGTTGAGCTTGGCTTTATCACAAACCCAAGTGATGCCATAAGAATGCGCGATAATCCAGGACTTTTCGCTCAAGGAATTTATCAGGGGATTCTTGATTACTTAGATCTTTAACGAAAATAGTTTACCATAAAGCAAGCATAAATTCAATATAAAAATTCAATATGAAAATTTATGTATAACTACTAGAAAAGTACAAACAATAAAAAAGCAACGATAACTAAAAAAGGAGAAAAAATATGAAAGCGACAGGAATTGTCAGAAGAATTGACGATCTTGGCAGAGTAGTTATACCAAAGGAAATAAGAAGGACTATGCGAATCCGCGAGGGGGATCCACTCGAAATATATACAGACAGAGAGGGCGAGGTAATATTTAAAAAGTACTCTCCAATAGGAGAGCTTGGAAATTTTGCCACACAGTATGTCGATACTTTGCACAAGATTTGTTCAATGTCAGTTGTCGTAACTGACCGAGATGTTGTGATTTCACACGCAGGAGTGTCCAAAAAAGAGTATTCCGACAAGAAATTGACAGAGGATTACGAGCAAATTATGGACACAAGAAACATGTATATTTTCAGAGAAAATACAGAGAAAATTACAATGTGTGAAGGAGCTAGCGGATATGTAAAATATGCTATGCCAATCATATCTGATGGAGATGTTGTTGGCTCAGTTGCTTGCATAACAACAGAGGAAAGAGTTGTTGTTGACCCACATTCAACTGAAGCAAAGCTAATTCAAACAGCTGCCTCCTTCCTTGGCAGACAATTTGAGGGATAAATAATAAAAATCCACCAGCTTAGCTGGTGGTTTTTCATTTTCGGGCATATCCCTCATATTACAGGCTACGCACAAGTGCGTATATGACGACCTGCCAGTCACGCATGATGTTACTGGCTACCCATTAAATGGGTCGCGCGGGTCGGGTATACTCAACTGTTCTGCCTTCTTATCTTCTTCCAATTGTTTCGCTATATATTCTTTTATCGCTGCAGTGTTTTTTCCTGCTGTATCTACATAATATCCTC
>JAFQOG010000013.1 GCA_017420755.1 Clostridia bacterium | reverse complement strand
CTCTGTGCTATTCCTACTTAGCTCAGTTGGCAGAGCACCTGACTGTTAATCAGGTTGTCGCTGGTTCGAGCCCAGCAGTGGGAGCCAACAAAAAAGACCTCAAACGAGGTCTTTTTTTGTTGCTCACTAGGGCTCGAACCAATGCTAAAGCATGGGTTCAGTTCGCTGAACTCCACTCCAGTCGCATAGTCGTCTGACCCTTTTCGGTACACTCTAAGGCTCATACTCCTTGCTTTGTGGAGAAAACTTCAAAGAAAACAATATTTAATTGTTTTCTTCCTCGTTTCCCAGCAGTGGGAGTCAATAAACGAATCTGCTCGGCTTTAGCCGATTGCTGCGACGGACGAAGTCCTAGTCCCTTTAGGGAGTTCGAGCCCTTGTGCCATAACAAGCTGGGCGTCTCACCAAGCGAATTTGCTTTGCAAATGCCGGTTCCTACTCCGTAGCCACCACCGTCGAATAGTCGCTCTGTGTCGCTCAAGTCTTCGCTTCGAGAGCTCCTTTCTTTGGGCGGTTTCGTTCGTTAAAAACGATTATCAATCCTTTTTAACTTCACTACCCAGCAGTGGGAGCCAACAAAAAAGACCTCAAACGAGGTCTTTTTTTGTTGCTCACTAGGGCTCGAACCAATGCTAAAGCATAGGTTCAGTTCGCTGAACTCCACTCCAGTCGCATAGTCGTCTGACCCTTTTCGGTACACTCTAAGGCTCATAATTGTGAAATTTTTAAACTTGAAAAACTTTCAAGTCCGTTATTTATCCAATAATGATGCAATTTCATAGATTTTATGATATAATTAAGATGTTAATAATATACGAGAGGAGAATACTTAATGGAAAACAGTTTCGGTAGCTTTTTAAGAGAAAAACGACAAGAAAAGAGCTTGACCCAAAAAGAATTAGCTAAATTGTTATTCATTTCTGAATCGGCAATAAGCAAATGGGAAAGAGATGTGGCCCATCCCGATATAACTTTGTTGCCAAGGCTTGCGGAAATTCTAGGTGTTTCCGAACACGAGCTTATAACGGCCAGTGTTGATAATGAAGCAAGAGAGGAAAAAAATCAAGCAAGAAAATGGAGAGCCTTTTCGTTATCTTGGAGTCTCTTCTTTTATATTGCTTATGGTGTTGCTTTAATACCATGCTTTATTTGCAATTTGGCAATAAATAAAACACTTTCTTGGTTTTGGATTGTCATTTCAGCGTTATTGCTTGCATTCACTTTTACGAATTTGCCGAAATTGATAAAGAAAAACAAGCTTATTTTTATTCCATTATCGCAGTATTTAGCGCTTGTTTTGCTTTTTGGAGTGTGTTGTATTTATACGAATGGAAACTGGTTTTGGATAGCATCAATATCTGTGCTTTTGGGATTGATAATTATATTTACTCCTATTTATATTGCAAAATATGAAGTTTTTTCTAAACTGAAAAAATATAATGATTTTATTTCTCTTGCCGTTGATTTTTTAATGCTAAATATCCTTCTTATTGTGATTAATGCATACACAATAACAAATGGAGAACCTAATATTTGGTATCTGAAAACAGCACTTCCTATTGAATTAGGCGTGTATTTGGCATTAAATGTCATTATGAGTGTACGATTTTTAAAAATAAATAGATTTTTAAAGACGAGTATAGTTTTGTTTTTATCAAACGCATTTTTATATTTGCCACCACTTTTTATAAAATCAAAAAATCTTCAAATTCAAAAAGAAATCGACAGAATTAATATTTTCAAGGCGAATTTGATTTCTTGGCAAGCGAATGTAACAATAGAGCAGAATATTCACCTTATTATATCTTTAACATTATTACTTTTAGCTATTGTGGGTTTAATTATAGGCATAAATTGTCATTGTAGAAGAAATAAAACTCAAAAATGATTTACATTAAAAAGACCTCTTTCGAGGTCTTTTTAAGTACTTTGAAATGATATTTTGCAAAGAAAATATGTGCTTGTGTTTTACAACTACCAACTTGTATATCTTTTTTCTCCGTCACAAACAAAAATCTGTCATAATCACTTGATTTTTATCAAAAAAGTTGTATAATTAATATTATAGGGTATTAGTCGAGAAAATAATACCATAAGAAAGGAATTGTTTATGAAAAAAACTGCATTGCTAAATTACATCTTTGACATGGCTGAGGAAATGTTTTTAATGAGTTCAAGCCAACGCCTGACGCCAGATCATTTTGTGGTTATAACTATTAGAATTTTAAATTCTGCAAATGATAATGCTTTGGACGAAAGCTTAAACACCCCGGAAATACTTCAAGAAATAAAAAAAGCACGAAATGTTTTTAACAGATATAATGTCAATTTTATCGAGGTTATAAACAACCTGTTAAATACTGTAAACTCTTTGGATTATGTTCCTACTGCCGACGAGGAGCTTTTTGAAGAAATTTTGAATAATGTAGATGAGGATTCAATCTTAACTACTGATGCTTTATTGAATATGGTTTTCGATAATCCTACTGATGCGATTAGAAAAACTATAATCGATGCAAGTGAGGATAGAACAATCACTCTTGGAAACACAGACGAGATTGGTTTTAAAACAGAAATTGAAGATTTGTTTGGTGCTTTTAAAAAGAGACCAGAGGAGCGTCGCCGTAATCCCGAGCCTGAAAGCTTTGATGATGAATTTGAAGATGATGATCTAAAGGAAGAGCCCGAGGAGAATCTTGCTCAAATCATTACTGACACTCAAAGAATTCAGTCATTTTTGCTTGAAAATGTATATGGACAAGATAATGCTATAAATAACTTTGTATCCGGATATTTTCAGTCTAGAATAAAGGCGATTTCCGGTAAAGAGGTTAAAAAGCCAAGCTCTGTATTCCTTTTTGCAGGCCCTCCAGGTGTTGGAAAAACCTTCTTGTCCGAAAAGGTAGCTGAGGCTCTCGGATTGCCATTTAAGCGTTTTGATATGAGCGAATATATCACACACGAGGAAGGCGTTGGACTTTTTGCCGGAACTCAACGCTCTTATAAAAACGCAAAAGAAGGTCTTGTAACTAGCTTTGTTGCAGATAATCCTAAGTGCGTAATTTTGTTTGATGAAATAGAGAAGGCACACCTTAATATAATGAACCTTTTCTTGCAAATTCTCGAGGGTGGAAGACTAACAGATAGATATACAGAGGAAGAGGTTTCCTTTACTCAAGCTATCATAATCTTTACAACCAATGCGGGTAAAAACTTATATGAGGAAACTGAATGTATCAATCTTTCTACAATTCCTAGAAAGAAAATTATAAAAGCTCTTGCTTCTGACAAAAAGCCTATGAGCGACGAGCCATTGTTCCCACCGGCTATTTGCTCTCGTTTTTCAGCGGAAACCGTTGTTATGTTCAATTTCCTTGATGCTAACAATCTTGCTACAATAGCAAAGCGTGAATTAAACAAGGATATTGAGGCATTTGAAAGCGCAACAGGCGTTAAAATTACACTTGATAATGCAATTCCGTCTACAATCTTATTCTCAGAGGGTGGAAATGCTGACGCTCGTTCTGTTAGCGGAAGAGCAAAGGCGTTTTTCCATGAAGAGCTATATGAGCTACTTCGTCTTGTTTCAGCAGAAGGAATTACAAGCCTTAAGGAAATCAAGGTTAATGTTTCTATGGATAATTGTGATGAGGATAGCGCAAATCTATTTGTAAATTCGCAAAATCCACAAATTCTTGTATTTTCAAACAATCCTAATATAACTAAGTGTAGCGAAATATTATCAAATATGACATGTCATATTGTCGACAATCTTGAAGATGCTAAAAAGATTATGTTTGATAATGACATAACACTTGTTTTGGGAGATATTCATTGTAATACAAAGAATGAAAGAAAGGTTCTTAATGTAGAGGATATTGATTCTGCGGGAATCGAATTCTTAGACTATGTTCTTACCAAGACAACAGTTCCGACTTATATTATTCAAGAAAACGATGGCGATATTAGCGATCAAGAATTCTTGTCATTTGCAAGAATTGGCGCAAGAGATGTTATAACTGCAAGCTTTGATGATCCGGAAAAGTTTGTAGCATTGATAACTGAAAGATGCGATATTGCATATAAGCAGAGCAAAATGCTCAAGCTTGCAAGAGAAAGCAAGGTGCTTTCATACAAGACATCTCAAACACTCTCTGAGGATGGAAGCGTTGCCGAAATCAATCTTTATAATTTCCACCTAAGCCTCGTAACCGATGTTGAGGACGACGGAAGTGTTCTTGATAGCGTTTCTAGACCAAATGTAAAATTCGACAAGGTAATTGGTGCAAAGGATGCAAAGGAAGAGCTTGCATACTTTGTAGAATATCTTAAAGATCCAATAAAATATGTTAGAAAGGGTGTTGCTGCACCAAAGGGCGTATTGCTTTATGGCCCTCCAGGTACAGGTAAAACCTTGCTTGCAAAGGCTATGGCTGGTGAGTCTAATCTAACATTTATTGCAGCCGAGGGAAATCAATTCATAAAGGATGGTCCTGAGGGAGTACATAACATTTTTAAGACCGCTCGTAAATATGCACCATCAATTTTGTTTGTTGATGAGATAGATGCGATTGGTAAAAACAGAAATGTAACAGATGCATATAGCTCCATTTTGACTGCCTTCTTGACTGAAATGGATGGCTTCAAAACAGATACATCTAAGCCTGTTTTCGTTTTGGCAGCTACTAACTACTCGATAGAAGAGGATAGTGCAAGAAGCCTTGATGCAGCATTGCTTCGTCGTTTCGACAGAAGAATTTGCGTGGATCTTCCAAACAAGGACGAGCGCAGACAATTCCTTGAAATGAAGATTAAACAGCATCCAAATGTTAACCTCTCCGAAAATCAACTTCAAAACGCGTGCATACGCTCTACCGGTATGAGCTTAGCAGAGCTTGATTCCGTATTTGAGCTTGCTCTTAGAATGGCAATTCGCTCCGATAATATGATAATTGACGATGCGATATTTGAGGAGGCGTTTGAAACCTTTAATAGTGGCGAAAAGAAGAAGTGGGATAAGGAAACCATGCTTCGTACTGCTCGCCACGAGGCAGGACACGCATTAATTTGTTGGCTAAATGGCGAAAAGCCCTCATATCTAACAATCGTGTCAAGAGGCGACCATGGTGGATATATGCAGCATGGAGATTCTGAAAACAAATTTGGATATACCAAGGCAGAGTTAAGAGGATTAATTCGCACCTCTATGGGTGGTCGCGCAGCAGAGGTCGTTTATTATGGAAACGAGGACGGAATTTCAACCGGTCCTAGTGGCGATATTTATAGCGCAACAAGAACAGCCGAGCATATGATCTGCTACTATGGTATGGACGAGGAGTTTGGAATTTCTCGTATCGGTCATGATGCGTTGACATTTAACTACGAAAAGGTTCGTCAAAGAATCAACCAAATTCTTGAAGAGGAGCTAAAGAAGGCAATAGAGCTCATTAGCAAAAACAAAAACGCTATTGATGCGCTAGTTGATGCATTACTTGAAAATAGCCAACTAAGAGAAAATGAAATTGACGAAATTCTTAGCGCAAATGTAACAAACGATTAAAAATAAAGCTCCTCATTCGAGGAGCTTTATTTTGGCTCTGACACAACACGAGGCTGATTTTCGACGAAAAATAGCTTTGCTTATCACCTCTTAGCTGTGACATAGCTTTTATTTTAAATATTTATTGATTTTATAGCAGAAATATGATAGAATAGTGTTAATAATTTTGAGAATAAGGATAAGTATGAAAAAATATAAAAATTATTTTATCAATTTAATATGTCCCGCTTTTATATTTGGCTCGGTAACGGGTATTTTAACCGCGATTATTGTAATGCTATATAAGGTGTGTGCAACATATATAATCTCTTTTTCTGAAAAGGGGTATGAATTAATAAGAGAACACCCACAGTTTATTCCTATTACGATTTTTGCGCTTTTTGGAATCTCTTTCCTTTTCGCATTTATCTATAAGAAAATTCCTAATCTGCGCGGAGGTGGAATTCCAACCTCTATTGGTGTTTTAAGAGGAATACTTACTTTTAGATGGTTAAGAAATCTTCTTGGAGTTTTTTTCTTGTCCCTTACTACATTTTTAATTGGAGTTCCTCTAGGTAACGAAGGACCAGCTGTTCAAATTGGTACGGCAGTAGGTCGTGGAAGCGTGTACTCGTTTGCGAAAAAACAAAAGGCATGGGATAGATACTCAATGACAGGTGGAGCGTGTGCAGGCTTTTCAACTGCTACGGGAGCGCCAATATCGGGAATTATGTTTGCGGTAGAGGAGGCGCATCAGCGCATTTCCCCTATGATAATAATTGTATCTTGTGTTTCCGTAATGTTTGCTCGTATAACAACAGAGCTTTTAGCTCCAATTTTGAAAATAACCATATCGCTATTTCCAAGCATGGACATAATGCCTATGCCAATAAAGGATATTTGGATTCCGCTTGTTATAGGAATAGTGGTCGGACTTTTCGCTGTTGGATTTTTACAGCTTTATCGTTTAATTAATTATTTGATAAATAAGAAAACAAAGAAAATTCCACATCAGTATAAAATTTTTGCGGTTCTTATAGTGACACTAGGCTTGGGCTTGATTTCATATTCATTTATTTCGACCGGACATGAGCTGATATTGGGGCTATTTGAAGATAGTATAGCAATATATTTAGTGGCGTTGATTTTAATTGCAAGATCAATTTTGACGCTTTGTGCCAGCTCGACTAGCATAACAGGAGGATTGTTTATTCCTATCCTAGCCCTAGGAGCATTAATTTCCTCGCTTTTAGGAAATGGGATATGTGAGCTTTTTGGTCTTGGTCAAGAATATTATGTGCTTATTCTTGTCTTAGGAATAACCGCGTGTATTTCCAGTATGATGAAAACACCTCTTACAGCGATTGTATTTGCAATAGAGGCCCTTTCGTGCTATGAAAATATTTTATATGTAGTTGTTGTTTCCGCTGTTGCTTTTGTAATAACAGAGGTGTTTGGAGCAAAGTCGATTAACGATAGCGTTTTGGATACCAGAGTAGAGGAGCAAAACGAGGGTAAGAGTATAAAGGTATTTGATGCGTTTGTTACTGTTCAAAAGGGGGCTTTTGCAATAGGAAAGCAAATAAGAGATATCTTTTGGCCAACAAATCTTTTCGTTCTATCTCTTCAGCATAATGAAAATTTAGATGCTGAGGTTGATGAGCATGGTTCAAAGGCGATAAGAGAGGGAGATACGCTTCATGTAAGGTATTCAACATACGATGAGGGAATCACCAAGGACGAGCTGTTAGCCATAGTTGGTGACCAAATATTTGATGCCAAGGAAGCGGAAGTAATATGATAATAAAGCATCCAATTCCGCCATTTTATAGCGAAAGCTCCAGAATTCTTATATTAGGAAGCTTTCCATCTGTTAAATCACGAGAGCAAATGTTTTTCTATGGACATAAGCAAAATAGATTTTGGCGAGTTGTATCATCAGTCTTTGAACAAGATGAGCCTCAAACGATAGAAGAGAAGAAACAGCTTCTTTTTAATCATAAAATAGCCCTTTGGGATGTTATTTCATCATGTGAAATAATCGGTAGCGCTGATAGCTCTATAAAAAATGTAGTTCCAAACGATTTGAACCAAATAATTATGGCATCAAAAATTGAAAAAATCTTCATAAATGGCAAAACTGCAAAAAAATATTATGATAAATTCATAAAGGATACTATTAAAATAGAAGCTATTTGTCTGCCATCAACATCTGCCGCAAATGCAAAATGGAGTATTGAAGCTCTTGTAGATGAATGGCGCAAAATAATCCTGTAATGGCATATAATTTCCTAGGAAATGAGCAATAAACAAAAAGGCGATAAAAAATCGCCTTTTTGTTTATTATTAATATTGACAATATAATATTTATATGCTAAAATAATATACAGTATTAATCAGCAAAAAATTAATATAAAAATTTAATTTTAGGTATTGACAACACGAGATTGTTGTGATAATATATACAAGATAATTTTGTAGCAAAGGAGGATTCGATATGAACGCTGTTTTTTCCGGGGCTACTTTTTTTCAAAAAGGAAGATTCGAGCAGGGTGGCGAGCTAAAGGCTCATACCACTTCTTTTGACAGTCTTTTTATCGACTCAACTAAATATTTCATTTTTCCCGGTTTTGCTGATTTGCATGTGCATTTTAGAGAGCCGGGCTTTTCTTATAAGGAAACCATTGTGACAGGAAATAATTCTGCTAAAAGCGCAGGATATACAACCGTTTGCACAATGCCAAACCTTAATCCCGTTCCGGATTGCCTTGATAGCCTGAATATACAGCTAGAGCTAATCAAAAACGGAGCAGATATTCGCGTTTTGCCATTTGGAAGTATTACCAAGGGACAAAACGGATGCGAGCTTGCCGATCTTGAGGCGTTAGCACCATTCGTTTGCGGATTTAGTGATGATGGCCGTGGCGTTGATGACAACGGTCTTATGCGAGAGGCGATGCATAGAGCAAGGGCGCTTGACAAAATAATCTCTGCGCATTGTGAGGATGGCACTCAAATAAAGGATTCTCCCGAGGCTGAATGGAAGCAAATCGAAAGAGATATTATGCTTGTTGACGATATAAAATGCAAATATCATGTTTGCCACATATCAACCAAGGAAAGCGTTGCCTTAATTCGCGAGGCAAAGAGAAATGGTGTTAATATAACATGTGAAACTGCGCCTCACTATTTAACCCTATCTCAACAGGTTATAAGAGATGAGGGTGGCTTCCGTATGAACCCACCACTTCGCACTGAGGCGGACAGGCTTGCTCTAATCGAGGGACTTTGCGATGGAACTATCGATATGATAGCTACAGATCACGCTCCTCATTCGGCAGAGGAAAAAAGCAAAGGTCTTAAAAGCTTGAATGGAATTGTCGGCCTTGAAACCGCATTCCCGATTTTATATACCAAGCTTGTAAAAGAGGGAGTCATTTCCCTTGAAAAGCTTATCGAGCTAATGGCGGTTAATCCATATGCAAGGCTTGGAATTGAGCCAAATGGATATACAGTATATTCTCTTGACGAGGAATATATAATAGACGCAAATAGCTTTAAGACAATGGGACGCTCAACTCCTTATAACGGAGAAAGAGTGTTCGGAAAATGCCTCGCTACAATATGTGATGGCAAATTGGTTTATATTGATGAAAAATTAAGTAATAGATAAAGGAGAAGACGAAAATGGCAAAGAGAACAGATATAAAAAGAGTTATGATTATAGGCTCAGGACCTATCGTAATTGGCCAAGCAGCAGAGTTTGACTATGCAGGAACTCAAGCATGCCTTGCACTTAAGGAAGAAGGCTACGAGGTAATCCTTGTAAACTCTAACCCTGCAACTATAATGACAGATACCGTAATTGCTGACAAGGTTTATATGGAGCCATTAACACTTGAATATGTGGCAAAAATCATAAGACATGAGCGTCCTGATGCAATCGTACCTGGTATCGGTGGACAAACAGGACTTAATATGGCTATGCTCCTTGAAAAGAAGGGCGTTCTCAAGGAAAGTGGAGTAGAGCTCCTTGGAACTAGCGGTCGTAGTATTGAAAGAGCCGAGGATAGAGAGCTCTTCAAGGAGCTATGTGAATCCATTGGTGAGCCTGTAATTCCATCTGAAATCGCAAACAACATGGAAGAGGCTATGCGTGCAATTGAAAAGATTGGCTTCCCTGTAGTTCTTCGTCCTGCATTTACGCTTGGTGGAACAGGTGGAGGCTTCGCATACAACATGGAAGAATATATCGAGCTTGCTCAAGGTGCTCTTGACGCATCACCCGTTCATCAGGTTCTCGTAGAAAAGAGCGTAAGAGGCTTTAAGGAAATCGAGTTTGAGGTTATGCGTGATGGTGACGATAACGCAATTACCATCTGTGGAATGGAGAATATCGACCCTGTTGGAGTTCATACAGGCGACTCAATTGTTGTTGCTCCTATCATGACTCTTAACGAGCATGACCTTAAAATGCTCAACGATAGCGCTATAAAGCTTATTAAGGAGTTGAAAATTGAGGGTGGCTGTAATGTTCAATTTGCTCTTAACCCTGAAACTAGCGAATACTATCTTATAGAGGTAAACCCAAGAGTTAGCCGTTCAAGCGCGCTTGCATCAAAGGCGAGTGGCTACCCGATCGCAAGAGTAACCGCAAAAATTGCAGTTGGTATGACTCTTGACGAGATCGAGGTTGCCGGCACAAAGGCGTCTTTTGAGCCTAGCCTTGATTATGTAGTGGCTAAATTCCCACGCTTCCCATTCGATAAGTTTACAACCGTTCCAAACAAGCTCGGAACACAAATGAAGGCAACAGGCGAGTGCATGGGCATTGGCTCGAACCTCGAGGAATGTCTTCTTAAATCTGCTCGCTCACTTGAAATTGGTGTTTGCCATCTTCATATGGTTAAATTCGATGATTGGAGCGAAGCACAGATCCTTGAATATATATCAGAATTCCATGACGATAACATTTTCGGTATCGCACAGCTCCTTCGTCTTGGCGTAAGCGTAGAAAAGCTTCACGAGATTACAATGATAACAGCATTCTTCCTTGAATCAGTTAAGAAGATTGTTGATATGGAGAAAAAGCTTTCTGCTAATGTAAATAATATAGCAGTACTCGCAGAGGCTAAGAAAATGGGCTTCTCAGATAAGTTTATTGCAAGGCTTTGGGGCACAAATGAGCTTGCAGTATATAATCTTCGCCATGAAAACGGAGTTGTTCCTGTATTTAAAATGGTTGATACAGCTCATGTTGGAGCATATATTCCTTACTTCTATTCGTCACATGAGGGTGAAAACAAGTCCATTCATACTGACAGAAAGAAGATAATCGTTCTTGGTGCTGGTCCTATTCGTATCGGTCAAGGCGTAGAGTTTGACTATTCAACAGTTCACGCTGTAAAGACAATTAAGGAATCCGGCTACGAGGCTATTATTATAAATAATAACCCGGAAACCGTTTCAACCGACTATACAACCTCTGACAAGCTTTATTTTGAGCCTCTAACAGTCGAGGATGTAATGGAGGTTATAGACTTTGAAAAGCCAGACGGTGTTATTGCATCTCTTGGCGGACAAACCGCAATTAACCTTGCCGCTCCTCTTGCAGAGCGTGGGGTTAAGCTTATAGGTACAGACTGCGAGGCAATAGAAAGAGCGGAAAATCGTGACGCCTTTGAAAAAATTCTCGAAGAGCTTGATATCCCTCAGCCAAGAGGACAGGCAGTTACAAATATTGAAGATGGCGTAAGAGTAGCAAGCGAGGTTGGATATCCTGTTTTGGTTCGTCCTTCATTCGTTCTTGGTGGCCGTGCTATGCAGCTCGTATCAAATGAGCAACAGCTCCGTCAATACCTTAGAACCGCCGTTGAAATAGATGTTGATAAGCCCGTTCTTGTTGACCACTATATCAAGGGTAAGGAGGTAGAGGTTGACGCAATCTGTGACGGACGCGATGTATTTGTTGCAGGAATCATGGAGCTTGTAGAGCGTACAGGAGTTCACAGTGGTGACTCTATTAGCGTATATCCATCATTCTCAATCTCTGACAAGGTAAAGGGCAAAATCCTAACCTATTCAAAAAAGCTTGGTCTTGGTATCGGCATAATTGGTCTGTTCAACATTCAGTTCATAGTTGACCAAAACGATGATGTTTATATTATCGAGGTAAACCCACGCTCATCTAGAACAGTTCCATTCCTATCTAAGTCAACAGGATACTCTCTTGCGGACATCGCAACTGAGGTAATTCTTGGTAAATCACTTAAGGAGCTTGGAATATTCGACCTTTATCCACAGGAGAAGAAGAGATGGTACTGTAAGGTTCCTGTATTCTCATATAAGAAGATTAGTGGAATTGATGCTTATCTAAGCCCGGAGATGAAGTCAACAGGTGAGGCAATCGGCTATGATGATACCTTGAACAGAGCATTCTATAAGGCTCTTCAAGCATCTGGTATGCAGCTCCAAAATTATGGAACAATTCTTGCTACTATCGCTGACGAGGATAAGGAAGAGGCTCTTGAGCTTATTCGTCGCTTCTATAATCTCGGATTTAATATTGAGGCTACCGAGGGAACAGCTAAGTTCTTAAAGGAGCACGGAATTAGAACAAGAGTTAAGAAAAAGATTGGAAATGGCTCAAACGATATTCCGGAAACTATGCGTCAAGGACATATTGCATATGTAATTAACACAAGCGACGCTGGCGCTGGCGGAGCTAACCAAAAGGATGGCTACGAAATTCGTCATCTTGCAATTGAGAACAACATTTCCTTGTTCACATCGCTTGATACAGTAAGAATTCTTCTCGATGTTTTAGAGGAAATTACACTAACAATTTCTACAATAGATAGCTAATAAGGATATTATGAAAGACACAGTTTTTACTATCATAACAAATAAAAAAATCGCAAAGAACACATATGAAATGGTTCTTTGCGGTGACTGTACCGATATAAAATGTGGTCAGTTTGTAAATATAAAGCTTGATGGCTTTTATCTTCGTCGCCCTATTTCAGTATGTGATGTAGAGGGAGACAAGCTAACTCTTATTTATAAGGTAGTAGGCGCAGGAACAGAGGCTATGGCCGATATGGATAGTGGTACAGAGCTTTTGACTCTAACTGGTCTAGGCAATGGATACAACACCGACAAAAGCGGAGAAAAGCCACTTCTTGTAGGTGGTGGGGCTGGCGTTCCCCCAATGTATAAGCTCTGTCGTGAGCTTGTAGCACAGGGAAAGAGTCCTAGCGTTATTCTTGGCTTTAATAGTGCAGAAGAGGTGTTCTATGAGGATAAATTCAAGGCACTCGGGGTTGAGGTTATTGTGGCTACCGCAGACGGAAGCTATGGCGTTAAGGGATTTGTAACAGACGCCTTTGATATGGTTGATTATACATACTTCTACACCTGTGGTCCGGAGCCAATGCTTAAGGCAGTATATAATAAGAGTACAACAAGCGGACAATTCAGCTTTGAGGAGCGTATGGGCTGTGGCTTTGGTGCTTGCATGGGCTGTAGCTGTAAGACCAAATATGGCAATAAGCGTATTTGTAAGGATGGCCCTGTTCTTGAAAAGGAGGAAATCATATGGTAAGCTTAAAAACCTCTCTCTGCGGAATAGAGCTAGATAATCCATTGATTCCCGCTAGCGGAACATTCGGCTTTGGTTATGAATTCGCAGAAATATACGATATAAATTGTCTTGGCACATTTTCCTTTAAGGGAACTACCAAGGACCCACGCTTTGGAAATCCAACTCCTAGAATTGCAGAGTGCGAAAGAGGTATGATTAACTCCGTAGGACTCCAAAATCCAGGCGTTGATAAGGTTATAAGTGAGGAGCTTCCAAAGCTAAGAAAATGCTTTTACAAGCCTGTTATGGCGAATGTGAGTGGATTTTCAATTGATGATTATGTATCAGCGGTTGAAAAGCTTGACAAAGAGGACATAGTTGGTTGGTTTGAAATAAACATAAGCTGTCCAAATGTTCACGGCGGAGGAATGAGCTTCGGCGTATCTGCTGAGCTTGCAGGTGATGTTACAAGAGCAGTTAAGGCGGTAACAAAAAAGCCTGTAATTATAAAGCTATCTCCCAATGTTACCGATATCGTAGCTATTGCTAAGGCTTGCGAGGATGCGGGCGCAGATGGAATAAGCTTGATTAATACATTACTCGGAATGAAAATAGACCTAAAGACCAAAAAGCCTGTTGTAGCCAATAAAATGGGTGGCTTCTCAGGTCCGGCAATTAAGCCTGTTGCAATAAGAATGGTTTATCAGGTTTACGAGGCTGTTAAAATTCCAATCGTTGGTGGTGGCGGAGTAAGCTGTGCCGAGGATGTTATCGAAATGATGCTTGCCGGTGCAAGTGCAGTCGAGGTAGGTGCAGCAAACCTAGTTGACCCTTATGCTTGTAAGAAAATCATAGAGGATCTACCAAGAGCAATGAAAAAATATGGAATAACAGATTTAAAGGAAATAATAGGAGGAGCACACTAATGGGAAGAGATGTAATTGTCGCTTGCGATTTTGCAAGCAAGGAGCAGGTATTTAATTTTCTTGCTAAATTCAAGGATGAAAAGCCATTTGTAAAAATCGGTATGGAGCTTTTCAATGCTGAAGGACCAGAAATTGTAAGAGAAATCAAAAAAAGAGGACATAAGATATTTCTTGACCTAAAGCTTCACGATATTCCAAATACAGTAAAGAAGGCAATGGCAGTGCTATCACGCCTTGATGTTGATATGACAAATGTTCACGCATCAGGAACTATCGCAATGATGAAGGCAGCACTTGAGGGACTTACAAGAGAGGACGGCACAAGACCACTTCTTATCGCAGTAACTCAGCTTACATCAACAAGCGAGGAGAGAATGAGAGACGACCTTCTTATTAACGAGCCTATGGATAAGGTAGTTATGCACTATGCTATGAATGCAAAGAAGGCAGGACTTGCCGGCATTGTTTGCTCACCACTTGAGGCTGAAAAGGTTCACGCAACATGTGGAAGCGACTTTATCACAGTAACACCGGGCGTTCGCTTTGCCGATGGTGATAAGGGTGATCAGGTAAGAGTTATGACACCGGCCGAGGCAAAGAAAATCGGAAGCGATTATATAGTAGTAGGAAGACCTATTACCGCAGCTGCTGATCCTGTTGAAGCATACAGAAGATGCGTAAGAGAATTTGTTGACTAATAAGGAGAAATAAAATGGAAAGCTACAAGAGAGAATTTATAGAATTTCTACAAAGCGCAGGCGTTCTTAAGTTTGGTGACTTTACTGCTAAAAGTGGAAGAAAAATCCCATATTTTATAAACGCAGGCGAAATCAAAACAGGAGAGCACATTGCAAAGCTAGGACAATTCTACGCAAAGGCTTATCTTGACAAGGTAGGCAAGAGGCAAACAGCTCTTTATGGTCCTGCATATAAGGGAATTTCAATAGCTGTTTCTACATCAATCGCACTTGCAAACGAAGGACTAAACCTTCCATTCTTCTTTAACAGAAAAGAGGTTAAGGATCACGGAGAGGGCGGAGTTTTCGTAGGCTATAAGCCAAAGGCAGGCGAAGAGGTTGTAATTGTTGAGGATGTTATTACAGCCGGAACTGCAATTCGCGAGACCATGGAAATTATGAAGAGCGTTGAGGGCGTTAAGGTTGCCGCAACCTTCGTAATGGTTGACCGTAAGGAAAAGGGTCAAGGTCAAAAGGGCGCTATGGTTGAAATCGAGGAGGAATTTGGCTTCCCAGTATATTCAGTAGTTGATGTTTATGACATTATTGAATATCTTTCAGAGGATAAGGCAAACGAGGAGAATGTAAACCGCATTAAGAAGTATCTTGAGGTTTACGGAGCATAATCCTGACGCAAAATAAAAACGAAAGGAAAAAACGATGAGACACTTAATCGGAATCGAGGATCTCACAAACGAGGAAATCGACAATCTTATCGCAACAGCCGAGGATATAATCGCAAATCCCGATAAATACGCAGAGGTTTGCAAAAGAAAAAAGCTCGCAACACTATTCTACGAGCCTTCTACCAGAACTCGCTTGTCATTTGAGTCTGCTATGATAGAGCTGGGAGGAAGCGTGATCGGATTTTCTGAGGCGCAAAGTAGCTCTGCCGCAAAGGGAGAGAGTGTAGCTGATACCGCAAAGGTAATTTCATGCTTTGCAGATATTATGGTAATGCGCCACTTTAAAGAGGGAGCACCTATGGTTGCATCTCTTAATTCTACAATTCCTGTGATTAACGCGGGTGATGGTGGCCACAATCACCCAACTCAAACACTCACTGACCTTCTTACAATCAAACGCGAGAAGGGACGCCTTGACAATCTTGTTGTAGGACTTTGTGGAGACCTAAAATTCGGCAGAACCGTTCATTCACTCATTTCTGCCATGGCAAGATATAAAAATGTTAAATTCGTGCTTATATCGCCCGACGAGCTAAAAATTCCCGATTATATCAAGCATGATGTACTCGAAAGAAACGGAATAGAATATATAGAAACCGCATCTCTTGAGGACGCTATGCCAAATATAGACATTCTTTATATGACTCGTGTTCAAAGAGAAAGATTTTTCAATGAGCAGGATTATATAAGACTTAAGGATAGCTATATCTTGACTCCCGAAAAGCTTGATAACGCAAAGAGCGATCTCGCAATCCTACATCCACTACCACGAGTAAATGAAATTTCCGTGGCAATAGATAAGGATCCTCGCGCGTGCTATTTTAGACAGGTTCTAAATGGTAAATATATAAGAATGGCTCTAATCAAATTCTTATTGGAGGCTAAAAATGAAGGTTGACGAGATAAAAAATGGTATTGTAATTGACCATATAAAAGCAGGACAGGGAATGGATATTTATCATTTTCTTGGACTTGATAAGCTTGATTGCAATATAGCGATTATAAAGAATGCTTACAGCAAAACTATGACACGCAAGGATATAATTAAGGTTGATACAAGCCTAAATGTAGATTTGAGCGTTTTGGGCTATATTGATCCTGACCTTACAGTTAATATTATCGAAAACGGAAAAATTGTAAAGAAGTTTCATCCGGAGCTTCCATATGAGGTGATTGATGTAGTGAAATGTAAAAATCCACGCTGTATCACCTCAACCGAGCAAGAGCTCTCTCATATTTTCCGTCTAACCGATAAGGAAAACCGTGTTTACCGCTGTATCTACTGCGAAACAAAAGCGAAATAAACAATAATAAAACAAAAATCACCGATTTTAAGTCGGTGATTTTTTATAATAATAGCTTCTTTTTGCATATTTCCCATTTTCTCAAAGAAAAAATGGGAAATATTTGATAAATGCGACTTTTTTCGCAAAACCCTCTTGACAAGAGCATTTTCGTGTGTTACTATATTTACAACATCATAGAGGCGCATCTGCGCATCAGTAGCAAAATCCGTCAACCTCGGGCGAAAGGGTTGGATTTGTGAAAGGGCAGGATGCCGAAAGAGGGACTCGCAATCCTTTCTTGGTTTGTCAAATAAGATTTGACCGACTGTCGTTTTTACGGAGTGCTATGTGTTGGTTAATATAGTATTTTTGTTTTAACCAATATTTTGTGTATGCTCCGATTATTCGGAGTTTTTTTATGTAAATAATCTTTAAGATAAAATAAAGGAGAATTAAAATGAAAAAGACAATTTTTGAAGGTGCAGCAACCGCTCTTATTACACCATTTGACGAAAACGGAAAGATAGATTACAAAAAGTTCGCCGAGCTTGTAGAATTCCAAATTTCCGAGGGAATAAATGCGCTTGTAGTGTGTGGAACAACAGGAGAGGCTTCAACTCTAACTGATGATGAGCATAAGGACGCAATCGAATTTGTTGTAAAGCAAGTAAACGGCAGAGTTCCCGTTATCGCAGGTACAGGAAGTAATGATACAGACTACGCAATTTGGCTGACTCAACACGCGTGCGAGGTTGGCGCAGATGCAGTTCTCGTTGTAACACCATATTATAATAAGGCAACTCAAAAGGGACTTATAAGAATGTACACAGCAATCGCTGATGCATCAACAAAGCCTGTTATTATCTATAATGTTCCATCAAGAACAGGCGTTAATATTGAACCATCAACATATCTTGCCTTGGCAGATCATCCAAATATCGTGGCTATTAAGGAAGCAAACGGAAATATTAGTAAAATCGCTGAAACAATAGCGCTCGTTGGCGATAAGCTCGATGTTTATAGCGGAAATGATGACCAAATCGTTCCAATTTTGGCGCTTGGAGGCAAAGGAGTTATCTCTGTTTTGTCAAATCCATTACCAAAAGCAACAGTTGAAATTTGCGATAGATTTTTCAAGGGCGATGTAAAGGGAAGCTGTGAGCTTCAGCTAAAGCTACTTCCTTTAATTAACGCACTTTTCTGTGAGGTTAATCCTATTCCTGTAAAATGCGCTATGGCTCATATGGGATATACAGAAAATGTATTGCGCTCACCGCTTTATCCAATGGAAAGCGATCACGAGGCTGTACTCGTAGAAAGACTAAGAGAACAAGGAATAGAAATATGAAGGTATTAGTAGTTGGCTCGCTCGGTATCATGGGAAACCATGTAATAAATGCTGTAAATAAGGCAGGACACGAGTGCGTCGCATATGTAGATATTAAATATACAGAAAATCCTCAACCAAACGAATATACTCGCATTTGTGATGTCAAGGAAAAGGCAGATGTTATAATTGACTTTTCATTTCATGGCTTGACAAAGGAAATTACCGATTATGCAATAAAAACGGGAACTCCTACAATTCTGGCAACAACAGGACAAACTGATGAGGAAAGAGAAATAATAAACGAGGCATCAAAAAAGGTGGCACTATTTTATACAGGAAATATGTCCCTTGGAATTGCAACTCTTTGCGATGTTGTAAAAAGAGTTGTTAGTGTTTTTCCTGATGCAGATGTTGAGATTATCGAAACTCACCATAATCGTAAGCTTGACGCTCCCTCGGGTACGGCAAAAATGCTTTTTGAGGCAATAAAAGAGGTTCGCCCCGAGGCTTATGCAAATCAAGGCAGAAACGGGCTTTGCAAGCGCGATACAAACGAGATTGGAATTAACTCGATAAGAATCGGCAACATAGTTGGCATTCACGAGGTAAGAATTGGAACTGCAACCGAGCAGATAACCTTAAAGCACGAGGCATACGATAGAGCGCTTTTTGCAGATGGCGCAATTAAGGCTGCTGAGTTTATGTGCGGAAAGAGCGCAGGACTTTATACGATGAAGGAGCTTTTGAAGAGCTAATGTTACACGAAAATTTAACCATAAATGACCTAGGACACTTGTGCATTGCTGGTGCAGATACGCTATTGTTGGCACAAAAGCATGGCACGCCTCTTATGGTCATGGACGAGCAAAGGATAAGAAGAAATTTTCAAATCTATAAGGGTGCTATGGCGAAGTATTTCGGCGAAGGCTCCTTTCCTGCCTTTGCAAGCAAGTCCTTTTCATGCAAATATATCTATCGTCTAGCAAGGGAAGAAAATGTCGGAATTGACATAGTTTCCTCCGGCGAGCTATATACAGCTCTCGAAGCGGGCTTTAATGTTGAAAAGTCATTTTTCCACGGAAATAATAAAACTGATTTTGATATTGAGTATGGAATTGATAACGGAGTAGGGCATTTCGTTGTTGATAATATGACAGAGCTTGATTCCATTGACAGAATCGCAAGGAAAAAGGGAATTATACAGCCTGTAATACTTAGATTAACACCCGGAATTGATCCTCATACTCATGCTTCTATCACCACAGGGCAGGTAGATAGCAAGTTTGGTATCGCAATTGAAACAGGACAAGCTGATGATGCGGTAAGATACACCTTGAGTAAGGCAAATATACGCCTTGATGGCTTCCATTGTCACATCGGCTCTCAAATTTTTGATATTAAGCCATTTTGTGATGCAGCAAGGCTTATGATAAAATATATTGCCGAAATTAAGGAAAAAACAGGATATGAGGCCGGTATTTTGAACCTCGGTGGTGGCTTTGGAGTTAGATATATTCCATCTCAGCCGGAGCTTGATTATGAGGAATTCATAAGGCTAATATCTGAATTTATCAATCTTGAAATTGAGGCTTCAAAAATAAAAAGGCCCATTATAATAATGGAGCCGGGAAGAAGTATTGTTGCGGATTCTTGCCTAACACTTTATACAGTTGGTGGAACGAAGGAAATACCTGGCTTTAAAAATTATGTTTCTGTTGACGGAGGAATGCCTGATAATCCAAGATATGCTCTTTATCAGTCGGATTATACAGTTTGCCTTGCATCTAGAATGAACGACAAAAACGATTTTAAATGCACAGTTGCTGGCAGATGCTGTGAAAGCGGAGATTTGCTTCAAGAAAATGTTGACATTCCAAAGCCACAAAGAGGGGAGATTCTCGCTGTGCTTGTGACGGGCGCTTATAACTATTCTATGGCAAGCAATTACAATAGAATTCCTCGTCCAAAGGTTGTTGGAATAAGGGATACAGGGGACTTTGAAATTATTCGTAGAGAAACCTTTGCAGACTTAACTAAAAATGATTTATAGGCTTTAAAATTCAAGATTTTTAGAATAAATATTTTTAAAATTCATAAATTTTAGAATTTTAAAAATCTAAAATTTAAAAACACACTCAATAACATTTATATAAAAGAAAAATCTTGCCAAATGGCAAGATTTTTCTTTTTTTATTTATCTCTTTTTTGTAGCAATTTCGAGGAGTAATTTGTTTGTCATTTCTTCAACAGTCATAGAACCGCAATCAACTCCACCACGGGCACGAAGAGAAACAGTTCCACTCTCGATTTCATTGTTTCCAACAACGATAACATAAGGTATCTTTTGTAGCTGAGCCTCACGGATCTTTTTACCCATTGTTTCGTTACGAGTATCAACCTCAACTCTCATTCCGAGAGCGTCCATTTTCTCCATTACACCATTACAGTATTCCTCGCAATCGGAGTTGATAGGAATAATAACAGCTTGTGTAGGAGATAGCCATAGAGGAAGAGCACCGGCATACTTTTCAAGAATAAGAGCAAGAGTTCTTTCGTAGCATCCAAGAGAGGTTCTGTGAATGATATATGGAGTTACCATTTGGTTATTAGAGTCAACATATTCCATTCCAAACTTCTTAGCGAGAAGCATATCAATTTGGATTGTAACGATTGTGTCCTCCTTACCAAATACATTCTTGCACTGAATGTCAAGCTTAGGGCCATAGAATGCAGCCTCGTCAATGCCAATCTCATAATCAAGACCGATATCATCAAGTAGCTTGCCCATGATTTCTTGCGCCTCGTTCCATTGCTCAGGTGTGCCCTCGTATTTGTCGGTACGATTAGGATCCCATTGTGAGAAGCGGAAGGTGCAATCCTCCCAAAGACCAACTGTTTCAAGACAGTATTTTGCAAGCTCAAGACAACCCTTGAATTCCTCGGCGAGCTGATCTGGACGGAGAATTAGATGTCCTTCGGAAATTGTAAATTGTCTTACACGAATAAGGCCGTGCATCTCGCCACTATCCTCGTTACGGAAAAGAGTAGAGGTTTCGCCAAGACGCATAGGAAGATCTCTGTATGAGCGCTTCTTGTTAAGAAATACTTGATATTGGAATGGACAAGTCATAGGACGAAGAGCAAAGCATTCCTTTGTTTCGTCGTTCGGGTCGCCCATAATAAACATACCATCAAGATAGTGATCCCAGTGTCCTGAAATCTTGTAAAGCTCACGCTTTGCCATAAGAGGTGTTTTTGTCAAAAGGTAACCACGCTTTTGCTCGGTATCCTCAACCCATCTTTGAAGGAGCTGAATAACTCTTGAGCCCTTTGGCAAAAGAACCGGAAGGCCTTGACCAATAACATCAACAGTAGTGAAGTATTCAAGATCACGACCAAGCTTGTTATGGTCGCGCATTTCAGCCTCTGCAAGTATTTTAAGGTGAGCATCAAGCTCCTCTTGATTAGCAAATGCAACGCCATTAATACGAGTGAGCATTTTATTGTTCTTGTCATTTTTCCAATAAGCACCGGAAAGCTTCAAAATCTTGAAGGCCTTAAGTGCCTTTGTGTAGCAAAGGTGAGGACCAACGCACATATCAATATAGTCGCCCTGCTGATAGAAGCTTATAACAGCATCATCGTCAAGATCACCAATATGCTCAACCTTGTATTTCTCGCCACGGCTCTCCATAAGAGCGATAGCCTCGTCACGAGGAAGAGTAAATGGCTTGATTGGAAGATTTTCCTTTGTAATCTTCTTCATTTCCTTTTCAATATTAACAAGATCAGCATCAGTTAGCTTTGTTTCCCCTAAATCTACATCGTAGTAAAAGCCCTTTTCGTTAGCAGGACCATACGCAAAGATGGCGTGAGGGAAGAGTCGTCTGATGGCTTGAGCCATAATGTGAGCAGCGGTGTGTCTAATAACATGAAGCTCCTCGGCTTTGCTTTCACATTCTCTTACTGTTCCGTCATTTAAAATGATTTTCATAAATATATCCTCCTTGATAAATTTCAAAAATAAAACCCTTGATGTCAAAAAGACATCAAGGGTGCAAAAAACACGGTTCCACCTTGTATTTAACTCAAATCCTTAACGCGAATATACGATAAAGGTTGTTACCCCTTTACAGCTCGGGAGTGGTCTTCACAAAAATCGTAATAGATAGCTTTCACCATAGCGCTATCCTCTCTGAAAAACGAAAGCTTTGCTACTCTTTCCGTCAATGCCTTTGTTGTGACCTATTTTAACATATAAAAATCAACTTGTCAAGGCGAAAATTAAAAAAATGCAAAAACAAAGGCAGGAATTTGCTTCCTGCCTTTAATGTTAGTATTCAAAGCTTGACATCCATTCCGAAAATTCAGCGAAAAGAGCAGTGTATTGCTTTTGTAGCTCGTCTGACAGATATTCATATTGAGTTCTATTGTCCTTGAATTCCTCGGAATATTTTACAACAGGCTTATACACGCTAGTATTATTAAGCCCTCTTTGAAGCTCCGAAACGGCTGTTTTTGATAACTGCTCAACCTTGTTTATATTTTCGATAAGGTCGTTTAGCTCTGTTTCACTTATGCTATTAACTGAAGAGCGTAGAGAATCGAAATAACCACTCTTGTAGCCGTAATTGAACTGCGCACCATCTTGGGTTATAAAATATATTGCATCACTAGGATATAAATAATCCTTACCCTGCTCAAATGTTGCGGTGTAGGTGAACCAATGTGTTGTAAAATACAAATAATCATACATTTCGTAGATATCTGTTATAATATCACTGCTTGCAATTTCGGTCCAAAGAGATTTGTCGCCAAGCTCACTTTCGTCAAGCACATCATAATAGGCATCTACAATCTTAAAATTGAATTTATATCCAAAATTGTCCTCGAAAAATGTTTCCTTGTTACGAGAAACCTCAAGAATGCCGGTGATTTTTATAGCTTGATTTGTGTAGTCGAATTTTTTGTTACCTTGCGGATAAACTGCCATCGTGTTTGAAAGCTCGTTCGTGTTTGGCACACAGAAGGGACAGCTTTGATATGGAAGGTTCATAAGATAAATAAAAGATCCGTCAACAGGGGAGCTGGTTGCCATATATCCGTTTATTGTAATCGGCTTTCCATCAAGAGATTTTAAATATTCGTAGCTCAATGCGCTTTTGAAGCTTATTTTAGTGGGGTCATCATAGCTTGGAGTTCCACACGAAGCAAGCGATAGCATAAGCAAGCACACCATAATAACTGAAAATATCTTTAAAATTATGCTTCTTTTCATTGCTCCAAGCTATCCTTTCTTGCCATTGAATATGTGCAAATTATTGTAGGCAACACAGTAATTATGAATACGCCCAATAGAATTACAAATTCGAGAGGGTAGAATTTACCATAGTTCAGCACAACTCCCATTTTTTGTGCAAATCCACTCATAAGGAGTAAGCAGAGTCTTGATGCTCCAAATGCAAGCAATGTACTGATAATTCCAATAATGCTGTTTTGAATTATATATAATAGATTTATTTTTTTCATGCTTATTCCAATAAGGCGCATAAGAGAAATTTCCTTTTTGGAATTGTACATATTAAGAAGAGTGATAATGGAAATAACCAAAATGTTCATTGCAAGAATAATTGCACAAAGAACAAGGGTTATATATTTTGTATCTCCCAAATCATCAAGCACGCCACGCATAATGCTCATAGGCTCGATGGCTTGAATTGGATATGTAGTGCCACTTTCCTCGTCAACAATTACTGTATTATTGAGCTTTCTAATAAGAGTAGAAGCGCCTGTTAAATTGTTTGTATTTATTAAAAACGCATAAACATTGTGGTCGTGATGCTCCTCGCCCTCATTCTCATGTAAATGCCATAGAGTCTTTACCTGTGTAAAAACAACTGTATCGTACGAGGAATAGGATTGCTCAAGAATGCCTACAACCTCAAGATCTTGACCATGAGCGTCAGTTCCGTGGCCAATCTTTATTTTGTCGCCGACACTTAGATTATTTCTTTGAGCGACTGTATATCCTACAACAACCTGACAATCGGTAGAATCATCAAAGGCATTTCCGGAATCGAAGCCCTTATTTGCCAAAAGATCTGCCGATGTTCCAACAACCTTGTATTGATTTTTATATGTTCCGCCACCTATTGCAAGAGGAATAACTCTTCTTACATTGGTGTCCTTATATAGAGTGTCCATGTAAGAATATGGAATGGTTTCGGTAGGATTTCCTGTAAAGTACATTGAATTCATTGCTAGATCGGTGTTAGAGCCTGCAGGACCGACGATAAGAGAGTAGTAGCCGGCATTTGACGATATTCCGTCATCAATTTGCGATGCAATATTATACGCAAGGATTGCAACGCCTGCAGAAATAACAACGGAAAGCACAACAAGAATGATTTGAATTTTCTTTATTGCCATATTTTTAAGAGCAAACTTAAACATCTCGCCTACCTCCTGTCATCTCATTCATGTCAATAACATAATCGAAATATGATGAAAGTCTTTCGTCGTGAGTAACAGCAATAAGAGTTTTTCCCTTTGAAATCTCAACGAGCTGTTTTATTACCTCCTCGCCAATTGCGAAGTTGAGGTTTCCTGTTGGCTCGTCAGCGAGGATTATATCAGGCTTTTTAACAATGGCACGAGCGATAGCAACTCTTTGCTTTTCACCACCGGATAGATGCTTTACCTTTTTGTTTTTCTTATCTAGAATTTCAAGCTTGGCTAAAATTTCATCAACACCCGATGTGTCAACACCCTCAAGCCTTAAAATGTTAATATTGTCAATTACTGTCATTTCGGGAATGAGCTTGAAATCTTGGAATATGTAGCCGATTTTTTGAATTCTAAACTTGTCCCTTTCCTTTTGAGTTTTCAGGGACATATCAACACCATCAATCTCAATTGAGCCACTATCTACAGAGAGAATGCCCGCAATCATATTGAGTAGAGTAGATTTCCCGCATCCTGATGCTCCAAGAAGCATATAGGATTTACCGTCCTCGAAGGTCATATCATGATAGTCAATGGCGGTTTCGTTTTTGAAATGCTTTGATAAATTTTTTGTGCAAATCATAATTTCCTCCTATCATTTTATGCATTATGCACCGCATAGCATTAATATCAATCCAAATATTGAAGAGATGGCATATAAAATTGCAACTATGCGAATATTTTCTTTTTTGTTTTTGTTGGCTTTGAAAAGAACTGTAAGGCCCATTCCGGCACCGGAGCATAGACCGGCAACAGCAGAACCAAATGAGAGAGAGCCTTCGATATAAAGCTCTGTAAGAGCAACTGATACAGCACAGTTAGGAATAAGACCTAAAAGGGCGGTGACAAAAGGCTGAGCATAGCTTCCACTAAGCAAAATGGTGTTAAGCCTATCATGACCCAAAAGCTCAATTGCGAAGCCTAAAACAACATTAACAATAAGTATAAAGAGTGTGATTTTTAATGTGTGCTTTAAGGCGGGCTTGAAAATTCCACCTTCTTCCTCGCAACCACAGTCCTCACACAAATCCACAGGAGATTTAGCGATTTTCAGCTTTTTGTATATAAAATCAATAGCAAAACCACAAAGAATTCCTATTCCTATCTTGCAAGCTAAAAGCTTCCAAATCGCGCCATGAGCCTCAGGATTGCTTATAAGTAAGGGAATTGCCTCATCGCTTGTAGCAAGAAAAACAGCAATTAATGTTCCCTCAGTGATAAGACCGGCGGTGTAAAGATTAGATGCAGATGCCGAAAAGCCACATTGTGGAATGCATCCAAGCGCCGAGCCAATAGCAGGGCCTGCGCCTCGTAATTTCCTTAAAGAGCCTTCCATTTTTCCTGATGCCTTATGCTCAATAAATTCCATAAGCAAATAAGCTAAAAAGAGAAAAGGGATTGATTTTAAGGTTTCGATTAACGCATGTAAAAGTACATGCAGTATTTCTTCAAATGGCATAAAATTCCTCTCTTAGATGATTTAAAATGAAACCTTTTATCAAATTCGTTTTCAAATTTGATAATCATTCTCAAATTACATTTTGATTATACATCAAAAAAGAACGCTTGTCAAGTGAAAGAGCAATGATTTTTATATGATTTTTCAAAAGGTATTGAAAAACATACGCATATGTGCTATCATACTATATAAGATTTTTACAGAGTAAATGTGCGTGCGTTAAGTGCTAGAGGGACGGGGAGTTGCCCTTTGGACGAAAACCTAGGTTGCGGTACGGGCATTGCATCCCGCTGGACTTTTCTCCGAGATGGTTGCTGAAAAATCTGTATATCGTCGAGGAGGTATTTTTATTTTATGAATTCAACAAAAAAGGTAAAGCTATTCGGAAGCATCAAAAATTTAACTGTTTGCGCAATGCTTACTGCGACAAGCGTGGTAATTGGTATTTTTTGCAAGAACTTTTTAGATTTTGGTGGAGTGTTCAGGATTACATTTGAAAATCTGCCCATTATTTTGACAGGTATTTTGTTTGGTCCTATTGTAGGTGGAGTAGTGGGAGCAGGCTCTGATCTTATCAGCTATTTGTTCTCAAATCAAATGTATCCGCCTAACCTGATTGTAACATTTGGAGCAATGATGGTCGGTGTTGTATCGGGCATTTCGTCAAGATTTATAGTGCGTAAAAAGGGCGCGCCTCAAATTATTGTATCGGGAGCGCTAGCACACCTTGTAGGCTCTCTTATAATAAAGCCAATAGGCTTGTTTGAGTATTATCAATTTTTGGTTTTTTGGAGAATACCGATTTATTTGGTAATTGCGCCTCTTGAGATTTTGCTTCTTTGCATCTTGCTAAAAAGAAGGAGCTTTGCAAGCGCAGTTGGATATGTTGATTCAAAAAGAACATATAAAATGACCTATGATGAGGCTCTTGAATATATTCACAAGGTAAATTGGACATTTTGTAATCCGGGGCTTGAAAGAATAGGCACGCTTTGCGAAGCTCTTGGAAATCCTCAGAAAAGCCTTAAATTTATTCATGTTGCCGGCACTAATGGCAAGGGCTCATTTTGTGCGATGCTATCCTCGGTTTTGCAATCAGCGGGCTATAAAACAGGACTTTTCACATCTCCATATGTAAAAACCTTTAATGAAAGAATGGCAATTAATAAAGAGATGATATCGAATGATGAGCTTGTAGCTCTCGTTGAAAAAATAAAGCCTGTTGTTGATAAAATGATCGACAAACCAACCGAATTTGAGCTTATAACGGCTATCGCCTTTGAGTATTTTGCTAAAAATAAATGTGATTATGTGGTTCTTGAATGTGGACTAGGTGGAAGACTTGATTCTACAAATATTGTTGACACATCTGTTTTGTCTGTTATTACAGGAATTGCAATTGATCACGCTTCAATTCTAGGTGATACAATAGAGAAGATTGCATTTGAAAAGGCAGGAATTATAAAGAGCGATGTTCCATGCATATGGGGCGGAGAAAATAACGATGCCGAAATCGTTATTTCTAATAGAGCGCAAGAGATGGGAGCACCATTTTATAAGGTGGATCATAGCTTGACACAAATCAAGCAGTTGACTCTTGATGGCACTATAATTGATTTTGGCGCTCATAAGGATATTTTCATTCCATTACTTGGAGAGTATCAGCCTTTCAATGCATCGAATGTTCTTTGCGCAATAGATGTTTTGCGTCAAAATGGCGTTGAAATAAGCGACAATGCTATAAAAGAAGGCTTGTCATGCGTGGTTTGGCATGCAAGATTTGAAATCTTGTCAAAGGCTCCAATAATTATTGCTGATGGTGCACACAACCCAGAGGGTGTTTTAAGTGCTGTTGAAAGTGTAAAAAAATACTTTAACGATCAAAAGCTAATAGCCATAACGGGCGTTATGGCTGATAAGGATTATCAATATATCGCAAGACAAATTGCCAGAATTTCAAGTGAGGTATTATGTATTACACCAGACAACCCTCGTGCGTTAAATGCTAGCGAATATGCCGAAGTGTTCAACTCCATTGGAGTTAAGGCGACACCATGCGAAAGCATAGAGAACGCTGTGTCAAGGGCAATAGCCATAGCACAAGGTGAGGATAGAGCCATAATTTGTCTTGGCTCATTATACATGTATTCCGAGCTTTGTGCATGCCTAGAAATTAAAAATCAAAGCACTTGACAATTGCGCATATATTTGATATAATAACTTTATATAAATACTATAAAATGACAAATTTCGCTAAAAATAAAATGAAATTTGCAATGGGAAAATTCAATGAATATTTTTAAATCACCAAAATTTTCCGCATTTATAGAAGAGAAGGCAAAGCCCTTTTTGGTAAAACAAAAGAAGGAGCTTGCTAAAAATACAAATATAGTGATAGAGCTTGTAAAAAGAGGAATTAAGCTTCAATACAGAAACTCTGCCATCGGAGTTATTTGGACGATATTAAATCCTCTTTTGAATATGTTTGTAATGTACATCGTATTTGGTACAATTTTGAAATATAACGACGACAAAACCTATCTTCTGTATTTGTTATGCGGAAATATAATTTTCAATACAATGCGTGGCGCAACATCGCAGTCCTTGACATCGCTTGTATATAATCGAGGGCTATTAACCAAAAATAAGATTGCATACAATGTTTTTCCACTTGCGTGCAATTTGAGTGCTATTGTTAACTTCCTGTTTTCATTTATAGCGCTTATTGTGGTTATGCTAATAGTTAGTATTCAAGTGCCCGTGTTTAGCCGTATGATTTGGCTAACCATACCGATGCTTCCGGCGTTGTTCTTGTTCAACTATGGAATGTCACTAATTTTATCTGCGCTTTATGTATTCTTTAGAGATGTTATGCATTTTTACAATGTATTTTTAACATTGTGGATGTATTTTACACCAATATTCTATAAGCTTAAAAACTTAGGCTCGCTTTGGCAGGAAATAGTCATGAAGCTCGTTATGAAGCTAAATCCAATGGCGCATTTCGTAGAATATTTCAGAGACATAATATATCGTGTAAAGATAGGAACTCTTCATGAGGCAACTGTGGATACAAGCTTGATTACGCTTTATATCATAGGACTATCGTTTGCAATTGTTGGCACTCTTGTGTTTTCAATTACAAAGCGTAAATTTATTTTCAGCATCTAAAATTAAGAGGTCGCAATGGAAGAAATTGTAAATGATTCCTTGCCCGTAGAAGAAATACATACCGAGGAAGACCAAACCGTAATAGAGCTGACCAATGTCGCAATGGAGTATTTCATGCAGGCAGAAAAGGTCGATAGCTTAAAGGAGTTTTTTGTTCGTCTTGTAAAGGGAAAAATCAAAAGGCAAAAGAAAAAGATTTTACAGGATATATCCTTTAGCGTGAAAAAAGGCGAAAGCGTTGGTATTATCGGTCACAATGGTGCGGGTAAGAGTACAATCTTAAAAATAATTACCGGAATAATCAAGCCAACCGCGGGAAGCGTAATGGTAAAGGGTAGCGTCGCTCCCTTGCTTAATCTTGGCGCAGGCTTTGATTACGAGGCAACTGCAAGAGAAAATATTCACTTAAATGGCGCAATTTTGGGTTATACTAAAAAGGAGCTAAAGGAAAAATTTTCGAGCATAGTAGAATTTGCAGGGCTTGAGGAATACATCGATGTTCCTCTTAAAAATTTCTCATCAGGAATGGTTGCAAGGCTTGGATTTGCGATAGCAATTGATGTAGAGCCCGACATTTTGCTTGTTGATGAAATTTTGTCGGTAGGAGATGAAAATTTCCGAGTTAAATGCTCACAAAAAATAGAGGAGCTTCAAAGAAAAGGAGTTACCTGCATAATAGTTTCTCACTCACTTCAACAGATAAAAAAGCTATGTCAGCGTGCTGTATGGATAGAAAAGGGAGAAATTGTTGCAGTAGGCGATTCCGGAGAGATTTGTGATAGGTATTACGAATATTCAAATTCTAAAAAGTAAAGGCGAAGCATTAGTCAATTTTGATTAGTGCTTTGTTTTGCAAGGAAGGAAAATATGGTACAGAATAATAAGACATCACTTAAATATATTGGCGCTTTTGTTGATTTCTTTTTAAATATATGCGTAATGGCGATATCCTTTTTGGTGGCAGATAGATGGCTAGGCTATGATATCAATGAGAAATCAATAGTTATAGGTGCTATGCTTTTGATTTTTGCCAGCGCTATTTACTTTATGTTTGATTTGTATTCAGCTAAGCGTTGGGAAAAGCTGATGTCGCAAATAGTAAAGCTGATAACAGCGCAAGCGATTATTATGGGCTTTGCGGTTGTCGCAGTATTGGTTTTCACAGAGGATAACGCAAGAAATTTTGTTTTGGCAATCATTATTTGCCTAATATCCTTAGCTGTCCTTACTGTGAAAAAGATTATCGCTACAAAAATTCTTCACTATATTCGTATTAAAAACAAAAATCCAAAATATGTATTGATTGTTGGTAATGGATATGGTGCAGTAGAGTACGCAAGACAAATAAACGACAACCTACACTTTGGATATAGAATAATTGGCTGTGTTAGTGACGCCGAGAAGCCACGCTTTAGAAAGCTTGGCAATTATAGCGACCTTGATACTGTTATCAAGGAGCATCGTCCTCACGAGGTTGTTATTGCTCTAGAAAGCAAGGAGGACTCCAAAACGCAAAGAATAATAAATATTTGCGACCAAAATGGAATAAGAGCATCAATTATTCCTGTTGCGTATAAATATTTTAAATCAAAATGTCAGGTTGATATGGTTGGAAACCTTCCCCTTATTAATACAAGAGCGATTCCTCTCGACAACATAGGAAACGCAGCTATAAAAAGAGCTATTGATATTGTTTGTTCTTTGATTTTGATAATTTTAACCTCACCTATAATGCTTTTTGCGGCGATAGGCGTTAAAATCACCTCGAAAGGTCCTGTTATATTCAAGCAGGTTCGTGTTGGAAAAAACAATAAGGAATTTACAATTTATAAATTCCGTTCTATGAGAGTAGAGGAGCATCACGAGGGAGATTTAGAGGAGCACGACGAGGACGACGAAAGCAGAAAAACAAGATTTGGAGCGTTTATGAGAAGATTTGGCATTGATGAATTGCCACAATTTTTCAATGTTCTTTTTGGCTCAATGTCGCTCGTAGGACCAAGACCGGAGTTGCCAAAATTTGTAGAGGAATATAGCAAGACAATTCCTCTTTACATGGTAAAGCATCAGGTTAAGCCGGGAATTACAGGCCTTGCTCAAATATATGGTTTCCGTGGAGATAATACCTCCATCGAAAGAAGAATAGAAATGGATATTAAATACATTGAAAACTGGACGATTTTCAATGATATTAAAATAATTTTCCTAACCCCATTTAAAATGTTCAACAGAAACGAGAAATTCAAAAGAAAAAAATGAAAATATTGCTAGTGGCATCTAATATGGTGCATATAAAAAACTTTCATACACCATACATAAATGCCTTTAAGGAAAAGGGGCATGATGTGTATGTTATGACATCTACACAGGATGCGGATTTTGAAATTCCATTTAAAAAAAGCGTATTTTCCTTGAAAAATTTTTTCCTATCGTTTAAGATTCGCAAAATTTTAAAAAGAGAGAAATTTGATGCGATTTATCTTCACACCTCGCTGTCGGCCTTTTGGACTCGCTTTGCAATGTGGGGAATGAAAAACAAACCACTTGTTGTAAACACCGTTCACGGATATCTTTTCTCCAAAAATGATAAATCCTTTAAAAAGAAGCTATATCTTTTTGCGGAAAGGCTTATGAGACGACGCACGGACTATATTTTCGTTATGAATCGCGAGGATTACGAGATTGCAACCGAAAATAAGCTTTGTCAAAAAGAGGTGCTTTTGATTAATGGCATGGGCATTGACTCAAATCGCACTGATTTTACTAATACAAAAAGAGAGCGCAACGAGCTTTTAAGCCTCACCTATGTGGGCGAAATCAGTAAAAGAAAGAACCAAATCTTTTTAGTTAAGGCACTTGCTAGATTGGAAAATGCAAGGCTTACGCTTGTAGGCGATGGTGATTGTCGAGAAGAGCTTGAAGGGCTTGCTAAAAAGTTGGGTGTCGAAAATAGGCTCATTATTACAGGCTTTACAAAAAATGTACGAGAATATTTGTTAAATACAGACATTTATGTGTCTGCATCTAGAATAGAAGGGCTTCCTTTCAACATTCTTGAAGCGATGGGAGCATCCTTGCCAATTGTTGCAAGTGATATAAAGGGTCAAAGAGATATTTTGCCCAGCGAGTCATTATATCCATTAGATGATGAGGACGCTTTTGTCGAGCTTGTAAAGAGAACAAGTCTTGAAAAGAGAGAATATAATCTTGAACCTTATATAAAAGAAAATGTTCTTAAAAATAATGTAGAGCTTTACTTGAATTTGGACAATTAATGCGATTTGTCCAAAAATCGAGATTTTGTTTTTAAAAAATATTTACTTTTGTTTGTAGTTATGATAAAATTGATTTAGACAATAACTAGTCAAAGGAGGAATGTTACATGATGTGGTTATGGTTTGCGTTGGCAATCGCGTTTTTAGTGTTAGAGCTTGTTACAACGCAGTTCGTTTCCATTTGGTTTTCCGCATCGGCTCTTATCACAGGTATAGTTGTAGCGATTTTTCCACAAATGCAAATCGCTTGGCAAATTATAATATTTGTTGTTTTATCTGTGGGTGCGCTTGTTGCGACAAGACCACTTGTGAAAAAGCTTGTTAAAAAAATGAAGGGCTCTGAAACAAATCTGGAGCTTAACATTGGAAAAACAGCAATGGTAGTTGAAACAATTGATAATATTAAAGAAACGGGTGCTGTAAAAATCAATGGTCTTGTTTGGACCGCTCGTTCAAGTGACAATTCAATAATCGAGGTGGGTGAAATCGTCATTTTCGAAAGAGTTAGTGGTAATAAAGCATTTGTTTCAAAATCAAAGGAGGAATAATATGAATTTTGCATTAATGATGTTCGCCGGTAGCGCAGGAATTGGAATACTAATTGCTATTGCAGTAATTGTTCTTATAGCACTTATTGCACTTATTTCGGGCATAAAAATCGTTCCACAATCAAAGGCATATGTAATTGAGCGCTTTGGCGCGTATGAAAAAACATGGGAAACAGGTATTCATATCTTGATCCCACTTATCGAAAGAGTAGCAAAGCAGGTTTCTTTAAAAGAGCAGGTAGCGGATTTTGATCCTCAGCCTGTTATTACAAAGGATAATGTAACAATGCAAATTGACACGGTTGTGTTTTTCCAAATCACAGATCCAAAGCTTTTTGCATATGGTGTTGAAAATCCAATTCGTGCAATCGAAAATCTAACAGCGACAACTCTTCGTAATATAATTGGTGAAATGGAGCTTGACCACACTCTTACATCAAGAGATACAATCAACGCAAAAATCCGTTCAATTCTTGACGAGGCAACTGACCCTTGGGGAATTAAAATTAATAGAGTAGAGCTCAAAAATATCAAGCCACCTCACGAAATTCAGGATGCAATGGAAAAGCAAATGAAGGCTGAGCGTGAAAGAAGAGAAGCAATTCTTCGCGCTGAGGGTGAAAAGGCAAGTAAAATCCTTGTAGCGCAAGGTGAAAAGGAATCAAAGGTTCTCGCAGCAGAGGCTGAAAAGCAAGCCGCTATCCTTCGTGCAGAGGCTGAAATGGAAGCGAGAATTAGAGTAGCAGAGGCTGAGGCAGAGGCTATTCTTAAGATTAATCATGCAACAGCCGAAGCGATTCGCTTAATTAATGAGGCAGGACCGCAAGAGGCATTCTTGCTACTCCAAAAGCTTGATGCTCTTGTAAAGGTTGCTGACGGAAATGCAACAAAGCTTATTATTCCAAGCGACCTACAAGCAATTGCCGGAATTGTTAGCACAATTACCGAAACAATTTCAACTCCAAACGGAGCGCCAACAACAAATAGCACTCCGGAGCAAGAATAACAACAACCCACCAGCTTAGCTGGTGGGTTTTGTTAGTAGTGTTTACAAAATTTAAGAGATACTAAACAACGGTAAAGAAACGCTATCTTGAATTTGTCTTTTAGCATTGATATAATGAAGGTACAAAAGCGCTTTTGAAACTTATTTTGTAAGGAGATATTTATGGATATAGGAAGGAATATTAGAAATTTTCGCAGAAGCAAGGATATGACACAAGAGGAGCTTGCAGAGCTTCTAAATGTTACTGTGTCTGCAATTTCTCAATGGGAATCAGGAAAAACAATGCCTGATATAACACTATTGCCAAAATTGGCTATTATTTTTGGTGTGTCAACAGATGAGGTTTTGGGCTTTTCGGAGGAGCAGAACAAAGAAGCTTTTAAGCTTTTCAAGGAACAGATAGACTCTCTATATAGAGAACGCAAATATGATGAAATGGTAGCTCTTGCAAGAAAGACTATGAAAGAGTTGCCTAACAATTACGATGTTATGTATCTATTGGCGTTTTCTTTAGATTGCATTGAGAACACACCGTGTATTTTGGATGAAAAAATTGAGCTGTTAGAGCTGATTTTTAATAAGTGCACAGATACTAAAACCAGATTAAGAGCAACAAATATGCTTTGTTATGCACATTATTCAAAAGGCAATAAAGAAAAGGCATTGTATTATGCAGAGCAATTGCCTCACACTATGCAATTTAATCAAACAAGAATAAAAACTCATTTGAATTTAATACCTCAAAACGAGTTGTTAGAAACATATCGTTGGCAGGTTGATGCTCTTTATTCGCTAATGCATGAATATATAATGAAAATTGCTGATGCAGATTATAAAAACCCTTGTCAAACTGCAAGCGTTGAAGAAAGAATAAGCGTTTTAGAAAGCCTTGCTTCTATATGCAAATCAATTTATGGTGAAAATCTGTGCGATAAGAATTTTGATTTATATGATTGTTATAGAATAATAGGAGTCTTGTATCTTCTCCAAGGTAATGAAGAACAGGCGATAGATAATTTTGAAATAGCATATAAATATGCAGTTGATTTTGATGAAAGATTTAACGATGGCGACCTTTATTCTTCGCCTATTATGAAGGGTAACGAAAGCTGTGATAAATGTGTTTGGAGCACTACACCTTGTCAAGATTTGCTTAAAAGATTTACAACACAGGAAAGATATGATAAGCTTCGTGGTAATCAAAGGTTTATAACTATAATTGAACGGTTGAAAGAAAAGATAAAATAATCAAAAGCGAGTGCTTGATTGCACTCGCTTTGTCGTTATTTAAAAAATGTTTTTGCTATTTCGATAGCCCAGTTTTGCATTTCAGCAAACATTTTGCCCTTTAACTGTTCATACTCAACCCACATAAATTCGTGGTCGCTTTCAATAGGCACTTGCACCTT
>JAFQOG010000001.1 GCA_017420755.1 Clostridia bacterium | reverse complement strand
TCATTCGCTATCCTCACCTAACGGCTCGTCTGTATCGCCCGAATTTTCGGTCGAATCATCGCCGTTATTGTCGTTATTTCCGTCATTTCCGTGAGGCGGAGCGGGGAACTCGTATTCACCGTCATTGTGGAAGAGATACATATGTGCATTCTCGCCATCCCATACTATTTTTCTAACAAAGGTTCTGATGGCGGCTCGCTTTTGCTCCACACTGTAGTTGTCAATATTTTCACCCATATTAGAGAGCATCTGACGAATGATATCAAACTCAATATCAGCCAAATCGTGCTGTTGAATGATTGCTTCAAGTTCAGATAATCTTTTTCTTAAAACTTCGCCTTTATCGTGTAATTCATCAATCTGATCTATAATGTATTTTTCGGCATTGGTTCCTTCGGATTTTCCCAAAGAGATTACCAGTGCCTTTATTTCTTTTTCGTTTTCTTCAATCTGTAATCTGAGTTTCGCTAATTCAGCTTCATAACCCTCACGGTTGCCGCTGATGCGTTTTTTTGTTTGCGTGATTTGTCGCGCCATATCTGCACTTTGTTTGCCGAAGCTTTTTATAACCTCGATTACTTTTGCGTCAAGCATATTGCCGTTAGCGTTTTTCATATTGCAAACGTGACTTCTGCTTCTTTCCTTGGTAGTACAAAGATAAGTATAAATCGTTTCACCTGTTGCAGTCTGGCGATCAGAGAGCTTCGGTCTCATATAGTCTTGGCATTTACCGCAGTAGAGAATACCTGACAAAAGTGCCACATGGCTTCTTGGCTTGCGATAGTTCTTAGCCTTGTTAAGACCAAGCAGCTTTTGAACCTGAACCCATTTAGCACCTGGAATGGTACCTTGGTGCTTGCCGACAGAAACAATCCATTCGTTCATTGGCTTTTCTTGAGTGGCTTTTCCCGGACGCTGAAGGGTACGGTTATAAGCCATAATACCATGTATGCCATCAAATGCTTCGCGCTCTGAGAAAAGGTCAACCTCATTTTCTACCAGATAGTTGTATGCATCTTCGTCAGCTATCATATAGACAGGATTGGACAATATGGCTTTTATTGCAAAACGTGTGAATGCCTTGCCTCGTTTGGTTTTGTAGTGACCTCTCATAAGGAACTCATCTGTTTTTGTAAGTGAACCCGTTTCCATAAATTTATCGAATATGAGATTAACCAAATTGATTTCATCAGGAATCATTTTTAACTTGCATGCTTTACGGGTTTTTCCGTCAACAGTTACGTTGGATATACTTTCAGATTCATATCCGGTGGGAGTAGTTCCGCCGAGCCACCGTCCAGTTTTAGATAACTCGTGCATATTATCTCTGATACGTTCAGCGATGGTTTCACGCTCTAATTGTGAAAATACAGAGGCGATATACATCATTGCGCGGCCCATAGGCGAGGAAGTATCAAATTGCTCACGAATAGAGATAAAATCAATGTGACGGTTGCCAAGATCCTCAATGAGCTTAGCAAAGTCACCGATATTACGGCTGATACGGTCAAGACGATAGACCACAATAGCGGCAAAATTGATTTTTTGTGAATCACTCATCATTTTTTTGAATTTTGGGCGCTCAAGCGTTCCACCGGAAAACCCTTCATCTTCATAAACGAGAGCTGCATCTGCCTCTTCTTGTCCATAATGAGTTGCAATGTATTGACGACACATTTCAATCTGGTTTTCAATACTTTCTCCCTTGCCTGTAAACTTGGATTTTCTTGAATAAATTACAAATTGCTTTATAGACTTAGTTTTCATATTGTATACCTCGCTTGAGTATGTTATATGTGTTGTAGTATTATAACATAAAGTCATACAAAAATAAAGTACCTTTTTGTAAATAATCAGATTATTTTTGATACAGTTGTCAAAAACCTATAATTTACAGAAAAAGCACAGTAAATTGATGTCTTTAACATTGATTTACCGTGCTTTTTTTGTTTCGGAAAAAATTTTTTGAAAAATTTTAATTTTCTTTGCAGAAATCCGAGGCTATTCGCTCTGTTTAATGGGCAGAGAGGAAAAAAATCCTTTCGTACAACTGAATAGCCTTGTGCCGAGAGTTATACAGGAGCTATGGATAGTGTGCGGAGATATGAGCTCGCCCATAGATTAAAACGTGCATAGCGCGTGCCTGCAATACTCGGTCAAGAAAAGGGCGAAGGAAATGGCTCGGTAGCAAGGTGCGGAAATCTATTATTAAAACATAAGGAGGTTTTATTGACAGAATACCAATTAGAAATCAAACAAATCGTAGAGTTCCCAAGATGTAGGATCTA
>JAFQOG010000012.1 GCA_017420755.1 Clostridia bacterium | reverse complement strand
TATGCGAATGTAGCTCATCTGGTAGAGCGCCACCTTGCCAAGGTGGAGGTAGCGAGTTCGAGCCTCGTCATTCGCTCCAGCAAAAGAGACGCATAAAGCGTCTCTTTGCATCATATAAATGAAATGTAAATATACGGCACCATAGCCAAGCGGTAAGGCGTGGGTCTGCAACACCCTGATTCCCCGGTTCAAATCCGGGTGGTGCCTCCAATAATCGACAAGATTCGTCAGAGTCTTGTCGATTTTACTTTTTACCTATTCACTCTTCACTATTCCCTAAAAAGACTTGTCGATTTTCGGAAAGTAATAAGTAATAGTGAATAAGGAAGAAGTAAGGTGCAAACTCGCAAAAGCGCGTTTGATTAAAAAGGAGAATGTACAACTTGGGAACGGGGCAGAATTTGTACAATTTCCAGTCGTAAATATAATAAAAACTCCCCGTCTCCAAGTAATCCCATCACATTTTAATTGTATAAACAGGGGTAAAATTGTTCGTATCTCTCTGCCAACACAAAAATTTTATCAAAAATTTGCAATTTCTTTCAATATGTGCTATACTATTATCGTCACACAGTATGAATATAAAATTTTTCTAAGGGAAGCCTATGCCTTGGCATAGGGTGTTTCTCTCTATTCGGTTTCTCTTAGAAAAATACGAATGCTGTGTGACAACAGTGAGAGATACGCTTATGCAGTGCGTTCCTCACGGAGCGCACTTTTTTATTATGTAGGAATTTACTACTTTTAAGTTGTAATTTCCGCAATAACAAGAAAATTTACCTTATAAAAAGTGAGCGCAGCGAATCTTGAATTGACGAAGTCAATTTTCTTAATTTTCACGAAAAAGGAGACCGAAAAATGCTTGAAAATTACATGGAAGAGGACTACACCGTGCTGGCTTATTCTGAGACAGACGGAAAGGCTTACGCAAAAAGTTTGCTTTTACTCGCAGCAGTTCTCGCATATATTTCCGTTCTTGTTGTCTGGAACATGAACTATGGTGCTGCTTTCAAGGAATTCCTGGTGCGGCTCGGGCTGTTTGCGCTTATGTTCCCCCTGCCGGTCCTGATCCTTTCCTGGCTCTTTCTCGGAGCTGTATATGAAAATGCATACGTTAAAATCATTCCCGGCGGTGTGGAGATTGTCCGGTTTACAAAGGAAATTTTTCTTCCCATCTCTTCTATTACCGCTATTTCCGTAAACAATACGTTTTTTAATACGGTCACATTCACCGCCGCCGGAAAGGTATACCGTATTGCCTATATGAAGGAGGCACGGGAAATTTACGAGGTATTACAAGAAAGCTTGACGACATAAAATGGGGATGTTAAAAAATGTCTGGAACGCAAAAGGCAGGAAAACTGTAAATTATAAGCATCAAAGACATGTGTTTTTTGCTTGGAATGATGAAAAATCTCATTGCATTCGATTTTTCAAAGAATTTTTGCCTTTTGCTACGAACAAACTTCGCCGCTCGACGACGTCGCAACGTTCGCTTTAAAGCGGGTTTGCGATTGCAAACCCGCCCCTTTCGCTCGGTTGCTCCTTTTCCCCTTAAAGTCTTGCGACTTTCGGGGACCCCGGAAAGTCCACCGGACTTTTTGGGGAGAGGAAAAGCAAGGAACCATAGCGGATATTTTAC
>JAFQOG010000011.1 GCA_017420755.1 Clostridia bacterium | reverse complement strand
AGTTGCAGTTGCAGTTGCAGTTGCTATCGAAGAGGCTTGCAAATAAGAGGGCGCAATAGCACCAATAGAACAAAAAGCACCAAGCCTCCTTTGTAAAGGGAGGTGTCACGAAGTGACGGAGGGATTTTGTTCTTAACGACAAATTATAATGTAGAAAACACGCATTTCGGTGCGTGTTTTCTTTTTTATGTGCTTTTTTAGTCACGATCACTCGCACTGAGGTACAAAGTACATCTACGCTAACCCCCAAAGCTCATACTTCGCTTCGGGGAACCCCTACGACGGCTTCGTGTTCGTGCCTTCTCTTAGCACTACTGTCCCTCTTTTGTTTAGGGTACGTTTTTGTTTTTAAAAATTTGTTTTCGGATTGAAAAAGCGTTTTATATGTGATATAATGAAGGAAATAAAAAACAAAGGACAAAAGCATGACAAAATTTATTATAGTAAGGCACGGGCAGAGCAAGTCAAACGAGGGTGGATATTTGGCAGGTGTGACGGATGTGCCGCTTTCGTCTTTAGGCGAAAAGCAGGCAAAGGCCGTGAGCGAATATATTCTAAACAAATACAAAATCGACGCAATTTATTCAAGCCCACTTGAGCGTGCTTGCAATACCGTAAAGGGCGTTGCCGATGCGCTTGATTTACCGATTATTAAAGAAGATAATCTAATCGAACTTGACTTTGGTGAGCTTGAAGGCTTAACTCTTGAACAAATAAAGAATAACTTTGATAATGGTTACGGCAAATGGGCAAATGACCCGGGCGTCTACGTTCCAAAGGGCGGAGAAGCAATGACACATCTCCAAGCAAGAGTAGTGGAAAAATTAAAGGAAATTGCCAAAAAAGAGGGCGAAAAAACAGTCCTTATCGGCTCACATTCGTCGGTGATTCGCGCACTTCAATGCTATATTCAAGGCTTGCCCCTTGAAAAAATGAAAAATACCCCTTGGGTTGTCAACGGCTCAATCGCAGACATCGACTTCGACGGAGAAAGCTTCTACATCATCAAATACGGCTACGACGGACATTTGATGAATTTATAAAGAAAAAGCGAGCCACGGCTCGCTTCCCAAATCCTTTTTACGCTAATGGAAAAGAAATTAAAATAACTCAATAAAACGCCACGAAAAAAGTGGCGTTTTTCTATAATCCCGCATTTTTTAGCTCGCTTGTGTAGCTTTCGGGTCTATGGGCATCTATTGGCGAGTATTTTCCTTTTTGTCCGATTTCTAAAATCGTGCCGACGTGAAAATACCCAAAAAGAAAAGGTGGCAGGTGCGTTATTAAATCATTGATGTTTTTAATAACGGTGAAGTTTTTCCATATTTCTCGGTGCTCGCTTGTTTTTTTGCCCCACAAGACGCGAGGACATCCAAAGCCATAGCCCTTTATTGATGGGCGAATATCTTCTCGCGTGCGCCAAGCGTACTCGTGGCATAAAACGGCAAGACCAGCCCCGTGCGAATAGCCACAAATTACAATTTTGTCAACAGCCTCATCCTTTATTTCCTTTTCCAAAAACGGAATTGCGCTCTCCCACATTTTTAAAAATCCTCTATGCGCAAAAAAGCGCCCGTACATTTTAGCTGGGAAATCTAAATTACTTTTCCAGTCAAGCGCACCGTCTGAGTCCTCAAAGTAGATATAAAGTGTGCCGTTTGACTTGCGCGTTGCGTAGTCAAGACCATTTTCCTTATGTATGTACGTTATGTGCGTTAAATTATAAAATAGTAACGATAAATTCATAGTATAATTTTATGCATACAACTTGAAAAAGTGCGAAAAAAATGATATCATATAAATAGTGCTGACACAAGTCATTTTAGTAAGGATTTTATAAACGGGGGAGAAGACTATGACCGACATTATTTTTTCGTTCGATACCGAGGATTTTACATCATCTCGCGCAGCTGATGGTATTTTATATGAAGCAAACCTGTTTCGCGAGGAGGGTGTGCGTGGATGCTTCCAGGTTGTTGGACTTCTTGCAAAGCAGCTAAAGGCTTGGGGCAGGGATGATGTTATTGAGGCGCTTTCCCACCACGAGATTGATACCCACACCTATGGGCATACACTTCACCCATTGATAAATGAATATACCGACATTGAGGATTTTTATAAGGCAAAGGCTGAGCTTATCCGTCAGGAGTCGCTCGGCATTGACTACATAAAGGATACATTTGGTATAGATAAGGTTTATTCAGCCTGCCCACCAGGCAACCAAAAATCATATGTTGCAATGTATGGCTACCACGATATGGGAATTCCCATTTACGCAGATACCTTCTGCGACGTAAAGGAGGGCACAGGCGCATACTACTGCAATATGTTTCATGTATATTACTACTTTGGCATAGAATGGTTTTTGCGCGAAGCAACTGACGAGGATATCAAGGCAAAGCTTGACGACTTAGCCACACGTGAAAGAGCAGTAATCTACACCCACCCAAATATGGCAATCAAGAGCGATTTTTGGGACGCAGTCAACTACCATAAGGAAAATTTAGTTCCGTTTGGTGAATGGATTGAGCCCAAGGATTTGCCAGATGAGGTGACAGAAAAGATTTTAAATGGTATGCGCAAGCTCATTCGCTTTATCAAAGCCGACCCACGCTTTAGAATCACCACATACAAGGAGCTTTCAGAGGAGCTTTTGGCAGATGGTGAAAGAGTAGTTTCAAAGAATGATGCGCAAATGATATTAAATCATTTAAATGAAGATTTTTTCCCAATGCAAGCGCCAATTTCACTCTCGCTTAGCGATATGATGCTTTCTGCCCGTGACTTCCTTTTGGGCAAGGACAAGCATGTATGCTCTGATGTTTATGGCTTCCTTGACAAGCCATATGAAATAGAGAAAACAATTACAGCTTCAAGGGATGATATTATTTCTGCCTGTGACCAAATAAAGGATGGCGAGTTTTTGCCAGCAAAAATCAAGGTTGGAAATGAATTTATCGGGCCCCGCGATTGGCTTATCGCTGCACTCCAGGTCGTTTTGGGCGCACCCTGTGTCAAAATTGAGCCTAAAAAACAGCTTCCAAGCCTCGACTGTATGCCTGAGGTTAGGGATTCAAGCTTCAAGGGCACGTGGCAACACAGTGACTCATTTGAAGATAAATATCTTTCAGACCGCCTGCGTTACCAAAGCTGGACAATGCGCTTCCGTACAAAAAGCAGAGCTGTAAAATCGTAATATAAAAAGGACGTAAAATGCTTAAATATACAAGAGGTGTCATCGGTGACACAATAGACGCAATTAAAAGACTTGCCCGTGCTATTGAAATTATCGTTCAAATAGTTTACATAGCCTACCTTATTATTTCAATTGTGATTGGAACTGGCGTTTTGTTTGCCAACATCGCGCTTTTGACAGTTTCCGCGCTTTATTTCATTTATGATTTAGCAAGCACAAGAGAGTTTTACACCAAGACACAGGAAAAGCAGAGGGAAAGGGTAAAATTAACCGTTAAAATCACAAAAAGAATAACCCACATAATTGTTATTACCATAGCTATAATTGAGCTTGCGACAAGCCCATTTAATGCAGTTCCGCTTATAATGACATTCATTATGATAGTCGGCTTTATTCTTTCCTTGGTTGTTGATATTGCAATTTCAGCAGTTGAGGAGCGCAAGGAGCTGATTGTTACTGCTGTTGCACTTGATTTAAAGCCACAAAAGGTTATCGACGTTGTTCACAAAATTACTCGCCACAAGCCAACCGAGGAGGAGCTTGAGGAGGAGAAAATAAGAGAAAGGCTCGAGGAGATTTGTAAGGAGCAAAAGGAAAAGAAAAAACGCAAAAAGCTTTGGCTCCAAAAAATCAAGGAAAAGCTGAAAATCAAGGAAAAACGCAAGCAGGAAAAAGAAGAAAGCAAGGAAAAAGAGCCGGAAACGGTTAAATGGAAATAGAAAAGAGGTTAATATGTATAACTTTTCAGATTTAAAAAAATATCTTGACACAATTCCAAAAAAGGAAAAAACTCCAGGTGGAAGCATCCGTGTTTACCATCACGGCAAGGAGGTTTTTGCTCATTCGTTTGGATATGCTGATAGAGAAGAAAAAATTAAAATGACAGGTGATGAATACTACTTTATGTATTCAGCCACAAAGCCACTCACCTGTGCAACAGCATTAGCTGCTTATGAGGAGGGGGCGTTTATTCTTGCTGAGCCTGTTTGGTGGTACTTGCCAGAGTTCAAGGACACACAGGTAAAGGTGTATAACCCTGACTGCTCATATAATTTGGTTCCGCAAAAAAGAGAGATGGTTATTCAAGACCTTTTCACTATGAGCGCAGGGCTGAACTACGACACAGGGAACGCTGAAATTAAAAAAATTGTAGAAGAAACAGATGGACGTGCCCCAACCCGCGAGGTTATGAAGGGCATTGCAAAAATGCCACTTGAATACCAACCTCGTGAGCGCTGGGCGTATAGCTTTGGACACGATGTTTTAGCCGCAGTTGTTGAGGTTGCAACGGGTGTTAGATTCTCAGAGTATATGAAAAAGAAGATTTTTGAGCCACTCGGTATGACAAAATCGACCTTCCGCGTGAATGATGAAATTTTATCTAAAATGGCTCAACAATATATATTTAATTATTCCACCGGCGAGGCGGATTTAAAGGGCAAAACGAACGCATACATATTTGGCAGCGAGTATGACTCGGGCGGAGCAGGAGTGATTACCACTATTGATGATTATGGTAAATTTGTTCAAGCGATGTCCTGTGGTGGAAAAGCACCAAACGGCAATCGCATTTTGTCCCCGCTTACAGTAAAGCTTATGGGCACAAATATGCTTGACGAAAAAAGAATGGCACAGTTTTCCACATGGCAAAATAATGCCGAATATGGCTACGGCTTAGGCGTTCGCACCAAGGTTTACGAGGGCTGGGGTGGAAACCTTTGTGCTCTTGGCGAATTTGGCTGGGATGGTGCTGCTGGCTCACTTTGCTCAATCGACCCAACAAACGAAATCGGTATAGTATATACTCAGCATATGCTAAACCCACACCACGAGCAAATTCACCCACGCATCAAAATGCTTGTTAATTTGGCACTTTTTGACAAGTAATTATTGCCTCCCTTGTGCAAAGGGAGGTGTCCTTTTTTAAGGACGGAGGGATTGCTAAATAAGACTTTTATAGGAAACGATTTGGCACTTTTTGACAAGTAAGAATATCAAGAGGACTCCGAGTAGTCCTCTTTTTTGTGCAACTTTAACAAAATATTTCCATTTTTTTTTTTTTTTTGTGCAACCTGCTTGAATTTTCCACGGGTGCGTGGTAAAATTATGTTGTACAATTATTTATTTTTTAGGAGAAAACTATGAAAAAGAAAATTTTACTATTTTCACTTTTGGTAGCAATTTTGGTTTGTGCTTTTGCAATTTGCGTTAGTGCAGAAGACAACATAATCAAGCTTGATAAGCTACCAACACTTGATGAAATTCACGCAAACAGAGAAGCGTACGTTTCATATGTTGAGGCGCTTGAGGATGAAACAACTTATAAGGCAGCCGATCCGGATTCTGTTATAGTTCTTAGTGACTTGGCAGCAACCCCGACATACTACGTTTATCCTGCATACTATCTTATCAGAAGCACTTATTATAGCATAGCAGCTAATCTTTCAAAATTTAACGATGCTATTCTTGCGTCTGACCCAACTGCATTTGCGGGTTACAAATCAGATGGTGGAACATGGGGCAAAGGTGAGTGCGACTATATGATTCGACTTGAAATGCCAAAGTATGTTGATAAGATTCACGGACAGTATAAGTTTGAGGGTAGCGTAAATATCAAGGAAATATACTTCCCAATTCATACAGTAATTGACGAAGAAACAGGTCTTGAAAAGACCGTTCCTTACTGTAATTCTATTTCGGGACAAAACCTTTTCGGCGGTTGCTCAAGCCTTGAGGTTATACACAATCAAAAATATCTACCTAAGGAGCTATTCCAAGGCAACAACGCAGGATTTTCGGGATGCAGTAGCCTAAAAGGAATTTATATTCCTGAGGGCGTAACGTCTTTGTCCGGCTCTTTCTTCAAAGGTTGCGCATCTTTGAAAGAAATAACCTTGCCAAACTCACTCGTAAGTGTTGGTAAGGCTGCGTTTAGTGGCTGTACCTCTCTTGAAACCTTTAGCTTTGGTGCTGGCTTTACAACCTTGGAAAGAGTAAATAACGACTATGAAACCTTAAACGGATGCTCTTCGCTTAAATACGTTTATATGCCCGTAGGCTTTTTGACAGCTATTCAAGGAGCTAAGGCAAACGACTATAAGCACATTTTCAATAATTTGGGCTCCGCAAAGGTTACCTTCTTCTTCACAGGCACAGAGGCAGAAGCAACACAAATTAAAGAACTTATGGCTTCAACAAACAACAACCCAAATCTTGGTAATGCAATAATTGAAAAGTATAATGAAAAAACAGACTACACAAATTATGGCGTAATAAAGGATTCAAACGTTATAGTTTATGGCTACAATCTTTGTGATGCATTCTATAATGGTGACCACGATGAAAAGGCGGAGCTTGAATATCGCTTCAGCGGTGAAAAGTATATTTCTGCGTTCTGCTCATATGCAGGCTGCACAAGATGCCCAGTTGAGGTTGAAACTGAGATTGTCGCTTCACTCTTTACCTCAAAGGGATACTCAAAGAGTGACGATGCATTTATGTACGACATTCAGGTTAACTTTGCAGCAATAGAAGCATACAAGGCATTTAACAAGACAATGTATAATAAGGATGTTGTAATTAATTACGGTCTTGTCGTTTCTGGCGATACCACTATAACAGAACTATTAAATTCTGATGCAACGACGGTAAATAATAATGTTATAAAGATGGAGTTTGGTGGCGCTATTTACACAAAGCTTCAAGTTAAATTGAACGGAATTTCGTCTGATACAGCCAAGGCTCTTGCTGTACACGCCTGCGCTTACGTGATTGAGGATGATACTGTATCTTATATCGGTGAAGGCGTAACAAAGACAACGTCAACAACAATTTGCTTCAATGATATTGACGGTGAGGAAGAAAATGTAACTCCACCGGAAAACGAAGAAATCCCACAAGAATAATAAAAAAAGAACCGTGAAAACGGTTCTTTTTATTTTATTCGAGAAAAGAATGACACCTTGCATAAAAACAAACATTCATTTTAGGCTTTTGTCGTTATTCATTTTTAGTCAAAACGTAGAAAATTTGTTAATTTTTAATTTGATAGTTGACTAACAAAATTTGTACATAGTGCACAATCATTTTATACAGTTGCCTATAATGAAATTCAATGGTGGAAAAGTGGCACGATTTTAAAAAAGTGTGGAAAAGTTAGTGGAAAAAGTGCAAAACTCTAACAAAACCGAGGTGATTTTCAACTTTTCCACGCAATCGAGGTGTGGAAAAGTTGAAAAAAGCCCTTGATTTTACTCATTTGTCGAAAATGGTCGATGTAGAAAAATAAAAATTTTCACTTTTCCACTTGACAAAAAATATCCCAAAAAGGGGTTGAATATTCACCTTGGAAATGTATAATTTTGGACAAATTGCACAAATGTCAAGCAGTTATTGACTTTGTGCCACCTTTGTTTTAATGCGCTAAAATGATATCGCTTTAAAGCACTAAAGCGAAAAATCTGTGTTGTTTTTTTCCTTACAAATTTTCTTTTCTAAAATACACCAAAGAATAAACCCGGTTATGTAAATTACGATTGAAAAGGATAGATATTCAAATATTAGTGGCATATCATTTATAACAGCGGTTTTCTCAATTAGCGAGTGTGGGCAGATTAGTGCCCTTAAAATTCCAAGCTCTGATGAAATTATTATAAGCGCCAATAATTTAAAGATATTGTGCGCGTGAAATTTTAGGTTTTTCATTCTTCACCTCCTCAGAAATATCCCATATTGCCATAATTTAATTTTAAAGGAGAAGCATGCCTTTTTCAACGAACAATATTTTCCATTCTATGATACATTAGTGATGAAATGATGAAAAATTTATATAAACTATTGCTTTTTCTAAAAAAATAATGTAATATAAATTATATATTTTGATTTTGGGAGAGCTTAACTTGGAAAAGAGAATTTTTGAGGCTATAGAAAAATATCAAATGCAAGATATTTACAGTGGCACAGTTCTTGCCTTTTCCGGTGGGGCTGATTCCTGTGCCCTATTACACTTCTTGTCAAAGAGATGCAAAAATCTTGTCGCTGTTCATATTAACCATATGATTCGTGGGGACGAGGCGCTAAGAGATGAGGAGTTTGCTAAAAAAACGGCAGAAAAATATGGTGTTAAATTTATCGCAAGACAAATTGATATTCCAAAAATCGCAAAGCGCGATGGTCTTGGAATTGAGGAAACAGCAAGGCGCGAGCGATATAAGGTCTTTTACGAAATTTTAAATTCAAATAGCGAATATAAATGTATTGCCACCGCACATAATTCAGACGACAATGCAGAAACCGTGCTTTTCAACCTCACAAGAGGAACAGGCACAAGAGGACTTTCTGGAATTAAGCCTGTGAATGACTTTATTGTGCGCCCACTCATTTTTTTGTCTAAAAAAGAAATACTTGATTATTGCTTGGCAAATAATATTGAGTACGTGACTGATTCAACAAATTTGTCAACGGTTTATACAAGAAACAAAATCAGACACAATGTTATTCCTTGTCTAAAGGAAATCAATCCCGATCTTCTTGATGCTATACTGCGTCTTGGCGAGATTGTTACAAGCGACGAGGAATACTTTAAAAAGCAGGTTGATAAAATTATTTTAGAAAGCGTTGACGATGGCAAAATGCCTGTTTCGGTTTTGCGCTCACTTGATTATTCTATTTTGTCAAGGCTTTTAAGAGAGGTGTCCCACGTGGCGCTTGACCACACAGCTACAAGGTCGTGCATTGAGCTTATAAATAATGCACAAGCAGGCGCTTATGTAAATTTAAAGGACGGCATTTCCTTTAAAATTGAGCATAGCTACGCAGCATTTATAAAAACAGAGGAATTAAAGGATGTTAATTTCCTTATACCACTAAATAATGGGCATAATTATATCGAGGCGATAGACACATATGTTTCTTTAAATACCGAAGATGCACCAAGTGGATACTGTCTTGATTTACAAATCAAGCTCGATAAGGAAAAAATCACATCTCCCCTTTATGCTCGTTCAAAAAGGGACGGCGATAAAATAAAGGCTGGCAAAATGACAAAGCGCTTAAAGCAAATTTTTGTTGATACACACCTGCCGTCACACAAAAGAGATAAAATACCTCTAATATGTATGGATGACGAAATTATTGCAGCTCTGGGTGTTGTTATCGCCGATGGCTACAAGGGTAATGGAATTACTATAAAAACTTTTAAGAAAAGGAAGACTGAAAATGGATAAGGACCTTGAAAGAAAACTTTTTACCGAGGCTGATTTAGACGAAATAACAACAAGACTCGCAAAAGAAATAGAAAACGACTATAAAGATGCAAAAAACGTACTGCTTTTGGGAATTTTAAAGGGTAGTGTTGTTTTTATGTCCGACCTTATGAAAAAAATTAAGAAGCCACTTCAAATTGACTTTATGAAGGTGTCATCCTATGGTGCTTCCACAACCTCAAGTGGCAAAATCAACATAATTCTTGATTTGCATAGAAGTGATCTTTCCGAGCTTGATATTATCGTTGTTGAGGATATTATCGACAGTGGAAGAACCCTTTCATATCTTTGCGAATATTTAAAATTGAATGGTGCAAAAAGTGTAAAGACAGTTACACTTCTTGATAAGCCTGCACGTCGCGAGGTGAATTTCACCCCCGACTATTGTGGTGCTGAAATTCCTGATGAATTTATCGTCGGCTATGGTCTTGACTATGCCGAGAGATACCGCACACTACCATATATCGCGGTTCTTAAGAAAGAAATATACGAGAAATAAACGGAGGAACTATGAGAAAGAAAAGAAATACGGGCGTCATAATATTTTATGTGATACTCATCGCTGTTTTGATTTTTACGGTAGCTACAATTTTTAACTACCTAACTCGCGACGATGACCCATATACCTATGACGAAATGGTAGAGGATTTTTATAATAATAAAATCTACGGCTACGAATTTGACCTTAATAACAACGAAATGACCGTCATTTTGAAGAACGAAAATGGCGAGGAATATGCAGAGGTTTGTGAGTTTACATCTATCGAGGTTTATAAATTCTTCCCTATCAATTATGAAGGAGCAGAATTGACTAAGATTGAGGACTCCTTCAAGGTTCTAAACGAAAATGGTGAGGTTGTTGATGATCCTAACTGGAATCTTGACAAGAATAGAGTAAACACTATTCCTATCAAGGAAACACCTTGGATTGTTCAATATTTGCCATTTATTATTCTTATTGGTATAGTTTTACTCTTTATGTTCTTCTCAATGCGTCAAGCAAATGGTGGAAAAATGGGAAGCTTTGGCAAATCCAAGGCAAGAAATATGACCGACAAGGACAAAAGAGTTACATTTGCTGATGTTGCAGGAGCAGACGAGGAAAAGGAAGAGCTTACTGAGTGCGTTGAGTATCTTAAAAACCCAGGAAAATTCACACGTCTTGGCGCGAAAATCCCTCATGGTGTGCTTTTAGTTGGCCCTCCAGGTACTGGTAAAACATTACTTGCAAAGGCTGTTGCTGGTGAGGCTGGCGTTCCATTTTATTCAATGTCAGGCTCTGACTTTGTTGAAATGTATGTTGGTGTTGGTGCGTCACGTGTTAGAGATTTGTTTGATAACGCAAGAAAATCGCCTGCAGCTATTATATTTATAGATGAAATTGATGCTGTTGGTCGTCAAAGAGGCGCAGGTCTTGGCGGTGGCCACGATGAAAGAGAGCAAACACTTAACCAATTGCTTGTTGAAATGGACGGCTTTGACGGACATTCAGGTATTATTGTTATGGCGGCAACAAACCGTCCTGACATTCTTGACTCAGCTTTGTTAAGACCTGGTCGTTTCGACCGTCAGGTTACAATCGGATATCCTGACATTGATGGCAGAGAAGCTATTTTGAAGGTTCACTCAAAGAAAAAGCCTTTCGAGGAATCCGTTGATTTACACAAAGTTGCTCAAGCTACAGTTGGCTTTACAGGCGCTGACCTTGCCAACCTACTAAATGAAAGTGCACTTTTGGCTGCTCGCCGTGGTAAGAGCTTAATCGGTATGGCAGAAATTGAGGATGCCATGATTAAGATTACTGTTGGTACACAAAAGAAGGCAAGAAAGATGAGCGAAAAGGAAAAACGCAATACTGCTTGTCACGAGGCTGGTCACGCAATCCTTTCACACGTCTTGCCAACCCAAGATCCGGTTAGACAAATTTCCATAATTCCAAGTGGAATGGCTCTTGGCTATACCTTGACACCTCCTACTGAGGATAAGTATAGCGAGTCCAAGCAGGAAATGAAGGAAAGAATCGCTATGATGCTCGGAGGTCGCGTTGCTGAAAGACTTGTTTTCGGCGACTACACAGGTGGAGCTTCAAACGATATTATGCGCGCAACTGAGGTTGCAAGAAAGATGGTTACCGTGTACGGTATGAGCGATGAGCTTGGCACCATCCACTTCGGCTCACAGCACGGCGCAAACGAGGTATTCCTTGGCAGAGATTTCGGCTCTACTCCTAACTACTCTGATGACACAGCTGCAAAAATTGATTCAGAAATTAAGAAAATCATTGATGAATCATACAACTTGGCTGTCGAGCTTCTCACAAAGTATAGAGAAAAGCTTGACTTTATTACTGAATTCTTATTACGCAACGAAATTATGGACGACGAGCAATTTACTCTCGCTATGAAGGATGGCGTGACAATGGATGAGGTTGAGGCATTAGTTACTGAAAAGAAAAAGAGAAGCCAAGAGGAAAACGAAAGACGCGCTCGCCAAATGGAGGAGCAAAAGAAAATGCAAGAGGACGAAAGACGTCGTCTTGAAAGAGAGCTTGGACTTTCCGATGATTCTGATGAGGAAAAGCCTGTAAATTCTGAATATGAGGAAGTTATTGAAGAACCGATAGAAGAAATTACAGAAAATAACGATGAAAAAACCGAATAACTAAAAAGGGGCTGATAACCAGCCCCTTTTGATTTTACTATATATAGAAATATAAGAAGTACTTTTCGCATATTCAATTGTCAAAATGCACAAAAGCAACCCGAGAATACTGTCAAAAACAACCAAAAATCTACAAATCTATTGACACTAAGGCGAAGTTGTTATATAATAATTATGTAAAAATAATTAATCTAAGGAGAAGATTTATGAAAAAAAGATTATTTTTAATACTTTTGGCTATGCTTGCAGTGGTTTTTGTTTTCTCTGCATGCGGTAAAAAGGGTGGAGACGATACAAATACTCCAACCACCGATACGCCAAACTCCAATACTCCTGCGGTTTGCGAGCACCTGTGGACAAACACATCAACAACAGCTACATGTACAACAGGTGGAGAAACAACACAAACCTGCTCAAAATGTGGTGGGACACAAAAGATTCCCGCTACCGCTTTAGGTCATGATATGCAAAAGTCACAAACAGTTGACCCAACATGTCAAACAAAGGGCTACGACCTTTACACATGTTCAAGAAACTGCGGCGCTGAGCCTGAAAAGAGAAATGAATTCCCACAAAGCATTACAGGGTTGTCACAATATCATAAATATGTAGAAGATGCAAATGCTACTGCTGCTACATGTACAGAGGCTGGCTTCTCACAAATGATTTGTGAATACTGCGATGCAACAAAGGATCGTAAAACACTTCCTGCACTCGGACACACCTTCGAAAGAACATATGGCGAAGATGAAACAGACCCAACAGAGGTAATTAACGTTGCTCCACAATGTGAGGTTAACGGACAAATTACATATAAATGCGCTGACTGTGATGAGGTTAAGGTTATTACCTATGAATCTCTTACAGGCGAGGGAGCAACAGAAGAGGACCTTGCATTAGCTGAAACTCTTAAGGCTCTTGAGCACGAGTTTACAGTTGAAAACGAAAAGGTTGAACCTACCTGCTTAACAGCTGGCTACTTGATTATGGAATGTGCAAACGGTTGTAAACAAACCAAAAAGGTTGCAGACTACGAGCCTCTTGGACATACCTACACAAGAGAAGGCGTTACTGAGCTTACATACGTTGAAAAACTTGCACCAACCTGTATCACCCCTGGTAAGGAATGGGCTAAATGTGACGACTGTGGCTACTGTGCATTTGATGACGAGGTTCCAAATGTTGATTATAGCCGTGAAGTTCCAGCAACAGGCAATCACGTTTACGACATAAAGAATGGTGGTAAATTGGCTAACTGCTGCGAAGAAGGCTATACATTGTATAGATGTAGCGCAGATGCAAATTGTGATAAAGAAGAAAAGCGCGATATTCAACCTAAAATCGCACACGATTGGGTTCTTGATACCGATCAACTTCAATTGGTTGACGGTAAATGGGTTGCAACATGCTTAACTAATGGTAACTATCCTTACTATTGTAGCCGTGGCGGCATTCCAAGCATCCAATGCACAGCAACATCTATAAACGAGGGTGGCGAAGATGTTTCTGAGATCAGACACACATTTGTTCCAGGCGAATATGTAAGTGCTCCAACATGTATTAAAAATGCATTCTATCAGTGCACAACTTGTCCAACTGTATTTGAAGCTTATGGCGACGATGAAGGCGCACAAGCAACAGGCATTCACATATATAACGAAGAGTCGACTACAACAATCATTGATTCGACCTGCTCAACCTATGGTTATACAATTTATAAGTGTAGTGCAGATGACGATTGTCAAGAAACAGAGTGCAAGGATTATACTGTAAGAAAACCACATACTCTTTCTGAGGTTACATCAGATGGTATGACAGTATGTACTGAATGTGAGGCATCATTCATCAATACAACAACAGAAATTGCTACTGAATTTAAAGATGGCAAGTTTGTAGTTATCTCATCCGAAGGAACTTACCTCTGTGGAGGTCCTGGTGTTTGCCCAGGTCCTGACGCTGGATGCAAGGTTCACGATATTCTTATTTTCGTTACCGCATCAACAGCACCAGAAGATCCAACTGAATTTGAATTAGATGGTGAAACATATAAGACAACATACACAGTTGGAGATAAGAAGGTATCACTCATTGAATTGCTTGGCGAATTCGGTCAAGAATATACAATCACATTGAAGGATGCAAACGGAGATGTTGTTGACTCATTTGATGCAACTGTTGATGGCGTAAATGTTAAGCTTAATGTTAAGCTTGAAAGCAGCGAAGAAAATGAGCTTTACGATGTTGACGGCACAATGCGTGTTGACATTGCAGAGGTTGCAGACAAGGTTGCTACAATTGAAATCACATCAAATGCAGCAGCTTCTGTAAACTACTATACAAACAATACAGTTAATAAAGACTAATTGAATTTAAAAGCGTGTGCTTAATTGCACACGCTTTTTTTATTAGTTTAATATGCTAAAGTATTTTTGCCAAATCTATTGACAAATAATATAAATGAAGTTTATAATATATATTATATTATATGTGGAATGGAGGGCTTTATATGAACGAGCTTGAAGCTGCAAGAGGCATAATAAATGAAGTAGATTGTGAGATGGCAAAGCTTTTTGAAAAGAGAATGAAGGCGAGTGAGCTTGTTGCAAAATATAAAAAGGAGCACGGCCTTTCAATTCTTGATACCTCTCGCGAAAACGAGGTTGTAAATAAAAATTCAGCATATATTGAGGACGAAATAGTTAAAGAGTATTATGTTGAGTTTTTGAAGAACACAATGTCAATTTCACGCTCCTATCAAGCAAGATTAAATGAGGGAATGCGTGTTGCATATAGTGGTGTTGAGGGTGCATTTGCGCATATTGCATCAAAAAGGCTTTATCCTGAGGCAACATACGTTTCGTATAAGGATTTTGAATCTGCTTACTCAGCTGTTGAAAATGGCGAATGTGATGTTTGCGTTTTGCCGATTGAAAACAGCTATGCAGGTGACGTTTCAACAGTTATGGACTTGCTTTTTTCTGGTAGCTTATATGTTAATCAGGTTTTAGACCTTGAAATTAACCATTGCTTAATCGCAAATGAGGGCGCAACTAAGGACGATATTAAAAAGGTGATAAGCCACCCACAGGCACTCGCTCAATGCAGTGAATACATAAATAAGCATGGATATGAGCAAATCAGCTATCAAAACACAGCCTTAGCTGCAAAATTTGTAAAGGAATCAAACGACAAAGAGATTGCAGCCATTGCCTCTGACGAAACTGCTAAAATTTTCGGACTTAATATACTCGAATCGAAAATCAATTCAAGCAGAAATAATACAACGCGCTTTGTTGCATTCTCTCGCGCATTGAATCTTTCTCCAAATGACACAAAAAGAAAGATGAACGAGCATTTCATGCTTGTCTTTACTGTAAAAAATGAGGCAGGAGCCTTGGCAAAAACAATAGATATTATAGGCGCGCATAGATATAATATGAGAAATTTGCGTTCGCGTCCTATGAAGGAGCTTCTTTGGAACTATTATTTCTTTGTGGAGGCTGACGGCAATATCAATACACAAAACGGCAAGGATATGCTAAGGGAGCTTGGTGCTACCTGCGACAGGCTTAAGCTTGTCGGCACATATCATTCGTAAAAAACAACACAAAATCACTAAAAAGGAGGAAAGGATATGATTTTACCATTGAATTTGGGCGAAAATAGCTACGATATAGTTATTGAGCGTGGCGCCTTAGATAAAATCGGTGAGTATCTAAATTTAAAAAGAAAAGTGCTCATTTTAACCGATTCTGGAGTGCCAAATGAGTATTCAAGCAAGGTTTTATCTGCCTGTGAAAACGGTTACATAGTGACAATTCCACAGGGTGAAGGTAGCAAAAGCTTTGAAAACTATAAAATGCTTTTATCATTTATGGTAGAAAAATCCTTTACTCGCACGGATGCTGTCGTTTCCGTTGGCGGTGGTGTTTGTGGTGACCTTGGTGGCTTTGTTGCCGCTTCATATATGAGGGGGATAGATTTTTATAACGTTCCAACCACACTCCTATCCCAGCTTGATTCATCAATCGGTGGCAAGGTTGCAATTGATTTTGACGGTGTTAAAAACATTATCGGCGCATTTTATCAGCCTAAAAAGGTTGTTATTGACAGTGATACATTAAAAACTCTTGATAAAAGACAGCTAATGGCTGGCCTTTGCGAGGGAATTAAGATGGCAGCCACTTACGACAGCGAGCTGTTTGAATTGATTGAAAATTCTGCCAACCTTGAAAACGACCTTGATAAAATAATTTTAGGTGGCTTGAAAATCAAAAAGGACGTTGTTGAAAAGGACCCAAAGGAGAAAAATCTTAGAAAGGTTTTAAACTTTGGTCACACCATAGGACACGCTATTGAAAGCACATCTGGTCTTGGCGATATTTTGCATGGCGAGGGCGTTTCTCTTGGTATGCTTCCAATGTGTAGTGATGGTGTAAGAGAAAGACTTATAAAAGTTTTAAATAAGTATAATTTACCAACAAAATTAGACACGTCAAGCGAGATTTTGCTCTCTTACATAAAAAAGGACAAGAAGGCAAAGGGCGATTTAATCACAATTGTTTATGTTGAGAAAATCGGCTCGTTTGAATTTAGAGATATAAGAATTGACGAAGTAAAAAACTATATTGACGGAGGTATTTTATAATGAAAAATACATTCGGACAAAGCGTTTCGGCTACACTTTTTGGTGAGAGCCACGGCAAGGCTATCGGTATTGTTTTAGATGGCGTTTGCCCGGGTATTTCAGTTGACGAGGAGTTTATAAAGAGTCAGCTTTCAAAACGCAGACCTAACGGCTCAACTGACACAAAAAGGAAAGAAATGGACGAATATGAGATTTTAAGTGGAGTCTTTGAGGGCAAAACCACAGGCACACCACTTACAATTGTAATTCCAAATAAGGACACAAAAAGTGGAGATTATCAAAGAAGCATCGCACGTCCCTCGCACGCAGACTATACTGCGTACGAAAAGTATCACGGATACGAGGATTATCGCGGAGGCGGACATTTTTCGGGCAGAATCACAGCGGCATTGGTTGCTGGTGGTGCAATTGCCATTAAGGCACTTGAGGGCTTGGGAATTAAAATCGGCACTCATATTTTAACGTGTGCAGGCGTTAGCGATAGAGTCTTCTGCGATATTTCAGCTGATATTGATTTATTATCCACACTCTCTTTTCCAGTTTTGACAGACTGCAAGGATGAAATGATAAAGGAAATAGAGAAGGCAAGCCAAGACAAGGACAGCGTTGGTGGAATTCTCCAAAGTGCGATCTATGGTATGCCAGCCGGCGTTGGCGAGCCTTGGTTTGACAGCGTTGAGAGTATTCTTTCTCACGCGTTGTTTTCAATAGGTGGTGTTAAGGGCGTTGAGTTTGGCGCTGGTTTTGAATTTGCAAATATGCGCGGTAGCCAAGCAAATGACCCATTTGAAATAATCGACGGTAAAGTAATAACAAAAACAAATAATAACGGCGGAATCAATGGCGGAATCACTAATTCAATGCCTATTATAATAAATATCGCAGTTAAGCCAACACCATCAATTGCTAAAGAGCAAAATAGTGTTGATTTAACAAAAATGGAAAATACAAAGCTCGAAATCAAGGGCAGACACGATCCGTGTATTGTGCGTCGCGCATCTGTTGTAGTTGATAGCGTTTTGGCATTAGCTGTTTGCGATATGCTCGCATTACGTTATGGTACGGATGTGTTTTTGAAGGGCTTAAATAAATAAAACTTAGCCCTCAATTTTGAGGGCTATAAACAATTTTGAAGGAACAAAAAATGAAATACGGTTTAATTGGAGAGCATTTGGGACATAGCTTTTCAAAGGTGATTCATGAAAAAATAGGCGACTACGTGTACGAAATTAAGGAAATTGAGCCTGAAAACGTAGAGTCGTTTATAAAGAAACGTGAGTTTATGGGCATAAATGTTACAATTCCTTATAAGGAAAAGGTAATTCCAATGCTTGACTATGTTGACAATAATGCAAAAAAAATAGGCGCTGTTAATACAGTGGTCAATAAAGACGGAGAACTGTACGGATATAATACCGACTACTCAGGTATGCGCGCACTTGTTTTGCGCGTGGGTGCTGAAATTGAGGGCAAAAAGGTTTTAATTATCGGCACTGGTGGCACGTCAAAAACAGCAAGAGCAGTTGTTACCGATATGGGAGCAAAAGAAATTATCCTTGTTTCTAATGTTAAGGTTGACGGCGCGCTTTCATATGAGGAGGTGTATGCGTTCCACACAGATGTTGACGTTATATTCAATACGTCGCCTGTGGGCATGTATCCAAAAAACAACGCAACACCAATAGATTTAAAGAAATTCCCAAGACTTACAGCTTTGATTGATGTGGTTTATAACCCAATTAAAACTAAGCTCGTAAGAGAGGCTCAAGCACTTGGCATAAGGGCTGAGGGTGGACTTTATATGCTTGGCGCTCAAGCGGTTTATGCATATGAGCATTTTACTGGCAAAACAGTTGATAAGTCCCTCTGTGATGATATTTACAGTGATGTGATTAAGGAAAAGAATAATATTATTCTTGTTGGTATGCCATCGTCTGGTAAAACAAGCGTTGGTACCAAAATTGCCCAAATGACTGGTAAGCAATTCATTGATACCGATGATGAAATTGTAAAGGCTGAGGGCACGGATATTCCTACTATTTTCGCAGATAAGGGCGAAGGCTATTTTAGAGATTTGGAAGCGAAAATCGTCGAGGACGTGTCTAAATTAAATGGTTTTGTTATTGCAACAGGTGGAGGCGCAATCTTGCGCGAAGCCAATGTAGACTTTTTGAAGCAAAACGGCAAAATCTATTTCCTTGACCGTTCACTTTCTAAGCTTATGCCAACTGAAGATAGACCACTTTCAAGGGACAGAGAAGCAATAGAAAAAAGATATAATGAAAGATACGGAATCTACAAAAGCGTTGCAGATGTGATTATAAATGGCGACGGCACAGTTGATGAGGTAGCTGAGTTATTATATAAGGAATTGTAAAATGAAAATTTTAGTTTTAAACGGACCCAACATAAATATGCTCGGAATCCGCGAGCCTAATATTTATGGCAGGGAAACCTACAAGGATTTACAAAATTTGATTTTAGAAAACGCACAAGGGGTTGAGATTGAGTTTTTTCAATCCAATCACGAGGGCGATTTAGTTGACAAAATTCAAGAAGCGTTTTTTAAGGGAATTGACGGAATTATATTTAATCCCGCTGCCTATACCCACACAAGCATTGCGATTTTAGATGCATTAAAGGCGACAAAAATACCTTGCGTTGAGGTTCATATTTCAAAGGTTGAAGAGCGCGATGCATTTAGACAAATAAGCTATGTGCGTGAAGCTTGTCTAAAGACCATCACAGGTGAGGGACTTTCTGGCTATGTAATGGCGCTTGAGTTTTTAAAGGAATATTTAAAATGAAAATCAAAATAAAAAAATCGATTGCCAAGGGGCGAATAAAAGCGCCCCCGTCAAAAAGCTATGCGCATCGACTTTTAATTGCCTCGGCTCTTTCAAATGGCAAGAGTCAAATAGAGGGAATTATCGATAGCAAGGATATGCAGGCAACACTTTCTTGCCTTGGCGCTCTTGGTGTTGGTTGTTCAAAAAAAGGCGATGACGTGTCTGTTTTTGGTGGCAATTTAAAAGAAAAATTCGATGATTTTAATTGCCTTGAAAGCGGCAGTACTTTAAGGTTCTTTATTCCTATTGCCTTGGCGCTTAATGATAGTGCAACCTTTGTCGGCACCGAAAGACTTATGTCAAGAGGACTTGAGGTTTACGATGAAATTTGTAAAAATCAAGGAATAAAGGTAACAAAGGATAAAACAAGTATTAAATATGAAGGCAAATTAATGCCCGACACGTTCTATGTTCGTGGGGATATCAGCAGTCAGTTCATTACCGGCTTGCTTTTTGCCTTGCCAATGCTTTCAGATGATAGCAAAATTGTGGTAACAACCAAGCTTGAAAGCGAAGCTTATGTTGATATTACAATTGATGCTTTAAAGACCTTCGGCATCGAAATTAAACGAAGCGAAAACGAGTTTTATATTAGAGGAAATCAAAAATATAAATCTCAAAATGTCATGGTTGAGGGAGATGCCTCAAACAGCGCATTTTTAGATGCATTTAACATTTTAGGCGGAGACGTGTCTGTTTTAGGACTCAAAAACGACACACTTCAAGCCGATTATATTTACAAAAAGCATTTTAAGGAATTAGAAAAATCCTACAAAACGATAGATCTATCCAATACTCCCGATTTAGCCCCTGTTTGCTTTGCAATAGCAGCATCAAAAAATGGTGCTCACTTTGTGGGAACAAAGAGGCTGAAAATCAAGGAGAGCGACAGAGCCGAGGCTATGGCGTCGGAGCTTAGAAAGCTTGGTGCTGAAATTGAGGTTTACGAAAATGAGGTTATAATTAACCCCTCAATCTTACATGCACCGACAGAAGCTCTTTATGGGCACAACGACCATAGAATTGTGATGTCACTTGCTGTTTTGTTGTCCACTCTTGGTGGAACAATTGATGGATGCGAGGCAGTTTCAAAAAGCTATCCAAGCTTTTTTGACGATATTCACACCTTAGGCATATCTTTTGAGGAGGTGGCAGAATGAAAATTATAAAGGACGTAAAATTTTTAATCGTTGGTCTTGGTCTTATCGGTGGTAGCTACGCCGAGGCACTAACAGACTTAGGCTACGAGGTTGGCGCAATCACAAGAAGCCAAAAATCAATAGATTATGCAGTAGAAAAAGGGCTTATATCTCACGGTACAACAGAGGTAACCCCCGAATATGTTTCAAAATTTGATGTTATAGTTTTCGCTCTTTATCCAAAGGTTTTGACCGAGTGGATTGAGAAATATCAAGGCTATATTAAGGATGGAGCAGTTTTAACCGACGTTACGGGTGTTAAAAGCCCAGTAGTTTATAAAATCCAAGAGATTTTAAGACCGGAAATTGAGTTTATCGGTGCTCACCCAATGGCTGGTAAAGAGGTTTACGGCGTTGAAAATGCCGATAAATCAATATTCAGAAATGCAAACTATATCGTCACCCCAACGGACAAAAACACTCCTGAGGGAATCCAGTGCTGTCGTGAGCTTGGCAAAATTCTTGGTTTTAAAACAGTTTCCGAGCTTTCACCTGAAAAGCACGACGAGATGATAGGATTTCTATCCCAGCTCACTCACTGCATCGCGGTTTCTCTTATGACCTGTAAGGAGTCAGAGAATTTAGTTGACTATACAGGTGACTCGTTTAGAGATTTAACAAGAATCGCAAAAATAAACGAAAATATGTGGACCGAGCTTTTTCTATTAAATAAAGATGAGCTTCTTTCACAAATGGATTTATTCGTGGAAAAATTCAAGGAGCTTCGTGATTCAATAGAAAACGAGGACACCGAGAAAATGAAGGAAATTATGAAATTATCGACACACCGTCGAGCATTTTTTGATAAAAAACAATAATTTTAAGCAAATACAATTAGCAAATGCAAGGAGAAAAGACAATGAATATGAATTTCAAAAGAAAATTGCCAATCCCACAGGAAATTAAGGAAATGTACCCAATTTCAAGTGAGATGCAAGCAGTAAAAGAGAAAAACGACAAGGAAATAGCAAAGGTGTTTACAGGCGAGAGTGACAAGCTCGTGCTTGTTATCGGACCTTGCTCAGCAGACCGTGAGGACTCAGTTCTTGATTATATTTCAAGACTTCAAAGGGTTCAAGAAAAGGTTAGCGACAAGATTGTTATTATTCCTCGTATCTATACAAACAAACCAAGAACAACAGGTGATGGCTATAAGGGAATGCTTCACCAGCCGGACCCACACGAAAACCCAGATATGCTAAACGGACTTATCGCAATTCGTAAGCTCCACATAAAGGCTATCGAGGAAACAGGACTCACTTGTGCTGATGAAATGCTTTACCCATACAATTATAGATACTTAAACGACCTTTTATCATACGTTGCAATCGGTGCCCGCTCGGTAGAAAACCAAGAGCACCGTCTGACCGCCAGCGGACTTGATATTCCAGTTGGTATGAAAAACCCAACAAGTGGTGATATCTCGGTTATGATGAACTCAATTACTGCCGGTCAACATAAGCATACATTTATCTATCGTGGCTGGGAGGTTGAAACAGAGGGCAACCCACTCACACACGCAATTCTAAGAGGATACGTAAATAAGCACGGTCAGTCACTTCCTAACTATCATTATGAGGATTTGGCTCACCTTTCTGAAACATACGCAAAAACAAATCTACAAAACCCTGGTGTTATTGTTGATACCAACCACGCAAACTCAGGCAAGAAATACCTCGAGCAAATAAGAATTGCAAAGGAAATCTTGCATTCAACTCGCCACAACGAGGATGTGAAGAAGCTTGTTAAGGGACTTATGATTGAGTCCTACATCGAGGACGGCGCACAAAAGCCTGACGGATGCACATATGGACAGTCAATCACCGACCCATGCCTCGGCTGGGAAAAGACTGAGAGACTTATCCTTGATATCGCTGAGCTTAGATAATTAGCTGTCGGATTTGAATAAAACCCAAATTACGAAAACACGCACAAAATGCGTGTTTTCTTTTATATGTTGGCACAAATGGTTCTTAGCACCTCATCCGTCAACTTCGTTGACACCTTCCCCCACTGGGGAAGGCTGAATTACGGTTTTTCGTGGCTTCTTTAGACCCATTCGACTCCACTGCATTTCGATCAGGGGAACGTGCTTGGCATGCGTCGTTGTCATCCTGGAGCGTAGCGAAGAATCCCAAAAAAGGAGACCCTTCGACTACACTGCGTTCCGCTCAGGGTGACACACGCCCTGTCATTCTGGAGCGTAGCGATAGAATCTCTTTGCGTAAATTCACAAAAAATTAACATTTATGCCCAAACTGTATAATTTAACCAAAAAAATACTATTTATCATCGAGCTTCAAAATAACGCATTTTGAAAAAGCCCTTTACAAGTGTATGATTTTGAGAAAATCGCTTGAAAATATAAGCAATATAAAAAACAAAAAACGCCAACCTTTTGTGCAACATTCACAAAAATGGTCCATTTTTTTTTTTTTTTTGTTCATCTTGACAGTTTTCCACATATATGTTAATATAAAGTATCAATATGCGCGTAATGCGTAAAAAGGAGAAAATTATGAAAAAGAAACTATTTTTTGTGATTGCAATAGTGGCAGTTCTTGCATGCTTATTTGCAATTAGCGTAAGTGCGGCTGAGCCAAATTACGATGGCGAAAAGGTTACACTTGCTGACGAAACAGTGTGTCCGCTTTATGATTTGGACGGCAATCCACTTGTTTGGATTGTTACATCAACTGCTGAGGACGGCACAAGAACATATGCACACGTTAGTGCTGCATTTTTCGACACAGCAAACCCACCATCAACACGCGTTGATTTTATTAGCACAGGTGGTAGCGCCTATGAGTTCAACGATCTAACAGTTACCTTGGATGGTGTTGAATATGCAAAGAGCGCTGTTGTTGTTCTCAACATGCGTGATGCTAAAATCACAAGCGTTGGCAAAGGACGCGAGGGTAATGCTGCAACATTCCCATATAGAACAATGGAAAACTGCACCAACCTTGAATATCTATACCTACATACAGGTACCACAAGCATTGGTCAAACATCCTTTAATGCTTGTAGTAATCTAAAGTATGTTAACTTTGATGAGTTGACTGAACTAAAAGATATTGGTCAACAAGCCTTCAATGGTTGTTCAAAGCTTTATGAAGGTAAGGTTCTTGACTTCAGAAACACAAAGCTTGTTAGCACAGCTACAAACTCACTTAGAGCAATCGCGGCAACGGAAGCTATTTTCCCTGCTACCTTTACCTCTTTTGGTCAAGAAACATTTAGAGAATGTCCAAATATAACAAAAATTACATTCCTTGGTGAGCTTACAAGCATCGGCACACACTATTCATTCTTGAACTGTAGTAATCTTGAAACAATTATCGCTCCCGGAAAGGGATTTTCAATACTTAGCGGAATTTTCGGCTCACAAGCATTTAAAGGATGCGCTAAAATCAAGCAGGTAGATGGCTTAATCGAAAACGGTGTTGTAACACTTCCTGCAGCTATTACTCAAATTTACGGTGAAGCATTCCGCGACTGTACTTCAATCACTAAGTTTGTTATCCCTGAGGATTCACAGCTTTATGATATTGGTGCAAGCACGTTCCAAAACTGCACGTCACTTCAAAGCATCAATTTAGTAGACGGCATTTACAAGATAGGTAACGACTGCTTCCGTAACTCAGGTCTTACTTACGTTAAGCTTCCACGCGGACTTGCAAACGATAATAGAGTACTTGGCTATAACACATTCCAAGATTGTAAATATCTAACAACAATCGACTTTTCTAACTGCCCAATGAAGACTTTCTCTGTTGCATTTGCGCTTAACTGCGACGGACTTAGATATCTTTCACTCCCCGAGGGCGTTAAGGAGCTTTCCTCAAACTGCTTTGACGGTTGTGATAACTTAGAGGCTGTATATTTGCCTGATAGCTTGGAAACTCTTGGTATGTCCGGTTGGAACAATGGTTCATTTGCAAATTGTCCAAAGCTTTATTTTGTAAACGAGCCAATCACACCTGTTGCTAATTACGATGACTTTGAAATGCCCGAAAAGCCTGAGGTATACTTTATGCCTACAAGCTTAAAGTCACAATTTGACCCATCAACTCAAGGAGTTGTGCAGTGCGCAGGTCCATTTGTTAAATGTAAGAATTTAAATAAGTACTTGGTATTCCCCGAGGGCTTTACAAACTTCTATACAAACGACAACTGGTTCAAGTTTGCCGGTTCAAAGGAAAACCCAATCAACATCGTTTGTCTTGGCGATATGACTGACCTTGTTATTAACTCGGCTTCTTGGGATAGATCCTGCTACATTTCATACTACTTTATGAACGAAAATGACGTTGATTTGGAAGACGTAACGTTTACAAACACAAATACATCCAATAAAACAGAGGGTGCATACGTATATTTCTGCCAAAGCAACTTAAAGTATGAAATCACAGGAAAGAGCACCACACTTGTTTTGGTTGAAAATGAAGAGGGCGCTTCCTACCACATTCGCAATCCAAAGGCTGACAACACAACTCCTGCAGATTGTCTAAATCCTGAAATCAGCTTTACATTCTGCTTCTGTGGTTACGATCTTGGCACACAAGAAACAGCACCAGCACTTGGCCACGCAAAGGATTTAGAGGCTGATGAGATGTGGAACTATGGTGGCAACTATTACGCAAACGCAGTATATGTGTACCACTGCACAAGATGTCTTGAAAACTACGACAGTGAAGACGAGGTAGCTGATTCAGCACTCTTTGTAAACCTTGGCTACTCAAGCATAATTGATGGAGAGGGCGAAAGCGCAATCGGAAGCTTGGTTACAAAGACACTTGTTAATGTTAAGGTGGTTGAAAAATATAACAATACATTAAATGGCGAAACTATTAAATATGGAATAATTGTTGGTGGCGCAGGCTCAGAAACTCCAGTTAATGCAGACGGTACAGTAAACGGAACTTATGCAGTATGCAAGTTCGACGGTACAAAGTACGCAAACGTTGAAATGAAGATTAACGGAATTAAAAGTAGCGCATTTGCAACAAACCTATACTGCGCAACATACGTTATTTTAAATGGTGAGGTTTCATACCTAACTGACGGTGCAATAAGCAAAACAGCACAAGCAATCACATTTAATGATTTCTTAGGAAATGAATAAAACAAAAAAAGAACCGCAACCGCGGTTCTTTTTTT
>JAFQOG010000010.1 GCA_017420755.1 Clostridia bacterium | reverse complement strand
CTACGCTCGTTTCAAGAGCCGTAATAGCGGTATCAAATTCGCCGTTTGCGGTTTGCAAAGCGGTAATTGCCGTGTTTACGGTTGCAAGCTGACCTTCAAGAGCCGTTTTAGCCTCGATAAGCTGTGTTTTCGTTGCATAAAGGCTTGTATCGCAAGTACAACTATTGATATTTGCAAGAGTTCCTTCAACTATATCCAAACGAGTTTTTATAGCCGCAATTTCACTTTCAAGACTTGCTTTCGCTGTTTCGAGAGCAGTAATTCTGCCTTCTATTGTGGTATCTTTTGCCTTTAAGGTGTCGATTGCTGTATTTGCGGTAGCAATCTGACCTTCAAGCGCGGTCTTGGTTTCGGTAAGCTGCGTTACCGTTGCATATTCCGCACCGTCAAGGCTTTCTTCAAGCTCTGTGATTTTGGCATTTGTAGCCGCAAGGTCGCTCTCACACTTTGCAACTGCCGTTTCAAGCGCGTCTATGTACCCGTTTATTTCGGTGTCGGCTACTTTCATTACGTCAATAGAGCCGTTGATTGCCGAGATTTGCTCGGAAACGGTGTTGACTTTTTCAGTAGCAGTGTCAACTTTGTCGTTTACAAAGCCCTTGCTTGCATAGCATATGAAGCAAACAACCATACAAACGGAAAGCAACGTGGTAATAATTGGCAGTATAATTGAGCGTTTTGTTGTTTTCATAGGATATTCCTCCTGCTTTTTTTCAAATTTTGATTGCTTTTAAGAATTGCACCTCAATTATATCACATTTATTTTGAAAAATATCCTCTCAAACGCAATCGTAACCAATCGTAACCAATTGAAAGCTGTTGAATTATTCATTAAATTATGATATAATAATGGAGAAAGATAGCGAATTTTGAGGAAAAGAGGTGCAAGATGGCTGTTGAATATAGAAAACTTCTCATTGTAGAAGATAATCTCGCAGAGTTAAATGAATTAAGCACGCATTTTAGCATAAAAAATCAAGTCCATACCGCAACAACGCTTTCCGAAGGGATAGAGCTTGCGAAAAACAATACGTATGACGGTATTATTCTTGACCTGATATTACCCGACGGCAACGGAATGAATTTGTTTAATGCTGTGGATAGCTTGCCACCCGTTGTTATTTTGTCTGATATCGGCTCGGAAGAATCTATGATGGAAGGATTTACACAAGGGGCTCTTGATTACGTGGTGAAGCCGTGTTCACCAATACTGCTTGAAATGCGTCTTTCCTTGCGACTGCTGCCGATACAAAAAGCAATTATTACCGCAAACGGATTGACAGTAAACGCCGTTAAACGCACCTGCACCTTTCAAGACAAAACGATTGCTCTCACCTCGTCCGAGTTTAATATTTTGTTATTCCTGATCACACACGCAGGGCAATACTTTTTGCCAAGCGAAATTTACGAAAACGTTTGGAAAATGAAAAGCCTTAACACAACGACGATTAAAAGGCATATATCCACGCTCCGCATCAAGCTGACAAACGCCTGCGGAAACGTAAAAATGATACATACCGAATTTGGAAAAGGATATTGTTTTACAGGGGAGGAAAAGCCGTGAAGAAAAAATCTTTATCACTTGTGATTTTTGCAATCGTACTTATAGTGGGTACTTTGATATCCGTCCTTTTGCCAATGGCGGAAGAAAGGAGCATAGATATAGCCCCCTCGCACGATACCACCTATGAAATACAAGTCGGTTACGACAGAGAAAACAAGGTTGCCATAACCGAAACACATACGGCAACAACGGTTAAGGTAACTGATCTTTTTGAGGTTAAAAGATTAACCGCATACAATTACTATCCGAACG
>JAFQOG010000009.1 GCA_017420755.1 Clostridia bacterium | reverse complement strand
CCGCGCGACCCATTTAATGGGTAGCCAGTAACATCATGCGTGACTGGCAGGTCGTCATATACGCACTTGTGCGTAGCCTGTAATATGAGGGCTATGCCCGAAAATGAAAAACCACCAGCTAAGCTGGTGGATTTTTATTTTGGCTTTTGCCACATTTTTGTTGTTGACAAAAAATTTCAATCAGCATATAATAATGTTATGTGGGGTCGAGAATCTTGATTTCGCAAATAAAACTTGGAGGGGAAAACAATGATAGGAGTATTTTTTGTATTTTTATTTTATATGGCATTACTTGCAGCGGTGATAATTCTTAATTATTTCATAGCTAAAAAATTCGAGGCTATTGCATTCCAAAAAGGATACGATGTGTCAATCCATAGCTTTGCAATGTGCTTTTGGCTTGGACTTGTTGGGTACTTATATGTTATAGCTCTCCCAAATCTAAAAATGATGCCAAGCGCTAACGCAACATTTGCATCAACATCTACATATGATGTAAAAACATTTAATAACGAAGAAAACGAGCAGTAAAGAAAAGCACCCAATCGGGTGTTTTTTTCTTGACATAGGGAAAAAATTGGTGTATAATCAAGCATAGAGTTCGCATTAGCGAACATAAAAACAGAAAATGAGTTCGCATAAACGAACTTTTTGGAGAGAAAATGAATTTAATTACTGTAAAAGAGGCATCAAAAAAATGGGGCGTAACTGAGCGCCGCGTACAGATACTTTGCAGCCAAGAGAAAATCAAGGGGGCGGTGCGCTTTGGTCGCGCTTGGATGATACCTGAGCACGCAGTTTTGCCAAGCTCGGCAAAAGGAGAAATTCCTCATATGCCAATGCCAAGGAAAAGCCCATTCCTCGATATGACAAGCCTATACAATAAGCCTGGCGAGGCTGACAAATGTGCCGAAATGCTAATTAATAATCCAGAGGCACACGCACTATTCGAGGCACAAATTGCTTATCGTCGTGGAGAAATAGACAAGGTTTACGACCACGCAAGATACTTTTTGTCCTCTCATTCGGGCTTTTATGCTATTTTAGGCGGAGGAATGCTTTTAGCCCTTTGCGCAATATGGCGTGGAGATGTTAACCTTTGGCACGAGGCAAAAAAGCACATATGTGAAGCTCCTTGTGAGAATGAAAACGAGCGCGAAATAATTTCCTTATCCTTGGCAATTATAGATAGCTCAATTTATGACAACAAGGACTACCCCGAGTGGTTTGTGTCTGGCAACTTTGAGCTTTTGCCACCCGACGCGCACCCTGCCTGTAAGGTTTTCTACATTAAATATTTATATATGGCGGCGTTCGCTATTGCTTCAAAGCAGGCTGAATTAGAGGGCGTTACCGGCCTTGCACTTATGAAAATGATACCAAACACCATAGAGCCATTAATCACTCAAGCGGTGGTTGACAAAACCGTAATTCCCGAAATTTATCTCCGTATGTCCTGTGCTGTGGCTTATCACAATTCGGGAATGAGAGAAAAGGCAATAGCTCACATAGATAAAGCAGTAGCACTTGCCGTGCCCGATGGACTTTACGGAGTTTTGACCGAGTATGTAAGACATTTTGACGGACTTTTGGAGGAAAGAGTGGCACTGGTCAGTGACGAGGCGAATGTCCTAATAAAAGAACTCTATTCCCGTTATAGCATAGGCTGGGCAAGGCTCTCCGGCGCTGTTAGAAACAAATATATTGCAACCAATTTAACCCCAAGAGAGCATGAGGTTGCCAAGCTTTGTGCCTTTGGCTTTTCTGCAAAGGAAATTGCAAATATGCTATATATGTCAGAGTCAACAATTAAGCAAACAATAGCAAGAGTTATCACCAAAACGGGGGTAAACGATAAAAGCGAGTTTTCCTATATATTATAATGTCCTTTTCCAAGAAAAAACGGACAAAAAAATATGTCTAAAAAAGCACACTTTAGGGTGTGTTTTTTCTTTTTAAATTGATATATAATGGTATTGTAATAAAATTTGAGGAGATTTAAATGAGCATAAACGAAGGACGACTTTTCAAAAGAATAGAGCTTTTGGGAAAGGTATTTGAAATATACTATGGGTACTATGAGGAAAAGGATAGAAAGGGTCAATATAATGAGTCAATACCTATTTATCCTGATTTTAAAAAGAACCCAGTTTACACAGACGATAGCTTCGCATTTGTAACCGCAATGCAAGACAAATGTGAGCATTTTAAAGGAAACCCAAAGGGAGATAGCTGCATAAGCTGTTCATATTTCAAATTTGGATGTGACCTGATCGGAATTTGTCAAAACAAAAATAACAAGGAGAATCTACAATGAAAAAAATATCTACTTTATTAATATCCGGATTATTGGCCTTGACAATATGTTTGGCGCTTGTATCTTGCGGAAAAAAAGCGTGTGAACATACATACGATAATGCTTGCGACGCGACCTGCAATGATTGCGGAGAAAGAAGAGAGGTATCGGCGCATCAGTGGAAGGATGCCACCTGCACGACACTTAAAACCTGTACAGTCTGCAAAGCGACCGAGGGCGAGAAGCTCCCTCACAACTGGGAGGATGCGACCTGTATCACCCCAAAGACCTGTAAGACCTGCGGAACGACTGAGGGAGAGGCTCTTGGGCACAGCTATACCGCCAAAGGCTATGACGATCATTACCACTATCAGTTGTGTTCGAAGTGCGAAAAGCTTGACGAGGGCAGCAAGGAAAAGCACGTCCTTAACGATGAGTACACCTGTGAGTGTGGTGTGAAATACACCGTAAAGCAAGAAGGCGAAATTGAGACAGATGCCACCGTTGGTCTTTATAATTCGGATGGTCTGCATATTAAGCAAATTGTATATGAGCAGGGAGAGATGACCTTTTGTTTCGAAAATTTCCACAACGAAAACGGCGATGTTATCAAGTCCGAGAATTATGACAGTGATGGAGAGCTTTTGGATTATTTCTTCTTTGAGTATAACGAAAACGGTGACATAATGAAGGGGGGCTTATGTGATTTTGAAGGGGAGCTTCTCATTTACACGCTCTATCATTATGACGAAAACGGCTTTTTGATTAAAAAAGAAGATTATCATAGCGACGATACCCTAAAGGAGTATACGCTTTATACCAATGATGAAAACGGCAATTTGTTAAAAGAAGAAGATTATAGCTTTGACGGAACTTTAGAAGATACCGATCTTTATGAATATGACGAGAATGGAAACCGTGTCAAAAGAACATGCCTAAACGCCGACGGTACCACCTACTCTTATCAATATGAATATAATGAAAACGGAAACCTTATTAAAGAAACGAATACAGACACCGAAGGCAACATAACCATTAGTGAATACGACGAAAACGGAAAGGAAATTAAAAAAACGTACACGGACGTAAACGATTATTGGTATTCTTCCACGTATGAGTATGATGAAAACGGTAATATTGTTAAAGAAGTCTTTACAGATGCTGATGGTCAACATCAAATTCAAGAATACGATGAAAACGGAGAAATGATCAGATTAACTCACCTGTGGGATGACGGGCGCAAAAATATCGTTGATTATGACGAGAATGGTATTTTGATCAAGGATACGTCCATCGATGCTGACGGAAAATTATATTGTGTCGCTGAATACGAGAATGTTTATGACGGAGAAAATTGGCGTTTAAGCAAGTCAACTGTCACCTTTGCATACGGCGATATGGATACGATTGAATATGAATTCAATGAAAAGGAATACTGCGTTAAAAGGACGGAAACCTATACCGATGGCAGTGGAGTCATCTATGAATACGAGTACGATGAAGAAGGAAACCAGATTAATGAAACACGCACGGAATTCGGCAACACTGCACCATAATAAAAAGCCTGCGTAGCCCTTTATACGTACAGGCTTGAATGAACTTAATGATATGGAGAATGATTTAATGAAAAGAAATAGAATAATAATGCTACTTGCTGTGTGTATGTCCTTATTGATTGCGTTTGGCTTGACCGCTTGCGGTAACAAGTGTGAGCATACATATAATGGTCCTTGTGATTCTGTATGTAATGAGTGTGGCGAAGCAAGAGAGATACAGGTGGAGCACACTTATAGTGGAGATTGCGATGCTACCTGTAATCAGTGTAAAGAAGCAAGAGAAGTAATGCAAGAGCACACATATTATAGCGACTGCGATGAAATCTGCAATGAGTGTGAAGAAGCAAGAGAGATAACGATAGAGCATAATTATTATGGCGACTGTGATAGCAGCTGTCATAGCTGCGGTAAAGAGAGAGAGGTTACTGTCGAGCATAGCTGGAAGCCTGCGACCTGTACTACACCCGAGGCTTGCGAGGGATGTGGCGCAGTTAAGGGCGCGCCTTTAGGACACACATGGAAGAATGCAGATTGCATAACTCCAAAAACCTGTACTGCTTGTAGTATAACCGAGGGAGAAGCATTAGGACATACTTGGATAAATGCTGACTGTTATACCCCAAAGACCTGTAAGACCTGCGCAACGACCGAGGGAGAACCTCTCGGACATACACCTTTCGAGGATGACGGCGATTGCACAACAGAAGTAAGATGTAGCGTTTGCGATGAGGTTACAACAGCAGCAAATGAAAGCCATACTGCTGAAGAAGATGATTATGACTGCACAACTCGAGTTTTTTGTGTAAATTGCGAGGTAGTGCTTGTGGAAGCAAAGGAGCACGTCTTTGATAATATTTGGAATGCAACCGATGCGCATCATTGGTACGAATGCGCAAACGATGGCTGTGATGCAAATAGTTCTTATGGTGAGCACTATGGTGAAGACGATGGCGATTGCACAACATGGGTTGAATGTGAAATGTGTGGTTGGATTTTGATTGGCGGAAACGAAAGCCATACACCGGCTGAGGACGACGGCGATTGCACAACTCCCGTAACCTGTACTAATTGTGACACAAATGTCATAGAGGCAAATGAAACTCACAGCGGTGGCGTGGCTACATGCTTAAAGGGTAAGCTTTGTGAGGTTTGCGAGATTGAATATACACCTAAAGACCTTACTAATCATCAAGAAGGCAGTAGCTCTTACACAGATAACGGCGACGGAACATACACAAAAATTCACGAATGTGGAGAAGTATTAGAAGAAAAACATACATTTGATTCCGTGTGCGATTGTGGAGAAAAGATAATAATTACCAAAATGACTATCTTTGGCGAAGACATCGTATTTGACCCAAGCATTAATGCCTACACGGTTGCTTCGTCTCAGGATAAGGTGGATATGAAATTGGTATTTCACGGCATAAATCTAAAATATCTTTCTAAGGAAAACGCTCTTCAAAAGCTGCAGATTGATGTTGGTGTTGTAGCTAATTTCTTTTTGAATGAGCTAAGCTTAGATTATGATGAGAATACCGACACGTTAATCTTTAATGAACAGCTGTCTTCGGGACGTGATTTTATCTTTAATTATTCCAATGACGGTGGCGCTACTTGGGAAGACGGCTGCAAAATTTCTATTAAGAGACTTGTTGGAATTTCCGTTAACGAGTCTAAAAACGGGCAAGTGACAACAAATGAAAATGCGATTGCAGGCGAGTGTGTAACTGTAAATATTTCGGCAGATGACGGATATAAATTCAAGAGCCTGATAGTAAAAGACAGCTTGGGTAACGAAGTACCCGTTGAAAACAACCAATTTACAATGCCACTTTCCGATGTTACCATCAGCGCAATCTTTGTTTGTGAAAATGAGTGTACCTTTGTCTATGAACCCAATGAAGATATACTAACACACAAGAAAGTTTGCTCTCTTTGTGATTACGTAGAAATTGAAAGTGAGGCACATACCACTAACGAATACTCCTATGTTGATAATGGGGATACGCACGAAAGAATCTGGAAATGTTGCGGTGGTTCTATAACCCAGGAGCACGATTTCAGTACAGGAAATGATTGTGTTTGCGGCGCTGATGCAATCTGCTTTACAGAACTTTTGTTTGTCGCTAACGAAGAATATCTATATGACGAGGAAACACTCACTTATACAGTTATTATTCCTCCAGACAAAAACCAAGCCAATTTAGCAGTTCAGCTTGTCGGCAGGAATCTTGAATATTTGACAACAGACAACGAATTTTTAAAGGTAAAGGAGATACACCATGATTTCGGCGAGAGCGAATACGATCTCTATTACCTAATAGGAGAGTGCGGTTTTGTGCTTGAGTGGATTGGTCTTTCGGATGGAGAGTGGGTTGAGTACTACTTTTCAAACGATGGCGGCGAAAGCTGGACTAAATATAGGGTGGAAATCAAGCAGTCTTATTAATCACAAAAAACTACTTCATTGTGCCCACATATCAGCACAGCATTAGCGCAGATTCAAACCAAAATTAAGGCAGGATTTTTCCTGCCTTTTTTACTTATTGACTAAGATAGAATAATTTGCTATAATAGAAATATATGGCGCAAATGCGCACAAGGAGGAGAAAAAAGATGGCAAAAACAGTTCAAGACGTCCTTAACATGATTAAGGAAAACGGAATTAAAATGGTTGACTTTAAAATGGTTGACATTAACGGTCAATATAGACACGTTACAATTTTAGCAGAAAACTTTTCCGAGGACACAATGAAAAGTGGTATCGGATTTGATGCTTCAAACTATGGCTATGCAGTAGTTGAAAAGAGCGATATGGTGTTTATTCCTGACCCTGACACCGCAGTTATCGACCCATTCTGCGAGATTCCAACAATTTCAATGACAGGTAATGCAATGATTATTGATAGCCCAGAAAACCGTCCACTTCCACAATACCCAAGAAATATAGTTTTAGCGGCTGAAAAATATATGAAGGACCTCGGCATTGCAGACACTATGCTCATTTTGCCGGAGTTTGAGTTCTATCTATTTGACAATGTCGGCTGGGAGGTAAGCGGAAAGACCATCAGCGCAACAGTTGATGCAAAGCAGTCCTACTGGAATTCAGCTACTCAAGGTCAAGGCGTTGTAGTTCCTAAGCAAAAGAACTATCATATTGCTAAGCCATTTGATATTTCCTATGAGTGCCGTAGTGAGATGTGCCTACTTATGAAGGAAATGGGCATTGAAATCAACTACCATCACCCAGAGGTTGCCGCATCTGGTCAGTTCGAAATAGAGCCACAGCTCGGCAAAATGTCCGATATGGCTGACAAAACAATGATGATTAAATATATCATTCACAACACAGCCCTAAAGCACGGAATGAGTGCAACCTTTATGCCAAAGCCAATTTATGGCGAGGCTGGTAGTGGTATGCACGTTCATATGCTACTTTTAAAGGATGGCGAGCCTGTGTTCTCAGACGATAACGGCTACGCACATCTAAGCCGCGAAGCGCACTACTTTATGGGCGGACTTTTAAAGCACATTGATTCACTCTGCGCTTTAACAAACCCAAGCACAAACTCATTCAAGAGATTAGTTCCAGGCTTTGAAGCTCCTGTTACTGTTGGCTATGCAACATCTAACCGTAGTGCAGTAATAAGAATCCCTGCATATGCAAAGACACCAAACAAGCGTCGCTTTGAGCTTAGAAATCCTGATGCAACCTGTAACCCATATTTCTGCTATGCGGCAATTTTGATGGCAGGTCTTGACGGAATTAAAAACAAGATTGACCCACACGCAAACGGTTGGGGCCCATACGACTGCAACCTCTACCACCTAAGCGACGAGGAAAAGGCAAAATTAAGCCATCTTCCAGCTTCACTTCCTGAGGCACTTGACGCGCTTGAAAAGGATAATGAATATTTAACCGCTGGTGGAGTGTTCCCTAAGGAGCTTATTGACAACTTTATCAAGGCAAAAAGAGCAGAGTGCTCAGAAATGTCAAAGATTCCTCACCCTGCAGAATTTGACAAATATTATAATCTTTAATATAGAGTTAGAAATGCCCTCGCCCAAAACGAGGGCATTTTCTTCTATGTGCACACTAAATACGAACAAATGTGTGAAATTTTTAAACATTTTTCTATAAATATTCAAAAAGCTATTGACATAGTGGATAAAAAGTTATATTATAAGAATAATATTTTTAATTTTGGAGGAAACAAAAATGAAAAGAAAAGTATTATCACTTATTCTTGTAGTTGTTCTTTGCCTCGGCATGGTTGCAACACTTGCTTCTTGTGGAACAAAGAATTACGCAAAGAACAATGACAAAATCAAAATCGGTCTTTCAGGCCCACTTACTGGCCCTGCTGCAATGTATGGTATCGCAGTAAAGAATTCTGCTGAGCTTGCAGTTGCAGAAATCAACGCAAAGGGCGGAATGCAATTCGAGGTTGTTATGCTTGACGACAAGCACGACGCAAACAACATTGCAACAAACTACGCAAGCCTTTTTGAAGATGGCATGCAAGTATCACTTGGTACTGTAACAACAAAGCCAGGTCTTGAATTTAAGGAATATGCAAACGAAGACAGTGTGTTCTTCTTGACACCATCTGCAACAGGTGATGCAATCCCTGAATATGCAAATGGTTACCAAATGTGCTTTGCTGACTCTGACCAAGGTACAGCTTCAGCAAAGGTATTCAACGCTCAATATGCAGGCAAGAAGGTTGGTGTCTTCTTCAAGGCAGACGACGACTATTCAGTTGGTATTAAGAACAACTTCGTTGCAGCTCTTGACAAGTCATTCGGCACACCAGTTATGGCTTCATTTGACGATTCAACAGCAACAAGCTTCACACAACAAGTTTCCACTCTTAAGGACTGTGATGTAATCTTTATGCCTATCTACTACGATCCAGCAGCTCTCTTTATGAAGCAGGGCAATGGTATAGTTAAGGCAGATGCAATTTACTATGGTTGCGATGGTCTTGATGGTATTGACGCAGTTGAAGGCTTTGACATCAAAGCAATCACACAAGGCGTTTCTTACCTCTCACATTTCAATTCTAACACAACAGAGGGCGCAGCTAAAACATACATTGATGCATACAAGGCTAAGTATGGCGCAGATGCTCCACTTAACCAATTCGGCGCAGCTGCATACGACTGTGTATATGCAATTTATGATGCTATCAACTTTGCAATCGCAAATGGCGAGGAGGTTCCAACAAACATTGCTCCAGCTGACCTTTGCGAAATCTTAAAGAGTGTATTTGATAACAAGGACTTCAAGTTTAGAGGTATCACTGGTGCTCCTGAGGCAGACGGTAAGTCAACAATTACTTGGACAGATGTAAACGGTAAAGCAACAAACGGACACGTTAATAAGACTCCAGTTTCATACACTGTTAAGGAAGTAACAAAATAATCAAAACTAAATAGCTTTGCCGACGCTTTTTTCGTCGGCAAAACTTATTTTCTAAAAGGAATTAAAAATGAAATTTTTAGAAACAATAATCAACGGCTTTAGCGTTGGTGGTATTTATGCTATGATAGCTCTTGGCTATACCATGGTTTATGGTATTGCTAAAATGCTTAACTTTGCACATGGCGATATTATCATGGTTGGCGCTTATATGATTTTACTATTTCTCCCTATAAATCCAATAGCCGCAATTATCGCGGCTGTGCTTTTCTGCGCAGTTTTTGGTATTTTTATCGAGAAAATTGCATATAAGCCACTTCGTGGTGCATCCCCACTTGCTGTTCTTATCACGGCAATTGGAGTTAGCTATTTGCTTCAAAGCTTAGCACAAATTATCGCCGGTCCTAATCCAAAGCTAAACGAGCTTTTTGAAAAACTATTCCCAAAATTCCTCGAAACACATCGTGGAGGTATTATTACTATCGGCTCGTTCAACTTGAAGCTTTCAACCATTATTACTCTTGTTTGCGCATTATTGGTTATGGTTGGACTTACACTATTTGTTAAGCGTACAAAAACAGGACGCGCAATGGTCGCAGTTTCAGAGGACAAGGGCGCCGCACAGCTTATGGGCATTAACGTGAATGTTATTATTATGATTACATTTGCAATTGGCTCGGCACTCGCTGCGCTTGCGAGCACACTTATGATGCTTGATGGACAAAAGTTTGAGGTTAATATGGGATCACTCCCTGGCATTAAGGCGTTCACTGCTGCCGTTATCGGTGGTATCGGTTCAATCCCCGGCGCTATGGTTGGTGGTATTGCACTTGGCTTTATTGAATGCTTTGCCCAAATGTTTGGCCTTGGCAGCTATACTGTTGCAATCGAATTCTCAATTCTTATTATCGTGCTTTTGGTTAAGCCTACGGGTATCCTTGGCAAAAAGAGAAGGGAGAAGGTATAATGAAATTTGTAAAGAATTATTTAAGCCTTGCTCTTATTGCCACCTTTGCCATTATAATGACTATTATGGGTGCGATTGGTGCAATTCCCGGTACCTTCTCAGCACTTCTTGAGCAATGCGTTATCGCTGTAATCCTTGCGGTTTCTCTTAACATGGTTGTTGGCTCATTGGGCGAGCTTTCACTTGGCCACGCTGGATTTATGTGTATAGGCGCTTATGTTGGTGGTAAGCTTGCGGTACTACTTTCAACCTCTTTAGGTGGAACGAACATAGTAACAGTTATTCTTGCTCTTGTCGTTGGCGGTCTTTCTGCCGGTATTTGTGGATTTATTGTTGGTCTTCCAGCACTTAGATTAAGAGGAGACTACTTAGCAATTGTTACTCTCGCGTTTGGCGAAATTGTAAAGAATGTTATTGAAAACACCGATTTCTTAGGTGGTCAAATGGGACTAAAAACTCCTTCATTTACCACAAAAAGAGATACAAGATTCATGCTTTTTGCAATTGGTGCCGTTGTAGTTATTTTTACTATTTTTGTTATTCAAAATGTAGTAAAGAGTAAGCACGGACGTGCAATCACCGCTATTCGTGATAATGAAATTGCAGCTAAAGCAACAGGCATAAATGTAACTAAATATAAGCTTATGGGATTTGTTATTTCTGCAGTATTTGCAGGCTTTGCAGGCGTTTTATATAGCTTTAGCCAACAAACCCTACAGGCAAAAACCTTTGACTACAACTATTCAATTGAAATACTTGTAATCGTCGTTCTCGGTGGTATGACAATAAACGGCTCGATTTTGTCGGCTATATTGATTACTACCTTAAACAACGTGCTTCAAACAAAGCTTGGTGGCGATTTCGCTATTGCAAAGGACCTTATTTACGCTATCGTGCTTATCGTTCTTGTTATTTATAGAAACGCACCAGCGCTTAAGGGCTTCCGTGAAAAATATAACGGTAAAAACCTTTGGGCAAAAATCTTCAAGCCTAAGCACAATCCTGCAAAGGATAAGGGCGACGCGGCAAGATGGGATGTTGTACCTACCAAGATTGAGATGAACGAGGTTCTCTCAACCGACGTTGTTATTGACAACACAGGCGATAACAGTGCAGACATTGGTGAGCGAGGAGGTAATAAATAATGGCTAAATTTGCAGATAAAATCAAGACATTTTTTAATACCAAAATCCTTAAAAAATCACACAAAAGAGTAGATATTGAGAGTGAATATGTTCTTGAAACAAGGGACCTCGGCATCACCTTTGGTGGATTGAAGGCTGCACAAAATGTCAACTTAAAAATCAAGAAAAACGAAATTTATGGTCTTATCGGTCCAAATGGAGCTGGTAAAACCACAGTATTTAACCTTTTAACAGGCGTATATCAGCCAACAACAGGCTCATTTTATCTAAACGGCAAGGACCTAACAGGCCTTCCACAGGATAAAATCAACCATATGGGCTTTGCCCGCACCTTCCAAAACATTCGTCTTTTCAACAATATGTCAGTTGTTAGAAATGTTATGGTAGGCCTTTCCAATCAGCCTGAATATAAATGCACGCTTTTTGAATCTATTTTCCGTTTGCCTCGACACTTCAAGATTGAAAAGGCAATGAGAAAAAGAGCAAAGGAGCTGCTTGATATCTTTGGTCTTTTGGATGAAAGAAACAATTTGGCTTGCAACCTACCTTATGGTAAGCAGAGAAAGCTTGAAATTGCGCGTGCGCTTGCAACAAATCCAAAGCTTCTATTGCTTGACGAGCCAGCAGCGGGTATGAACCCAAATGAAACCGAGGACTTAGTTAATACCATCAAATATATTCGCGACAACTTTGATATGACAATTTTGCTTATCGAGCACGATATGAAGTTTGTATCTGGTCTTTGCGACAGAATCACTGTATTAAACTTCGGTACAGTATTGACCGAAGGCAACACAAAGGAAGCGCTTAACAACCCAGAGGTTATTAAAGCGTATATAGGAGGATAATTATGGCGCTACTTGAGGTACATGATTTAGAAGTAAATTATGGCGTTATTCGTGCCATAAAGGGTATCAGCTTTGAGGTTAACGAGGGCGAAATCGTAACACTTATCGGTGCAAACGGAGCAGGAAAGACAACAACAATGCAAAGCACCGTTGGTCTTATTCCTAAAAAATCAGGCAAGGTTCTTTTTAACGGACAGGATATAACCAAAATCCCTTGCCACAAAATTGTTAAGCTCGGTATGACTCAAGTTCCAGAGGGCAGACGTATCTTCCAGGAGCTTTCAGTTTATGAAAACCTTTTGATGGGTGCATACTCGATGAAGGATAAATCGAGCTTTAAGGCAGATATTGAATCTGTTTACACTCGATTCCCAAGACTTTTCGAGCGTAAGAACCAAATTGCGGGAACTCTTTCGGGAGGAGAACAGCAAATGCTTGCTATGGGACGTGCGATAATGAGCCATCCAAAGCTTTTAATGCTTGATGAACCATCAATGGGACTTTCTCCACTTTTGGTTGACCAAGTGTTTGATATTATCAAGGAAATCAACAAGGACGGCACCACAATTTTGCTTGTTGAGCAAAATGCCGGTAAGTCGCTTGCAATTTCTGACCGTGCATATGTTCTTGAAAACGGCGAAATAGTTCTATCGGGAACAGGCAAGGAGCTATCCGAGAGCGAAATGGTTAAAAAGGCATACCTCGGCGGTTAATATAAAAAATAAAAGCACCCAATTGGGTGCTTTTTTAATTTGATTTTCTCGCTAAATTCAGAAGCTTTAAAATTGATGGACTCAAAACAATGTTAACGAGAAGCTCGAAAACAAAGTTGATGCTAACGAGTGAAACGATGATAAAGCCTAAAACGCTTTTGCCTGAGCCGCTTGCCGAGGATGTAACAAAATCCCAGAAGAACAAGCGAGTGCCGATAAGGAATATTCCTGTGTTGACAACGGGGCACACAATCGCGCTGACTATAACAGCCAAATACTGATTTACGTTTTTAAGAAGCTTGTAAATAAAGCCAGCGGCAAGTCCTGCTAAGAAACCCTTGAGCAAAACAATAATAATTGTTCCAGGGATATTCATGCCAAGCCAAAATGCAGCGTCTGGAGTTAAGAAGAAAACTGCGCCAGCAACAAAACCAAGCCAAGCACCCGACCAAGGGCCACAAAGGGCAGCGCCTATAACAACGGGAACTAAGGTTAATGAAATTGAAGCAAGTCCGATTTTAATGAATCCGCCAAAATAGGCAAGACAAGCAACAAGAGCAGTTAAAACTGCCAAAGTAACAAGCAGTTTAGTTGAAGCTTTAGATTTCAAAATATCACTTCCTTAAATAACAAATTAGTGCCTTATATCGTTATTCTCGCTCTTTTCAATATAGTGAGGGCGACGATGATAACGATGCCTTTTATTCTTCATATATTTTTTGCGTATGAAGCGACGAAGATATTCTATTGCCAAAAAGATTAGTGGTGCAATAAAAATTGTAAGCGCAAATTCGAAAATAAAGTTGGCAGAAGCGTTGCTCCAAAACCAATATGCGCTTACTTTAAATCCAGAGGCATCGCTACCTGATATTATTGTAATGTCATCTGTCATAAGCATGATTGAGCCAAACAAATAAACAAAGGTATTAACAAGGCAGGAAGCAGTAGCGCCAAGGAAAGATGCAAAAATCTTATTAACACGTGTAAGGAGTCCAAAAACCAAGCCTGCTAAGTATCCGGAAAGAATACCCTTTGCCAAAAAAATAACAACAGTAGCAAATGCGTCAGCCTTTAAAAGCTCCCAAGAAGAGGGCAGACAAAGTGTCGTTACAGCAAAAACGCCGCCTAAAATCATGCCAACATAAGGGCCACCATAAAAAGCTCCTAAGCAAATAGGAATAAGAGCAAGAGCGATGGTGAAAATTTCAAGCTCAACTGTAAAATATCCTATTATTTGAAGTGCGATAACAAGCAAGGAAAGAATACTTGTTAAAATTATGGCATTTGAAAGCGCCATCTTTTTTTGTTCCATAAGGTCCTCCAACTACACAGCATATAATATTCTATTATATCATTGTGCACGAGCTTTGTCAATAAATAACGTGTATTTAAAATTCAAAAAGTTGAGGGGTGTGTTTGTTTTCTGAAAAGTTCGTGACGACAAAATGGAAAATTCCACCATGCATTGACACGGCAAAAATTAGAGTGATAAAATAAAATTGGGGGATAGATAAGGCTTTTTGCCTTACTTTGTAACCTTAGGCAAAAAGAATTCGTCTTAATGAATGAAAGCACAGATAGGAGGAAACTGCTATGAAAAAGAGTTATTTAATGTTTATATTTGTCATAATTTTAGGGTTATTGCTTTTATGTGGCTGTGGCAAGAACACAGGTGCCGATGAGAGCTCTGACATAGAGGAAGGCTCTGATACTATGACCGAAGCAGTGAGCTCCTCAACGGATTTGATTGCTAATGGATCAGAGAATAATAGCGAAAGCGAAACGCAGTCTAAAGACGAAACAGATAAGAGTGAAGAGACAGTGTCCGAGCCGGCAGAGTGCGTTCATACCATAGGCTATATTCCTGCAAAGGCTGTTACCTGTACTGAGGATGGCTTTACTGAGGGAAAAATGTGTTCTATTTGCAAGGAGGTTTTTATTTCTCCTGTAAGAATAAGAGCGACAGGGCACAAATGGGTTACCGTTGAAGGAACTGCCCCAACATGTGAGCTTGATGGCTGGACTGATGGCGTTAAATGCGAAAACTGTAGTGAGGTTCCATTAAAGCAAGAAAAAATAAAAGCGCTTGGTCACAGCTGGGTGACCATTCCCGAAAAGGCTTCAACCTGTACAAAAAACGGTTATACCGAGGGTATAGAATGTGAAAGATGTGGCGATGTGTTAGTAGCGAGTGAAAAGCTTCCACTTGCGGACCACAAATATATCGTTCATATGCCAAAGGAGCCAACCTGCTCGGAAGCTGGATATGAGCTTTACCAAAGCTGCTCAGCTTGCTCATACGAGGAAAACCACAAAACAACCCCGCCTCTCGGTCATAAATATAATGAGGATTTTGTTTGCACCATATGTAATAAGGATGCAACGGAAATTCAAGGGCTAAAATTCACCCTCAACGAGGAAACAAATGAATATACATTGACAGATGTGTTTAACTATGAGCATGTTTCAATTATGTTTGAGGGACATGAACTAAAATACCCCAAAATAGTTATACCGGACACATATAACGGATTGCCTGTTACAGCTATCGGAAAAAGAGCCATTGACGTTGGCTTTTTGGCAGAAACAATGCTTGACCTTGTAATCCCAAGCAGTATAACCTATATAGACCAACGCGCGATTGCTTATTTTCAAGAGTATATAAATATATACTATTTAGGCGATGTGGAAGACTGGTGCAAAATCGACCTTTCAGGGAACCCATTCTGTTATGCAAATGGGATAAGCCTGTACTTTAATGGTGAGCTTGTAAGCGAGCTTGTAGTTCCATCAAGCGTAAGGGAAATAGGCAATTTCCAATTTTCAAACATTGGCTCAATTAAAAAAATCACCATATCCGAGGGCGTTTCCACGATAGGAATAGAAGCCTTTTCAAACACAGGCGCAACAGAAATTGAGCTTCCAAGCAGTATAACCGAGATAAAGAGAGAAGCATTTGCAAACCAATATTTAAGCAAGGTGAATTATCTTGGAGAGCTTGAAGACTGGTGCACCATCGAAATGGGCGACCGTATATTCCTTTGTAGCGTTTATTTCGAAGAAAATGGCAGAGAATATTTCGCATATTTCGGAAAAGAGCTATATTTCAACGGCGAGCTTGTAAAGGAGCTTAAAATTCCAGAAACCGTGACGGAAATTAAGAAAAGCGCCTTTTATGGCATTAGCTCAATTGAAAGCGTTGAGCTTTCTGAGGGTATAACGAAAATAAATAACAGTGCGTTTGCATACTGTAAAAACATAAGTAAAATCACACTTCCAAAAAGCTTAACTGAGATCGGTGTTGATGTATTTTACCCCTCGGAGCAGCAAATTTACTATTCCGGCAATGTGCAGGAGTGGTGCAGTATAAGCTTTGTCGGTGGACGTTATTTGCTACAAAATGCAGAGCTTTATATTGGAAATGAGCTTTTGACAAGCCTTGTAATTCCTGCAAGCGTAATAAAGGTAAGCGATTGTGCATTTGCTGGATATAAGCACTTAAAGAGTGTGACCTTTGAAAATGGCACAGAGGAAATTGGATATGCAGCATTTAGCTATTGCTATGGACTTGAATCTATAAAATTGCCCGAAACTCTAACTAAAATAGGTGATAATGCGTTTGAATACTGCACAATTCTATCAAATGTAGATTTCCCATTTGGACTTAAAGAAATTGGCTATAGCGCATTTCATGGAAGTGGCATAAAAGCAGCAATTCTTCCTGATTCGGTTAGCAAAATCGGTGGACTTGCATTTTATAAGTGCAAATCACTAAAGATTGTGGTTATTCCTGAGTCTGTCGATACGCTATTAGGAAATGGTACATTTTACGGCTGTGACAATGTAAGAATTTACTGTAAAGCAACCCAAAAGCCAAGTGGCTGGGCAGATGACTGGAACGGAAAATGCATTTATTTTTGGTATAGTGAAGAAGAGCCACAAGAAAATGGCAATTATTGGAGATATGTAAACGGAGATATTCACGTTTGGTAAAAGGAAAAGCCCGATTATTCGGGCTTTTTTATTTTTAATAAAAACCTATTGAAAAATGCACCCTTCTTGTGCTACAATGTAGTTGATTTTTAAAAAAAGGAGGCGCAAAAATGGAAAAAGCATATAAAAGAAGCCGTGTTTTATATATTATCGAAGCCGCGCTTGAATATTTAATATCCATATTTTTTGCGCAGGAGCTTTTGCCGGAGCTCACTAAATCCCTTGGCATTTCCGACGCGACAACTGGCGTTATTTCTGCAATTATCTCTCTTGGCTGTGTTTTTCAGCTTGCCTCTATGCTTTTGCGTGGCAATCGCGCAAAGCCAGTCGTTCTTGTGCTTAGTATACTAAACCAAACGGTGTTTATGCTTTTGTACCTAATTCCTTTATTTAATTTTGGCAAGAACACAAAAATCGTGCTTTTCATTGTGGGATTTTTGTTTGCATACTTAATTTACTATATCGCTCACCCCAAAAAGATGAACTGGTTCATGTCACTAATAGACGATGGGCAGAGGGGAAAATTCACCTCTAAAAAGGAAATAGTTTCACTAATTTCAGGTATGGGCTTTTCATTCCTTATGAGCTGGGTCGTTGGATATTTCAGCCAAAGGGGAGAAACAGAGAAGGCGTTTGTGATTTTCGCAATTACTATGTTTTTCTTGATGGTTGGGCACTCCTTGACTATGATTTTTTCTTGCGAAAAGGAAGCACCGGCTTCAAAATCACACGGCTTTGGCGAAATTTTTTCCACATTCAAGGAAAAAAGCGTAATTTTGGTCGCTATCGTTTTTATTATTTGGTATATCGCAACAAACTCAACAAAGCCATTCCTTGGCACATATATGAAGAATAATTTTGAGCTTGCGCACTGGTTCAGAATTGGATTTTTGCCAGCAATATCGGCAGTTGCAAGAATAGCTGCATCAATCATTTTGGGCATATATGCGGATAAAAAATCGTTTTCAAAAATGGTGTCAATTTGCTTTGGGATAGCATCTCTTAGCTTTCTTGCAATTGTTTTCACCTCGCCAAGCTTTGGCTCAGCAAACGGATACATAATGTTTACCCTTCACTATATTCTTTATGGAATAGCAATGGGTGGCATTAACAGCTCACTCACCAACCTGTGCTATGACTACGCACCGGTGGAGAAGCGCGTTGGCGCATTGGCTGTAACCCAAGCGGTGTCTGGTGTTATCGGCTTTTTAACGACCTTGGCATTCAGCCCGTTGGTTGACAAAATCCAAGCAAACGGCAACAAGCTCTTTGGCATAAATATCTATGCGCAAGAGGCAGTTGCGATAGTTGGTACACTCTTTTCCTGCCTTGCAATGGCATATGTTTTAATTTTCCTTGTAAAAAGAAAGAAATCGGAGTGACTTTGTCACTCCTTTTTTTATACGCTATACATATGGAAACTGTAACTATAACTATAACTGAAGCTATAATTATAATTGACTAATAATATGAAATATGATAAAATTACTATATATAGTTTATTTTCAGTTTACTTTCTATATATATAATGTGTGTGCAAAAAGGGGTGATTTTTGATGATTCGCATTTTGGTCGTTGATGATGACGCAAATACAAGAATGTTTTTGCAGGCTGTTTTAGAAAACAACGGATATACTGTTAGCCAAGCATCAAACGGCAGGCGCGCCCTTGAGGTTATGGACAAGGAGCATATTGACCTTGTTGTTTTAGACGTTATGATGCCTGAAATGGACGGCTACGAGTTTACTAAAATCGTGCGTGAATCACAAAACAATCTACCAATCCTTATGGTTTCTGCAAAGCAACTGCCCGCGGACAAGCACAAGGGCTTTATTGTCGGAACTGATGACTATATCACAAAGCCGATTGACGACGAGGAGATGATATACCGAATTAAGGCACTCCTTCGCCGTGCAAAAATCGCAACAGAGCATAGAATTGAGATAGGTGAAGTTATCCTTGATTATGACTCCTTGACTGTTTCAAGGAAAGATGAGGTGCAGGAGCTTCCTCAAAAGGAATTCTTGCTTCTATATAAGCTACTTTCATATCCCGGCAAAATCTTCACCCGTATTCAGCTAATGGACGAAATATGGGGCGCTGACAGTGATACCGGATGGGAAACTGTTACTGTTCACATTGCTCGTCTTCGTAAAAGATTTGAGGGCTGGGAGGAGTTTTCCATTGAGTCCGTCAGAGGGCTTGGCTACAAGGCGGTAAAAAGAGTATGAAAAACAGAGGCTTTAAAAGCTTTAAAAGGTTTAAAAACCAACGCTATTCCTTGACTCTTTCCTTGGCGTGGATAGTAGTTACACTGCTTGTAATCGCGTTTTTGTTGGCGGTTCTTACAGCTTGGATACTAATCGAGGCTGGCGTAATCTTGGATACCGATTTCTTGGTTGATGCATTCCTTTTGATGCTGATTTTTATCGGCGTTTCAACCATTGTCGCATTCGGACTTGTTATGCTGTTTGGTAAATTCCCACTTAAGCCTGTTAACCAGCTCATAAATGAGATGAATAGATTAGCCTCTGGAGATTTTGAGGCAAGGCTACATTTTGGTAAGGTGCTCTCAAAGCATAAAACCTTTAAAGAGATAGAGGAAAGCTTCAATGAGCTTGCCGAGGAGCTTGAAAACACCGAAATGCTTCGTTCTGACTTTGTTAACAACTTTTCGCACGAGTTTAAAACGCCGATTGTTTCAATTTCGGGTCTTGCAAAGCTTGTTAATAAAGGAAACTTGAGCGAGGAGCAGAAAAAAGAATATCTAATTGCTATTGAGGAGGAATCCTTGCGTCTTGCCACAATGGCTACAAACGTGTTAAACCTCACTAAGGTCGAAAACCAAACAATTCTTTCAGATGTTACAAAATTCAACCTATCCGAGCAGATACGGACAAGCGTTTTGCTACTTGAAAACGAATGGTCAAAGAAGGAAATTGAGTTGAATCTTGACTTTGACGAGGTTGAAATCGAGGCAAATGAAGCACTTTTAAAGCAGGTTTTCATAAACCTTATTGATAACGCTATTAAATTCTCGCCAGCTGGGGCAACGGTTTCGGTCGAGATTAAATTGCTTGAGAAAAGATATGCCATTTCTATTACCAATACAGGCGTTGAAATTCCCAAGGAAAAAATAAACAACATTTTCAGCAAATTTTATCAGGCAGATGAGTCGCACGCCTCAAAGGGCAACGGCATTGGTCTTGCCATAGTTAAAAAAATTGTTGATTTGCACAGTGGCAAAATAAGTGTAGAAAGTGGCAATAATCAAACCACATTTACAGTCTATTTGCCAAAAACACAGTCTAAAATAAAAGCAAACAAAATATAAAATATAAAAAGGGGTATTTATTATGAGAAAGGTGAAAATATTAACAGACTCATGCTCAGATTTAACAGGAGAGCTTCTTGAAAAATACGACATTGATTATGCAAAAATGCGTTATACCTATAATGGGGTAGAAAGAGAAGCAAAGCTAACCTGGAGTGAGGACGAAATTCACGAGCTTTATAACGCAATGCGTGATGGTGTTCGTGTTACTACGGCTCAGGTTCCGGCTGAGGAATATACTGAGCTGTTTACAAAATATATAAACGAAGGATATGACATAGTATATCTTGCTTGCTCGTCAAAGCAATCAAGCTCTGTTAATACCTCATATGTTGTTGCAGAGAAGCTTATGGCAGAAAATGAGGGAGTAAATATTATTTGTATTGACTCGCTAAATTCTTGCGTTCCTTTGGGAGCTTTGGTTCTCGAAACTGCAAAGCTTGTACAAGATGGTAAGAGCGCACAGGAAATAGCAGAAGCTGCAAAGGCTATGCGTAAAAAGGTTAACCAATTCTGCACAGTTCACTCATTAAAAACATTACACCAGGCAGGTCGTGTTAAGGGTGCCGCTGCATTCTTTGGAAATCTTCTCGGTGTTAAGCCAATCCTTATTTCCGATGCTGATGGTGTGCAAACTCCAATTAAGAAGGTTAAGGGAAGACAAAATTCATTTGAGGAAATTGTTAATCTTTTGAAGGAGGCAATTGAAAATCCTGAGGAGCAAACAGTATATCTTGCACACTCAGATTGCTCAAAGGAAGAGGTTGAACAGTTGAAGGAAATGGTTAAAGCGGCTGTTCCATGCAAGGATATTTATGTAAGCTATATAGGTCCAATTATCGGTGGCTCAATCGGTCCGGATGCTGTGGCACTTGCAGCTTTTGGCAAAGAGGTTACATATAGAGTTGGAGAATAATGATGGAAAAGAAAATTGATGGTCAAATATACTCTCAAATGATTGTGGGTGGTGCAAGCGTGCTCGGCTCACATTCTGGTGAGGTTGATGATTTAAACGTTTTCCCAATTCCTGACGGTGATACAGGTACAAACATGCTTCAAACAATCGAGGGCGGAGCAAGTGTGGAAGGAAACGAGGTTGACTTAGGAAAGGAATCCACTCGTATAGCTGAGGCAATGCTTTTAAACGCAAGGGGAAATTCGGGCGTTATTCTTTCTCAGTTCTTTGCAGGCATTGCAAAGGGGCTTGAGGGAGTGCATGAGGCAGATGTTGAAAATCTTATAAGCGCCTTTAAAAGTGGCGTAGAATCAGCTTATAAGTCGGTTTTCAAGCCAACCGAGGGCACAATTTTGACAGTTATGCGCGAGGCAACGCAAAAGGCATCCGAGATGGGAGCAAAAACTCCTGCTGAGTTTTTTGATTTCTTTATAAAATCGGCAGAGGAATCCTTGCTTCATACACCGGAGCTGCTTCCTGTTCTAAAAAAGGCAGGCGTTGTTGACTCAGGCGGCGCTGGACTTATATATATTGTAAAGGGTATGAAGCGCGCGCTTGATGGCGAAAGCTTTGAAAAGAAAAAGACGGAAGAGAAGGCTGAGGAGCTTGACCTTGACGCTTTTGATGAAAATAGTGTTTTAGAGTTTGGCTATTGTACTGAGCTTCTCCTTCGCTTGCAGAACGCAAAGACCGATATTGATGCATTTGAGGTTTCTACAATTATTTCTTATCTTGAAACAATTGGCGACTCAATTGTGGCAGTTAAAAACGGCTCAATTGTGAAGATTCACGTTCATACAATGACACCGGATAAGGTGCTTTCATTCTGTCAGGGCTATGGTGAATTTTTAAAGATAAAAATTGAAAATATGTCCTTGCAGCATAACAATATAACATTGTCAAGCGAGGATGACGAGCTTGTGACTCACATAGAGCGCGAAAGAATTCCGCTCGGCATTGTTGCTGTTGCAAATGGTGCGGGAATTAAAGAGGCGTTTACAGAAATGGGCGCAAGTGTAATAGTTGACGGTGGGCAAAGCATGAACCCATCAACCGAGGACTTTATACGCGCCTTTGACGAGGCACATGCAGAAAAGATTTTGGTGTTCCCAAACAACTCAAACATCATTTTGGCGGCTCAAACAGCAGCCGGCTTATATAAGAAATCCGAGGTTCGCGTGGTTAACAGCAAAACCATAGGCGACGGATATGCGGCACTTTCTATGCTTGACACCGAAAACGGTGATATCGACGCAATAGCAGAGGAATGCGATGCGGCTATGGAGGGCGTTTTAACGGCTGAAATTTCTCAGTGCGTAAGAAATGCTGAGTTTGATGAAATCTCTGTAAATATCGGCGATTACATCGGCTTTATGGGTAAAAACATTCTATCCTGTTCAAAAACACGCATAGAAGCAACCCTTAAAACCATCGACCAGCTAAATCTTAAGGAGCACGAGATTTGTATTGTTATAAAGGGTGAAGATGCAACCGACAATGAGTGCGAGGAAATTGAAAGCTACATAACTAAAAATTATCCACGTGCAGAGGTTTTCTTTATCGATGGCGGACAACAGATATATAGCTACATTATAGTGGCAGAATAAGAGGTATAATTTGGATATTTTCTTACTTATAATGGGTGCAGTTTGTGCATACTTTGTGTGTGGAGCAAACCCGGCAATAATAATTTCAAGGCTTGTTTATAAAAAGGATATAAGAACCTGTGGCAGTGGAAATGCCGGCTTTACCAACTTCAAAAGAAATTTTGGACACAAATGGGCTTGGTGGGTGCTTCTTTTTGACTTACTAAAGGCGGGCATTGTAATCGGCGTTTTCTCAACACTTTTCGGACTTTATTCAGGCTGGTACCCATACCTTAATTTCAGTGGTGATGCGTTCAGACTTTGTGCATCACTTACAGGACTTTTTGCAGTAATTGGACATTCATATCCACTTTACTATAAATTCAAGGGTGGAAAGGGCTTCCTTGTTTCCTTATCACTTGTTTGGTTTATGGACTGGAGAATCGGACTTATCGCGCTTGGCGTATTTTTGGTGCTTTTGTTTACAGTGAAATATATGTCACTTTCTGCAATCGTGTCAATGCTTCTATGCCCAACACTATTGATAATCACTAAGCTTTTGAATGGACCAGTTAGCTCAGTTGAAGCTTGGACAATGGTTCTATACACATTGTCAGTTCTTTTGATGGTATGGCGTCATCACGAAAACATTGGAAGGCTGCTAACCGGCACTGAAAAGAAATTCTATCTTTTTGGCAAAAAGGGAAGAGTTGAGCCAGTGCCAGCATCAGATGAGCAAGTGGCTGAAGAAGCAAAGGAAAATGAATAATAGTAAAAAGCCTACACCTGTAGGCTTTTTTCTTGCAATAAAGCAGAGAATATGATATAATATACACAGTAAAGAAACTATTTGGAGAGAAAAATGAAGCGCTTAAATAAGATTTTAGTTGCAATTTTTGCTTTAATTCTTTTGTCTGTTCTATTTTCCTTGTGCGCTTATGCATCGGGTGGCGAAAGATATGAGGCAAGCATAACTAACCCAAATAAGCACGATGTTATAATCAATGGGCAAAAGGTTGGCGAGGCATTTCATAGAGCAGAAATAGAAGCAACCTGCCAAAAAAAGGCAGTTTGTCATGATTGCAAGGCGGAGTTCGGAGAATTAGCTCCCCACGATTTTTTAGCCGCTACCTGCACCAACCCGAAAACCTGCACAGTATGTGATTACCAAGAGGGTGGACCAATTGAGCATAGCGGTGGACAGGCTGGGTGTCTTGAATTGGCTGTTTGCTCTGACTGTGGTGCTGAATATGGTGAAATATTAGGGCATACGGGTGGAGAAGACAAGCTCAGCTGTACATCAAAGGCGATATGTGAGCGATGCGGCGAAGCTTATGGCGCAACCCGTCCACATATAGGAGGGACTCCAAACTGTCAAATCCCTGCAATCTGCACCGTTTGTGGCTCAGCCTACGGTGAGCTTGGTGAGCATATAATTTCCGAAAGCTGGGTAATAGAGAAGGAGTTTCACTATCAAACCTGTGCAGTTAAGGGTTGCGAGGGCGAGGTCTTTAATGACGGTGATCACACAGACGAAAATAAGGATGGAAAATGCGACATTTGCTTGTATAGATATCAGCTCAGTAAAGGACAAAAGATTTTGTTTGTATCAGGCTTGGCAATAGGAACTGCTTTCCTTATTGTATTTTCTGTTTTTGGAATTATCAAAGCATCTAAAAGAAGAAAAGAGATGGAATAAACCATCTCTTTTTTATTATAGCCTTGAAAAATCAATTTTTTTGTCCTTGAAATAATACTCGCGGTCGTGGTCATTGATTTGGCGAAGCACGCGACAAGGATTGCCAACTGCGACAACGCCGGATGGAATATCCTTTGTGACCACACTGCCGGCACCGATAACTGTGTTATCCCCAATTGTAACACCTGGAAGAACAACAACCCCAGCCCCAAGCCAGCAGTTTTTGCCGATGTGTATAGGCATATTGAATTGATACGCCTTTTCGCGAAGCTCGGGCAAAATTGGGTGTCCAGCGGTTGCCAAAACAACATTTGGACCAATCAAGGTGTAATCTCCAACATAAATATGTGTGTCGTCAACCAATGTAAGGTTGAAATTTGCATAAACAAATTTACCAAAATGCGTATGGTGTCCACCCCAGTTGGAGTGTAGAGGTGGCTCAATATAACATCCCTCGCCAATCTCGGCAAACATTTCCTTTAGCAATTTTTCGCGTTTGTCAAGCTCGGTTGGTCTTGTCAGATTGAAATCATATTGCTTGTCAAGGCAAGCGAGCTGCTCCCTCATAATTTCCTCGCCACTTGGATAATATATATCGCCCGAGTGTAGTTTTTCCTTGTCCGTCATTATTTGCCTCCAAAAAGTCTTTTAATTTTACGCCATAGTCTTTTAAAGAACGATTGATTTCGAAGGTCACTTAGGCGAGTAAGCGGGTCGGTTTCGTCCATTATTCTTATATAAAAATTCTTTATCCAGGAAATATCTCTCTCAGAGCAAACGCGTTTATTTAAAGCATCAACCTCGTGGGCAAGCTTGTTTCTTATGTGGCGCATGCGCTTTAAAGCTCGTAGGTCGCTTTCCCAGCCGGAAATTTGCGACCATTCCTTTTCCTCGGTTGATTCCATATGCTCAATATATAGGCTGACCCCACGCTTAGATTCGAAAAAATCACGGCAAAGGGAGTCAAGGCGTAAATATTCTTCCTGAAATCTAACGTTTATTTCAAGCATTTTCTTCGCCCTTATATCTATTATACAAATCTCTTACAGTATAATAAGCCAATTTGGGATTTCTATATTCGTCAACAATTCCCTTGTTGTTGAAGCAACGAACACGGTTTAAATCCATTGTTGGCGAGGTTCTGATGTTGGTGAATTGCCAAATGTAGAAGCCAACAACCATTGGGTCCTTGTGGAATAGCTCAATGGTATATTTTAATATGTCGCGCTGATATTCCTCGCTCCAACGAACTGAGTCAAACGGAACGTGATAGCCAGCCAAAGCACCAGCACCAAATTCACTATATATAACAGGCTTGTCTGCCATTCCAAGCTTAATGCGACGTTCACGAAGCTCGTTTACAACTCTATCCCATGTGTCGAAGCCACCATAATACCATCCGTGGTATTGGTTGATAGAAATAATATCGTCAAATTCAAAGCAAGGGTCGTCGTTGGGACAAAGGGTTGCGTGTGTGATAAGGCGGTTCCCACCCTCTGAGCGCAAGAAGTCGTGATATTTTTTGGTTATATCATAAACGCATGCCCAAGGTGTCCAAACCTCGTTGTGCATACCCCAAATAACGATTGATGGGTGATTAAAGTAGTATTTAACCATCTCACGGTGCATTGTCATGCCGCGCTCAACAACATCTGGGTCCTGTAAAACAGCTTCCGAGAAGCCACATCCCCAAATTGGAATCTCACTCCAGAACATAATTCCGCGTTCATCAAGCATATCAACAAAAATTTGCGATTGTGGATAGTGTGAGCCACGAATTGTGTTGCATCCGAGGTCTAAAATCATATCAATGTCGCGCTTCATAAGCTTAGCAGGGAAGGCAAATCCCCATTCAGGGTGCTCCTCGTGACGATTAACACCACGGAACTCAACTTCCTTCTTATTTAAATAAACCTTGCAGTTTTTAGTTTCAATCAAACGGAAGCCGATTCTGTCAATTAGGTCGTCTGTTTCTGTTTTTGCAACGACTGTATAAAGCTTAGGACTTTCAACACTCCAAAGCTCAACAGGAATTTCAGCTTCAGGTGTTTTAAGTGTCATTGTTTCGTATGCACTTAATGAAACCTCACCATTGTAAATTTCATTTTCACCAACAGCTATAGTAACATTTGAAGCACAGGATTTGTCACTTGCATTGTAAAGAACCAAGTCGGAAAAGATAGTAGCTACCTTTAAATCCTCACTCAACGTGTATTTAACATGGTTTTGAAGCACACAAATGCCGTTTAACTCGTCAAAATAAACGTCGCGCGCAATTCCACCATAGTTGAACCAGTCAACTCTTTTTTGTGGGATGGACTTTTCATTTTGTCTGTTGTCTGCGCGAACAATCAAGGTGTGCTCGCCAGCCTCTATATTATTTAAAATGAAATCAAATTGAGTAAAAGCACCATAGTGGTTGAAAACCTTTTCGCCATCGAGCCAAATGTCGGCAAGGGTCATTACGCTTCCAAATTCAAAGCGAAGTGTGCCACCAGTGGTTGTAAATTTTTTCTCGTACCAGCCGGCACCCTCGTAGTTCAAAAGGCGAAGCTCGTTATTCCAAACGGAAGGAACAATAACAGTATCTCCTGTGGGAAGTCCGTTTTGCCAGCCCTCGGTCTCTCCAACCTCGTTTGGGTCGGTTAAAAATCTCCATGCACCACTGAGCTCGTTTGATATACGAATGTTATGCTCGCAAAATAATCTTTTCATAAAGCACCTCTAAAAATATTGATTTATATTATTATATCATAGAAAAATTAGTTATTCAATATCAAAGATAAATAAAAAAGGGCACACGCCGAAATTGGCGTGTGCCTCAGTTTTAATAGGTTCTACACCATTGTAAGCCAAATATTAGTTAGCTGGCTTTACATAGTGGTGGTTGTAGAAGATAGCAGTACCAAGTGACATACCACTCATTTCAATTTCCATTTGGATGAATTGGTGGGTTGTGTCGGTTTCACCTGCTGGGATATCCTCAATCTTTATGATACCACCCTCATCGAATGCAGAGTAGATAACCTCTGTTTCGTTAGAGCTGAGAGTGTAAACATTTACAAACTTCAATGCAATAAAGTTGAATTGACCAGCATCGTTTCTAATGTGGTGAATTTGATCTGCATGATTGGATATAGCACCTTGGATGATATTCATAGCTGGAACCTCACCCATACCAGGAATATTAATGATATAGTTATTGAAGTAGTTAGAATCTCCTGCGTTGAGGTTGTTGGTTGCATTAATCTTGCCCATCAAGATAACCTGTGCTTTTTGGTTGTCGTACTTACCTGCTTGTGTATCCTCATCCTCGGAAATTTCGATACCTGTTGCACCACACATTTGAACGGTTAGATTTTCAAGTGTTGCAATACATGAACGGAAGGTTACACCGGTTGAATAGCAGTTGTCAGCCTTTAGGTTGCTGAGTCTACTGTCAACAAGAGCAGTGAACTTGAATGCATTGTAGAATGCATTAGCTGAAAGATTATCAACTGTAGCTGTGTAGTGTGTTGTATAGCCAAGGCTTCCGATTGCAACAGCCTCGCTATATCCACCGGAAAGACCTCTGTTTGTAGCGCCGTCTCTGCTATAGTCAGCTGGGTTGTAGTTGTATGGAACATTACCCTTGAACTTAAGGTCAAAGAGCTTAACAAAGTAGTCTTGCTTTTCAACAGTTGATGCAGGGTTGCCTGAGTATTGATATGTTTCAGCAGACAAGAGTGCATTTAGGTTTTGTAAAACGTTAGTATCGTTGGTATCACTTCTATATTGATCGTATTCCTTGAGAGTGGTTACTCTGATGTTAGAAACGTCAATTGTTGTGTTGTTACCGTTGATAAATAGGCTTGTGTTTACAGCTTGAAGTCTTAATTTAATTGTTTCGCCGTTAGAATTGTATTTAGCTGGAATAATCTCATATATTGATTGATCCTTAGGCATGTTGTTAAGCGCTATTGTTGGAACAAGAGCATAGCCATAGTTGTAGTCCTTAACGCCTGTTTCAGGGTCAACACCGATAACCTTGTCAAGAACAACGAGGTTGATTGGCTCACCCTTATATTTGCTAACAGTATGACCATCCCCATTTATCTCTGTCGCGTTGATGATTTTTGAAAGCTCCTCGTAGGTTTCTACGTTGAAGCCCTCGTTAATATCAAATGCATACTTAACGGACGCTTCCTTACGGCTTCCTGCTGTGGATGTTATATCAAGTGTTATTTTGCCAGTCTTTTTGAATGTAATCTTGCCATCCTCGTAAACAGCAACATCATCACCTGTTGTTCCATCTTCTGCTGTGAAGGTGTAAGCAACGTCTTGGCAAGGAGTTGTACCGGCAGCAGGTACTGTTGTGTATGCGAATGGGAGAGAATCTACCTTAGAGAAGGAGAATTCAAGCTTTGGATTTTCCTTGAATACACCGTTTAGGTCAATGCGCTCTGGTGGAACGATAACATTAATGGTAGCATCTTGGAAAGCAACGTCGTCGCGTCCAACGATACGAGCTCTAATCTTAGCTGTACCGTGAGCAATAGCGTTATTCAATGTGCAAACAGCACCGTTTTGTGTAAATGTGAAGAGATTGTCGCCCTCAACAACATCAAATTCAATGTCAAGTCCTTCAACAACGTTGTAGTTTCTGTCATATACAGTAGCCTTGATAACTGGCGCGCTTGTGCCGTATTTATCAAAGTTTACAGAAGGAGCGCTGAGAGAGAGTCTATATGTTGTAGCGTCAATTTCAGCTTGAGTTGGCATAACAGTGAATACAATTTCATCACTTACATTGCCGAAGCTTGCTCTAACAGTGATGGTTTCGCCTGTTGTTGCGTCAGCCTTAACCATAAGGTTTGTGCCAACTAATTCTGCAAACTCGTTACCATCAATGATTTCCCAATTGATAAGAGAAGTGGAAGCATTTGAAGGAGTCAAGATTGCTGAAAGTGTTGTGCCCTCACCCTTAACGATGTCTGTCTTGAGTGCGTTGATTTCAATGCCTGTAATAGGTGTACCTACAGTAACAGTGATATCGTTACTTGGAAGTCCAACAATTTCAGCATGGAATTTAACAACTGCGCCGATTGGAGCATTTGCGTTAATGGTAATAAATCCGTTTGTGATAGTAGCATAGTCATTTCCTTCTGTGATAACCCAGTTAATTTCTGTGTCAGACGCATTAGAAGGAGTTAAAACTGATGTAATAGCGCTGGTAGCACCTGGATCAATATTGATATTTTCAGTTGAACCACCGATAGAAATATCAATCTTTTCAAGAGCAACACCAACAGTAAAGGTCATTTCATCCTTTACACTACCGCTTGCAGCATAAACAATAATTTGTGTGCCTGCAGGAGCGTTCTTGCTTATTGTCAATACGCCATCCTTAATGGTTGCAAAGTCAACTTTCTTGCCATCCTTGTCAGTTACACCCCATTCAAGAGCAGAAAGGGTTGCGTCATCAGGATCAACATCTACGTCAAATTCATAGCTTTCGCCACGCTCAAGAACCTCAGGAGCTGTGGTAGAAAGTGTTACGTTAGTGATAGGAGTACCAACAGTGATTGTGATTTCATTACTTGTCTTTGTTGCTGTTTTTGCAACAAGCTTGATAATTGAACCGATAGGAGCATCATCATCAATTACGATAGTGTCGCCGACCATATCAGCAAGCTCACCACCGGCAGTGAATTCCCATGTGTGGTCACCGTTTGTTGTGTTTGTTGGGTTGAGAGTAACCTTAACCTCAGCGGTTTTGCCTGGCTCGATGTTGGTTGAGCCAACAAGGCTGATTTTGATTTCCTCAAGAGGATAACCAACTGTAAATTCAATAGCGTCACTTTCTATTTCGCCAGAAACAGCCTTAACCTTAATCTTTGTGCCTGTTGGAGTGCCAGCCTTAACAGTAATGGTGTCACCCATAACGATAACATAATCCTTGCCCTCTACAACCTCAAGCTTGTAGTCAGCATCTGTTGCGTTTGCAGGAGTCTTTGTTACGAAAAGTTGTGCTGTTGAGCCCTCTAAAATATTAGTAACAGCAGATTCGATTTCAAGGTCTGTAAGAGGATAACCAACTGTGAATGTAAGAACGTTACTTTCCTTTTCACCAACAGTTGCTTGAACCTTAACCTTTGCACCTGTCTTTGCGCCATTCTTTACAACTAATACATTGCCTTGGATGTCAGCAGATTCTGCGCCCTCTATAATAGAGTAAACAACGTCGCTCTCAGCACCAGTTGGCTTAATTGTAGCTGATAAGATTTGGCTTTGACCAGCTAAGATGTTTGTAACATCTGATGGTCCTATTTCAAGCTCGGTCGCTGGAACCTTAACTGTGATTGCAAGCTCGTTAGATGTGGTAGCGCCGTCAACTGCTTTAACCTTAATAACGCTTCCATGTGTTGCGTTTTTGCTAATGGAAAGAACGTTAGCGGTGATAGAAGCAATGTCGGAGCCCTCAACGATTGTGAATGTAGCCTCAGAGGTAATGTCCTCCTCAGTTTCACCACCCTTGAAGAAAGCGCTTAAATTAACGTTTTCTCCACGGAGAGCCACGGTTTTGTCCGCGCGAATCTCGAGCGAATAAACAACCTTTGTTTCTGAGTCTGTTTCGGTGTCACTGCTTGAATCGGTGGGGGTATCATTTCCGCCACATGAAATCAAGCAAAATGCTGATAACATCAAAACAAGCAGAAAAATTGAAATTTTTCTTAGTGTGTGTGTCATTTTTCAATCTCCTTTAAATGAATTTATTAAAATGATTAGGGTAGAATAACCTTTATCTCATAAAAATAATCTGAATTGTTTTTATCTTTAATGTATAGTGGGATAAGAGTGTTGCGTGATGTGAAGGTTATAGTGCCATCAGAAATGGTAGCTAAAGCCTCAGTACCCGGCTCAAGTGAAATAGCAACATCATCAGGATTTATACTTGAATCAACAATTATATAATCCTTGATGTTAACTGTTTCAGATGAGAACTCGCAGAATACACCACTATCTGAAATAATGAAGTTGACGCCGTCCTTGCCGGCAAAATCGAGTAAAATTGGTGGGTTGGATGAAAGAACCTCAATCTCACAGGTTTTTGTAAGGTTACCACTTTCAGTTGTAACAGTTACATTTGCCTTGCCAGGTGCCTTTGCAAACAATTTACCTGTATCCTTATCAACATAAACGATGTCAGGAGCATCGGATGAGAAGTGAACTTTTTTGTTGATAGCAACAGGGGCATCAACAACAGCCTCTAATTGGAACATAGAGTTTGGATACATCTTTAATTCTGTTTTATTAAGGTCAACGGCGAAAGGAATGTTTGCAATAACCTTTACGTTAATTGTATGTGTTTTGTCCTCGCTGTTCGTTGTTACTGTAATTGTCGCTGAGCCATAGTGAACACCGGTTACAACACCATTTGCATCAATTGTGCAAATTGATTCATCACTTGATGTATATGTAACGGACTTGTTCGTGGCAAAATCCGGCTCGATTTCAATTTTTGTTGCCTTGGTTTTACCCTGCTCGACAATAAAAGTATCATTTTCTGTATAGGGGTTGTTGTATCTATCTAAGAACGAAACATTTCTAACCGGATGGTGGGTGGCTTGTGTTGCAACCCAACCAGCGATAGAAACAACAACGATAAGAACGATGGGGAGAACCAAAAGTATAAGTAATATGGTTTTCTTCATATAAAAATCCTTTTACATTTCAATTTTATCGTATCTAAGATTTATTCTTAGCACAAGAGTGTAAACTCTATACACCATAAATACAAAAGCAGCAGCGATGAGAATGATATATGGAACAAAAGAGAGCTCCATCTTAGCAGTAATCATCATAAATACGCCCATAACAAAGCCTATGATAAGGCCGTATATAAGGCTCTTTGGTGTGCTTTTGCTAACTGCGGATGATTTTTCATCTCCGTCATTAAAGACGGTTGGGTTTTTAATGTCGGTATCAATAGAGTAAGCAATATGACCAATTGATGCAAAAATAACTGCGACTGTGCCGAGAAGAACCTGCCAAGCAGGGAATAGGAACATAGAAACGACTGATGTTGCTAAAAGCGCCGCAGCAGTAAATACTGCATTGAATAGGAACTTAGCAAAGATTTGTGAGTAGTAGCCAACCGGTACCATCTTGGATACATAGAAGTTTCCACCGTCACGGGAAATAGCTGATGCTGAGGAAATGTTAGAAAGCATAGCCAAAATTGCAACAACCATTAGGTGCGCGCCGGGAGTCATATCAGTTCCGCCTTGGTCAATAACGATTGAAAGAAGAAGCTGGTCGTATGAGAATACAATAACCGGCATCAAAATTGTGAAAAGGAAGTATTCAAATACGTCAGATGCTGAGCGGAAAACGCACAAGCACTCTTTTTTAAAGAGTGAAGCGAGAACACCCTGCTTTTTAAATGTATCATATTCTGGCTCGCGTCTTTTCTTAATTGTCTTTTCAAGACTGGACATTGCCGCCTTGAAGAAGAAGTGTCTTGTAAAGAATATGGTTGCAACAGCAATTCCAAGACAAGCTAAGATGAACAATGGGTAAACATACCACAATGAGAAGCTTAGCATAGCGCCAGCCAATTGGTAGTAAACTAAAATTTTGCTTCCAAGCCAAACAATTTTCTGGTTGATGTCAATTACCGTCTGTATCTGCTCTTGACCTGAAAAGTCAAATTCGGTAAAGGCGGTAGCAACGAAGCTTGTGTATGCCCAAAGGCAAGCAGCAACGAGCGAGAAGACAAGTAAAATTGAAAGGACTGTGTGCTTTCTTAAGAATCTAATCAAGAGCATCAAAGGAATGCTCAAGAATGCTCCCAATGCGATAGGTGTTATAGGCAAAAGGAACAAAAGCATAATAATTGAGAGGTAGTAGCTTGCACCAAATGATTTTTCAAAGAAGCCAAGCACTAAGTAAAGCGGAATAGAGATTGCCGCGTTTACTGCAAATTCTTTTATATATATAACAAGAAGCTTTGAAATGAAAAGCTGGTTCGGCGTAACTGGTAAGCAGAAGAGCATTTCATTATCCTTGCTCATATAAAGCGTTTTTATAATGTTTCCGGTAGCGAAAACAATTGAAATAACTTGAGTTGCCAAAAGCACGATTGACAAAAGCTCTCTGTTGATAGCAAAGCCCATCATATCTACTCGTGCAAGAGCAAGACCAACACCTAATGTGCCTAAAACAAATAAAGCAAATATTTTGATGATAGAAGGAATCATCTTTTTAGGCTTTAATGTTTTTAAAAGGTCACTCTGGTTATCAAGCTGAAGCTTCAAAAGTAAGAGGACGTTTCTCATTTATCCTCCTCACCAATAACGCTTACGAAGATTTCTTCAAGGGATTCACCTCTTGCCTTAAGCTCTTTAATATCGTAAACGCCTTGTAATTTTCCTTTTTTAATAATGCAGCAACGGTTGCAAAGATTTTCAACAACGTCAAGAATGTGTGAGCTGAAGAAAACTGTGTTTCCTTCCTTTGCGTGCTGCTTCATAACCTTTTTAAGCTGGTATGAGCTTTGTGGGTCAAGACCTGTAAGAGGCTCGTCAAGAACCCAAAGCTTAGGATTGTGAACAAGAGCACCGATAACTGATATTTTTTGCTTCATACCGTGTGAATAGCTCTTGATTGGCTGGTGGAACGCAAAGCGAAGCTTGAAGATGTCAAGCAAACGGTTTGTGCGCTCCTCGGCGTCCTTAGGGTCAACGCCGTAAAGGTTTGCTATATGATTAACGTATTCGTAACCGGTAAGACGCTCGAAAACAGCGTGGTTATCCGAAACGTAGCCTACATTTTTCTTTGCCTCAAGCGGATGGGTCTTGATTGAAACGCCATTAATGAGAATGTCACCATGCTGGAATGGATAAATTCCAACAAGGCTCTTAATAGTGGTACTTTTTCCGGCACCGTTAGGACCGAGGAATCCGTAAATTTCACCTTCCTTTAAGGAAATTGAAAGATCCTCTACTGCATTAACGTTTGATTCACCGTAATGCTTTGTCAAATTTTTTATTTCAAGTAAGTACTTTGTTTCTAATTCAGACATAATAGACTCCTTTATCAGTCGATGAAATTCTTTGGACACTTTGACTCTTTTTTGGTGATTTTCTCGCACAAATCAATGCGTGATCTGCGTAAATCCAAGTGGTCATCTTCAAATTTGTAGATATATCTAACCGCAAAGAAGAACGCCAAGCAAAGAGCTGCGAAGCCGATGAAAATTGAAAGTATCATAAATGGATATACTTCGAATTTGCCAAACACGTAATGTGTGTCTGTCAAGAATGTGAACATTGGAAGTCTGTCAAGAATATCCTCGTGGTCAAACATATAGAAGTAGTTAACGGTTTCACCATTAAACTTGTAGCCGTTTAAGATTGTGCCGAGAACAAACGAGAACGAGAAATAAGATGTAAATCCAACAAAGAAATATTTCAAGCTCTTAAATGTGAGTCTTGGAATGATGCGAAGTCCCATTGCTAAAGCAGGAACCATAAGAACAAGTGAGTGCTCAATCATAAAGTGGAAGGTGTTCAAGCTGAAGTTACCTTGTGTTAGGTTAGGTGAAATTATTGCGATAATAGCACCGACAATGTTTGCAAGGAAAGCAAATTGGAACATTTTTTTGAAGTTGAACACAAGCGCGATAAGGTAGAAGAAGCAAGCAATGTTACAAAGCTGGAATGGTAAACGACCAATTGTAATTCCTCTTAGATAGTAGGAGTTGTATTGGTAGAATAGAACAAGTGCTAAGAACATGCAAAGCTGGAATCTATCGTTGTAGGATCTGAAGCGGAATACGTAATATAGTGCGATTATCGCAACAACCGTAAGCACCATCCAGCCGATGTGTAAGCCACCAAAGGTTGTTGGCTTGTAAAGACCATATCCAAACAAGGATTGTGGAACGTATATCGGGGTTGTTACAAGAATAATTAAAGGAAGAGCAATTCCAAAGTTTCTCCATTCCTTAGGATTCTTGACCGCAAAATAATGCTTTTCCTTGATTTGGAGCATGATTGGAATCGAAATTGCCAAGGCAAGCTCTAAAACGAAAAAGGCATATCTGAAGGATGCACCGAAATTTAAGTGCCATCCATTTGCACTATTGTCTATGTAAGGCTGGAAATCTAAGAAGTATTTCATGAATTTGTCAAAGAAAAGAGCAGAGGCAACTGCGAATGGCAGGCAGAAGTACGATGCCACGTTTCTAAAAAGACGATTTTTATAAAATACTGCTATTGGGAGCACTGCGTAAATGGAGAAGTAGCCCCATCTTAAAATGCTCTGTAAGAAATCTGGGTTTTTAAACTCACCGCCACCTAAAACAGGAATTCCGTTGAAAACGAAAATGAATGAGTCCGCAAACATAAAGCGGAAAAATCCAATCGCACAGAATAAAACGGTTAAGCATTTCAGAAAGATTCTGAACTTTGATTCGCTCTTACCTCTAAAGATTAGAAGCGAAAGGGCACATATGACGCCCGCTAAAGCAAAAACAATTAATTGATACATAAACTCCAATCTCACTTTTCTTTATGCCTTGGTGGCATAGATAATAATAGAGTGTGCAAATGCACAAGATATTGTTACCAAATTGTAAATAAAAAGACATTAAGTGTGAATGCAAGAAAAACATCCGATTTTGTTGGTTGTCTATAAGACAAGACAAGTAACCTAATGACGTTTACATTTTAGCATAATATTATTTATAAGTCAATGGTTTTTTATCCCATTTTGTCTATGCGTATATTATAAATAAGAATATTGTCGAATATAAAAGCATAATTTTAAAATGAACGAAAAAGCTGAGAAAGTCCATAAATATTAGCTTGTCAGCACTTTTAGTTCGACATGAAATGAAAACAAAAATTTAAATTTGTTAATAAAAAGTTTACAAAGTTCAACGATTAGTAATAAAATAAATATAATAAAAATGAAGGAAATCTTCCAAAATTGGCTTAACAAATCCTAAAAAGAGGCTAAATATTAACTAATTGTGAATAAATTTGTGAACAAAAAAGAGAAAAAAGTGCTATTGTTAAAAAACTGTTTTCTTTTTTCAAAAAGATATTGACACGGGAGAAAAAATGTGATATTATACATAAGCACAAGAAATTGTGTAAGATTAAATAGGTAGGAATAGCAAAGCTATGCTTTGTGTCCCAACGAGCCTTTTGCTTGCAAGCAGACAACGGCTTTCGTTGGACATACGAAGCGAATTCGCAAACAAGTTTGCGAGCCGCATCTCTTTACCCTGCTTATTTAATTGCAAAAAGTTACAATCAAATAAGCAGGAATATCGAAGCGGTCATAACGAGGCGGTCTTGAAAACCGTTTGCCTAACGGCACGGGGGTTCGAATCCCTCTTCCTGCGCCAAATAAAAAGGGTAGTACTCCTTGCGAGTGCTACCTTTTTTATTTCGTTGTTAAATGAAATAGAGGGATTCGAACCGTAGGCGTAAAGAAAGGTGCCGGGGGCACGTTTTACCCGCTTGACTATTTTTCAATATTGTAGTAAAATTACTGTAAGAAGCAAATTGGGAGGTACTTTATGAAAATTACAATCGGCGGTGATATCTCTGTAAGGGATTCTAGAGAGCTATTTGAAGGCTGTCAGGGGGCGGTTCTCTTTGGCGACGTTATAGACATTTTTAAGGATTCTGACAGGGTACTGGTCAATTTGGAATGCGCAGTTACAGAAAAAGATACTTCTATAAAGAAAATCGGTCCTAATCTTAAAGCGCCGCTTAATATCGTAAAGACCTTAAAAAGCGTTGGAGTTACCGACTTGGTTCTTTCAAACAATCATATTTTTGACTACGGAAGGGCAGGAGCTTTTGATACTTTAAACGAGATTCAAAAGCACGGACTCGGCTACACGGGTTTTGGCGAAAACGAGGAGGACTCCCGAAAAAATATGATACTGACTGACGGCAAAATCAAGATAGCCGTTATTGCCGTTTGTGAGCACGAATATACATACGCACTAAAGGACAGAATGGGCGCGCGTCCCTATGACCCTTACGATACAAACGACGATATATTCGAGGCAAAAAAGAATGCCGACTACGTTATTGTCATATACCACGGCGGCAAGGAGGACTCAAGGTATCCGTCCCCAAGACTTTTAAAGGCTTGTCGCTCAATGGTTAAGCACGGTGCAGACGTCGTTCTTTGTCAGCACAGCCACGCAATCGGCTGCTACGAGCAGTTTATGGGCGGTCATATCCTTTACGGACAAGGCAATTTCCACTTTGTGTGGAAGGAAGGCGAGGATGGAAAAGACGGCGGATATATGTGGAACACAGGGCTTTTGGTAAGTCTTGATTTTTCGGACAATGTAAAAGTCGAATTCATTCCTTGTACGGTTGACGGTCTTGGAATAAGACTTGCAAAGGGCGAGGAAAAAGAAAGATTGTTAAATGAACTGTCGGAGCGCAACGAGGAATTGAAAAACGGCAGATGGAAAGAAAAATGGCGCGAGTTTGCCCTAAGCCAAGAAAGATACCGCGTAATTCCCAAGGAACTGTATGAGGAAATTGCGCACTATTTCGATTGCGAAGCGCACACGGACGTGTGCAAGGAAATATATAAAACATATAACCACACAAACGAAAGGGACTAAAAAAGGGAGCACAGCTCCCTTTCTTTTATTTAAACCACTCAATATGCTCCATGGTTTTTTGAATCAAATCATCAATGGTTGATTTGTCGTGACCAAGGATTTGGGTTTCTAAAACTCCGTTAAATGGCTTTGTCCACTCCGTGCCGATATTGTCAATGCCGTAAATCATACCAACAATTGAGCCAACAGTTGCGCCGTTGCAGTCGGTATCGAAGCCTGTTTCAACAGCCATACAGATTGATTTTCCAAAATTGCCTTGACCATAGAGAAGGGAGGCGGTTACGATTAGCGCGTTTGAAATTGTGTGGCACCAATCGTGTGAGTTTTCATTATTATAACGTGCGTGAATGTTAGCAAAGGCCTCATCCTTAGTTTTTCCATTCAAATAGCCGTCAACAATTTCCATTGCTTGCTCGTATAGACGAGAGGTTGATGGAATTTCGGAAAGACCTGCGTAGATAACATTAAGAATAGATTCACTTGTTTTTGCATAAGCAAGCATAGCGGAAATATACATCTCGCCATAAATACCATTTTTAATGTGAGAAATAGATGCATCGCGCCAAGCAAAATCAGCAGCCTGCTCTGTAGAGCTTGCAACGTAGCCATAATAGTCACCGCGGATTTGTGCACCAATCCATTCTCTGTATGGGTTTTTATAGTATGCTGTATATGGTGGCACATAGCTCTTTAAAAAGTTCATATAAGCAACTCTTTCAGCGGTGCAATATGCGTTCTTTGGCTGATACGCCATCCATGCCTCAAGCACGTTTTTGGGGGTGAATCTGTCACCGTGACGATTGATTATAAGCTGACCCATGACGGTGTAGTTTGTGTCATCATCTGCCTCTGCAAATTCAACCTTATCTGCATAGCAGTTAGAGCATAAATGCCAAGGCTGAAGCCCAATTTTCGCAAGCTCATCCCTGTTTACATCAGTGCTCAAAATGTATCTATGCATTGGGTAGTTGTTTGATGATTTCAAAAGCGCTGTCAAGGTCTTTGTCCAAAGCCCCTCAACAGGCTTGCCAAGAAAGCAACCGGCAATTCTGCCATACCAAGCGCCAGCAATCTTTTTCTCAAGTGGAACAGATGGGGTGTCTGCTTTTTTTAAGTCGAGATTGCGAAGTGCCTTAATCCCTTCAAGGTCTGATGGCTCATTATATTTGTAGCCCTCTCTTATAGGTAGCTCGTTTACAAGCTTTGCAATTGCCTCTGCAACCTCTTCCTTAAACTCGCCGTCTGGAAGCTTGTGGGTGTTGAAAATAAGCTCCTTATATGGTTCGATGTCAAGTCCTTCCTCATAGCTTTGGTTATATTCAACAGGAAGCTCAACTGCATAGTGCTCCCAACAATGGAACTGCTCGGGATTCTTAATAATTTTCATAATTAACCTCAAATTTTAAAGAATTTTATTGATTTAATTGCTGTGCCATCTGGAAAATCCTGCACCTTGGCAAGGGCGATGAATTCACCATTTTCATAGACACGCAAAAATGCACCTACATGGAAGTGGGTGCCGATTTTTTTCTGATATATCTCGCATCCACTTTTAAAAAGTCGTGTGTAAAACTCACTAAAGGAGATTGGCTCTGCATCTAAAAACAGCTCCTCGGGTGGCAAAAGCAGGCTGACTCTTTCTTCGTAAGTCATTTCTTCAAGCTCGGAAATAGAATATGCGTTTTCAAGCTTGAAATCGCCAGACATTGTTCTTTGAAGCTCCTTCATTGTCGCTCCACATCCAAGAAAAGCACCAATATCTGCGCAAAGCGTGCGTATATATGTTCCCTTTGAGCAGGCAACGGTCATTTTGTAAATGCCATCGCATTCACTTATAACCTCAGGCTCAATTGAAAAAATAGTAATTTTTCTTGGGTGCCTTTCAATTTCGATGCCTTGACGTGCAAGGTCAACAAGCTTTTTGCCGTCAACCTTTAATGCGCTATACATAGGTGGAACCTGCATAATTTCCCCCTCAAAATGGCGACAAGCATCAAAAAACTCGTCTTTGGTTGGGAGAGCATCCGTTTTTGTTAGAATTTTGCCCGTGATATCCTCGGTATCGGTTGTTATACCAAGCTGAATATGGGCAACATATTTTTTGTTTTCAGACAGTAAATATTCGCTCGCCTTTGCGCTTCTTCCAATCAAGACTGGCAAAACACCAGTGGCAAGAGGGTCAAGCGTGCCTGTGTGACCAGCCTTTTTGGTCATAAAAAGCTTTCTAATCTTGAAAACGATATCGTGGGAGGTAACGCCCTTGTGCTTGTTGACAAGAATTACTCCCGATAATTCCTTATCCATTTTTTAAACCCTTTTTATATTCTTCAATCGCTTCACCAAATTTAGAAACGACAATTTGAACAGCATCCTCTGGGCTGTCAGCAACAACTGTTGCGCCAGCGGCACGAACGTGACCGCCACCACCAAAGCCCATACAAACCTTAGAAACGTCAATCTCTGCGTTTGCACGTGAGGAAAGAGAATATTTGCTTTCGTCCTTTTGTTGCTTTAATGAAATGGCAACCAAAACGCCCTCTACAGAGCGAACGGTGTTTACAATATCACCAATGTCGGCATCGGTTATTCCGTTTGATTCCTTCATCTCATTTGTAAACATAATAAGAGAAAGGGCGCCGTCATAAAAGAGCTGCATTTTTTCATATGTAAGCTTTTGCGCCTTGATTTCCTCAAGTGATTTTGAATCAAAAATTATACGGTTGATTTCTGCGTGGTCAATTCCTCTTTTTATAATCTCAGAGGCAGAGCTCATTGTTTCAGGTGTAACATTTGAATATCTAAATCCACCAGTATCTGCGCTCATTCCTGCGTAAAGACAGTTATAAAATTGCAAAGGCAATTTGTCTAAAATATTAAGCTCACGCGCTAAAAGATAAATATTTTCAGCACAGGAAGCCTTAAAATCAGCATAATACTCGGAAAAGCGAGTGCACATTTTGTGGTGGTCAATTGTCAAATCAACCCTTTCGGCAAGAAATGAAAGGTCGCCAAGCTGCATAGGGGAAGCAACGTCAATAGCGATATATCTTTCGTAGCCCTTTTCTGTATATTCAAGTGAAGCGCCACCTGTGATGAAGCTAAATTTAGATGGTGGTGCGTCTGCACAAGCCACGTCAGCAGACGAGCCAAGATATGCCAAAATCTCCTTCAAGGCAAAAGCGCTTCCAAGGGTATCTGGGTCGGGGTTTTTGTGGCAGAGAATAAGGGTATATTTAACCTCTTTTATTTTTGCTGCCAAATAATTTAATGAAATTTCTTTAATCATTTTCTTCCTCGTCGTCGGGCTTTATATCAAGCGTTTTTAGAATTGATGAAATATTTGCACCATATTCGGCGGAGGAGTCGTTTTCAAAGGACAATTCAGGTGTTATTCTTAAATTGATGCGTCTTGCAAGCTCGGAGCGGAAAAAGCCACTCGCGTTTTTGAGCGCCTTTCCAACCTCGGCAGGGTCGGCACCCAAAACGGAATAGTAAATCTTTGCAAACTTTAAATCCCCAGAAACATTAGCGCCTGTGATTGAAACAAGAGCGCCAGCGATTCTTGGGTCCTTAACATCGCGCAAAATCATTGCCATTTCCTCTTTGACAGCATCATTTATTCTATTTCTTCTGTATTTTGCCATAAATTTTACCTCATATGTCGTAAAAATATTACTTCATGTTACATTATACCATAGAATTAAGATAAATTCAAATACTTTACTTGAAAAATCGACAAAAAAATGATAGAATATTTTTACATATTAGGCTAAAAAATATTCGCTTATATTTTGGAGGAGAAATTTATGACAGAGGGAGAAATTATTTTACTTGTTGTGGGCATTTTTGTGTCCCTGCTTTCGATTGCGTCAATTGCAATTTCTATATATTTAATTTCACAGCTCAAAAAGCAGAAGGCACCAATCGTTGATATTTCACCAATAAAAGAGGTGGTTGACCTAAAAATAGGGCAAATTGCTAACGAAAACAAGCTCTTTGCAAACAGTATAAACGATAAGATTTTGTCGCTTGAAAGAGCAATGAAGGAGCTAAGCGAGCAAAACAATAAAAACTATGTTGATATGATGGAAAAATTCAATGCCTCAATCAACCAAATGTCAAAGGCAACCCGTGAGGAAAATGAAAAGGCGATTGAAAATCTAAACAAGAAATTCGATGAATTTTCAAAGAATATGTCAGAGAAATATGACCAAATTGATAAGACTGTTGGGAAGGCTCTTTCCGACCTTAGACGTGAAAACAGCGAGAAGCTTGACGGTATTCAAAAGGTGGTTGATGAAAAGCTTCAAAAGACCATCGATGAAAGACTCAAAGAGTCTTTTGAAAATGTTGTTTCGCAAATTGGAAATGTCAACAAGGCTATCGGCGAAATCAAGGGCATTGCAACTGATGTCGGTTCACTTAAAAACGTGCTTACAAATGTTAAAACAAAGGGTATTGTTGGCGAGGTTATTCTCGGTAGCATAATCGGCGAAATTTTAACCAAGGAGCAGTACGAGGAAAATGTTGCAACCAAGGAGGGCTCACGTGATCCTGTTGAATTTGCAATCAAAATGCCTTCAAGCGACGATGAGTTTATTTATTTGCCAATCGACTCAAAATTCCCACTTGAGTCCTACTATAAAATCAAGGATGCAATTGACGAGGGCGATAAGGTTGCACTTGAGCTTGCGCGCAAGGAATTGAGGGCGAAAATTCTTGCCTTCGCAAAGGATATTTCAGCTAAATACATTGACCCACCGAACACAACCGATTTTGCAATCATGTTCTTGCCAACCGAGGGGCTCTATATCGAGGCAATCGAGCTTGGACTATTTGAGGAATGTCAAAGAAAATACGGCATCAATATGGCAGGCCCAACAACATTGTCGGCGCTTCTGAACGCATTAAAGCAAGGCTTTAAATCACTTGCAATCCAGAAAAAGAGCGCAGACGTCTTTAAGCTTTTAGAGGCTGTTAAAACCGAGTTTGAAACCTTTGCTGATGCACTTTCAAAAACTAAAAAGCACATTGAACAAGCAGATGCCGACCTTGCAAATCTAATCGGCACTCGAACAAATGTAATGACAAGAAAGCTAAAAACCGTTGATACAATCTCGGGTGATGAGGCAAAAGAAATTTTAGGAATTGAATAATAGAAAAAAAGAGCCGCACGGCTCTTTTTTTGTTAACATAACAATATACTTGCAATTTTTATTTCTTTATGATATCATAGTTCTATATAAATGCATAATATCTTACTGTGAGAGGAGATATTTATTATGACTTTAAATGAAAAAACAGCTCTTGAAATGGTTGAATCCTACGAAAAATCAAGCGTCACAACCTTTTCCTCATCCTTAAAGCTACCAGACAAAAAGGAAATAATTTCAATCCTTGGTGATATTCAGGGCTTATTTTTCCCTGCTTATTTTGCTGATTGCACACATTCAGCCACAAGCTTTGCAGAGGAGAGAATCAGTTCAATAAGCTTTAAAATCAAAAAGCAAATAGAGCTTGCCTTGATTGCAAAAGAGGGCAAGGATTCTGGCAAGCGTGCAAAGGAAATCGCAAACGATTTTATTTCTAATTTGCCAAAGGTACACGCGATGCTTATAAAGGACGTTGAGGCTACCTTTGAGGGTGACCCAGCAGCGGAGAGCAAGGAAGCTATTATCTTTTCCTACCCAGGACTGTATGCAATTTTTGTTTATAGAGTTGCAAATTTGCTTTACAAAAGTGGAGTGCCATTTGTACCGAGAATTATGACAGAGCATGCGCACTCAATGACTGGTATTGATATTAACCCGGGGGCAACAATCGGTGAATATTTCTTTATTGACCACGGCACAGGCATTGTTATAGGTGAGACCACAGAGATTGGAAATCACGTTAAAATCTATCAGGGTGTGACCTTGGGCGCACTTTCCCCAAGAAAGGGACAAAGCCTTTCAGGCGTTAAAAGACACCCAACAGTATGTGATAATGTTACAATTTATTCAGGTGCATCAATTTTAGGTGGCGAAACTGTAATTGGTGAGGGAGCTGTTATAGGCGGTAACTCATTTATTACCGAAAGTATTTCAGCCGGCGCTAAGGTTTACGTAAAAAAGCCAGAGCATATAATTAAAAACTAAAAGGACAAAAAATGAACGCAAAAATAAAAATCAAAACCACACAAACAGAATATAAGGGCAAATCAATTTTTGAGCACGCAGCTGACGAGCTTATGATTCAAGAAACCTTTGACCCCTGGGACGGTGGTGACGTTATAGAAACCTCACTTTATGGTGATATTTCAATCAAGGGCTACACCTATTCACTAAAATATGAGGAGTCTGCAGAGGGGCTTGACGGCACATATACAGAATTAAAATTTGATATAAATAGACCTAAAGAGGTCAGCCTTGTTCGCACAGGTGCTCTTGAATCCTTTATGTATTTTGAGGAGGGCAAAAGACACGTCTGTGTTTATAACACAGGCATTATGCCATTCGAGATTTGTATATACGCTAAGGCAGTTGACAACAAGCTTTTGACAGACGGATATATTGAAATTACCTACCTAATAGAAATAAAGGGCGCGTGTGCCCAAAAAACAGTATTAAAAATGGAAGTGGAAAAGCTATGACGGAGGCAGAATTCAAGGCGGAGCTAAAAAATCTTCGCTGTGGATATTTGTTTTTTGGCGGAGAGGACTACCTAAAATATGTCTATTCCAAGGAAGTGGCAAAGCGTATTTTAGATGGCACCTTTGACGAATTTAACCATATAATTTTGTACGCAGAGGATTTTTCCCCTGCGTCCCTGTCACAAGCAATTTCTGCGTTTCCAATGATGGCAGATAAGAAGCTTGTCGAGGTGCGTGGTGTTGATTACACCTCGTTGAAAAAGGATGTATGGGAGGCGCTTGACGACGTCCTTTCGACACTCTCTGAAAACGATCATACAATCTTGATAATTCGAGCAGATAATGATTGCTTTAACGCGGGCAAGCTACCCGATTATCCGTCAGAGCAGTACAAGATTTTGGCTAAATATTTAACACCTGTTGAGTTTGAGTTTCCAAGCCCAGCACGCCTAAAATCTTGGGTTTTGCGCCATTTTGCTGATAATGGAATTACAGCTGACCCATCAATTTCGGACAAGCTTGTTACCGTTTGTGGACACGATATGTGGGTTCTTTCAAACGAAATTGATAAGCTATCAAACTATGCAAAGATGAACGAGCGCACAACGGTTACTGGTAACGATATTGATAATGTTTCGGCAAGAACAATAGAGTATGAGGATTTTCAGCTGACAAACGCGCTTCTTGACAAAAACAAGAGCTTGGTTTTTGAAACACTTTATCGCCAAAAATCCTCGCACGAGCCACCGATGGCAATTCTTTCCTCGGTTGTAAAGATGTTTTCTGAAATTGTGCTTGTCGAAGCACTTTATAGCGCAGGAAACAACAAAAAACAAATTTCTCAATCACTTAAAATGCACGAATTTAAGGTTGGAAAATATTTGAGATTTATAACGAGTGAGAAGCCAAAAAAGTTGATTCGCGCACTTGAGCTTTGCAGTGAGGCGGACATAAAATCAAAATCACAATCCAATCTAACCTCTTATATTGCAGTTGAGAGGCTAATTAGCGCTCTTTGTGCGCTTTTCTGTAGGTGAATATGAAGCTGAAAATAAAGTACCCAATTATCGTTGAGGGAAAATACGATAAAATAAAGCTCGATTCGTTGGTTGATGCAAAAATAGTTACAACGGGAGGCTTTAGCATATTTAACGATGAGGAAAAAATAGGACTGATAAGGCGTTTAGCGGATAAGTCGAAAATTATTATTTTAACCGATTCGGACGGAGCAGGACATTTAATAAGATCCCATATAAAAACAGCACTTTTACCAAACCAAATAATAAATTTATATACCCCCTATGTCTTCGGAAAGGAAAAAAGGAAAAGAGAGCCATCAAGGGAGGGGGCACTTGGCGTAGAAGGAATAGATTCAAAAAAGCTTATTGAGCTTTTAGAGCCGTTTTCTGTTGATGCACCTGAAAAGGATAAAGAAGAGATAACGAAGGCTGATTTTTACAAATATGGGCTTGGTGGAAAAGATAACAGTCATAGGGCAAGAGAGGAGCTTTTAAAAAGACTCGATTTACCCTTGAATATGAGTGCAAACGCAATGCTACAAGCGATAAACATCCTTTACACCAAAGAAGAATTTGAAGAGCTTTTGAAATAAAGGATTTTATACCATGGAGATATTTAGGCATAGAAATTTAGCGCTTGGCTGCGCAGTGTTTTTGATGAGCTTAGCTATTTCTTATCACGTGTCGAACTTAGTAAGGATGGCGTTTTTAGCAATCAGTTTTGTTATCCTTTTAGGATTAGTAATTGCATATTTTATAAAGAAAAAGAAGAGTGTGCTTGATTTAATAACCAAGTATGCTCCTCTTTTGTTTTTCATTATTCTTGCTATGTTAATTTCACTTTTTGCCTTTTCTCGTCAAGAAAGATTAAAGAGCCTTTACGATGAAACAGAGCACGAATTTATCGGCGAGGTTGTAAAAATCGAATATGAAAAGCCATATAAAACAAGAAGTATTGTGAGAATTAAGGAGCTTGACAAGGAGAAAAATTCCTTTCTTGTCATAATGGAATCCGAGGGCGCTGAGTTAGATAAGGGAAACATCATCAGCGCAAGAGCCACCTTTCACCCATTAAGAGATTCAACAATAGGATTTAATGAAAAGAGCACGTATTTAGATGACGGAATAGTCTCTATGGCAGTATCAGGCAATGTAAAAATCACATCTTTCGGCAGTGACAATTTGAATTTTGTTCAAAAGTTGAACTTTAAATTATGTAGTTGCTTTGAAAACAATATGAAAGAGGAGTCAAGCGCGCTTTATTCGGCTGTGGTGCTTGGCAACAGAGCTAATTTATCAGATGCCGTCAGGCGTGATGCGCAAAGAGTAGGGGTTAGCCACGCGCTTGCACTTAGCGGTATGCATATTACAATAATAGCAACGCTTCTTGGATTCCTTTTTAGATTGATTTTTATGCCGAGAATTCCAAAAGCTCTGCTTTTAATTTTGAGCATATTCTTCTTTGTTTTATTAACAGGGATGTCGGAGTCGGCAGTAAGAGCTGGACTTATGATGGCGCTTTTCTATTTTTTCAAAATGCTGGGAAGGCGAAACGACAGTATAACAGCGCTGTTTTTATCAGTAACTACAATTTGTATTGTGAAGCCATATATGATATTTTCAGTTTCTCTTATGCTTTCGTTTCTCGCATTGCTTTCTTGTCTCGTTGCTTCTAAATTCATAAGAAAAATCAGGCTAAGAAGAATAAAAATAAAGCCGATAAGATTTGTTTTTGCCTCGGTTTTAACAACTCTTTTTGTTATTTTATTTACTTTGCCGATTATAACCAATGTCTTCGGCTCGTTTTCTTTACTTACACCACTATCAAATTTAATACTGGTTCCAATTTTCACAGCCGTAATATATCTTGGCTCATTTATGCTGATTTTCAGTCCAGTGCCATTTGTCGGTGATGCACTTTTCTATCTTGGAGAGAGGCTGTCCGATTTCCTTTTATATCTAATTAAAAGGCTTGCATCAATAGATGGAATATTAGTTCCTATATACTCAATTCTTCAAATAATTGGTGTTGCTTTGATTGCCATAGCGCTTGTGTTTTTGCTAATTTCAAGAAGAAAGCATCTTAAAATAGCAATAGGTGCGCTTTGCTTTTCGATACTTTTCTTTTCATTTGGGTGCGTCTATAACTATATTGATAAGTCGAGCAACACATACATAAGCTCATATAACTATAAAACCAGCGATTTTGTCACCATCCAAGGAAAAAACAAGCTTAATTTAGTGGATATTAGTGAAGCGACAACAGGCGTGGCACAATATACTCTTGGAATGGTAAAGGACGCAAACGCAACCGAGATTGAAAATTACATAATGACGGACTATTCAGCCAAGGCTGATTTCTATTTTGAAGACGTTTCTGGAAATATAAAAATAAACAATTTATATCTGACTGAGCCACAGGATAGCGAGATTGATGTTTATAATAAAATCATTCAAATTGCCGAAAATGACGGAATAAAAATATATCCGTTGGAGAATAGCATATCAATTTCAGGCGCTACGATTGATTTTTCAAGTGATAACAGAGTTGAGCGTTCTAAAAAGAGAAGTGTTTCGTTTAATATAAACATAGGCAAAATTGATTTTCTATACTTAGGCGCTTCAAGCTTTGAGATTTTTGATTATTTTTTCAAGGAATCATCGTATAATGCAGATGCTGTAATCTTTGGTGCTCACGGTCCTGCTTATAAAATGATTTATAATTATCAAATGCCAAACGCAGAGAAAATAATCTTTTATGGCGATTCAAAATCCTTTGCAGATGAGCCCTTAATATTGGAATATGAGGACAAAATAATAGAAGTGGGAAGTGAGCCAGTTAGATTTAAGTTAAAGCGCAAAAAATAGAATCTTGACTTTTATATTAAAAGAATATAAAATATAGTTAGAACTAATAGTAAGGAGAAGTTTATGGAGTCTTTACGTGAGCTATATAAAATCGGCAGAGGGCCATCAAGCTCTCACACAATGGGACCTGAAAGGGCGATTAAATCAATAAAAAACAGACACCCCTTGGCAGATTTTTTCAAAATCGTGCTTTTTGGCTCACTTGCCTTAACAGGAGAGGGTCACGGCACGGATAGAATAATTAAAGAAACCCTATTGCCAACGAAATGCGAAATAGTCTTTGATAAAAAATCTCCTTGCGATTTTCACCCAAACACTATGGATGTTTATGCCTACCAGGGAAAGAAGCTTCTTTCTAAAGAAAGAATTTATAGCGTTGGTGGTGGCAAGGTCGTTTTTGATGGTGAGACGGAGGAAAATAAAAAAGAGGTTTACCCCCACAATTCATTCACTGAAATTTCTGAATATTGTGCACGCAAAAACATAAGAATTTGGCAGTATGTTGAGGAATTTGAGGGCAAGGAAATATTTTCATACCTTAATGAGGTTTGGCAGGTTATGAAAAGCTCTATAAGAGAGGGCTTGACAACAACCGGTACATTGCCTGGCGGACTTGGAACGCAGAGAAAGGCGCAATTTTTATACAACCAAAGACATATTGATGAGTCAGCACAAACAAGAGAAAACCGTCTCGTTTGCTCATATGCCTTCGCAGTTAGTGAGCAAAATGCATCTGGTGGCACAATAGTGACAGCACCAACCTGTGGCTCTTGCGGTGTTTTGCCATCTGTTCTTATGTATTATCAAGAAAAAAACAGCCTAAGCGATGATGCAATAGTAAAGGCACTCGCAACAGGTGGAATTATAGGAAATTTAATCAAGAAAAATGCATCAATCAGTGGCGCTGAATGTGGCTGTCAAGCTGAAATTGGCTCTGCCTGCTCAATGGCAGCTGGGGCACTTTCGGAGCTTTTTGAAATGGGACTTTCTCAAATTGAATATGCCTCAGAGGTTGCAATGGAGCACCACTTAGGTCTTACCTGTGACCCCATAGGTGGTCTTGTTCAAATCCCTTGTATTGAAAGAAACGCAGTAGCCGCTATGCGTGCAATTAACGCCCTTTCCCTCGCTAACTTCTTGACCGACTCGCGCAAAATTAGCTTCGATATGGTCGTTAAGGTTATGTATGAAACAGGCAAAAATCTGTTGAGCGATTACCGTGAAACAGCATCAGGTGGCTTGGCAAAGCACTACGCAAAAATGGGGGACGAGAAATGAAAAGAAGGATATTTGTTTTTAGCTCGATTATCGCTCTTATGACCCTTACACTTACCTCGTGCAAGGTCAATTGGTTTGATAAGCAATACGATGCACCTTGGTGGGCAGTAGCAACACCCGTTGCAATTTTTACAGTAGCTGTTGTTTTCGGCTGTGCTAAATATATTTCCTCAAGGGAATTTATGTGTCCTAAGTGCAACCAAAAATTCCACCCCAAATGGTGGAGAGCAATGCTTTCCGTTCACATCAATAGCGACAGAGTCTTTAAATGCCCACATTGTGGAAAAAGAAGCCTTTGCCATATTGTGAGAAAAAACAGAGAAAATACGGAAGATGAGCAAAAATAAAAAGCACCCATTTGGGTGCTTTTTTATTTCATCATTTCAATAAGCTCGGGAACACATTCCTCGAATTTCACTCCATAGGAGTGGTTTATCTTATCGGGTATTGTTTTTTCAATACATAAAACTGTAAAATCAACCGCGATTTTAATTGCTTTCTCAATGGAGTATCCACGAGTCAGTCCGGCGCACAAAACGCTTGAAAATGTGTCGCCTGTGCCGTGGAAGGAAGCATCAAGCGTATCGCGACAGTAATAGTGAGTTTTTCCGGTCTCGCTATCATAAAAATATGCACCCTGTGTCTTGTTTTGGTCAAAATGGATGCCGGTTAAAACTATCTTTTTAGCGCCCAAGTCAGCAAGTCTTTTGCATACGTTAAGAATGTAGCTTTCGTCATAATCCTCGGTGTATGGAATGTCAAGCAGGAACGAAGCCTCAGTGATGTTTGGCACAATCATATCAGCAACCGAGCAAAGGCGCGCCATATGGGAAGGAAACTCTTTGTCAAAGCCGGCATAAAGCTTACCCTTGTCAGCCATTGCTGGGTCAACAAATACGAATGTGTTTTCTCCTCTGAATTTTGAAATAAAATCAATAACGTAGTTGATTTGCTTTTCGTTTCCAAGATAGCCTGTATAGATGGAGTCAAATTTTATATCATATTCTTGCCAATGCTTTGCAATTTTTGGGATATCCTCATTCAAATCAGTAAATGTGAAGTTTTTAAAGCCACCTGTATGGGTTGAAAGAATTGAGGTTGGTATGATGGCACACTCAACACCCATAGCGCTAACAAGTGGTAATGCAACGGTGATAGAGCATTTGCCAAAGCAAGAAACATCTTGAATTGTTACGATTCTTTTCATAAAATCATCTCCTTTTAAATTAAGATAGTTTCAATTATATACCCATAAAAAGCTGATGTCAATATAATTTGCGTAAAAAATTTGTCCGAAATTCTTGACAGTATAAATATTTGTTGTTATAATGATGTATATTACTTTAGTTAAATAAAGTGTTATTTTGTTATAAGGCAGGTACTGATTATGAAAAAGACATTGTTTGAAGGCGTTGCAACCGCCCTGGTTACTCCAATGAATAGTGATGGTAGCGTTGACTACGCAGCTCTTGATAAATTAGTTGACTGGCAAATTAAAGAGGGTGTTTCTGCCCTTGTTGCTTGTGGTACAACTGGTGAGGCTTCAACTCTTACTGACGAGGAGCATAGAAACGTTATCGCAAGAGTTGTTGAAAAGGCGGACAAGCGTGTTCCGGTTATCGCTGGTACAGGCTCAAACGACCTTGATTATGCTTTATCTCTTACAAAATATGCTTGTGATGCTGGTGCTGATGCAGTTTTGACTGTAACTCCATACTACAACAAGGCAACTCAAGCGGGACTTATAAAAATGTACAACATTTTGGCTGATGCAAGCCGTGCACCAGTTATCCTTTATAATGTGCCATCTCGTACAGGCGTTAATATTGAGCCTTCAACATACAAGGCACTCGCTGACCACGAGAACATTATCGCTATTAAGGAAGCGAATGGAAACATCAGCAAAATTGTTGAAACCATGTCATATGTTAACGGCAAATTAGACCTTTATAGTGGTAACGACGACCAAATCGTTCCACTTATGTCACTTGGTGGCAAGGGCGTTATCTCTGTTGTTTCTAACATCTTGCCAAGAAAGACATCAGAGCTTTGCGCTAAGTTTTTAAGTGGCGATATCAAGGGTGCAGCTGATATTCAATACGATTTACACGCAGTAATTGATAGCCTATTCTCTGAGGTTAACCCAATTCCTGTTAAGGCTGCAATGGCTAAAATGGGCTTTGGTACAAACACATTAAGACTTCCTTTAACCCCAATGAGCGAATCAAAATATGAGGTTATGCTTAAGCTTATGAGAGAGCAGGGACTTGACGTATGATTAGAGTTTTAGTCCATGGCTCTAACGGAAAAATGGGTGGACACGTAATGGCTGAAATCTCCAAAAGCGAGGATATGGAGCTATATTGCGGTGTTGACCCAAAATCCACAGGATGCGAAAATTATAAATATTACGATAGCTTTGACAAGGTAGAGGGCAAGCCTGATGTTATTATCGACTTTTCCTTCCACACTCTTGTTAAAGGCGTGCTTGAATATGCAACACGCGTAGAGTGCCCAGTGCTTATTGCTACAACCGCACTTGACGACGAGGACAAAAAGGCAGTAGCTAGAGCCTCACAAAAGGTTCCTGTGTTCTTAGCTGCTAATATGTCAATTGGCGTTGCACTTCTTGCTGATTTTGCAAAGCGCGCAGCGGCTATGTTCCCAGATGCTGATATCGAAATTGTTGAGGCACACCACAACCGTAAGGTTGATGCGCCAAGTGGAACAGCAGTTATGCTTGCAAACTCTATAAAAGAGGTTCGTCCAGAGGCAGAATATGTCTATGGCAGAGGTGGAGAAGCCAAGAGAACAAAGAACGAAATTGGTATTCACGCACTCCGTATGGCTAATATAGTTGGCGAGCACGAGGTTTACATCACAACCGAGTCACAGCAGCTTGTTTTACGCCATAATGCCTATGACCGTGCACTTTTTGCTGACGGTGCAATTAAGGCGGCAAGATTCCTTGTTAACCAAGGCAAGGGTCTTTACACAATGAACGACATGTTCAAAAACTAAAATGGAAGGAGAAGTATTGTGAACTGTCAAATGACTAAATTACTACACGACAATTTAAGTGTTAAAGACGGCACATTGTACTTCGCCGGCTATAACACAACTGAGCTTGCCCAAAAGTATGGCACTCCTCTTATGCTTCTTGACGAAAAGAAGATAAGAAATACAATGCGTATATATAAAAACGCAATGGAGAAGTATTTTGGAAAGGGCTCAAAGCCTCTATATGCGTCTAAGGCGCTTTCCTTTGTTGGCATTTATCAAATCGCAAAGGAAGAAGGAATAAATACAGATATTGTTTCAATTGGCGAGCTTTATACTGCGATTAAGGCAGGCTTCCCACTTGAAAATGCATTTTTCCACGGCAACGCAAAAAGCGATAGCGATATTAAATTCGCCATCGAAAACGGCATTGGCTATTTTATAGTTGATACCTATGATGAATTATATGCAATAGACAAAATTGCAGGCGAGCTTGGAAAGAAGCAAAAAATTCTTTTAAGACTCACCCCTGGCATTGACCCGCATACTCATTCAGCAATTGCAACAGGTAAGGTTGATAGTAAGTTCGGCACAGCCATTGAAACAGGACAAGCATTTGAAATTGTAAAGACAGCAATTATGCTTCCAAGCATCGACCTTCGTGGCTTCCACGCACACATCGGCTCACAAATCTTTGATATAAAGCCATTCTGCGATTCTGCCGATATTATGATTCGCTTTGTTGGCGAGGTTAAGGATTCCCTTGGCTTTGACACGGAAATTTTGAACCTCGGTGGTGGTTTTGGTGTACGATATGTTGAGAGCGACCCGGTTATCGACTACGAGGAAAATATTAAGTTAATCTCCGAGCATATAAACGAATACTGCGAGGAAAACGATTTTCCAAAGCCAATAATTTTAATGGAGCCAGGACGTTCAATCGTCGCTGACAGCGGTATGACACTTTATACAGCCCTTTCCGTTAAGGAAATTACTGGCTACAAAAACTATGTCGCAATTGACGGCGGTATGACCGATAATCCACGCTACGCCCTATACGGTTCAAGCTACACAGTTTTGGCATCGGGCAAAATGGATAAGGAAGCAAATTATGAATGCACAATCGCAGGCAGAAACTGTGAAAGTGGCGACCTAATCCAAGAAAACGTTAAAATTCCTAAGGTCCAGCGAGGAGATAATATCGCTGTCCTTGTAACTGGCGCATATAACTACTCAATGGCATCAAACTATAACCGTGTCCCACGCCCAGCAGTCGTTATGCTCGGCGACACCGACAGAGTAGTAATAAATCGCGAAACACCCGAGGACGTGTCTAGATTAGACGTGATTTTATAAATACAAAGCCACGCTCAGCGTGGCTTTTTAAGGGAAAAGAATGGAACTACCAAAAAGAAAACAAAATAGATTGGAAAATTTTGATTATAGCTCATATGGTGCATATTTTATAACCATATGCACAAAGAATAGACGCAAAATTTTATCTAGTATTGTAGGGGACGGCGCCTACGACGTCCCGAAAACAGTATTGACCGAGTATGGCAAAATTGTGGAAAAATATATTTTATCAACAGAAAAAATAAAAAATGTTTTTATAGAACAATATGTAATTATGCCTAATCATATACATATGATTATTTTCATAGAGAACAAAATCCCAAAATATGAAAATTTAAGGAATAACGGGACGTCGAGGGCGCCGTCCCCTACAAATGAAACAATACCACATATTGTATCAACCTTTAAACGATTTTGTAATAAAGACATCGGAGAAAATATTTTCCAACGCTCATTCTACGACCACGTGATACGCAATAAACAAGATTACGAACAAATATCAAAATACATCTACGAAAACCCAACAAATTGGGAAATGGACGAATTATATCAATGACAGAGAATATGTCTAATTCGTAGGGGAGGGGTCTGCCCTCCCGAAATAACATAAAAACATCTGTAGGGGGAGGCTATCAGCCTCCCGCAAAACCGAAGAGCACAAATAACAAAACGGGAGCATACTATGCTCCCCTACAAAAGAAAAAGAGACCTCAAATGAGGTCTCTTTTTCTTTGTCATTCTGAGCTTGTCGAAGAATCTACTACTCCCAAATGGTAACTACTCCATCAACATAGTGCCAATAATTGCCTTCTTCAGTGGGCTCATTTTCGCTGTACCAATATACAGGGCGATATGAATAGTTCCAACTTGAGTTCCAATATGAAACCCAACCGATTGGTTTACTGCTTACTTCGCAATATATTTTAAGCGAAGAGCAACCACCGAACGCATATTCTCCTATAGAAGTAACACTAGCAGGTATTGTTATACTTGTAAGCGAAGAGCAACCACCGAACGCAGAGTATCTTATAGACGTTACACCATTGCCTATTGTTACACTTGTAAGCGAGGAGCAACCATAGAACGCATAGCCTCCTATAGAAGTAACACCATTGCCTATTGTTACGCTTTCAAGATTTGAACAGTTATAAAATGCACCATAAGGTATATTACCACCTGTTATCGTTACATTCTTCAAGGTTGAAGGGATGTAATAATTTGTAGATGGTGAAGATGAATAATAATATTGTGTTGTTTTTACACCATTTGTATAAGATGATGTTCCAAATATATATCCAAACAATGTAGAGCTTGAGGAGGTCGTTGCGGTTGCACTGCCACCAACGAATGGAATTGTAAGATTCTCAAGGCTTGAACAGCCACCAAATGCAGAAGAGCCTATGCTTGTTACGCTATCAGGTATTGTTACGCTTGTAAGCGAAGTGCAACTTTTGAACGCATAGTCTCCTATAGAAGTAACACTATCGGGTATTTTTATACTTGTAAGCGAAGAGCAATATTCGAAGGCATGGCTTCCTATAGAAGTAACACCACTACCTATTGTTACACTTGTAAGCGAAGTGCAACTTTTGAACGCATAGTCTCCTATAGAAGTAACACTATCGGGTATTTTTATACTTGTAAGCGAAGAGCAATTATAGAACGCCACGTCTCCTATAGAAGTAACACTATCTGGTATTGTTACACTTGTAAGCGAAGTGCAATTATAGAACGCATAATTTTTTATTTCAGTTACTGTATCGGATATTACAAGCTCAGTTACTAAATCTTCATTTATATATAAGTTCTTTGCATAATATAATGGATTTGAATCGTAATAGCTAAATGATATATTACACCAATCTTCTATTGCTCCTAAATAGTTTACAATTGTAAGCGAAGAGCAATATTCGAAGGCATGACTTCCTATAGAAGTAATACTATCGGGTATTGTTATACTTGTAAGTGAAGAGGAATCTTTGAACGCAGATTGATATATAAATTTTGTGTTTTTACCAATGATACAAGAGGTAATTGAGGTATCTTTTGCTTTTATTAATACTAAATATGGGTTTCCTTCATTTCCTAAATAATATGCGTTATCATACTCATAATATATAAGTGAAGAGCAACCATAGAACGCATATTCTCCTATCGTTGTTACGCTATCAGGTATTGTTACGCTTGTAAGCTTGGAGCAACCATAGAACGCATATTCTCCTATCGTTGTTACGCTATCAGGTATTGTTACGCTTGTAAGCTTGGAGCAACCATAGAACGCGCCGTTTCCTATAGAAGTAACACTATCGGGTATTGTTACACTTGTAAGCGAGTCGCAATTATTGAACGCATGTTCTCCTATCGTTATTACACTATTAGGTATTGTTACGTGTGTAAGTGAAGAGCAACCATTGAACGCATAGTTTCCTATAGAAGTAACACTATCGGGTATTTCTATTCTTGTAAGTGAAGAGCAACCATTGAACGCATAGTTTCCTATAGATGTTCCACCATTTATCACTACCGTTTTTAAATTACTTTTAGGAATATATGATATCATCACATCAGTAGGAATAGTAGCGTTTTCTATTGGACAACTAGAGAACGCAGAGGCTCCTATAGATGTTACGCTATTTGGTATTGTAATGCTTTTAAGTGAGGTGCAATCATTGAACGCAGCGTATCCTATAGAAGTAACACTATTACCTATTATTGCACTTGTAAGCGAAGTGCAACTTTTGAACGCATAGTCTCCTATAGAAGTAACACTATTACCTATTATTGCACTTGTAAGCGAAGAGCAATATTCGAAGGCACGACTTCCTATAGAAGTAACACTATTACCTATTATTGCACTTGTAAGCGAAGTGCAATTATAGAACGCATCTTCTCCTATCGTTGTTACACTATCGGGTATTGTTACACTTGTAAGTGATTTACAACCACAGAACGCAGAGTCTCCTATAGAAGTTACACTATCGGGTATTGTTATGCTTATCAGCGAGGTGTAATAATAGAATGCCTCTTCTGCGATTGAGGTTCCACCGGTTATAACTACTGTTTTTAAATTACTTTTAGGAATATATGATATCATCACATCGGTAGGAATAGTAGCGTTTTCTATTGGACAACCAGAGAACGCAGAGTTTCCTATAGAAGTTACGCTATCTGGTATAGTTACACTTGCCAAGCCTGTGAAATTATAGAAAGCACAATCTTTAATTTCTGTTACAGTATCAGGTATTACAAGTTCGGTTACAAGCTCTCCGTTTAGATATAAGCTTGCTCCATTATTTAACGGATTTGAACCATAGACGACAAATGAAATGTTACACCAACTTGCTATGTCATATATGTATACACTTGCAAGCGAGTCGCACCAATAGAACGCATTGTTTCCTATAGAAGCAACACTATTACCTATTGTTACACTTGTAAGCGAAGAGCAATACAGGAACGCACAGCTTCCTATAGAAGTAACATCATCGGGTATAGTTACCTTTGTTATATCATCACGATTATAGAATGCATACTGATATATTTCATAATTATTACCATTATAGCTTTCAGGTAAAGTAAGCTCTGTATCATTACCTATATATCCTACAAGATAATACTTATCTTCCAAAGTCATAAAGATATAATCATCAACTGTTTCAAGTATGCTTTTTTCATCTAGTGATGTATGTACTACCTTTGCATAATAGCCTACACGTCCATTATCAGTTGAACCTGTAATTATATTTAAACTTGACAGATTATATACCTCTACAAGCTTATGGCAACCACCAGAGAACGCAGAGTCTCCTATAGAAGTAACACCATTTCCAATTGTTACACTAGTAAGCGAGGAACAATCAAAGAACGCCCTGTCTCCTATAGAAGTTACGCTATCTGGTATTACTACGCTTGTAAGCGAAGAGCAATTATAGAACGCATAGCTTCCTATAGATGTTACGCTATTGCCAATTGTTACGCTTGTAATCGAAGCACAACCACCGAACGTATAGTTTCCTATGCTTTCGCAAATGCTACCTTTTTCAAAGGTTACACTTGTTATCTTCGGCGAATATGAAAAGCTATTACTATGAGGAGAGAATAAATAATCAGGTATTTTAGTTACGTTTTTACCTATTGTTAGAGTTATTCCTTCTCCAGTTTGTCCTGCATTAGAGAATACATAGTTATATTCACTTAAATCATCCATCGCTATCGCATTGAAGTTAATTTCGGTAAGTGCTTGGCAATCATAGAATGCGTAGTTTTCTATATATGATATGTTTTCGCCTATTGTCAGATTTGTAAGATTTGAACAATTATAAAATGCTCCGTAACGGATGTTTCCACCGCTTACAGTTACATTTTTTAGGCTTGAAGGAATGTAATATGTTGCATAAGCATCCGAAGAATAATTTTGGTTAGTAGCTACGCCACCTTCATAGCTTGATGTGCCAAAAATATAGCCAAATAAAGTAGAACTTGAAGCTGACGTTGCATCAACGCTACCGCCAACAAACGGAATAGTAATACTTTCGAGATTTGAACAACCGTTAAATGCAGAATTACCTATTATTGTTGTGTTATTTGGTATAACTATGTCTGTAAGTGCGGAACAATCTTCAAATGCAGAACTACCTATAGCTGTAACGTTTTTGCCGATTGTAACATTTGCAAGAGAGGAGCAACCACTAAACGCAGAGTTGCCTATTACTGTTATACTGTTTGGTATAACTATGTCTGCAAGTGCAGAGCAATCACTAAATGCAGAGCTACCTATTGTAGTTGTGCTGTTTGATATTACCACGCTTGTAAGAGTAGAACAGCCACTAAATGCATAGTCGCCAATTTCTGTTATACCATCTGGTATCACTATTTCCTTAAGAGCGGAGCAACCATTAAACGTTTTTTCGTTTATTGTTGCTACATTTTTGCTCAATGTTACCTTTTCAAGAGAAGTGCAACCAGAAAAACTTTCTGCTTGTATAGTTGTTACTGAGCTTGGAATATATATTTCGGTAATATATGTTTTTCCCTTGAAGGCATCAGCGGAAATTTCCTTTACCGGGAAGCCTCTGTATTCATTTGGAATATAAATGGCTTTGTCCCAGCAATCGCCTATGCCTGTAACAATTGCAAAGGTTCCATCGTCTGAAAGCTTGTAGCTTAATCCCTCACTTGAAGCAAGTGTGTTTCCACATGCTAAGCAGGTGTAACCACCGTCATACGAATGTCCGTTTGCAGGGATTGGCTTATAGGTAGTATAATCACAATTTGAGCAGGTTTCATATGCTTCCCAGCCAATCTCGGTACAAGTGGGAGCCTTAGCATCATTTGTTATATAATCGTGGTCAATTTTGTCAACTGTTTCTTGCTCAACTAAAATTTTACCACACTCGGAACACTTTTTGCCTTCTGTAAGACCTGTTTCCTCGCAAGTTGGTTCAACTGCAGGGATTATTTCCTCGGTGTGAACGTGCTCGGGGTCATCAGTTTCGGTTTCTGTATCGGTATTGGAATCTGACTCAACCTCAGTCTCAGACTCTGTATCGGTATTGGAATCTGACTCAACCTCAGTCTCAGACTCTGTATCGGTATCCGAATCTGACTCAACCTCAGTCTCAGACTCTGTATCGGTATCGGAATCTGACTCAACCTCAGTCTCGGACTCTGTATCGACATCTGTATCAGACCCAACCTCGGTATCCGTACCGGTCGATGTGTCGGTATTGCTACTGTTTTCTGCGATTGTTTCGGTTTCTGTATTTGTATCAGTGTTGTCATTTCCTCCGCACGATGAAAGTGAGAAAACAAGGCATAAAGACAAAACCAAAACAAGCAAAAGTGTTAGTTTGTTTTTCATATTTCCTCCAAAATAAAAAGTGTCGCCCTGCAAAGAGCGACACCTATGAACATGTAACTCTCTGCTTGTTGCGACACAATCTCTACAAATAAACCAAAATTACACTTGTAAGAATGCAGAAAGCACACCCTCATCAATATGAGCGTGTAAAGCTTGGTTTATTCGATTATGTCGCACCCTCATTTTAGCATATTATTACATTAAAGTCAATATTTTTATATTGTATAAGACTATCTAAAACGGCTAATTAAATTTTTTGTCAAAATTTGTTTTTATTATTTACAAAAAAGGAAAAGTGTGCTAATATATATACGAAAAAAATATTAAGGAGATATAAATTATGAATAACAAGGTTTTAGTTGAAACAAGCGCACGTCACGTGCATCTTTCACGCGAGCACATCGACATTCTTTTTGGCGAGGGCTATGAGCTTACAAACATTAAGGATTTGAGCCAACCTGGTCAATTCGCTTGCCAAGAAAGAGTTACTGTTGTTGGTCCTAAGAAGTCTATTGAAAGAGTTAGTATTCTTGGCCCTGCAAGAAAGGCTTCACAGGTTGAGGTTTCATTTACTGATGCTCGTACACTCGGAGTTACAGCTCCAGTTAGAGAAAGTGGAGATGTTGCTGGCTCAGCTCCATGTAAATTGGTTGGTCCTTGCGGCGAGGTAGAAATAAACGAGGGTGTTATCATTGCAAAAAGACACATTCACTTTACCCCTGATGAAGCGCGCGAAGCAGGCGTTTCCGACAAGGAAATCGTAAAGGTTAAGGTAGTTTCTGATAGAACTACAATCTTTGATGACGTTGTTGTTAGAGTTCATCCAAACTTCTCAGCAGCTATGCACATCGACACAGACGAGGCAAATGCTTCTTGTGCATTTGGTACTGTTTACGGCGAAATCATTAAATAATTACATAAAAACAAAGGCCTTGCTTTTTGCAAGGCTTTTTTGTTTATAAAATGTTGACAAACACAACATTTTGTGATGACTTTTTCGACAAAACTCAACAGGTTGACAAATCAATATATTTATGGTATAATTAAAATGCAGAATTTTATACTAAATTTTACCAAGGGCTAAAACAATGGTTAAATATGAAAAAAGCAACTGCTTTGACATAAAATCAAAGCAATTAAATTACATTCTAACATCACCAAATAATATCAAAGAGGATGAGAAATTACCTCTTATAGTATTTTTACACGGCGCTGGCGAGCGTGGCGACGATATTGAAAAATTAAAGGTTTATTGTGTGCCAAAGCTCTTTACAGCTAACGAGGAGCACAATGGCGTTCGCGCATATACCTTGTCCCCTCAATGTCCTGCCCATCCGTTTACTTGGTATGACTTCAAAAATGAGGTTATGGCGCTTATTGACGAGGTGATAAAAAGCAATCAAATTGACCCTCAAAGAGTTTCACTTTGTGGAATTTCAATGGGTGGCTTTGGCACATGGGAATTAGCTATGACTTATCCTGAGCGCTTTTATAAAATTGCACCGCTTTGCTCAGGTGGAATGAGTTGGCGCGCGTGGGCTTTGAAAATGCCAATTCGTGCATTTCACGGCAAGCGTGATGACGTTGTTCCATTTGCGTATTCTGAGCTTATGGTTAATGCTGTAAAGGCGAGTGGTGGCAACGTTGAATTTATTACATTCGATGACTTAAGTCACAACTGCTGGGACAGAGCCTTCGAAGAAACTGATCTTATCAGTTGGCTCGTAAAATAAAGGAGATTTATGGAAGCTATTAAAACCTCATTCGGGCGTAAGATTAAAAAGATACTTCATATCCTTAATCCGCTCGCTGGAAAAGGAACTGCAAAAAAGGTTCGCTCACATATTAAGGAAAATGACGAAACCTATATGTCGCATTGCCCCGTTGAAACAAGCAAGTTTATAAGGGAGTCCTGTAAGGTTGAGCCGGACACCTGCTTTACAGTTTATGGTGGCGACGGCACTATTCACAGGGCTGTCAATGCTATAATGGATAGTGGCTGTGCCGACGAAGCGATGCTTAAGCTTGTACCAATCGGCTCAGGAAATGATTTTATTCGCTCATTTGATGATATGCCGGATGAATTTGTTTCGGATATTATGAAATTTAACAATCGTTACGCTGCTAATATTGTAAATATGGGCTTCGACTGTGGCGTTGTTAAAAGAGCTGATAAATTGAAAAAAATACCACTTGTTTCAGGCCCATTCGCCTATATTCTCGGTGTTGTCGGAGAGTTGCTTCATAAAAAATCAATGGAAGCGACAATCACCTTGACATACGAGGATGGTTCAACCGAGATAATGCACGACAAATACCTTTTGGTTGCTATCGGTAATGGCAGATGGTATGGCGGTGGCTTTAAGGCGGTGCCCGGTGCTAAGCTTGATTCCGGTACGCTTGACGTGACAATTATTAAAAATGTAAACGTGTTCACCTTTATAAAGCTTGTTGGCGCATTCAAAAAGGGCAAGCATATTGTTGACCCCGATAACGGAATCGTTAAAAAAGGAACAGAAAAATACCTTATGTATAAGCGCTGTGTCGGCTGCAAGGTCGAGGGCTGTGAAACAATCTCAGCAGATGGTGAACTCTATAACGAAAGCGTTGCTGATGTTAGAGTTTTGCCAAAGGCTATAAGTATAATTCAACATAAATTATAGTAGCAAAAACCCACCGATTTCTCGGTGGGTTTTATATTTAGACAAACATATGAACATATTAGCATGCTTAAATAACTACCGTGGTTATTGGCTTCTCACCGCTATGCATCAATTCTGAACGTGAATTTATCCTTCGGCTCTTTTACATCTATGTTTATAAGATACATGGTTTGACCCTTGGTAATTTCACCGTCTACATCAAGCTCAATCGCGTGTGTTTCGGTGGTCACACTTGCACTTGCAAGAGCTTTATCAAATGTTATTGTCACGCCCTCAACTGTGATTTTGCCATCTTCAATTTTTGGCTCAAAGGGTGTTACAAGTCTTTCGGTAAACTGATTTGCGCCTATAAATTCATCGGTTATTGTTACACCGTTTTCATCAGGTGTAAATGTGCGTAGAAGCTTTGTCAGCTCGTCTTGATGGTATATGCAAGCAAACTCCATCTTAACCTCACCATTTTCGTAGGTGGTTATTGCCCTTTTGCCACCGTTTCCTTGGTATTGACCGTTTATAATCGGAACATTATGCCCTCTTGATGAGGTTTCAAGAAAATCATATCTGCCCGGATGCTCAAAATACTGTCTTGTGTATGGTCTGGCGCCAATATCAACCAGCACCTGCTTGTCATTTTTTGAGAAAATGAATGAGCCAACATCATTGTGGTTGTGGCTCTCTCCGTTTGAACCGCCGCGACAGCCAAAGCCATATTTTGGAGTGCGCTTGGTAAACCATCCTTGGTCAGCCATAAAGTATTCGGCATTCTTTGAAAGCTTTGCCGACTCAAATGATGGGTCATAAAGTCTAAACGAGTTTAAAAAGTATGTAAAGTAGTGTACATCATAAGAAAATGTATTTTCGGGTGGTAATTCTACATCATTTGGGAACATTGTTTTTAGTAAGTAGAAATATCCGATTGGCATAGTAATGCGGCTTCCGCAATCGCCATAGTTTACGACAACGTTTTCGTCAAGGAAAAGTCTTTGCAAGAACATTGCGATGTTTTTAACCTTTTCGCCCTTGGTTATATCAACCCTGCCGCTTGTGTATGTTTTTAGCATCTCAGCATAGGTAAGGTAATATCCAAAGCCGTAGCTCCAATATCCCGCACCCTCGGTGCAAACACCGTCGTCACGGTAGCCGTTATCTATATAAGTTGCCATATTGTGGTTGATTCTATCTTGAACAAGGTCAAAAATTTCGGGGCGATTGAGCATAAGAGTACAGCCAACAGCGCCGGAGCAAACAGTTGTCCAGTTGTTTTCTCTAAATTCCCAGTGCCATCTTTGCGCAAGGAACGGTTTTACGATTCTGCGGTCAATTTCAGCATCGATTCTTGATTTTATTAAGTCATGCAAGCGGTCGCCAAGCATTTCCTTTATAAGAGCAAGAGCATAGCCGATAGTAGTGGAATCTAAATCAAGCTCACAGTTATTGTTTTCAGTAATATTTGGCATATGCGCAGGGAGCGCCCAAACATATTGGTCGCACATTTCCCAAATAGTATCCTGTAGTCTTTCAAGATGTTTAGGCTCTTCCGGATATATAAGAGTCATAGCTGTAAGCATAAACATTCTGTGCTGGCGCTTGAAAAAATCTACTTGGTAGATTGAACGGTCGCCAATATCGTGGAATAAACGGAATTTTGAAAACTTAGTTGTTGGGATTTCGTCCATTCCGTCAGCCTCGTAATCGCGCTTGAGTGCATCAAGCATAGGCTTGAATTCAGGCTTGTTTTTTATATCTGCCCAAAACTGCGGGTCTTTTGCTTTTCCTATTAAATTCATTATTTTTCGCCCTCCAATAAAGAGTTTAGTGCTTTAGCCTCGCAGGGAAGAGAAGTAAGCTCACCATCAGGCATAAATTCAAGAAAACAGACACGCCCCTCGGCGTTTTCATCATTTAAAACCTCCAAATACTTGTTCCAATCGCCTGTTCCCTCGCACAAAGGATACTTTTTTGCATCCTTGTCCCAGTTGAAAACGTGAACATTTGTGATCCAAGGAAGGAGTGCTTTTAGAGCCTCTAAATTATATTCAAATCCTTTAGAATGATTTGGTTGCCAATAGAGCCTTAAATTGTCCCTGCCAACATCATTTATAAATTTTAATGTGTCGTGATAGTCGTCAGTTAAGGTTGCAAAGTGACATTCGATTGAAAGAGTAAGATTGGGGTCAAATTTTTTTGTCTGGTCGCAAAGGTCCTTTGTAATTCTTACAGCTCGATTGTAGCCATTATTACATACATATTGGTCGCAGCCCTTTTTACAGCCGCAACGTGGCCAGCCGAGCCAAACTCTAACTGTTTTAGCACCAAGAGCCTTTGCTGTTTTTAAAACTCTTTTGAAAGGCATAGGGAAGTGCTCGTCACAATGGTACATAAGACCAAAGTATGAGCCATATGATGCACATTTAAGCCCTGCACCGTGCATAAGCTTGCGCACACGACGTGCTAACTTAACATTTCCCATAGGAATATGTACATCTCCGCCCCATTCTATATATTCAAGACCACTTTCCTTTGTAGCTTTAATAAGCTCTTTTATTCCTTTTTTTCTGAAGGAAACAGAAACAAGTCCGCTTTTCATAATATCTCCTTTGTTTCTTAAAATGCTTGCTATATGAGTGCAAAAGTTGCACCCTGTGGCTAAAATTGCCACCTTTTGATATTTTTATGGCTCAGGCTCTTTCGCCTGAGCCACTATATTAATAAATGTTCTTTGTCTCGCGATAGTCACGCCATACGTTTTCAAAAAATCCGCCACCCTCTGGCAAAGGTCTTACAGGACGAGCGCCACCACCGATACCACCATCAAGGTCGGAACGGTATGTTATTTCAAATACTCTGTCATTGAGTGCGCCATCATCAAGCTCAAAGCGGAAAACGTCCTCCATTTTCTCAGGAGCTGTACCATTTTCGGATGTATAAATTGCGGAGCCACGGGATTTTCCACCGGCTGATACATATGCTTTCATTGAGTAAATATACATCATCTCGCCAAGCAATGCATCACGCAAGCGATAAGCAAGCCAAAGCTTATTTCCCTTGTTAACTTTAGCAATTTTATCAAAATCAACAAAGGCATCACCAAATTCTTTAATAGCCTCGTCAAATTTTGAAGCATTACGAATAGGACCTGCAACCTCGTCCATCAGCTTTTGATATTTCTCGGTTAATGACAAAACATTATCATCGTTTCCGAGAATATTGCGTGTAATATTTAAATGCTTATTTAGAGCAATTTCAGCCACTTGGTCGAAGATTTTTGCATCAGCCTTCTTATTTTCTGGGTGCTTAGAGATATATTGCGCGCATCTTGTTGAGCCAACCTGACCTGCATTAAGTGCACTTCCACCAGGGCGATAAACGCCATGGCTACCGGCAACCTCGCCACAAGCAAATAGGTTTGGCACATTTGTTTGCCACCACATATCAATATCAAGTCCACCGTTGTTGTGCTGAGCGCAAAGGGCGATCTCAAGCATTTCCTTTTCAAGATCAACACCCTTGGATAGATATAAATCATACGCAGGCATATTCATAAACTGTAAGCGCGCCAAAGGTGTGCCGAAGCAAGCGTGCGCGTTTTCAAGATATTCACGTGCCTCATTGTCAAGTGCGTCATATGGCAATTCATCAAGTCCGTAGGGGTTCTTTCTAAAGTCAAGATATACACGGCGACCCTTCATAACGCTTTCACGGAAAACAAGTAGGTCAATAATTGATGAGCCACTTAATACCTTTTTACAGTCGAAAGGCCATTCATAGCCCTTTCTGAATATCTTAGACAAGCAAGTGCCAATATCGTCAAAATAATCGTTTAAAAATTCATATTCATTGCCGTTTTCGTCAACGGAAACAAAACGAGGTAGCACCTGCATATATGTACCGGAAACGTTCCATCTTGGATTGGTTGAAGCCAAGCCGTATTGCCACTCTGTTAGGTTTTTGCCCTTAACACCTGCCTCAAAGGCAACGCCACTTGAGCCGTGATGACCAATGGGGTAAACGGTGTTTGAGTATATTCCGGCAGGACCACCGGTTGCTAAAACTGTGTTCCTTGAATTAAAGAGCACAAAGCGGTCATTTTCTCCGATTGAAGCCTTGTTTAAACATAAAATTCCGACACAGGTGTCGCCATTTTTGATGATTTCAATCACTTGAAGCTTGTCAAAAATCTTGATATTTCTCTTGTTTACCTCTTTTTCAAGACATTCGGTCATCATTTTTGAGGTAAGTGGACCAACACTTGTTGCACGTGCGCGTGGGTCGTGGTCGGTTTTATAGCCAACATATTCGCCATAGCGATTTACAGGGAACTCAACGCCCAATTCGCATAGGTGTAAGAACGACATAACGGAAAGTGCCGCCTCGGCATAAGCAATATCTCCGTCAACGCATTTGCCGTTGAAGAAATCCTGCGCCATAGCCTTAGGGGAGTCTGGATAGTCAGCGCACAAGTTCATTTTATAGTATGTTTGCTTGTCGGAGCCTGTGTTACGTGAGGTACCCATATTAATGCCCTCAGTAACAATAGCTAAGTCCTTAACACCATAATCGTCAAGCCTAAGTGCAGCATTATAGCCAGCAGCACCAGTGCCCACAACAAGCGCGTCAACTGTAATTTTCTTTACATTAACGTCATTATAAATAATAGTTGTTTCGTTCATTTTTAAATTCCTTTGTTGCTAAATCAAAGTCTTTGAATGTGCATACCACCGTCAACTATAATTGACTGACCGGTTGTATAGCCGAGCATGCCTGATGAGAGCGCATAAATTGCGTTAGCACAGTCCTCGGGAAGTCCCCATCTGCCAAGTGGAACAAGACCACCGGCGATAAGGTTGTCGTATTTTTCCTTAACCTTTTCAGTCATGCCGGTAGCAATAATGCCAGGGCAAATTTCGTTAACTGTAATGCCGTATTCTGCAAGTCTATCTGCAAAAAGCTTTGTCATCATAGTAGCGCCTGCCTTAGACATACAGTATTCACCACGATTTGTTGAGGAGGTATAAGCAGAGCAGGAGGATACATTTGCAATATAGCCCTTAATGCCCTCGTTTTCATATTGCTTTATCATTTGATTTGCAATTAATTGAGTAAGGAAAAATGTTCCCTTCAAGTTGATATCCATTACAAAATCATAGCTTTCCTCGCTCATTTCAAGAATATCGGCTCTGACCTTTGGAGCGACACCTGCAACATTCACAAGAACATCTATTTTACCATATTTGTTGATAGCTGCTTTAACAGCGTTTTGCCTATCCTCATCATTTGCAAGATTGCCACTAACATAAATGTATTCCTTGATATTTGCAAATTTATCGCCTATTTTATCAGTTGGAACAATATCCATAGCTACGATAGCGTAGCCCTCTTTATTAAATTTTTCAACGCAAGCATAGCCTATTCCGCCTGCCGCACCTGTAATAAATGCAACCTTCATTTTATTATTCCTTTCCAAGAACTAATTTCTTATATAGAGGCATATAAACCTCGCCGTCACGGATAACACAGCCTGGTGTTCCGCCTGGCTTTCTCATAATTTCTGTACACTTGCTGCAGCAAATACAAAGCTTTTTAGGGTCTAAGTTTTCGCCCGATGTAATAGCATTTGCGCATGATGGATATGCAAGAGTTTCACGGCCGTAACCAGCGAAATCAAATTTACCTTGGCTTACGTATCCAGCGCAAACATTAGCACTAACTGCACCGAGGAATGAAATACCGGATGAAATAACAGGAGTACCCTTAATTTCAGCGGCAATCTCGGAAATGCCGTTGAGCATTCTTTCAACACCCTGCATTGGGTGCTCGGGTGGAATGTAGCCACCTTGAGAATATGGACGGTTAACGTGTGGGTTGAAATATGGGTTACCCATAGTCATATCTATCATATCAATGCCGTTTGCAACTAATTGCTTAACAAGCATCTTAGATTCTGTAAAATCAGGAGTAATGCCACAGCCCTCCTTAACAGCAAAGCCATATGGATATTCAAATCCGTCATATACATTAAGACGTGAGGTAATGATAAAGTCCTTACCTGTCAAAATCTTCGATTCTTTTACTGCGGTTGTTAGCAAGCGTGTGCGATTCTCGAAGCTTCCACCATACTTGCCCTCACGATTATAAGCAGAAAGAATTTCGCTTAAAAGATATCTATGACAGCTCTTAATATCAGCACCGTCAAAGCCGAGCTTCTTTGCCCAAACAGCACCATTGATAAGCTTCTCGGTTAGAGTGTCAAGATAGTCGTCAGTTACTATTCTTGATTTGTCAATAGGGTTGTCTTTTTCAAAAATAGGATTGTTATATGCAATTAGTGGAGCAGGGGTTCCCTCAGGCTTTGAATATCTACCGGAGTGGGTAAGCTGAACAATAACGATAGGCTCAAATCCGTTTTCCTTGATGCCTGCTTCTTTTATATCATTTACAATCTTTTTGAATTCGTCCTCAGTTTTTTCGGTCAAGTACATTTGACGCGGGTTAGCACGACCCTCGCCCATAACAGCAGTTGCCTCAAACCAAATAATGCCAGCGCCTCCACGCGCAAAACGGAGATATCTTCTGTATGTAAGCTCGTCAGGGGCTCCGTCGTACGTGCCGTCACAGCCCTCCATTGCTTGATATACAATTCTATTATTAATTTTCTTACCGGCAATCTCTATGCCCTTTGCAAGACAAGAAATATCCTCAGAGTATGGGAAAGAGGTGCCTGATTCCTCACATAGCTTTAAAAAAGCCTCTTTATTTAATGGAATATTAGCCATAAAAGGTCTCCTTATATAATATATACTATATTGATGATACCATAATATTGAAAATTTGTCAAGAAAAACGGGGAATGAAAGGATGAAAAAGCCAAAGAAAATTTAACGAAGTTAAAAAGTTCGAAAATATTTTTAAAAATGCCCTAAAATGCTTGACAAAATAGGTAATTTATGAGAAAATACAAGTGTATGCTTTTATAAGTAAAAATCAATGAACGCAAGGAGAAAATACAGATTGAAAGCAATATTTTTGGCAAACAGAGCGCAGTCAGTTGATTATGTTTATTCAGCTGAAGCAAAGGCGAGGTTAAAAAAATTAGTAGATATTGATGTTGACAAGGTTTACTGTCAAGAGGATTTAGAGGCGAATCCTGATGGCTTTAAGGATGTAGAATACATTTTCTCTACATGGTCAATGCCAGGTGGCACTGAGGACAAGGACGACTTTGCAAGATTTTTTCCAAATGCAAAGGCGCTTTTCTATGCAGCAGGCTCGGTGAAATACTTCGGTCAGCATTATTTAGATAAGGGAATAAGGCTATTTAGCGCATTTGCTGCTAATGCAATTCCTGTGGCTGAATTTACAATGGCGCAAATCTTACTTGCAAATAAGGGCTACTTCCAATCAGTGCGTATGGTTAGACGTGGGCATTATGATAGAGCAGTTGAGTATTCAAAATCTCACACAGGAAACTACGATTCCAAGATTGGTATTGTCGGTGCCGGTATGATTGGCCGCAAGGTGATTCAGCTCCTCAAAAAATTCTCATTGCAATTCTATGTGTATGACGAGTTTTTACCAAAGAGCGCAATAAAGGCTCTCGGCGCTAAAAAAGCAACACTTGAGGAAATCTTTTCTGAGTGTGATGTTGTATCAAATCATCTGGCAAATGTTCCTGCTACTGTAGGAATTTTTAAGGAAGAACATTTTAGAATGATGAAGCCAAATACTGTATTTATTAATACAGGTCGTGGTGCGCAGGTTGACGAGATCGGTATGCTGAAGGCCCTTCGTGACAGACGCGATATTTGTGCGCTTCTTGACGTTACTGTTGATGAGCCACCGGTTGAGGGCAGTGATTTTTACAAGCTTGATAATATATTCTTGACTCCTCATATCGCAGGAAGCCAAGCTAACGAGGTTGGCAGAATGGCTGAATATATGATTGATGAATTTGAACGTGTTTTGGCTGGAAAAGCAACTCAATACGAAATCACTCAAGAAAGATTTGAAAAAATGGCTTAATTCAGACACGCACTCTACTTTTTTGAACAAAAACAGGCTATCGCATAACGCGATAGCCTGTTTGTTTTATCAATTTTCAGTTGAGGGAGTGTCTGATTTTTTGGTTTCAGCTTTTGCTGTTATACCAACTGCACGCTTGAGTGAAATTAGCCTTGAAAGGGAATATACAGCGAAGAAAAGCAAGACGATTGATTCAAAGATGTTTACAACCGTGTGCCCGTCTGGTGCATCACCAAAAAGAATGTAAAGCAGTGATGAAATTGGAATTATCAATCCAAATGAAGTGAATATTGTTGTAAGTGCGACATATATTCTCGTGCTCGATTCGTATGCGTTCCACTTGAAATCGTAGAGAAAGAATAGTGCGCCGAAAATATAAGCGATTGAGAATGTAATTCTGAAAAATTCCGGTACTGTGCCAGCGCCTGGGAAGAAATAAATTGCTAAATCAGAGAATAGGCAAAATGCGATTGGCGCAAGTGCGCAAGCATAACGCAAAAACGCAGGAATTCTGCTTGTTGGGAACAAATTGAAGCCTAAGCTGAAAATACATGGCAAGCATACAATAATTCTAAATAGCTTCCAAATTTCAAACTGCTTTGAGCTGGAGGTGAAGCCAACAGCAAGCATAATGCAATCGTAAATTGCGAGTATGATGAGCGTTAAAATCGCAAAAATTGATGCAATCTTGATAAAAGCCATGTCACTCTTAGCTCTTGTGATTTTATAGTCCTTAATCACTATTGCTTGAACAAGCGGTAAAATAAAGGAAAGTGACGCAAAAACGATAAATATTATCGTAGGAGCGGCTAAAATCCTAACATTTGCAACGCTTTCGGTGTAGGTTAAAAATAGGGAAAGGGTCGCAAATGTTACACCAAAAATTGTTAAAGCAAGAGAAATTAAAAGAAAAATGTTAAATAATTTGTTAGTTTTTTTCATTTAAATACCCTTTTTATGAAATTTACATTTTGAGTTTATCATATAAGATTTAGAAAATCAAGCACTTAAAGTAAAATGTAACCATAAATTTAAAATTAGTATTGACTAAAATGAAAATATTTGATACTATTAAATTGCAGAATAAATTTAACGGAGATAATAAAATGCTTGAACAGTTAAAAAAAGAAGTATATGAAGCAAATATGATGCTTGTAAAATACAATTTAATCACCTTTACATGGGGAAACGTTAGTGGAATTGATAGAGAGAAGGGACTTGTTGTAATCAAGCCATCAGGTGTTGAATATGATGAGTTAACCCCTGATATGCTTCCGGTTGTTGACCTTGATGGTAATGTTGTTGAGGGAAGCTTAAAGCCATCCTCGGACACACCAACCCACTTAGAGCTTTATAAGGCATACCCGGAAATCGGTGGAGTTACCCACACTCATTCGCCATGGGCAACAATATACGCACAAGCGGGCAGAGGCATCACTCCTTATGGTACAACCCACGCAGACTATTTTGGAACTACAATCCCTTGCACACGCAAAATGACAGATGCAGAGATAAAGGGCGCATATGAAAAGGAAACAGGGACAGTAATTTTGGAGGCGCTAAAGGATATTGGTGTTCAACAAATGCACGCAGCACTTGTATATTCTCACGGCCCATTTACTTGGGGAGATGATGCAAAATCGTCGGTTGAGGCTGCAGTGGTTCTTGAGCAGGTGGCAATGATGTCATACAATACTGAGATGCTTATGTACCAAGCAAACGGCGATGTTGAGAGAATGCAAGAGACACTTTTGCGCAAGCATTACGACAGAAAACACGGTCCAAATGCGTACTACGGTCAGAAAAAATAAGTAAAAAATCAAATAAAACTATATAAAATTACGGATTTTCAGATGCAAAATCGACGAAAAAGCATCAAAAAATCCGTTTTTTTATTTTTCAATCCGAAGAGAAGAGCAGTTAAAAAGCTCTATATAATAGTAACTATATATAAATAAGGAAGAGAAAATCCAAAATGCAAAAAATGACGATTTGTGCAAGTATACGAAATTTCAAGAAAAAATCAAGAAAATTTACGGCTTTTAGACACAAAAATAGGCTTTTTGTGAAAAAATACAGAAATTTTTCGTCATGTTGCACAAAAATGGCTTTATTTTTTACGTTTGACAAAAATCAAAAAAACCAAAATTTTAAAAAAATGTTGACAATTCCCTATATATATGATAAAATAACTAAGCTTGACGCACGAAGAAGCGAAAGGTTGCTTGAAATGTCCTACTGCTATGGCGTTTTAAGGGAATTTTCGTGGAGCGCGTCCGATTACCGAAGCTAATATGCAGCAAAGTGTAATCTCCCGTCAGCAAAGGTCTGACACCACTTGCTTGCATCCCACCGAACCATCTCACGGTTCGGATTTGTTAAGCAGGCGGAGGAAACACACGGGACGGTGTAAGAGCAAAAGTCCCCGTAAAATTTCTATCAAGGAGGAAAGCAAAATGGCAGTAAATGAAAAAATCAGAGTAAGAATTAAGGGTTACGACCACAAGCTCGTTGACTCAGCTTCTGAAAAGATTGTTGATGCGGCAAAGAGAAATGGCGCGGAAGTATCAGGTCCTATTCCACTTCCAACCGAGAAGGAGATTGTTACAATTCTTCGTGCGGTTCACAAGTACAAGGACAGCCGTGAGCAGTTCGAACAACGCACACACAAGAGACTCATTGAAATCGTTAAGCCATCAAAGAAGGCTATCGACGCTATCATGACTCTCGAATTACCAGCCGGCGTTGAAATTGAAGTTAAGCTTTAATTTGCGCTGACAAAGCCATACCCCACCGAGCAGTAGCGGTTCAAAGTTACTCACGAACGTAAGTCTATGATGACGGTCAGGTCAAGTTGACGTGTCGAAGGCTACGACAAAAACAAACGTCAACCAATAACCAAATAATATGGAGGAAAGCAAAATGAAAAAAGGAATTATCGGTAAGAAGCTCGGTATGACACAGATCTTCGCTGAAAACGGCGCAGTAATCCCTGTTACAGTTATCGAGGCCGGTCCTTGTGTGGTTACACAAAAGAAGACCACAGAAAAAGATGGCTATGACGCTATCCAAGTTGGATACGAAGACGTATCTGCAAAGCACGTAAACAAACCAGCTAAGGGACACTTTGAAAAAGCAGGTGTTCAAGCTAAGAAGCATCTTAAAGAGTTCAGACTCGAAAATGCTGCAAGCTTCAACGTAGGCGATGTAATAGCAGCCGATACCTTCGCACAAGGCGAAAAGGTCGACATCACAGGCATTACAAAGGGCCACGGTTACTCAGGCGCAGTTAAGAGATGGGGTCACCACATGCTTCAAGCAACTCACGGTACTGGTCCAATCCACCGTCAAGTTGGTTCAATGGGTGCTAACTCAACACCATCAAGAGTTTTCAAAAACAAGAAAATGGCAGGTCAATACGGTAACGAGCAAGTTACAGTACTTAACCTTGAAATCGTAAAAATCGACGCTGAGAAGAATCTCATCGCAGTTAAGGGCGCAGTTCCAGGCGCTAAGAACAGCATTGTAGTTCTTCGCAACAGCGTAAAAGCATAATCAAAGGAGGAATAAACAATGCCAAGTATTAAAGTTGTAAATATGACTGGCGCTGAGGTTGGCGAAATCACACTTTCTGATGTAGTTTTCGGCGCTGAAGTTAACGAGGCTGTCCTCCATGCTGCAGTGAGAACATACCTTCTCAACCAAAGACAGGGCACACAGTCAACTCTCACAAGAAGTGAGGTTTCCGGTGGCGGCAAAAAGCCGTGGAGACAAAAGGGAACTGGTAGAGCAAGACAAGGTTCAACACGTTCACCACAATGGACACACGGTGGTATCGCTCTTGGTCCAAAGCCACGTTCTTATACAAAGAAGCTTAATAAGAAGGTTAAGCAAATCGCAATGTTCAGCGCTTTGAGCTCCAAGGTTGCTAACAATGAAATGGTAGTTGTAGATTCAATCGTAGCAGAAAGCTACAAGACAAAGGTTATGGCAAGCATGCTTTCAGCAATCGGCGCTGGCAAAAAGGCACTCGTTGTTCTTGATGCTAAGAACGATATGGTTGCTAAGTCACTTGCAAATATCCCAGGTGTTAAGGTTGCTTACACAAACACACTTAACGTCTATGACATCCTCAACTGCAACACAATAGTATTTGCACAAGCTGCAGTACAACAATTAGAGGAGGTATATGCATAATGAAATTTGCTCAGGACATAATCCTCAAACCAATTATTACAGAGAAATCAATGGATGGTATTTCCAATAAGAAGTACACATTCCAGGTTGCAACAGACGCAACAAAGCCAGAAATTGCAAAGGCAGTTGAAGAGCTTTTCGGCGTTGAGGTTGCAAAGGTTAATACAATTAATATGAAGAAAAAGCCAAAGAGACTTGGATACCACTTCGGTTACACATCCGAATGGAAGAAAGCTATCGTAACACTTACAGCTTCTTCAAAGGAAATCGAGTTCTTCAACGGCTTGAACTAATGTGGGAGGTAAGCTAAGATGGCAACAATGAAATATAAGCCCACTACCCCTTCAAGAAGACACATGTCTGTGGCTTCATTTGATGAGGTTACAAAGTTTACTCCTGAAAAGAGCTTGATCGAAACAAAGAAAAAGCACACAGGACGTAACAGCTACGGTAAAATCACAGTTCGTCACCATGGTGGCGGAAACAAACAAAAATACAGAGTTATCGACTTCAAGAGAGAAGAAGGTAAGAATACTGTTATTGGTGTTGAATATGACCCAAACAGAACATCTTACATCGCACTTCTCCAAAATGAAGAAGGTAAGAAGAGCTATGTAATTGCTCCACTTGGCGTAACAGACGGCGACGTTCTTTACTCTGGTGCAGATGCAGACATTAAGCCTGGTAACACTCTTCCTATTGAAAATATTCCAGTAGGTACAATCATTCACAACATTGAGCTTTATCCTGGCAAGGGCGGTCAGCTTGTTCGTACAGCTGGTGCTCAAGCTCAGCTTATGGCTAAAGAAAACGGCATGGCACAAGTTCGTCTTCCTTCAGGTGAGGTAAGACTTGTAAGACTTGATTGCAAGGCTACAATCGGTCAAATCGGTAACATCGAGCATGATACTGTTAAGATCGGTAAAGCAGGTAAGACACGTCATATGGGTATTCGCCCAACAGTACGTGGTTCAGTAATGAACCCATGCGATCACCCTCATGGTGGTGGTGAAGGTAAGTCTCCAGTTGGTAGACCAGGCCCTGTTACTCCTTGGGGTAAACCTGCTCTTGGTTACAAGACCAGAAATAAGAAAGCAAGAACCAACAAATACATCGTTAAGAGAAGAAACGGTAGATAAGGGAGGAAGAAATAATGAGCAGAAGTTCGAAAAAGATGCCTTACGTAGAAGAAAAGCTCTTCAATCGTGTAGTAGCTATGAACGAAAAAGGCGAAAAGAAAGTTTTGAAGACCTGGTCACGTTCTTCAACAATTTTCCCAGAGTTTGTTGGACATACAATCGCTGTTCATGACGGCAGAAAGCATGTTCCGGTATATGTAACCGAAGATATGGTAGGACACAAGCTCGGTGAGTTTGCTCTTACAAGAACATTCAAAGGTCACGCAGGATCAAAAACATCTAATAACGGTAAGAAATAAGGAGATAACATCACATGGAAGCTAAAGCATATCTATATGATGTTCGCATCGCTCCTCGCAAAGTTCAAATAGTTCTTGACCTTATTCGTGGCAAGGATGTTGAAATGGCAGCAGCTATTCTTAAGAACACACCAAAAAGAGGTGCTGAAATTCTTGAGAAGGTTCTTGCTAGCGCAGTAGCGAATGCTGAGAACAATCATAACATGGACAAATCGAAACTTTATGTTTCAACCTGCTTCGTAACCCCAGGCAGCCATATGCTCAAAAGAGTTATGCCAAGAGGTAAGGGAAGCGCAAATAGAATTTTAAAGAGAACAAGCCACATTACAGTTGTAGTGGCTGAAAAAGAGTAAAGGAGAGCCGAATAATGGGACAAAAAGTTAATCCACATGGATTGCGCGTTGGCGTAATTAAGAATTGGGATTCAAGATGGTACGCATCTGACGAAAAGTTCGGCGATATCCTTGTATCTGACTATAACTTAAGAGAACATCTTAAGAACAAGCTTTTATCAGCTGGTATTTCTAAGATCGAAATCGAAAGAGACGCAAAAGAAACAGTTAAGGTATTTATCCACTGTGCAAAGCCTGGTATGATTATCGGTAAGGGCGGCTCTGAAATCGACAAGATCAGAGAAGAAGTTGAAAAGCTCACAGGCAAAAAGGCTGTTGTTAACGTTGTTGAGGTTAAGCCAATTGATCTTGACGCACAACTCGTTGCAGAAAGCATTTGTAGCCAACTTGAAAGACGTATCGCATTCCGTCGTGCAATGAAGCAAGCAATCGGCAGAACAATGCGTCTCGGCGCTAAGGGTATCAAGATCGCATGTAGCGGTCGTCTTGCAGGCGCTGAAATCGCTCGTACAGAGCACTACCATGAAGGTACAATTCCTCTTCAAACAATCAGAGCTGACATCGACTATGGTTTTTGGGAGGCTAACACAACTTACGGTAAAATAGGCGTTAAGGTTTGGATCTACAAGGGTGAGGTTCTTTCTGAGGTTAATAAAACAACTGAAGAAAAGAAGGACAGACCAAGAAGAAAGTTCAACAAGGACGCAAAGGAAGGCCGTAACAACAATGCACGCAGAGCACCACGTGCTCCTAAGAAAACCGAAGGAGGCGAGCACTAATGTTAATGCCTAAGAGAGTTAAATACAGACGTGTACAAAGAGGCCGCCTTAAGGGTAAAGCTTCACGCGGAAATAAGGTAACAAACGGACAATATGGTCTCGTTGCTGCTGAGCCAGCTTGGATCACAGCTAACCAAATTGAAGCTGCACGTATTGCTATGACAAGATATATTCGTCGTGGTGGTCAGGTTTGGATTAAAATATTCCCTGACAAGCCAATCACAGAGAAGCCTGCTGAAACTCGTATGGGTTCAGGTAAAGGTTCACCTGAGTATTGGGTAGCCGTTGTTAAACCGGGCAGAGTATTGTTCGAGATGGACGGCGTTTCCGAGGAAATTGCAAGAGAGGCTATGCGTCTCGCTATGCACAAGCTCCCTATCAAATGTAAGTTTGTAACCAAGGAGCAAAACGAGGCAGAGGAGGAATAAGGCTGTGAAAACAACTGAAATTAGAAATTTGAGTGTAGCTGAGCTTGAAAAGAAACTTAAAGAACTCAAAGAAGAACTCTTTAATCTTCGTTTCCAACACGCAATTAACCAGCTCGAAAATCCTCACAAGATTGCAGATGTTAAGAAGGACATCGCTCGTGTAAAAACCATTCTCAATGAGAAGAATGCGTAATGGAGGAAAATGAGTTATGACAGAAACACGTAACCTCAGAAAAACAAGAGTTGGTATTGTTGTTAGCAACAAGATGGACAAAACAATTGTTGTTGCTGTAAGAGATAACGTAAAGCATCCTGTTTACAGCAAGATCATCAAAAGAACAACAAAGATTCACGCTCATGATGAAAACAACGAGTGCTCAATTGGCGACATCGTTGAAGTAATGGAAACAAGACCTCTCTCAAAGACAAAGAGATGGAGACTTGTTCAAATCATAGAAAAAGTAAAATAATCTAATCCTTTATGAGGGTACATTAGTAAAATAGAATGTGCCGAAGTTTAGGGAAACCTTATTAGGAGGATAAAGAAAATGATTCAGCAAGAAAGCAGAATGAAGGTTGCCGACAATACAGGCGCTAAAGAGCTTCTTTGCATCAGAGTACTCGGCGGTACAAGCAGAAGATATGCAAATATCGGCGACGTTGTAGTTTGCTCTGTTAAGAAGGCTGCTCCTGGCGGTATTGTTAAAAAAGGCGACGTTGTTAAGGCTGTTATCGTAAGAAGCGCTAAGGGCGTACGTCGTGCAGACGGTTCTTACATTAAGTTCGATGAGAACGCAGCAGTTATTATTAAAGAAGATAAAACACCAAGAGGAACACGTATCTTTGGCCCAGTGGCTAGAGAGCTTCGTGAAAAAGAATACACAAAGATTCTTTCTCTTGCACCAGAAGTACTTTAATTGGAGGTAAATAATAATGAAGAAAATGCACATTAGACGTGATGACACTGTTATTGTTATCTCCGGTGATGACAAGGGTGTTAAGGGTAAGGTAATCGCAGTTAGCCCAGAAGAAGGCAAGGTTATCGTTGAGGGAGCAAACATTGTTTCCAAGCACCAAAAGCCAAGAAGACAAGGCGAAACTGGCGGTATTCTAAAGGTAGAAGGCGCTATGTACGCATCAAAGGTACAATTAGTTTGCCAAAACTCAAAATGCGAAAAGTACAACAAGGGCACAAGAGTTAAGCATGCCGTTGTTGACGGTAAAAAAGTACGCGTTTGCGCAAAATGCGGCAAAGAGCTTTAATGGAGGTAACTGAAGATGGCTAGAATGAAAGACATGTATAAAAACGAAGTTGCTCCAGCTCTTATGGCTAAGTTCGCATACAAGAGCTCAATGCAAATTCCTCGCTTCAACAAGATCGTTATCAACGTTGGCGCAGGTGATGCAAAAGACAACGCAAAGGTAATTGACAAAATTATTGAAGAAATCTCAATGATCGCAGGTCAAAAGGCAGTTCCTACTTACGCAAGAAAGTCAGTAGCGAACTTCAAGCTCCGTGAGGGCGTTAAAATCGGTGCGAAGGTTACACTTCGTGGCGAAAAAATGTACGAATTTATGGATAGACTCTTCACATTCGCTCTTCCAAGAGTACGTGACTTCAAGGGTATCAATCCAAACGGATTCGACGGACGTGGTAACTACTCAATGGGTCTTAAGGAACAGCTCATATTCCCAGAAATCGAATATGATAAGGTTGACAAGATCCGTGGTATGGACATCACATTCGTAACAACAGCAACAACAGACGAAGAAGCAAAAGAGCTCCTTACACTTATGGGTGCTCCATTTGCGAAATAATTAGGAGGGTTTGACTAAGATGGCTAAGAAAGCTATGGTGCTTAAACAGCAAAAAACACAAAAGTATTCAACAAGAGAATACAACCGTTGCAAAATCTGTGGCAGACCTCACGGTTATCTCCGCAAATATGGCGTATGCCGTATCTGCTTCCGTGAACTTGCTTATGCTGGCGAAATCCCAGGCGTAAGAAAAGCAAGCTGGTAATTTAAGAATTAAAATAACGAATACAAAGAGTATTCACTCCAATCTAACCGAAAGGAAACGATAGTTTAACCATCGGTAAGCGGCCGATGAAATACTCGGCAGCAAAGCTTGGTGCCTTGCATAATTAGGAGGAAAATAAAATGCAAATTTCAGACGTAATTGCAGATATGCTTACAAGAATCAGAAATGCAAGCAATGCAAAACACGAAACAGTTGATGTTCCTGCTTCAAATATGAAGAAGGCAATCGCTGACATCCTTCTTGAAGAGGGATACATTAAAGCAGTTTCCGTTATCGAAGACGGAAAGCAAGGTGTAATTAGAATTACACTTAAGTACGACGGTAAAGCAAAGGTTATTCATGGTATTAAGAGAGTTTCTAAGCCAGGTCTTAGAATTTACTCAAACTGTGAGGATATGCCAAAGGTTATGAACGGCCTTGGTATTGCCATTGTTTCTACTTCAAAGGGCATTATGACAGACAAAAAGGCTAGACGTGAAAACGTTGGCGGCGAAGTACTCGCATTTGTTTGGTAATACGGGAGGTAACGAATATGTCAAGAATAGGAAGAGCTCCAATCAATGTTCCTGCTGGCGTAACTGTTACTGTTGATGCAGAAAACTGCGTTGTAACCGTAAAGGGCCCAAAGGGTACATTAACACAAAATTATCACAACAGAATGAACGTTGTTTGTGAGAACAATGTTATCACTGTTACTCGTCCAAGCGACGAAAAGGAAGATCGTTCACTTCACGGTCTTACAAGAACTCTCATCTACAATATGGTTGTCGGCGTAACAGAAGGCTATCAAAAGAAGCTTGAGGTTAACGGTGTTGGTTACAGAGTTGCAATGCAAGGCAAGGCACTCAACTTGACACTTGGCTACTCACACCCAGTTATCGTTGACGCTCCTGAAGGAATCACTTTTGAAACTCCTGATGCTAATACAATTATCATCAAGGGTATCAACAAGCAAGTTGTTGGTGAAACAGCAGCATTCGTTCGTTCAAGAAGAGCTCCTGAACCATATAAGGGTAAGGGTATTAAATACGAAGGCGAAAAGATTCGTCGTAAATCCGGTAAGACCGGCAAATAATGAAAGGAGAGGAAAAAGATGGTATCAAGAAAAGATAGAAACGAGCAAAGACTTAAGAGACACACAAGAGTTCGTGGTAAGATTTCCGGAACTGCTAACCGTCCACGTCTATGCGTATATCGTTCAAACAAGAATATCTCATGCCAAATCATCGATGATGAGGCTGGCGTAACCCTCGTTTCCGCTTCTACCATGGAGGCCGGATTTGAAGGTATCGGAAGCAACAAGGAGGCAGCTAAGAAGGTTGGCCTCATGATTGCTGAAAAAGCACTCGCAAAGGGAATCGACACAGTTGTATTTGACCGTGGCGGTTATGTATATCACGGACGTGTATCAGAGCTTGCAGAAGGCGCAAGAGAAGGCGGCTTGAAGTTCTAATAGAGCTTTAGCACTCTGGTTTGTACACTGTTTAAGTTATTTAAACAAAAAGAGGAGAAATTAAAATGTCAATTAAAATCGACGCATCCACTCTTGATCTTCAAGAAAAGATGGTTGCACTCAACCGTGTTTCAAAGACAGTAAAAGGTGGTCGTATCGCTCGTTTCACAGCTCTTATGGTTGTTGGCGACGGTAACGGACATGTAGGTTACGGTCTTGGTAAAGCAGCTGAGGTTCCTGATGCAATCCGCAAGGGTATCGAGGATGCTAAAAAGAACATGATTACAGTATCAATTAAGGATACAACAATTCCACACGAGGTTATTGGTAAGTTTGGTGCAGGCACTGTACTTCTTAAGCCAGCTGCCCTCGGTACAGGAATTATCGCAGGCCAAACAGTTCGTGCTGTTCTTGAGCTTGCAGGTATTAAGAATATCAGAGCAAAGAGCCTCCGTTCAAACAACAAGACAAACGTAGTTAAGGCTACATTTGAAGGTTTGAAGCAGCTCCGTAGCGTAGAAGAAGTTGCTAAAACTCGTGGCATTGCCGCTGAGAAGGTTTTAGGTTAAGGAGGTCTATAAGATGGAAAACGTAAAAGTAACACTTGTAAAAAGTCTTATAGCTTGCAAGCCTAACCAAATTGCAACTGCTAAATCTCTTGGCCTTACCAAGATTGGTAACAGCATCGTTTGCAAAAACGATCAAGTTTTGGCAGGCAAAATCAAGGTTATTTCACACCTCGTAAAGGTAGAAAACGTATAACCGAGGGCTGCCAAAGGGCAGAAATTGGTTGAAAACAATCAATCTAAAAAATCAATTTCAAAAGGAGGAAAAAATATGAAGCTCCACGAACTTTCTCCAGCTGCTGGCTCAGCTAAGGCAGCTTGGCGTAAAGGTAGAGGTCCAGGTTCTGGTAACGGTAAGACAGCTGGTAAAGGACATAAAGGCCAAAATGCACGTTCAGGCGGCGGAGTTAGACCAGGCTTTGAAGGCGGTCAACTTCCACTATATAGAAAACTTCCAAAGAGAGGTTTCAATAACAAATTCGCAAAGGTATATGCAACAGTTAATGTTTCAGACCTTAACAAATTTGAAGATGGTGCAACAGTAACCCTCGAGTCACTTGTTAACGCTGGTATCGTACGCAAGGAATATGACGGACTCAAAGTGCTTGGCAACGGCGAACTCACAAAGAAGCTCACCGTTGAGGCTAAGGTTTTCACAGCAACAGCTAAAGAGAAAATCGAAGCAGCAGGCGGAAATGCAGAGGTGAAATAATTATGTTTAAGACCTTAGCTAACGCTTGGAAAATTGCTGATTTGAGAAAAAAGCTCTTATTCACAATTTTAATAATTTTACTTTACAGATTAGGTTCCGCAATTCCGGTTCCTTTCACAATGCCACTCGATTTAGGTATGAGAGGTACTACATTAGACCTTCTAAACACCTTATCAGGTGGTGCATTTGAACAAGCAACATTGTTCGCGCTTGGTGTATCTCCATACATCACAGCATCAATCGTAATACAACTTTTGACAGTAGCAATTCCTGCTCTTGAAAGACTTGCAAAGCAAGGCGAAGAGGGAAAGAAAAAGATTACTGTTATCACAAGATACATCACTATTGGTATCGCAGTAGTTTCAGCTATCGGTTACTACTTCATGCTTAAGTATGGTAACGGAACAGGTACATCAAGCATTGGTGCTTTCGTTGAGACTGAAAGCGCTAGCTGGAACACATTCTTCAATGTTTTCCAAGCGGTTGTAATAATAGCTTGCTTCTGTGCAGGCTCAGCAGTTGTTATGTGGCTTGCTGAAAGAATAAATGAGCATGGTATCGGCAACGGTATCTCAATCATCTTGTTCGCAAATATCGTATCTCGTGCATACCCAATCCTTATGAATTTCATTAAGATGTTCAAGGCTGAAACTGTTGGCGGAAGCGCACTTCACGGCGTTGGTCACGATGTTACATCTACCGGCACATTGCAGTTGCTTCCTGACCCAACACTTCAAGGAAATGCATTCCCATGGGGCTCAACAATCTTTACAGTGCTTGTACTTGTAGGACTTCTCGCTATGATGTGGTTCATTATCTTCATCTCTGATAGCGAAAGAAGAATTCCAGTACAATATGCAAAAAGAGTTGTTGGCAGAAAAATGTATGGTGGACAAAACTCCAACATTCCATTAAAGCTTAATATGGCAGGTGTTATGCCTATTATCTTTGCAAACGCAATTCTTACCATTCCATCAATGGTAGCGAACTTTATTCCTTACGTTGAATCAGACGGAGTAACTGTTCGTCGCGTATGGTATCATGTAGTTAACTTGTTCTCATCATCTTCATGGTTCTACTGCATATTAATGTTTGTATTTATTCTCGCATTTGCATATTTCTATGTTGCAATTTCATTCAATCCAACTGAGGTTGCTGGAAACTTGCAAAAGCAAGGTGGTGCAATTCCTGGTATTCGTCCAGGTAAGGCGACATCTACCTTTATTCAAAAGGTTCTTTCAAAGATTACCTTTATTGGCGCTCTTGCGCTCTCTGTAATTTCAGTAATTCCACTAATCATCAGCGCTATTATCAATGTGGTAAGACGTGCAGATGGTGTGGCAGATGCTATCGCGGTACCACTTTGGTCATTCGCACACGTGGCAGAGCTTGCAACTGTTGGTTCATCAGTAATCATCGTTGTTGGCGTTGTTCTTGAGGTTGTAAGAGATATGGAAGCACAAATGACAATGCGTCACTATAAGGGCTTCCTCGGTTAATAATAAGGAGTTATTATGACGAAGAATCTTAAAATGATTTTCCTTGGAGCACCTGGTGCTGGCAAGGGAACACAATCAGACATAGTCGCTGAGAAATATGGTATTCCTACCATTTCAACAGGCGTTATGATAAGAGAAGCAATTAAAAACAATACTGAAATGGGCTTAGCTGCTAAGGCTTTTACTGAAAAGGGTGCACTCGTTCCTGACGAGGTTGTTATCGGAATTATCAGTGAAAGACTTGACAAGGCTGATTGCCAAAACGGCTTCATCCTTGACGGCTTCCCAAGAACAGTTCCACAAGCTGAAGCGCTTGACAAAATGGGAGTTGGTATCAACTGCGTTGTCAGCCTTGAGGTTGCAGACGAAAAGATTGTTGAGCGTATGAGCGGCAGACGTGTCTGCGCAAAATGCGGTGCTTCTTACCACATTTTATATAATCCTTCCGAAAATGGTACTAACTGCGATAAATGCGGTGAAGCACTTTCAATTCGTAAGGACGATGCTCCCGAGGTTGTTCTTGATAGACTTAATGTTTATCACGACCAAACAGAGCCTCTAAAGGATTTCTACGGGAAAAAGGGCGTGCTCGTATTAGTTGAGGGACAAGAAGAGGTTAAGGATACAACCCGTCTTACTCTTGAAGCTATCGAAAACGCAATTAAGTAATTATGATTCAGTTAAAGACTCCTGAGCAAATTGAGATAATGAAGGTTGCTGGTAGAATTACTGGTGAAGCATTGCTCGTTGCTAAGGAAATGATTCGGGAAGGAATCACAACCAAACAAATCGATGATAAAATTCGTACGTATATCAAGAAATGTGGTGCAAGACCAACATTTCTTGGATACGGCGGCTTCCCAGGTAGCGCTTGTATAAGCATCAATGACGAGGTAATACATGGTATTCCTTCTCATAACAAGGTGCTAAAAAACGGCGACATCGTCAAAATTGACGTTGGTGCTGAATGGAAGGGCTTCACTGGAGATAGTGCTGCAACATTTGCAGTCGGCGAAATATCCGATAATGCAAAAAAGCTTATAGAGGTAACTAAGGAAAGCTTCTTTAAGGGCATCGAGGCTATTGAAAATGCTGAAAATCCTCGCATTGGGGATCTCGGCTTTGCAATTGCAAATCATGCCAGAAGCAATGGCTTCTCAGTAGTTGAGGAGTACACAGGGCACGGCGTTGGTGCCGAGCTTCACGAGGACCCTAATGTGCCTAACTATGGTACTCAAGGACGTGGCGTTAGAATCTATCCAGGTATGACATTGGCAATTGAGCCAATGATTAACGAGGGTACTCGCCATGTAAGAGTCTTGGGTGACAAGTGGACTGTCGTTACAGCTGATGGTAAGCTTTCAGCTCACTATGAACATAGTATTGCAGTAACAAAAAATGGTATCATCCTTTTAACAAAGGTAGATTAATTCCAAAAATAAAATCCTTCAACGCGGCTGATTTTTGAAGGATAAATTGACCCACAAATCGCACGTTACTTCGTTTTGTGGACTGAACCAAATACACCCAAGAAATAATGAGAGGAACTTATGGGAAAAGAAAATGTTATGGAATTTGAAGGCGTTGTAACGGAAGCACTTCCAAACGCGACCTTCAAGGTTAAACTGCCTAATGGGCACATAATTACCGCCCATATTTCAGGCAAATTAAGATTAAATTATATAAGAATATTGCCAGGTGACAAGGTTACCGTAGAGGTTTCAGTATATGACCTCACAAAGGGACGTATCACATGGCGCGCTAAATAAGAAAGGTGGTTTTATAATGAAAGTAAAGCCTTCCGTAAAGAAAATCTGTGACAAGTGCAAGATTATTAAGAGAAAAGGTAACGTTATGGTTATCTGCGAAAATCCTAAGCACAAACAGAGACAGGGCTAATTCTAACCAAACCGAAAAGGAGAAAACAAATGGCTCGTATAGCTGGTGTTGACATTCCGAACGCAAAACGTGTTGAAATTGCTTTAACATACATTTACGGTATCGGATTAAAGAGCGCACAGGACATTCTTGCAAAGACAGGAATCAACCCTGACACACGCGCAAAAGATTTGACTGAAGATGAAATCGCGAAGCTTCGTGAGGAAATCGAAACAAATTATAAGGTAGAAGGTGAACTTCGTCGTGAGGTTGCCCTCAACATTAAGCGTCTAGTTGAAATCAACTGCTACCGCGGTACTAGACACAGAAAAGGTCTTCCTGTAAGAGGACAAAGAACAAAGACAAATGCAAGAACTCGTAAGGGTCCTGCAAAGACAATAGCTAACAAGAAGAAATAAGGAGTGTAGCTCAATGGCAGAAAAGAGAGTAACTAAAAAACGTCGTGAGCGCAAAAATATTGAAAAAGGCGCTGCACACATCTGCTCAACCTTTAATAACACTATAGTTACCATTACAGACGTTGCAGGAAACGCAATTTCTTGGGCATCTGCTGGTGAACTTGGTTACAAGGGTTCCAGAAAATCCACACCATTCGCTGCACAAATGGCTGCTGAAGCTGCAGCTAAGGCCGCAATGGAACACGGTATGAAAACCGTAGAAGTATACGTAAAAGGCCCAGGTCAGGGTCGTGAATCTGCAATTCGTGCGCTTTCAACCGCAGGACTTCAAGTTACAATGATTAAAGATGTAACTCCAATCCCACACAACGGTTGCAGACCACCAAAACGCAGACGCGTTTAATCTTATAGGAGGAAACCAAAAATGGCAAGATATACAGGACCTTCATGCAAACTTTGCCGTAGAGAGGGAACAAAGCTTTACCTTAAGGGTGAACGTTGCCTTTCCGACAAGTGCGCACTTAACAGAAGAACTTCTGCTCCTGGACAACATGGCGCTGCTAAGAAGAAGATGACCGAATACGGTATGCAGCTCCGTGAAAAACAGAAGGCAAAAAGATATTATGGCGTTCTTGAAAAGCAATTCAAGAACTACTACGTAAAGGCCGACAATCAAGACGGTATCGCAGGTGAAAACCTTCTCCGTTTACTTGAAAGAAGACTTGACAACGTTGTATTCAGAATGGGACTCGCAGCAAGCCATAAGGAAGCACGTCAACTCGTACTTCATGGTCACTTCACATTGAATGGCCACAAGGCAAACATCCCTTCAATACTCGTTAAAGTTGGTGACGTTGTTGCTGTTAAAGAAACAGACTCATCAAAGATTAAAGAACTCGTTGAAGCTATGGGCGAAAAGATCGCACCAAAATGGCTTGAGCTCGATAAGAACGCTGGCGTTGCAAAGGTAATCGCTATGCCTGAGCGTGATGATATCGATTTCGAATTCAACGAGCAGCTCATCATCGAGCTTTACTCGAAATAATAACTCTTTGTCGACTGTACGCCTCCAATTTTGGAGGTGTAGAGCTCGCATGCAGAGTGCTGGCTCGTTGTTGACATCAATGTTATGTTTTAAAATTCATTCCCATGTGGGGAAAAAGACCAATGCATATATATTGAAATATAGGAGGGTTATTATTTATTATGATGATAGAAATAGAAAAGCCTAATGTAACAATTGTTAGCGAAAGCGAAGATGGCAAAAAGGGTAAGTTCGTTGTTGAACCTCTTGAAAGAGGCTTCGGCACAACACTTGGAAACTCTCTCCGTAGAGTACTTTTGAGCTCACTTCCTGGTTATGCAGTTTCATCAATCAAGATTGATGGTGTTTTACACGAAATGCAAAGCCTTGAGGGTGTTACTGAAGATATTACAGAAATCGTACTTAACGTTAAGGGAATCGTATCAAAGATCCACGGTCAAGATTCAGTAAAGACTGTTTCTATTGACAAGGTTGGTCCTTGTGAGATTACCGCTGGTGATATCACACCTGATGCTGATCTTGAGATTTTCAATCCCGATCTTCACATCGCAACAGTTGGCGAGGGTACTCGCTTTTACATGGAGCTCACATTTGAGCGTGGTCGTGGATATGTTTCACAAGAAAAGAACAAAAATGATCATGTAAAGAGCCAAATTCCATTCGCAATCGGAACAATCTTTACAGACTCAATCTACACACCTGTTTACAATGTAAGCTACAATGTTGAAAGCACAAGAGTTGGAAGCATCGCCGATTATGATAAATTGACAGTAGAAGTAGAGACAAACGGCACCATCAGGGCAACTGATGCAATCTCACTTGCAGCCAAGATTCTCAACGATCATTTCACATTGTTTGTTGACCTCTCAGACGAGGCGAGAAATGCTGAAACAATGGTTGAACGTGAAGAAACCAAGAAAGAAAAGTATCTTGAGATGACCATTGAGGAGCTTGACTTGTCTGTACGTAGCTTTAACTGCTTAAAGCGCGCAAGTATAGATACAGTAGAGGATCTTATCAATCGTACCGAAGAGGATATGATGAAATTTAAGAACCTCGGTAAAAAATCCCTCGATGAAGTTAAAAACAAACTTGAATCTCTTGGTCTTTCTCTTAGAAAAGAAGAGGACTAATTAAGAGCATAACAGGCTCATATTATGCTATTTTAATAGCAATTTAAATCGGCAAAGGAGGATAAATCAATGCCAGGAACAAGAAAACTCGGCAGACCAACAGACCACAGAACCGCTATGCTTCGTGGTATGGTTACATTGCTTCTTGAAAAGGGCTCAATTGAGACCACACTTTCAAGAGCAAAGGAACTTCGTTGCGTTGCTGATAAAATGATAACACTCGGCAAGAAGAATACACTTGCTGCTCGCAGAGAGGCTCTTGCTTACATCACAAAGGAAGACGTAGTTAAGAAGCTCTTTGACGTAATCGCTCCAAAATATGCTGATCGCGTAGGTGGTTACACACAAGTATACAAGCTCGGTCCGAGACGTGGAGATGCCGCTGAAATGGCTCTCATTAAGCTTGCTGACTAATAGTAAGAATAAAAAGGATGCTACTTTTGTGGCATCCTTTTATTTAATAATAAATATGAACATATGAACATAATATAAATTATATCAAAAAATCAATGTAAACGCGTTAATTTATTGACAAAACGCAATCTTAGTGCTATACTTAATAAAGAGAAATTCATAAGAAAGGATTTCATTATGGAATTAACTACTAAAATATTTACAATCATCGGTACAATCTTCTTTGCTATTTTGATTGTTCCAATTGTGTTTGGCTTTATTGCACTTAACAAAATTGAGAAAGACGAATATTCGGTTAAATGGGGCGTTTTAACATTGATTTTCTGTAGCCGCGTTGCAGGAATTTTGATGATTATTATTGCAAAGAAACGCGCAAAGTCATAGATTGCTTAAAAAGCGAATAAAAAAGCAGATTCCATTTGGAATCTGCTTTTGTTTTTTTATTGATTAATAGCCGATTGCGTTAACAACCTCATACATATTTACAAAGTAATCATGTCTTTCCTTGCAAATTTCCTTCATTTGCTTGATTTGCTCAACAGTAAAGCCTTCAAGGTCGTCATCCTTCAATTTGTTCTTATACATTCTGTCAAGAATAAGAGCAAACTTAATCTCCATGGAAACAATTTGGTCATGACGAGAAACAACAACAACGTCGCTAACCCCGTTCAAAAGAAGCTCTACAGCCTTGTATCCACATTTTGCTGCGAAATTTCTGTCAGCAAGTGTTGGAATACCGCCGCGAACGATGTGTGCAGGACGAACGAATCTTGTCTCAATTCCTGTTTTTTCTTCAATTTCAGTTACAAGACCTTCGCTAAATTCAGCACCAAGACCCTCGGCAACAACAACTATAAAGCTGCGCTTACCGTTTTTGCGAGCTTCATTCATTTTTTCAAAAAGAGCTTCCTTATCAAAAGGGATCTCTTGAACAGCAACACCTATAGCATTAAGAGCAAGACCGGTTTCAATTGCTATATAGCCAGCATTTCGTCCCATAACCTCAATAACGTTGCATCTTGCATGAGATTCACAGGTGTCGCGCAAAGCATCGCCAAGCTTCATAACAGTATTCATTGCTGTGTCATATCCAACGGTAATATCAGAGGCTGTTATATCGTTATCGATTGTGCCTGAAACACCAATGCAAGGAATGCCACGGATGCTAAGGTCAGTAGCACCTCTAAATGTGCCATCTCCACCGATAGCGATAATTCCGTCAATATTGTGCTTTTTGCATGTTGCAATAGCCTTTTGCATACCCTCTTCGGTCTTAAATTCGTCGCAACGGTCAGAATATAGGAATGTGCCACCGAGCGAAACAATGCCGGCAACGTCATTTTTTGTGAGTGGCTTGATTCTATCGTTAATAAGACCAGAATATCCACCTAAAATGCCAACAACCTCAACACCTTGGTTGATTGCAGCACAGGTAACACTCTTGATGACAGAGTTCATGCCAGGAGCGTCACCACCTGATGTTAATATACCGATTTTCTTAAATTTAGTCTCCATTTTAAAACTCCTTTTGGTAAAGAACCTTAAATCTTAGATATTTTACCATAATATATATATAAAATCAATACTTTTGGAAAAATTTATATAATATTATCATATTAAGTCGCTATGTGAATAGTATTATATAATTTGGCAAATAATAAACCAAATTGGAGGAAATAAAATGAGAATTATAGCAACAGTACTAATATCAATGGCGACGTTTTTTGTCCTAAATGCAGTCATTCCAACTAAAGCAGAATGTGAAATTTACGACTCGTGCGTTCGCCTCCATATACTTGCAAACTCTGATAGTGAAAAGGACCAAAGCTTAAAGCTGAAGGTCAGAGACAAAATGCTTGAAAAGATTTCAAGCTATGAACTAAAGAGCAAAGGTGAGGCTCTCTCTAAAATAGAGGATGACAAGGACGAGCTTATAGAGATAGCCAAAGAGGTTATAAAGGAAAACGGAGAAGAATATGATGTTGACCTTGAGATAGGAGTGGAAAAATATCCAACAAGATATTATGAGGATTTTTCTTTACCAGCCGGAAAATACACCTCGGTCATTGTAAAAATAGGCGAAGCTGAGGGGGAAAATTGGTGGTGCGTCTTGTATCCACCACTTTGCACAAGCGCTGCAATAAAAGCCGACAAGGATGCGTGCATTGATGTAGGCTTGACAAAGGATCAATATAATTTGATTACACAATCAAGTGGAAAATACAAGGTGAAATTCAAAATTTTAGAGGTTGCCGCGAATGCACTTGGAATAGAATATTGATAAAAATCAGACACAGGGTCGCCAAAAAAATTAAAGTAGGCGTCTCTGTGTTGATTGATTTTAAAAAAATTATATAATGCTTGAAAAAGTTGGTTAAAAGTAGTAAAATATTATTATATTATAATAAAGGAGGAAGAAAAATGTTTGGATATGTAAAGCCCAATATTCCTGAGCTTTTGGTTCGCGACCACGAGCTATATAAGGCAACCTACTGTGGCCTTTGCAGAACAATGGGCAAAACAACAGGATGTGCATCGAAATTTACATTAAACTATGACTTTGTTTTTCTTGCTCTTTTAAGAATGGCATTAACAGGCGAAAAGGCAGAGGTTAAAAAGCGCAGATGTGTCGTTCATCCGTTCAAGAAAAGACCTATGCTTGAGCCAAATGAATCGATGAGATTTAGCGCAAGAACAAGTGTAATTTTGACTCGCTCAAAGCTCAAGGATAATGTTAATGATTCTCACGGCTTTGCTCGCTTAAAGGCGAAAACAGCGGGACTTGTGTCTATTTTTTTAAAAAGAACTGACAAAAATTTGAAGCCGCTGCAAGAGAAAATCGCATCATGCATTGACGACCTTACAAAGCTTGAAAGGGATAACTCTGACTCTCTTGATATGACAGCAAACACCTTTGGAGATTTGCTCGGCTCAACACTTTCCTTTGATCTTGAAGCACCAACCTCAAGAGTAGCTTACGAGGTTGCTTTTCACTTGGGTAAGTTAATTTACATCTTGGATGCATGTGATGATTTTGAAAAGGATAAAAAGAGTCGTTCTTTCAATGTTTTGAGAAATTCCTTTGGAGATGAGCTTTCGGAAGAAACAAAGGAAAATTTAAGGTGTGCAATGACGCTTGAGCTTGAAAAAATGGCAAGGAGTGTCGATCTTTTAGACTTTTCTGGCTTTAAGGATGTTGAAAGAATTATCAAAAACATTACATATATCGGCTTGCCAGATGAGATTGAACGTGTTTTGAAAAAATAATTAAATGTAAATTTTGAGCATTACGCTTTACTTTAGCACTTTTTTGTGATATAATTATCACAATGTCCACATGGAGGAAAATTGATGAAAAGTCCATATGAGGTGCTTGGCATTTCACCAAGCGCAACAAACGAAGAGGTAAGAGACGCTTATAGAGCTCTTGCTAGAAAATATCACCCCGATAATTATGTTAATAGTGATTTGGCAGATTTAGCCGAAGAAAAAATGAAGGAAATCAACAACGCTTATGACGAAATCCTTCGTATAAGAGCTGAGGAGAAGAATAAATCCGAAGAGAAAAAGAGCACATACCAAGGCACTAATTCTCATCGCCAAAAATATTCTAAGATCAGACAAGCGATTAACGAAAACGACTACAAGTTTGCAGAAGAGCAACTAAATATTGTTGAGCAACACGAAAGAGATGCTGAGTGGTTCTTCTTAAAGGGTCTTGTTCTTTTACACGGTGGCTATCATTTTGATGCTATAAAATTTATCAATCGTGCTTGTGAGCTTGATCCTGATAATGACGAATACACAACCCTGCGCGACAATCTTCGCGCTCAGGCAAATACCTATGGCAATCCTACGTCAAGAGGAGAAGGGATGGGCTGTTCGCTTTGCGATATTTGCTCGTTCTTAATATGTCTTGACTGCTTGTGCAGATAAAATGAAAAAATCAAGAGAAATTGCGTTTTTAGGAATAATTTGCGCACTCAGTGTCGTATTTTTGCTGTTTGGATCTATTGTTGGCGTTCTTGATATTACAATGGCAGTGGCTGCATCCGTGCTTCTTTTTATTGCAAATGAGGAGCTTGGCAAAAAATCCTTAATGGTTTATTTTGCTACGGTTGTGATATCAATGTTCTTTGTGACATTTGGAAGCGTTTTGCCGTCAGTTGAATATGCAATTTTTGCGATTTATCCACTTTTAAAGCCACTAATTGAAAAAACACCAAAAGCAGTTTCGTATCTTTTGAAGGCTACATATGCGGTGCTTGCAAGCTGTGGAACTGTTTTGGTTATGTTTTTCTTTTTGCCGCCGCTTGGCGAGAAATATATGTTCCTTGTTTATCTGGCGCTTTTCATTGTGGTTATCGTTCTTTTTGATTTGATGCTTTTGCGTTTTAAGCGCTATTATCAGTTTAAGCTCCGCCATCAGCTGAAGATAGACAAGTTTTTCAAATAATACACGTCAATATGCACGAAAAAACACGGATATATATCCGTGTTTTTGTCTATTTATACGATAATTTTGTAAAAAAGTTGACAAACTTTCCCTATATATAGTAAAATTAATATGTATAGCTTATTTATAGTTATTTTAGTTATTTATTATTAAGGACGGATTAATATGTTTAGAAGTATGACTGCCTTTGGCAGGGCAAGAGAAACGGTCAACGGAAAGGATATCGTTGCTGAAATCAAATCGGTTAACAATAGATATTACGACTGCACCGTAAAAATCACAAAGCTCTATAGCTTTTTGGAGGATAAAATTAAGCAATACCTTCAATCAAAGGGCATTTCGCGTGGAAAGGTTGAGGTTTATGTTTCAATTGACCTGCTCGAGCAAGAGGGGGTTGAAATCAATCTTGATACCGCGTATGCAAAGTCTTACATTGATGCACTTTGTAAGCTTCGCGATACCTTCGATTTAAAGGATGATATCACAACCTCACGTGTGGCTATGAACAAGGATATCTTCACAGTTAAAAGACCAGATGACGACATTGAAAAGGATTGGGCTGACATCAAGGTTGTTCTTGACCAAGCGCTTGAAACATTCCTTGAAAGACGCGAGACTGAGGGCGAAAACCTACACAAAAACATCCAAGAAAAAATTGAAAATATTAAGGAATATCTAAAGGAAATTGAGAAAAACTCTGAAAGCGATATCAAGGGCTATGCCTCAAAGCTTGAGGAAAGAATTCTCAAGTTCTTAAATGACAATTCCGTACAAATAGACGAGCAAAGAATTCTTACTGAGGTTGCAATTTTTGCGGATAAAGTTGCAATTGACGAGGAGCTTGTTAGACTTAACAGTCACTTTGATGCGTTTAACGATATCGTTTCTTCAAACGAGCCGGCAGGCAGAAAGCTTGACTTCCTACTACAAGAGATGAATCGCGAAACAAACACAATCGGCTCAAAGGCATCAAATACAAGCACTGCACATTTGGTGGTTAACATCAAAAACGAGCTCGAAAAAATCAGAGAACAAATTCAAAATATTGAGTAAGCGATATGAAATTTGTAAACTTAGGATTTAACAATATGATTCTTGACCAAAGAATTGTCGCCATTGTTTCTCCGGATTCAGCTCCTGCAAAAAGGATTGTTTCCGAGGCAAAGGAGAATATGCGCATCATCGATTGCACGGGTGGTAGGCGTACTAAGTGCGTTATAATTACCGATTCCGACCACGTTGTTTTATGCGCCCTTTCGGCAGAGGTTTTGGCAAGTAGATTAAATGACAAAAACGAAAATAACGGAGAAGAAAAATGAGAAAGGGATTATTATTTATAATATCTGGCCCTGCTGGCAGTGGCAAGGGAACTGTTGTAAATGAGCTTTTAAAAGCACATCCTGAATTAAAGCTCTCCATATCCGCAACAACAAGAGCTCCTCGCCCAGGCGAAATTGATGGGGTTCATTATTACTACATTTCAAAAGAGGAATTTGAACAAAGAATTCAAAACGGGAAAATGCTTGAATATACCACATACAGTGGCAACTATTATGGCACTCCTGAAAAAGAGGTTCAAAATGCTCTTGATAATGGCATAGACGTTATTCTTGAAATCGAGGTTGACGGTGCTATGCAAATCAAAAAGAAAATAAGTGGTGCTGTTGCAATTATGCTAACCCCACCGGATTCTGCTTCCTTAGAAAGCAGATTGCGTGGGCGTGGCACCGAAACCGAGGACGTTATTAAATGGCGTCTTGACAGGGCAAAGGAAGAAATCAAGCTAATGCCCGAATATGACTACGCCGTTATTAACGAGGACGGTGGTGCCGACAAATGCGCAGAGGAAATATATGGTATAATTTGCGCCGAGCATCAGAAAACTATTTATACAAGCACAATTGTTGAAAAATTTATATAATCAAGGAGAAATACAATGCTTTATCCATCAATTCAAGAATTATTAAAGGCTACCGAAAAGGACGGCAAGGAAAGATTTAACAAATATTCAATCACAATGGCAACCGCTAAGTGTGCACGTGTTATTACAAACGAGTATGCAGAGCAAAGCTACTATGCTAACAAAAAGGGCAAGGACGGCGGAGTTACTGTAAAGAAGGAATACAAGGACGAAAAGAGCGTTAAAAACGCGCTTCGCGAAATGAAGGAGGGCGAATTTGAGCTTTACCTTCCAGAGGACGAGGGATATGAGGAGTCCTTGGTTGAAATTAAAAACTATGTTGAGCCAAAGGAGGAGCCTGTTTACTTCAAGCCTAATGTAAAGGCGGCTGAAGAAGATGACGACGAAGATGATGATATCTCAACAGAGGAATTAATGGGCGCAACAACAGTTTACGAAGAGGATGCTGGCTTCTCAGTGGAGGACGCAGAATAATTTAAAACATTCAAGGGAGGCTGACTATGTCCGGTGAATATATAAAAGTTCATATTCTTGACGTGCCATATTCCGCCGACTGCGAATATACCTATTATGTTCCACTTGATTTTAGGTCGGAGGCAACACTTGGTGCAACCGTTGTCGTTCCGTTTGGAAAGGGCGATAGACACAAAACCGCAATAGTGACAAATGAAGGCACTGTGGACGGTGTGACAAGTAGCATGATTAAGCCAATTAAATCGGTTCTTTCAAGCTATCTTAAGCTCGACAAAAATATGCTCGAGCTATGCTTCTTTTTAAAATCTCGTACGCTTTGCACCATTGGCGAGGCGGTCAAATGTATTATCCCCTCGGCTATTATGGCAAAGACAGAGGAGCGTTATTTTGCACTCGAAACCGAAAAGAAGATAGATTCCTATCTTTGTGAGCTTTATGATTTTATAAAAAATCAAGACGGCATTACCTATAAGAAAATAAACGATAGGTTTGGAGACTCACACCAGCTTTTAGCAAGACTGATAAAATCAAGCGCTATAAGACGAGAGACCTTTGTTGACGAAAAGGATAAGAGTAAATATGAAACCAGAGTTTGTTTGTCGGTTACAAAGGATGAGGCGCTTTCAATCGCTGACGGATGCGCTTCAATTAAGCTAAGAAGTCAAAAGCATGCTGAGATTTTGCGTCTGCTTTGTGAATATGACGAGCTGTCGGATAAGCAAATTTATGAAGCCTGTGATTCAACAAAGAGCCATCTTGATTCACTTATTAAAAAAGAGCTTATAACCACCTACAAGGTGGAGCTTTTTCGGGACCCGTATGCTTTTTTGAAGGAAGATGGAAACGAAAAGCCGATTGAATTAAACGAGGTGCAGGCCGAAGCGCTTGACACATTAAAATCTCTTTACGAAACGCATGAGCCAAAAGCCGCGCTTCTTTATGGAGTTACTGGCAGTGGTAAAACAAGCGTTATCAAAAAAATGATTGACGAGGTTGTCAATGATGGCAAGGGTGTTATTATCCTTGTTCCGGAAATTTCCTTGACCCCTCAAACCGTGTCGGTCTTTTGCTCATACTATAAGGATAAGGTTGCAGTTATACATTCATCCTTGTCGGCTGGCGAAAGATTTGATACTTATAAACGAATTTTAGACGGCAGTGCCAGCATTGTTATCGGCACTCGCTCGGCAGTTTTTGCTCCACTTAAAAACCTCGGCATGATTGTAATTGACGAGGAGCAGGAGCATACCTATAAATCTGACACAAATCCAAAATATTATACACACGATGTCGCAAGATTCAGATGTGCAAAATCAAATGCACTTATGCTCTTGGCATCGGCAACACCCTCACTTGAATCCTTTTATAAGGCAAAGGAGGGCACATATACTCTTGTAAAAATGATGTCAAGATACGGCACGGCAACTCTCCCTGATGTTTTAATCACCGATATGCGCAAGGAAAGGACGAGGGGAAACGCAAGTCCATACAGCATAAAGCTTGCCGAGTATCTTTTAAGAACGCGTGATGATGGCAAGCAGTCAATACTGTTTTTAAATAGACGTGGATACCATTCATCAATATCCTGCCAAAGCTGTGGCGAGGTTTTGGAATGTCCAAATTGCTCCGTTGCCTTGACATATCATTCATATAAAAAAATAGACACAGAATTAACTCCACAAAACGCTCATTCAGTAATTGAAAAGAGTGGTGTTTTGCGTTGCCATTACTGCGGATATAGAACAAAGGTTCCAAGCAAATGCACATGCGGCGAGAGCGATTTTAATTACATCGGCTATGGTACGCAAATGGCAGAGAGCGAGCTTTCAAAGCTAATGCCAGAATCAAAGACGTTGCGCTTGGATGCCGATACAACCACATCAAAATCGTCATACGAGCAAATTTTGGGCGATTTTAGAGATAAAAAGGCAGATGTCTTGATAGGAACACAAATGGTTACAAAGGGACACAATTTCCCACTTGTTACCTTGGTCGGTGTCATTTCTGCTGACACAATGCTTTATACCAGCGATTTCCGTGCAGCCGAGCGTACATTTTCTATGCTCACGCAGGTTGTGGGAAGAGCAGGAAGGTCAAAGGACAAGGGCATTGCCATCATTCAGACAAGCTCACCAAACGAGCAGACAATTCAGTTGGCAGCTCGTCAGGATTATGAGTCCTTTTATGAAAACGAAATACAAATTCGAAAGGCGTACCAATTCCCACCATTTTGTGACATAGTTTTAGTGTCAATGACATCACCAAACGAGCAGTCGTTGAACGACTTTTCAAATGAAATTATTAAAACGCTTGAAAAAGAAATGAAAGCACTTAATTTGCCAGCAATAGCATATGGGCCATTTGAGGCACCAATATACAAAGCGCAGGGCAAATATAGGAAAAGAATAATAATTAAATGTAAGCTGAACAATCCACTTCGTGAATTGTTTTCAAAAATATATGCAAATAGTTCAAGGTCGTGGGAGAAAAATCATCTTTCAATAGATTTCAACCCATCGAGCTTATAGGAGAAAAAATGGCAGTTTTAAAAATAGTTACAGAATCCGAAAACGAGGAATTTTTACGCAAGAAAAGTCGCCCCGTTACAGAGATTACTCCAAGAATATTAACCTTACTTGACGATATGGTGGAAACTATGCGCGCAGCTAACGGCTGTGGACTTGCCGCTGTTCAAGTTGGGGTTTTAAGAAGAATAGTTGTAATAGAAACCGAGGAAGGTCTTTTTGAGTTTATAAATCCCCGTATAGTTAGAAAAACAGGAATGCAGGAGGGGGCAGAGGGATGTCTTTCATTGCCTGGTAAATGGGGACTCACAAAGCGCCCAGAGTGTGTAACTGTTAGAGCAATGGATAGAGAGGGAAATGAGTTCGAGGTAACAGGCTATGACCTTCTTGCAAAGGCAATGTGCCACGAAATAGATCACCTTGACGGAATACTTTATACCGATAAGGTTATAAGAATGTTAGGAGCCGATGAGGTAGAATGAGAATAATGTTTATGGGTACGCCTGAGTTTGCAATGTGCAATCTAAAGGCGATACACGAAAATACCGACAACGAAATTGTTGGCGTTGTGACAACTCAAGATAAGCCAAAGGGCAGGGGAATGGTTTTAACACCAAGTCCGGTTAAGCAATATGCAATTGAAGCAGGACTCGATATTTATCAGCCACAAACCTTAAAGGATGGCGCATTTCTTGATATTTTAGAAAAGCTTCAGCCTGAGCTTATTATCGTTGTTGCTTATGGCAAAATCTTGCCATCATATGTGCTTGATTTCCCAAAATATGCGTGCATTAACGCCCACGCATCAATTCTTCCTAAATACCGAGGAGCTGCACCTATTCAGCGCGCTATAATGGACGGAGAAGAAAAGACAGGCGTTAGCATTATGAAAATGGACGTCGGTCTTGACACTGGCGATGTCATTTTGGTTGAAGAGGTTGAAATTTGTGAAAATGACAACTTTGAAGCCGTTCACGATAAATTGATAGAGGCATCAAGCAAAGGACTTATAAAAGCAATAGAGCTTTTTAAAAACGGACAAGCATCATATAAAAAGCAAGGGGACAATTTTACCTATGCTGAAAAAATAACAAAGGCTGATTGTTTTATTGATTTTGGTGCGAGCGTAAAGAGTGTTCACGATAAAATAAGAGGTCTTTCCCCTATTCCGGTTGCCTTTACAAAAACTCCTGATGGAAAAATTTTAAAGGTAACAAGAGCACATATATCAAGCGATAAATATAGTGGCAAAAATGGTGAGGTTGTCTTGCTTGATAATGGCATTTATGTCAAATGTCAAGACGGCACAATTGTTTTTGATGAGGTCGTGCCAGAGGGCAAGGGCAAAATGAGTGCAAGCGCATTTATAAATGGCAGAAAAATTGCCAAGGGAGATATCTTAGGATAATTTCAGAAAGGAGAAATATATGTTCAACCCAAGGGAAGCAACGTTAAATTCACTTATTAAGTGGGAAAGCCAGTCAAGCTTTTCAAATATTGAAATTAACACCGTTGTTTCTCGACAAAAGGCGGAAAAGAACGATATTTCTCTATATACACTTTTATTTTTGGGCGTTATAGAAAAGAAGATTTTACTCGATTCTATAATTGATGAGTATTCAAAAATACCAGCATCCAAAATTGAATTATCAACAAAAAATATACTTCGCTTAGGTCTTTATCAGCTTCTTTTTACAGATAAAATTCCTGAATATAGCGCAGTTTCAGAGAGCGTTAATTTGGCAGATAAACGCTCTAAAGGTTTTGTCAATGCAATTCTGCGTAGCTTTATTCGAACAGGTAAAAAGTACTCATTGCCAGATGATGAGTGGCAAAAAATAAGCATAGAAAATTCCATTCCACTTGAGCTTATTAATATATTTAGAAGCTCATATGGTGATGAGGTGGCTAAGGCCCTTTCCACTATGCCACCACAAAAATCTCAAATTTCGTTAAGGGTTAACACCTTGAAGATAAGCGAAAATGAGCTTTTAGAAAGCATAAGGGCAGAGGGCTGTTCCATATCCCCATCCTTGATTGCCAAAGACATACTAAAGACAGATGCTCAAATAAGCATCCTTCAAAAATACTTGGATGAGGGGCTTTGCTTTGTGCAGGATGAGTCATCAAGAATTGCATCTATGGTTGTCGGTGCAACCGCTTGGGAAACAATAGCAGACGTGTGCGCATGTCCTGGAGGCAAGACCTTTAGTATGGCTATTGATATGAAAAACGAGGGTGCTCTTTATTCATCCGACCTTCATGAAAACAAGCTATCCTTGATTTCAAAGGGAGCGAAAAGGCTCGGCATCGATATAATAAATACTAAGGAGCAAAACGCAAAGGAATTTGTGCCAGAATACAAGGAAAAATTTGACAGGGTTCTTTGCGACGTTCCTTGCTCAGGGCTTGGGGTTATCTTTAAAAAGCCTGATATAAAATACAAGCCAATCGACAATATAATGGCACTTCCGTGCGTTCAGTACGATATTTTAAATAATTCGGCGAAATATGTAAAAAAGGGTGGCATTTTGGTTTATTCCACCTGCACCTTAAACGCGCTCGAAAACGAGAAAAATGTCGAAAAATTCTTAGAAGCCAACCCCGATTTTGAAGCGGTTGACTTTGAAATAGGAGAGATAAAATCTATCAAAGGAGGCTATACATTTTTCCCACACGTAAATTTGACAGACGGCTTTTACGTTATGAAAATGAGAAGAAAAAATGACTAATTCCTTTGAAAAAATTGATATTCTATCCCTCTTTTTTAAAGAGCTTGAGGAAGAAATTATAAAAATAGGTGAGCCAAAATTCAGAGCCAAGCAAATATATTCTTGGATAAATAAGGGCAAATGGTCAGATGAAATGGCAAACATTCCTGTGCCATTAAGAAAAAAGCTTGACGAGCATTTTCTATGGACCTTGCCGGCTGTTGAAAAAAAGCTTGTTTCTCAAATTGATGGAACAGTTAAATATCTTTTTAAGCTATATGATGGAGAATATATAGAATCCGTGTTTATGAGATACGAGCATGGAAATACCTTGTGCATTTCCTCACAGGTTGGATGCAGAATGGGATGTAAATTCTGTGCATCAACCTTGCTTGGTAGAGTAAGAAATCTTTTGCCATCCGAGATGCTCGGTCAAATAATTATGGCAGAAAAGGATACAGGCGAGCGCATTTCAAATGTTGTTATGATGGGAATTGGCGAGCCACTTGATAACTACGATAACACAATCAAATTTTTACGCCTTGTAAGTGATGAAAATGGACTTAATATAGGACTAAGACACATATCTGTTTCAACCTGTGGCTTGGTTGATAGAATCAATGATTTATCAAACGAGGCGTTGCCAATTACATTGTCAATTTCGCTTCACGCATATGATAACGATACAAGAAGCAAAATTATGCCTATAAATAACAAATATCCAATCGAAGCCTTGCTCGATGCTTGCCAAAAATATTTTGAGAAGACATCGCGCAGAATTTCGTTTGAATATACTCTTATCTCGGGTCAAAACGATACCGAGGAGGGGGCAACTAAATTAGCAAAAATTTTAAAAAAGTATATAAAATCCCCATGTCACGTAAATTTAATCCCGTTAAACGAGGTTAAAGAAACAGGACTTGGAACATCGAAAAACGTAAATAATTTTAAAAATAAACTTATGTCTTTAGGAGTAAACGCAACTGTAAGACGCCGATTAGGCTCAGATATAAACGCATCGTGCGGACAGCTAAGAAGACAAGCAAAGGAGGAAAGAGAATGATTTGTTCTGCAAGTACAAATACGGGTATGAGAAGAAGCAATAACCAAGACAACTTCATGCTCCGTAAATATACTGAAAAAACAACTCTTTGTGTAGTTTGCGATGGAATGGGAGGAGCAAAGGGAGGCGAGGAAGCATCGAAAATCGCCGCAGAATCCTTTGTTCACACCGTTGACCAATTCATAATTCCATATCTCAAAAACAGAGATAAGCAGGCAAGCACCAGTGATATAAAAAGAGCTCTTGCAAAGGGCGTTGCGGTTGCAAACGAAAACGTTTACATCGCTGCAAAGCAAAGCAAGGACCATAAAAGCATGGGAACAACTCTTGTTGGCGCTCTTATCATAGATAGAAACATTTTCGCAATCAATGTTGGAGACAGTCGTCTTTATACTCTAAATGGTGACACAATAAGACAAATTACCAAGGACCACTCCTATGTTCAATATCTTATTGATATGGGCGCAATGTCAAAGGAGGAGGCAGAAAACTCCACCCATAAAAATATTATTACAAGAGCTGTCGGAACAGACATTAGCGTTGAAGGCGATATTTACACGGCGAAATTAGAGGAAGGAAGCTTCCTTCTTTTCTGCACGGATGGACTCACCAATATGGTGGATAATGAGGAGATTTGCAATATTGTATCAAATGAGCGCAACCCATCTAAGCTCGACCAGGTTGAGCTTGATTTGAAGGTTAGAAGACTCATTGACACTGCAAACAAAAACGGCGGATATGACAATATTACCGCGGTTTTAATTAGAATGTAAGGAGGATTTGTAAATGCCAAAGGATTACAGTAAATACTTGGATTATGAAAATAAAATCCTTGAAGACAGATATATTATCGACAAATTTCTTGGCTGTGGCGGTATGGCTGTTGTTTTTAGAGCGAGAGATACATATCTAAACAACATGGTGGTTGCCATTAAAATCCTCAAGGACGACGTGGCAAACGACGAAACAGCAGTTAGAAGATTCACAAACGAAGCAAGAATTGCAAGAGAGTTAAAGCATAATAACATAGTTGCCGTTCAAGACATAAAAACAAACGGCAGAGTTAAATATATGGTAATGGAATACCTCTTTGGTATAACACTAAAGGAATATTTGGTTGCTAAGAAAAAGCCATTTAGCACCGATGAAATCATTGGATATTCAGCACAAATATTGCGTGCTCTTGGTGAAGCGCACAGAAACCACATAATCCATAGAGATATTAAGCCACAAAATATAATGCTCTTGAAGGACGGTAAGGTTAAGGTCATGGACTTCGGTGTTGCAAAGCGCCCTGATATGACAACCCTAACAGCAACAGATAAAGCAGTTGGAACTGTTTATTATATGAGCCCAGAGCAAGCAGCAGGAAAGAAAAACATAGACACAAGAAGTGATATATATTCTCTTGGAGCAATGATGTACGAGTTGGCGACGGGACAAACTCCATTCAAGGGGGAAGAGTCCTTAACTATACTTGTTAAGCATATGCAGGAGGAGCCTGTTCCACCAAGACAGTATAACTCATCAATCCCAGTCGGACTTGAGCAAATTATTCTTTGTGCAATGAGCAAGGACCCAGCTGCAAGATTCCAAACAGCCGAAGAAATGCTTGGATATATAAAGCAGCTTCAAGCAAACAAAAAAATCAAATTTGACGAGTTGCCATCAAATTCGTTTTGGAAGAATTTCCGTGGCAGAATCAAAAGACTATTCAAAAAAGAGAAGTAAAATAGATGATTCAAGGAACAGTTATAAAAGGAGTTGGCGGACTATATACAGTTATGCTTGACTCGGAATATAATGGTCAAAAAACAATAAACGTTAGAGGACGTGGCTCGTTTCGTTACGAAAAGACACTTCTTTTGGCAGGAGATAGGGTTGAAATAGAGTGCGTTTCAGACGGCGAATTTTTCTGCAAGAAAATCCTTGAAAGAAAAAACTCGCTCATAAGACCACCTCTATCTAATCTTGATTATATTTTTGTTGTTATTTCATCAAAAAAGCCGGCACCATCCTTGTTTATTGTCGATAAAATGATTGCAATCGCGGAATATAATAAAATTGAGCCTGTGATTATTGTATCAAAATCCGACCTTGATAGCGAGTTCGCCGAGGAAATTTATTCAATATACAAAAAAAGTGGATTCAGTACATTTTTGACCTCGTCATATGAAAATGAGGGTGTTAGTGAGGTTTATGATTTTCTAAAGGAAATTACAAGGGAAAACGCGCCCGTTTGCGCATTTGCTGGGGCATCAGGTGCAGGCAAAAGCACCCTAATGAACGCACTTTTCCCGACACTTTCCTTAAAAACGGGGGATTTAAGTGAGAAAATTGAGCGTGGTAAAAACACAACCCGTCATACTGAGCTTTTTCCACTAAAGGACCTTTTAGGCGAGGGCTTTAATGGATATTTAGCTGACACCCCTGGCTTTTCGCTACTTGATTTTGAAAGATTTGATTTCTTTTCTCTTGAGGACCTCTTTGATACCTTTAGAGATTTTCAGGACGTGACTGGCAAGTGTAAATACACTAAATGCTCTCATACAAAGGAGGACGGTTGTGAGCTTTTGAGGCTCGTTGACTGTGGAGAGATTATAAAGTCAAGACACGATAGCTATGTTGAATTATATACAACACTAAAAAACAAACCAAAATGGAAATAATCGGAGAAAAATATGTTTAAGACAGAGCTTCATTGCCATTCGAAAAGCGTTAGTGAATGTGCAAGCGTTTCAAATGAAGAAATTATAGAAAAATTTACAAGTGCTGGTTATACGACTCTCGTTTTATCCAACCACTTCAACAAAGGCACCCAAAGATTTCACAAGTGTGAAGACAGCTATGATGACTTTGTAACTGCCTATCTAAAGGGATATAATGATTTAAAAAGGGATGCAGAGGGAAAACTAACAGTTTTACTTGGAATGGAGCTTCGCTTCACAGAAAACATCAATGACTATTTAGTTTTTGGTATTACTGAGGAATTCTTAAGAAATAACGCTCCTCTTTATGATATGAATCCAGAAAGCTTTTCTAAGCTTGCGCGCGAAAACGGTCTTCTTTTTATTCAAGCGCATCCATTCAGAAACTCTATGACTGTTGTGCGCCCCGATTTTTTAGATGGTGTTGAGGTTTTTAATGGACATATGGGTCACGATTCGCGAAATGAAATAGCAGAGGCGTGGGCTGACAAATTTGGCTTGATTAAAACCTCGGGCACTGATTTTCACTATAATCACGTTCCTGCAAACGCTGGCATTTTAACAGAGAATGAAATTCTTGATATGCAAAGCCTTGTACAAACACTTAAAAGTGGAAATTACACATTAATTAAAGGTGAATAAAAAAGCCTCGAAAGAGGCTTTTTATAGATAGGAGTGTTTATGTCTAACTTTGATTTTGAATGGATAAATTTTTCAACCGAAACCCAAAACAATCTCAAAGGCGAGTCAATAAAAAGGCTTTCAGATGGTGAGATTTCAGAGTTTTTATTGGAGCTTGATTTTGGTGGAAAAACTTATCCAACTGAGTATAAAATATCGTGGGAGCTTGACCAAATAGATACCTTCGGATTTTGGTCGCCAAAGCATCATTTTGACCCTAATATAACACCAGATTGGTGCAAAAGAGAGGCAATTTGTAAGCTGACAAATGGTATGCCGGTGGCTTCGCTTTATGGCTTTGACAACACAAACGCATTAACAATTTCACTTTCAGATGCGAAAAATGCAATAAAAATTAAGGCTGGTGTTGTTGAGGAAAACGGACGACTTCTATACGAGCTTATTTTCTTCCCTGAAAGAACCTCAATAATGGAAAAATATTCAGTCAAGATTCGTCTTGATAAAAGGAAAGTGCCATTTTATAAGGCAGTAGAATCGACAAAGGCTTGGTGGCGTGAGCTTGGGTACACTCCATCATATGAGCCGGAGTATGCAAGCGCACCCCTTTATTCAACTTGGTATAGCTTCCATCAAAGAACAATTCCAGATGAAATTGTTTATGAATGTAAAATAGCAAAGGAATGCGGAATGGATACTGTTATAGTTGACGACGGTTGGCAGACCGATGACAATTCTCGTGGCTATGGATATTGTGGAGATTGGGAGGTTTGCACAACAAAAATCCCAGATATGAAAAATTTCGTCGATAGAATACATGCACTTGATATGAAGTTTATGCTCTGGTTTTCAGTCCCATTCGTTGGATATTATAGCAAAAATTTTGAGCGCTTCAAGGGTATGTATTTAAGAAAACGCGGACCTATGGATGCAATGATTTTAGATCCTCGATTTAAGGAGGTTAGAGATTTTATATCTGACAAGTATGTTGAGTTTGTAAAAAAATATGGTATTGATGGATTAAAGCTTGACTTTATAGATAGCTTTTATCTTGAAGAAATGAGCTCAACTGAGTACGATAAAATGGATACATCATCCGTTGAGGATGCCGTTGAAATGCTTCTTTTAGAGGTTAGCCAAAAGTTAAAATCAATAAACCCAGAATTTTTAATTGAATTCCGTCAAGGCTATACAGGTCCGGTTATCGGACAATACGGCAATATGTTTAGAGTCGGGGATTGCCCAGCCGACCCATATGTAAATCGCAGTCATTCACTCACCATGCGCATTTCACAGGACGGAATTATTCATAGCGATATGATGATGTGGAATAAGGACGAAAAAAACGAGGCGGTTGCATATCAGCTCCTTGCCACAATGTTCTCGGTTCCTCAAATATCTATTCGTTTCGATAACATAACAAGCGACCACAAAAAAATTCTTAAAAATTATTTAGATTTTTGGCGCGCACACAGGGATACAATCTTGAAGGGCGAAATGGAATATTTCGACGTTCAAGCCAACTTCTCGTGTGCAAAGAGCACAAAAAATGGCGAAACAGTTTCTGTTCTTTATCAAAGCATTGTTGATAAGGCAAGCAGCGATACTACAAATTACATCTTTAACGCAACAGGAAAAAGCTATATCTATTTAGAAACAGAAAAAGAGTCAAGCTATGAAGCTTACGACATTTTTGGTATTTTAAAGGAAAAAGGAAAAATAGAGAAGGGCGTTTCGAAAATATCGGTGCCAAGCTGTGGCATGGTCAAATTAAATTAAAAAGAGGGAGCAATGCTCCCTTTTTTATTTGGATATTTTAAATATTTTTCTTAAAAATGGTGCAAAAAATTTCGGCGATTTAAAAACAACAATTTTCATTTGGCTATCCTCCGTTTACTATATATTATGAAGGATCAAAAAAAGTGTTATTTTATAACTTTATAAATTAAATCGCTCTTTTTTGGCTTGCATTTACTATATGAAATGGATTGCTCAAAAGTTAAAGAGGCGCTATCAAAAAGAGCATCGTTAGATGTGTACATCGTTGCCAAAACGTCACCCTTATTTACATAATCACCCAAGGATTTGCTTAATTTGATACCTGCAAGGTGGTCAATCTTGTCGTCCTTATTCACTCTGCCTGCACCTAAAATCATAGATGCAGTTCCAATTTTTTGTGCATCTAAGCTATAAATATATCCGTCCTCTTTTGCATAAATATCCCTTTTGAATTTCGCACTCAAAAGAGAAGAAGTATCTTTAATTTTAGACACGTCTCCGCCTTGCTTTTCTATCCACTCGTAAAATTTATCAAGTGATTTGCCACTGGAAATTGCGGATTCAACCATGGATTCGGCCTCTTCCATATCAACACCTAAGGCTGAAGAAACCATGCAAGCGCTAACTGCCGAGCAAAGCCTTATAAGGTTTTCTTCGCCTCTGCCTGATAGTGCTTCAATTGCCTCCCAAACCTCCAAGCTGTTTCCAATGCATGTGCCAAGTGGTGCGTTCATATCAGTGATTACAGCTGTAACACGTCTTCCAAAATCCTTGCCGATTTTAATCATAGCCTCTGCTAATTTTTCAGCGTCCTCTGGTGTTTTCATAAAAGCGCCAGAGCCGTACTTAACATCAAGTACAATTGATTTTGAGCCGGACGCTATCTTTTTTGACATGATGCTTGAGGCAATTAAAGGGATAGAATCAATTGTTGCGGTAACATCGCGCAAAGCATAGAGCTTTTTGTCAGCAGGGGTTAGATTGGCGCTTTGCCCAACTACAACAATCCCTATATCATTTGCTTGCTTATAAAACTCATCAATTGAAAGCTCTGTTTTAAAATTGTCGATTGATTCAAGCTTGTCAACCGTGCCACCGGTAAAGCCAAGCCCGCGTCCTGACATTTTTGCAACTGTACAGCCTAGACTGGCGGCTATTGGCGCAACTATCAAGGTCGTTTTGTCTCCAATTCCACCCGTGCTGTGCTTGTCAACTGTTTTCTCTCCTAATAAGGATAAGTCAAGCACCTCGCCAGAATTCACCATAGCCTTGGTTAGAGCACTTGTTTCAGCTTCATTCATAGAATTTATGCAAATTGCCATTAAAAGCGCTGAAATTTGATAGTCCTGTGCATTGCCCGACATATATGAGGAAATAACAAAATCTATTTCCTCTTGGCTAAGGCAATCACCATGACGTTTTTTATCAATAATATCGTAAATTCTCATAAAATCCTCACCCTGTGTATGATTTTTGGGGTTATTTTATGTTGTTTTTGGTAAAGGCTTCGGGAAAAAGCTTCTTTAAGGTATAGGTTTTAATCTCCTTGCCATTATATAGAACGATTTTAAAATTCTCATCGCAAAATTCACTCATTACCTGTCGGCATGAGCCACAGGGAAAAGCGTATTCGCAAATGTCATCCTTGGCACCAACAATTGCAATAGCCTTAAAATCACGGTTGCCACCCTTTGTAATTGCGTGATAAAATGCAACTCTTTCAGCGCAAACAGATTCTGAATACGCGCTATTTTCAATGTTAGCACCCTTATAGATGGTTCCATCTCCACAAATAAGTGCAGCACCTACCTTATATTTCGAATATGGTGCATATGCACTAACTCTTGCGTAGGTTGCTTTTTTTACTAAATCAGCATAGTCAATTTTCATTTTCGTCTCCTAATAAATATTCAAAGGATTTTGGATTATAATCCAAGTTAAAATAATCACTTATAGCTTTTGCTACAAATGCATATGTCGGCTGAGTGCCAAGGTTCTTTGGCTTGATATCATTGCCAAGTATAAATAAAGGTACATATTCTCTTGTGTGGTCAGTGCTAATATCACCGGGATCGCATCCGTGATCTGCTGTGATAATTAGAATATCATCATCCTTTAGCCCATTTATAATCTTTGGTAGATAGCTATCAAATTCGGAAATCGCATTTGCATATCCGTTAGTATCGTTTCTATGACCATACACCATATCAAAATCCACAAGATTTGTAAAACATAGGCCGGAAAAATCCTTTTCCATAAGAGAAATGGTTGTGTTGATTCCCTCTAAATTTGAGCTGGTTTTATATTTTTCGGTTATGCCAGCACCCGCAAAAATATCATTGATTTTTCCAACAGAAATAACATCATAACCGCGTTCTTTTAGCGCATCAAGGACGGTTTTATCGACAGGGGATAGAGAAAAATCACGTCTTTTTGCGCTTCTTACATAATTTGGATATTCACCCTCAAAGGGTCTTGCTATGACTCTGCCAACACCCCACTCGCCAACAAGCATTTCTCTTGCAATCTCACAGTATTTATATAGCTCTTCAAGAGGAACAACATCAGTATGTGCCGCAATTTGGAAAACACTGTCAGCCGAGGTGTAAATTATCAAATCTCCAGTCTTTTGATGCTCGCGCCCAAAGTCCTTTATAACCTCTGTGCCAGAATAAGGCTTATTACAAATAACACGCTTGCCAGTTCTTTTTTGAAACTCCTTGATTATTTCATCATCAAATCCGTTTGGAAATGTCGGCATAGGATTTTCAGAAATAACACCTGCTATCTCCCAGTGTCCAACGGTTGTGTCCTTTCCTTTGGAAAGCTCAGCACATTTTCCAAAAAAACCAAGGGGAGTGTCCGTTTTTTCTAAAAAGTCTACTCCGTCAATGTTGCCAATCCCACATTTAATAAGATTAGGAATATAGAAATGTGGAGATTTTGAAATGCTTTTTAAGGTGTTAGCGCCATCATCACCGAAAAGGTTTGCGTCGGGCAACGCGCCTATGCCAAAGCTATCAAGTACAATTAAAAATACTCGTTTCATATATTGATTGCAACCTCGAGCGCTAACTTCATCATATCCGTAAAGGTTTTTTGTCTTTCCTCACTGCTGGTGGCTTCACCAGTTAGTAAATGGTCGGAAACTGTACAAATTGCCAAAGCATTTTTGCCAAGTCTTGATGCTGTCATATATAGAGCAGCAGCCTCCATCTCAACAGCCAAAACGCCCATCTTATGCCAAGGGGATTCGCCCCTTCTTGACATATCAAGATCACTGTAAAATGTGTCACTTGAAAGAATATTGCCAACGTGGTAATTTAGATTCATTTCCTTCGCTTTATCGACACAGGTAGCAAGAATTTTGTAGCTTGCAATAGGAGCAAATGTGCCCTCAAGTGCGTATTGCATAGCAAAATTTGAGTTTGTGCAAGCGCCCATGCCGATTACAATATCGCGCACATTTACATTTTCCTGCATTCCACCCGCTGAGCCGACTCTTATAATATTTTCAACGCCATAGAAAGAGAATAATTCATAAGAATAAATACCAATTGATGGCATTCCCATTCCACTTGCCATAACGCTAACAGGAACACCCTTATATGTGCCGGTGTAGCCTTGAATTCCACGTACATTGTTTACAAGGGTAGCATTTTCTAAAAAGTTTTCAGCAATGAACTTGGCACGTAAAGGGTCGCCAGGCATTAAAACCGTCTTTGCAAATGCGCCGTTTTCTGCATTAATATGAGGAGTCGCCATTGTTTAAACCATCCTTTTCTACAATTTTCACAATTCTGCTGGTGCCTAAGCGAGAAGCACCAAGATTTAAGAATTCTATCGCATCATCAAGCGATGAAATTCCACCTGCTGCCTTTATTTTAACGTGAGGAGCAACATGCTTTTTGAACAAAATTATATCTTCCTTTGTCGCGCCAGCCGTGCTAAAGCCAGTTGAGGTTTTAATAAAATCAGCACCAGACAGACTAACAAGCTCGCACATCCTTTGCTTTTCATAATCAGAAAGGAGACAGGTTTCAATAATAATCTTTAAAATTCGCCCCTCGCATGCGGCTTTTATATCCTTTAAATCGCTTAAAATTTTATCGTAGCTCGCGCTTTTTAAGTCACCAATATTGATAACGGTGTCAATCTCATCAGCACCATTTAATACAGCCTCTTGTGATTCGAAGCATTTGGCTCTCACTGTTGAATATCCATTAGGGAAGCCTGTAACCGTGCATATTTTCAGCTCACTTCCAACATATTCCTTTGCCACTTTCACAAAAGAGGGTGGGATGCAGACGGACGCCGTTTGATATTTAATTCCTTCATCACAGGTTCTTTTTATTTCGTTCCACGTTGCATCCTGTTTAAGATAAGTGTGGTCAACGCAAGACAGTATTTTTTTAATATCCATATTAACACCTCGCAAAAGATATCTTATAATATTATATTACCATAATATAGATTCAAATTCAATAAAAATATAAAAGGGCAGACCGTTAAGTCTGCCCAATTTTAATAAATCATTCTGGAACGATTAAGCCGTAGCCGCCTCTTTTGCGCCTATATACAACGCAGGTTTCAAGTGAGTCGCAGTCTTTAAAAACATAGAAATCGTGTCCGAGCATATTCATCTGCAAAATAGCTTCCTCAACGCTCATTGGCTTGAATGAGAATGTTTTCGTTCTTACGTTTTGAATGTACTCCTCCTCGTAATCTTCATTTAAATCTTCATCTATAATTGCAAAGGCGTCCTCTTTGATTTTCTTTTGAAGACGTGTTTTATTCTTTCTTATTTGTCTTTCAAGAGCCTCGGTTGCGGAGTCAATTGCTGTGGCAAAGGTATCTTGCGCATCTTCAGCACGGAATACCATTCCTTGGGAGCGAATGGTGATTTCAACCATTTCTTGTCCGTTTGGCATTGAGAACGTGATATCCATCTCTGCGTTTTCGTCAAAGAACTTGTTGAATTTTGCAAGCTTCTTTTCAGCAGTTTCCTTAACCGAGTCAAAAACCTTCATTTGTCTTGCGGTAAAATTCATTTTCATATGAACACCTCTTTGCTATGGATTTCAGAACTTGTGTTCTGTTGATATTATTATAGCACAAAAAATCGTGAAAATAAATAGAAAATATAAAAAATATCAAAAAAATTTGTGAAAAATGAACAAAATAGACTGAAATCGACTTTGAAAACCAAAAAATCGTGAAAAAACAAAAAAATGGCAAAAATATTAAGAAAATCAGCAGGTTTTTGTTTGACTTTTACATCATTTTATGGTATACTAATTATTGTTAATTTATGTTTTAAAGGAGGAGACTGCTATGCTTATGGGAAATGCAATTGTTGGACAGTCGGGCGGACCCACATCTGCAATAAACGCAACATTGTCTGGCGTTATCAGAGGTGCTGGGAAAAGTGGCAAAATCAACAAGCTTTACGGCATGAAAAATGGCATAGAGGGTCTTTTGAACGAGGAATTTGTGGATCTTTCGTATCTTTTTTCGGATGAAGAAAAGCTCTCCTTACTTGAAACAACTCCTGCGAGTGCGCTTGGCTCATGCAGAAAAAAATTGCCAAACTTAGACACTCCCGAGGACATTTTTGATAAAATCTTTGCAATCTTCTCGAAACTTGACATTAGATATTTCTTCTATATCGGAGGAAATGATTCAATGGATACGGTATATAAGCTATCCGAGTATGCAAGGAGCAAAAGATACGATATTAAAATTGTCGGAATTCCAAAAACTATTGATAATGATTTGCCATGTACAGACCATACACCTGGCTTTGGCTCTGCCGCTAAATTTATTGCAACCGCGGTTGCCGAAATTGCAACAGATTGTGCGGTTTATAAAATGAAGGCTGTTACTATTATTGAGGCGATGGGCAGAGATGCCGGTTGGTTGGCTGCCGCTGCTGCCTTGGCAAAGGAATATAACGGCATGGGTGCTGACCTTATTTATTTACCTGAGCGACCATTCTACGATAACGAATTTATCGAGTCCATTGAAAAATGCTTTGAAACACACCCAAATGTTGTTGTGGTGGTCAGTGAAGGTGTTCGATACGAAAACGGAGAATATGTTGGTGCAAGCAAGCAAAATGGTATGGTTGATGTTTTCGGCCATAGATATTTGGCAGGAACAGCTAAAAATTTAGAATCTCTTGTGAAAGCAAAAATCGGTTGCAAGGTGCGTTCGGTTGAATTAAATCTTTTACAAAGATGCTCATCACACATTCTTTCAAAAACCGATATTGATGAGAGTGCTTTAATCGGTGAAAGCGCTGTTTCGTTTGCTCTTGATGGAAAGACTGGGATTATGCTCACATTTGTTCGTTCAAACGAGGGTGGCTACAAAATTGAAATTTCATCAGTGCCTGTTTCGAGTGTTGCAAACAAGGTTAAGTTTGTACCCAAGAGCTATATTAATGAAGAAGGAAACAATGTGACAAAAGAGTGCGTTGACTATATTTCTCCACTTATAATCGGAGAAAAGCAAATAAAATACCAAAACGGCGTGCCTGTGCACATTCGACTAAAATAAGAAGGGTAGAGATATGTATAGAATTGGTTTTGACAATGACAAATATTTGAAATTGCAATCCGAAAAAATCAAGGAAAGAATTTCCCAATTTGGTGGAAAGCTTTATCTTGAATTTGGTGGAAAGCTTTTTGATGACTATCATGCTTCGCGCGTTTTGCCGGGGTTTGAGCCGGATAGTAAAATCAGAATGCTTGCGGAACTTAAGGATCAAGCAGAAATTATAATTGCTGTTAACTCTGCCGATATTGAAAAGAATAAGGTAAGAGGAGACCTCGGAATTACCTATGACCTTGATGTTCTCCGTCTTATAGATGCATTTCGTGGCTTTGGACTATATGTTGGCAGTGTTGTTCTTACAAGATATGACACAACATCAAGCGTTGAAAAGTTTAAAAACAAGCTTGAATCCCTTGGTATTAAGGTTTATAAGCACTATGCAATAAACAACTATCCATACGATATTGATTATATTGTCAGTGATGAGGGATATGGTCGCAACGAATATATAGAAACCGAGCGCTCACTTGTCGTTGTAACAGCACCGGGTCCTGGTAGTGGAAAGATGGCAACCTGCCTTTCACAAATCTACCATGACTACAAAAAGGGCATTAACGCAGGATATGCAAAGTTTGAAACCTTCCCAATTTGGAATATTCCTCTTTCGCACCCTGTTAACGTTGCTTACGAGGCAGCAACAGCTGACTTAAACGACATAAATATGATTGACCCATTCCATCTTGAGGCATATGGAACAACAGCAGTAAACTACAATCGTGACGTTGAAATTTTCCCGGTTTTGCGCGCAATGTATGAGGGAATAATGGGCGTTTGTCCTTATAAATCTCCAACAGATATGGGCGTAAATATGGCGGGAAATTGCATTTTTGATGACGAGGCTGTTAGAGAAAGCGCTAATAATGAAATAATAAGAAGATATTATCACGCGCTTTGTCAACAAAGAATTGGATGCGAATGTGACGAAGAAATTAACAAAATAAAGCTTCTTATGAATCAAAGCAGTATAAATGCTAAGCAAAGAAAATGCATCCAAGCAGCACTTGATAGAGCAGAGCAAACAGGTGCACCAGCGGCTGCGATCGAGCTTTGCGACGGAAGAATTGTAACAGGAAAAACATCATCATTGCTTGGGGCATCTAGCGCAGTTTTGGTTAATGCAATCAAGGCAATCGCCGGAATCGACAAGGAGATTGATATAATTTCTCACGATGTTTTAGAGCCTGTTCAAAGACTTAAAATAGAAAATCTTGGGAACCATAACCCAAGACTACATACTGACGAGGTACTTATTGCACTTGCAATAACCGCCGCAACCAGCGAAACTGCAAAAATTGCAATGGATGCACTTAAGGAGCTTAAAAATGCTGAGCTTCACTCGTCTGTCATCCTTTCACCGGTTGATGTTGCGACATTTAGAAAGCTTGGAGTTCACTTAACGTGCGAGCCGGTTTACCAAACAAAAAAGCTATTTCACGGATAAAAAAAGCAGGAATTCAAATTCCTGCTTTTTATCTTATTTGCCAAGATGCTTTTTGATAGCATTTTTTATATCATACAAAAGTGCAAGATCGTTTTCGGATAGTGTGTTGAAATATTCAAGTGATAACAAAAAGTCTGCACTTATATTTAAAATCTGACAAATTCTACGTAATTGAGTAAGGTTGGGCTCTTGAACACTACGTTCGATTTTGGAATAACCAGATTGGCTCATGGGGATTTGTCTTGCAATTTCCTCTTGCGAAAGATCTAAGTCCTCTCTTGCCGCACGAATTTTCTCTCCAATGTTCATTTCATTCACCTCGAATAGACAAAATATTTAATGTAAACATTATACTAAAAATAACATAAAAGATTGCGTAATAGTTGAAATTTATATTAAAAAGTACAATGGGCACTAACATAGAGACACGTCAAAAAAATTAGTTAATAGTATTTTTCTTTGATTTGTACATATTATCAACCATAGAAGAGAGTAAGGCGTGTTCCTCAAGCGCAAGAGAAGGGTCCTTATCCAAGGTCGATTTGGCACTTTCAAAGGCGGCATGAACAAGCAATGTGTCACTACATGACTTGGCAATGCCTAAATCAAGCTGGCCGGATTGACGAACGCTTGTTCCAGAGGAGAAAAAGTCACCGGGTCCACGCATTTGCAAATCTCTTTCTGCAATAGTGTATCCATCGTAGGTTGATTTCATAATTGAAAGGCGCTCTTTTGCATTTTCGCCCTTGGAATCAGAAACCAAAACACAATATGACTTACGCTGACCGCGTCCTACACGACCACGAAGCTGGTGAAGCTGCGATAGACCAAACCTTTCTGCATTCTCAACAATCATAAGAGAAGCGTTTGGAACGTTAACACCAACCTCAATAACAGTTGTAGAAACTAAAATATCAATATTTCCGGACGAAAACTCGGACATGATAGCATCCTTTTCCTTGCCCTTTAACTTGCCGTGGATAAATGCAACACGTAGGTCGGGGAAAACGTTTTCGGAAAGCTCTTTTGCGTAATCAACTGCGGATTTTAACGGAGGAGTATGTTCCTCGAACAAAAAAGAGAATGGATCAAAGTCGGAGGCGTTATCGATGTCGTCCTTTTTGTCTTCAACGCTTGGACACACAATATAAACCTGTCCGCCATTTTCAACCTGCGTTCTTATAAATGAATAAAGACGAGCTCTGTATGTTTCGTCAACAACATAGGTTGAAACTCTTTCTCTACCAGGAGGCATTTCGTCAATTAATGATATATCAAGGTCACCATACATCATAAACGATAGTGTTCTTGGTATTGGTGTAGCACTCATAACAAGTGTGTGTGCAAAAAGTCCTTTGTCGGATAGAGATGAACGCTGATTTGCACCAAATCGGTGTTGCTCGTCGGTTATTGCGAGTGCTAAATTATTAAATTCCACCGAGCCTTGGATTAAGGCGTGTGTTCCAATGATGAATTGACATTCTCCGGATTTTAAGCGACCCAGTGTCGCTCTTTTGTCCTTCGCGCCAGTGCTTCCGGTCAACAACTCGCAAGAGATTCCGAGCGAGTTGAATATAGGATAGAGTGATTCATAATGCTGGTTTGCCAAGATTTCGGTTGGTGCCATTAAAGCACATTGGTAACCGTTTTTACACGCGATATATGCTGCTGCTGTTGCACAAAGCGTTTTACCACTTCCTACATCTCCGACAACGATTCTGTTCATTGGTTTTATGTAAAAATCAGTGCTTTTTGGACACGTGTCAAGGGATATTTCTGAAATGGCTTTCATCTGTGCGTTTGTCGGAGTATATGGAAGGAGAGCCAAAAGCTCGCTGATGTCAGTGTCATCAAATCGAGGGGCTTGTCTTTCCTGCTGCACTGTCTTTATGCTTGAAAGAACAAGAGCAAAAAGGTATAGCTCGTCAAACGTTAGTCGTCTGATTGCTTTTTCAAGCGATTCCTCGCTTTTTGGGAAGTGGATATTTTCAAGTGCGTATGCAAGAGTTGGAAGATTGTTTTTTTCACGAACCTCTTTCGGAAGAAAATCCACAACAAAAGAGGGAATTTCAGAAACAATTTCGCGAATTAGCTTTGATAAAAACTTTTGATTTAGTCCAGATGATAAAGGGTAAACCGGGATCAAGGCATCAAGTGGCTTAGTTGGCAAAATCGGCTCATAAGCAGGCGAACTCATACACAGGGTGCGCTTTTCTTTAGTAACCTTACCCCAAAATCTGAAAGTCGTACCTTGATGAAAAACATCCTTAAGATAGTTTTGATTAAAGTATGTAATGTTTACTGTACCGCTTTCGTCAAAGGCACGAAATTTCAAAAGATTCATACCTCTTTTTATCATTACAGCTTTTGGCTCGTTTGCTATTGTTAAAATGTAAGAATGATACTCACCATAGGCGCCTTCATCAGCTAACATTTTTGTATCAGCTCTATTTTGATATGCGCGTGGAAAATGATAGAGAAGGTCCTTGACGGTGAAAAATCCACCACTGTGTAGACTTTTTTCAATTTTATCGCCAACGCCATATAACTTTTTGACAGGGGTTTGATAATCCATCAGGGTCTCCTTTCGTTTTATTAATAATACCCGCAGAGATGCTTTTTCTCTGCGGGCTTGATTTTTATAGTCCAAGAACGGCGGCACCAACAATACCGGCATCGTTGCCAAGCTCGGCAATTTTGATTTCGGTTTGATTGTCACCTTTTGTATAGGTTTCTTTGAATACAGCTTCCTTAAGTGGAACAAGCAGGTAATCCTTTTCGTTACATACTCCGCCACCAATTGAAAGAACATTTGGTTGGAAGATGTTAATTACATTTGCAATGCCACAAGCAAGGTATGAAATATATTCATCGACAATCTCTTTGCCAACCTCATCGCCCTGCTTCATAGCAGTAAAGGCAACTCTTGCGTTGCAGTTGTCGATATTTCCGTTAATCAATTCGTCAATGAGAGTTTTGCGTCCTTCGGCTCTTGCTTTTAAAACGTGCTCCTTTGTCATATTTGTAAGACCAGTCGCAGAGCTATATGTTTCCCAGCATCCACGTCTTCCACATGTACATTGCTTGCCATCCTTTTCAATAACGATGTGACCAAGCTCGGCGCCAGCAAAGTTGAAGCCTGAATAAACCTTACCGTCAAGAACAATTCCGCCACCAAGACCAGTGCCGAGGGTGATCATAACTGAATACTTAGCTCCCTTAGCAACACCGGCAATAGCCTCAGCCTTTGCAGCAGCGTTAGCATCATTTTCAATATACACCTTCTTAATGCCGGTGTATTCCTTTAATAGATCAGCGATAGGAAAATTAACAAATGGTAGGTTGTTTGCGTATTCAACAATACCGGTTTCGGAGTTTGCTGTACCAGGAGAAGCAATTCCTGCATATTCAATGTCGTTTATTGTGAGACCACAGTCTTTGAGAAGAGAAAGACATAGGCTTGCCATATCCTTAATAATTTCTTTTCCATCTCTGTGCGCAAGCGTTGGTACGCTCTTTTTCTTAACAATTTTGTAGTCCTTGTCGACAATGCCGGCGGCGATATTGGTTCCGCCGAGGTCAATTCCTAAATAGTACATAAAAACACCGTCCTTTTAATGATAATATGTGTACATTTCAATTATAGACTTATTTTTTCACGGTGTCAAGTTTTTTACACTAAAATAACAAAAAAATATATTTTTGTGCAATATTTATATATGCCAAAAAATAGGCTCGTTTTTTGTGCAAATTGCACAATGTGTAGAAAATAATATAAATTTATACTGAAAAATGAAAAAGCCATTATTCATTGCATTTGAGAAGCCTTTTTTTGTAGAAAATTGTCGAAAATAAGTTTTTTTGCTCCGTGTCATTATGTGAGAAAAATCGCAAAAATTTCGTATTGTAAGCCTTGCTTGACTAAATTGTGGAAAATATCAACTTGACTTTAATTTCCGTGTGTGCTAAAATTATACATACTAATATATACGCACACGTATATCAAGCATTTGGTTGATGAGCGCTAAATCAGTCAAATGATTAGAACAGCAAATATGGAGGATTTCTTATGAGAAAGAAAGCGAAAAAGCTACTTGCGTTTTTACTTTGTCTTTTGATGCTCGTGCCGACAATGGGCTTGTCAGTATTTGCATCGGGCAAAGCAGGTGGCTCGACGGGAAGCGATGCTTCTCAACCGTCAACTTCTGAAATTGGCGCTATTCTTAATGCACTCTCATACGACGAGTATAGAGAAAACATTTTGAATAAGCACACATCTGTTGGAAGATTGACATTCTACTCTCAGCTTGGCGAGGAGCTTGGTACAGCATCTGTCGCTAATGGAGTAGCTGATGTTTTCGTTTATAACGGAAACGAATATAAGCTTACCAAGCTCGGTAAAACTTCTTACATCACACTCGGTGGTGAGTATGAAGGATCGTGTGAGGTTAAGGCTGATGGTGCTATCTACAAAAATAAGGTCAGCATCGTTATTGACGAGGCAAAGAAAGCTGCCACTATCACTGAAACAGTGAACAAAACGGTTGATGGCAACAAAACTACCACAAAAGAAACCGTTAATGCATCATATGTTTTGGTTGATACAATTGAGTTCGTTGTTGACCCACAAGGCGACAATCAATTCAGTCTTCTCGATGGTAAATACGTTTACGAAACCGAGGACAATGAATATAAAGAGGTTGTTTTGGGTTCAGAAGAGGGTCGCTTGAAGGAAAACGTTTGCCTTAATGGTGAGCAAGGAAACGACAAGGGCATTTATATTGGCGCATACGGAACCGCTACTTGGAGCTTCTATGTTCCTGAAAACATGAGTGGAAACTACATAATTGAGATTAGATATGCTCAAGCTATGGAGGATGACATTATTGAGGGTGATCCAAAGCCTACAAGCAACTCTATTGAGCGTATATTCTACTTAAACGGCGAGATTCCGTTTGCTGAGGCACGCTCACTTGTGCTTTCAAAGGTATGGAAATATGGCTATACATATGACTCAAACGACAAGCCAACCTTTAAAAATGAAAAGGAAAACGGCAAGGGTGATGATATCCGTCCTTCAGTTGATCAGGATCAAAGCTGGGTTACATATGCAATAAGCGATTCTAATGGATATGAAATGTACCCATTTGAGTTCTACATTAAGCCTGGCGAAAATACCATTTCGCTTGAAGGTCAAAGAGAGGGTATTATTATCCAATCTATCGTTTTGCGCCCACAGGATAATCTCAAATCATATAGCCAATATAAAAAAGATATGGAATCCCTTTACGGAAAGGTTGAGGACCATAGAGTTAGTATTGACTTAGACGTTATAGAGGCAGAGGGACCAGAAAACGTTTCAGCTGTAACAATGTATCCTGTTTATGACAGAACCTCTGCTATTACAAGTGGCTTGACCGGTAAGCAAAGCGAATCCGCTGTTAAGTATAACACTGCAGGAAAAGAGCAGTGGCAAAATGTTGGTGAGTGGATGAGCTATGAGATTACAGTTCCTGAATCTGGCTATTATTCAATCGCAGTTAGATATAAGCAAGCGCTTCTTAGCGGTATGTACGTTTCAAGAAAGCTATATATAAATGGAGAGGTTCCGTTTGCAGAGGCTGCAAACTGCCGTTTCCCATATACAAGCTCTTGGCAAACCTGCTTCCTCGGTGACGCTGATACTACATTTGAATTCTATTTTGAAAAGGGAAAGACCTACGAGATTAAGCTTGAGGCTACTCTTGGCGAAATGGGCTCACAAATTAAGCAAGTAAGCAAATCGCTTACAGAAATTAACAATGCATACCTTGAGATTCTAAAGCTCACAGGTACAGACCCAGACCCTAACCGTTCATACGGCTTTACACGTGTTATGCCACACGTTCTTGAAAGCATGCTTATAGAGGCACAAAACCTTGAGGGCGTATATAACTATATGGTTACAGAGAACAAGGCACAGGACGGCGGTACTGGTGAAGGTGAAAAGACCGCAACAATTAAGCAGGTATATCAGCTTCTTGAGAAGATGGCGACAAACGAGTCGGAAATTCCTGCTAACTTAGCAACATTAAAATCACAAATTGGTTCATTAGGTACGTGGATAAATAGCGCAAAAACACAGCCTCTACAAGTGGACTACTACAAGCTTCAATCAAATGCAGACGAGTTGCCAAAGGCAGATGCAGGATTTTTCCAAGCGATTTGGTTTGAAATTAAGCTATTCTTTGCATCATTTGCAGGTAACTACAATGCAATGGATAGTGAAGGCTCAACAAACGGCACAGGAGAAACAATTGAAGTTTGGGTTGTTACCGGACGTGACCAAGCACAAATCATAAGAAACCTCATTGAAAATAAATTCACACCAGAAACGAATATAAATGTTAACATTAAGCTCATTTCAGCAGGAACACTATTGCCTTCAATCATTGCAGGTGTTGGTCCTGAGGTTTCGCTTATGGAGGCAAGCACAACAATTATCGACTATGCTCTCCGTAATGCAATCAAGCCATTAAATGAATATGTTAATAATGATATAAGAAATGGAACAAACATCTTGGATGAATTCCCAGAGGCGGCAATTGAGCCACTTACACTCTACAATTTCGGCTATGACGATGTTAATGGTGTTCTTGAAAAGAGCAACAAATATAACTGGGTTGAAGAGGACCTCTATTTGTGGAGAGATGATGAAACAAGCAGTGTAAACGGAAAAACCGTTCACTATCTTGTAGACCACAATAATTTGGATACACCATCCGATGATGCAAATTATGGCTACAACTGGAAGAACAGTGATGGACAAACAGGTATTGAGCTTTATGCTTTGCCTGATACCTTGTCATTCTCAATGATGTTCTACCGTGAGGACATTTTTGCAAACCTTGAGCTTGAGGTTCCAAAAACATGGGATGACATGCTCGCAATTCTTCCTATTCTTCAATATAATAATATGGAGCTTGGTATCCAAAACGATGCATACACATTTATGTATCAGAGTGGAAACGAGGCATATTCCAACAACGGAATGACAATTAACTTCGATTCAAAGGGTGTTCTTAACTCATTTGAAACGATGTGTAACTACTATACTCAGTATTCACTTCCATATACATACGATTTTGCGAACCGTTTCCGTACAGGTGAAATGCCTATTGGTATTGCATCATATACAACATGTAACCAATTGGCGGTATTCGCATCTGAGCTTTCAGGACTTTGGTCATTTGTAAAGATTCCAGGTCAAATTGTCGTTGACGAAAATGGGAATGAAGTGCTCGACAAGTATGGCAATATTCAAATCAACAGAAATGCTATGGCAACCGTTACAGGATGTGTAATGATTGAAAACGGCGATTCAGCTGAACAAAAATCAAGAGACGCAGCAGCTTGGAAATTTATGAAGTGGTATACAGGAAATGAATTCCAAGCAGACTATTCAAACGGAGTTGTTTCTATTATGGGTATCGCAGCAAGACCTGCAACCGCAAATAGAATCGCACTTGAGGAGCTTCCTTGGACAGCGAAGGAAAAGGCAAGAATCCTTGACCAATTCAACAACCTTGATGCAGTACCTAACCACCCAGGTAGCTACTATCTCGCTCGTTACGTAAACTTCGCATTCTTAGCAGCTTACAACGAGGGTGAGGACGCATCTGATGCACTTCTTAGTTATGTTACAACAATTAACTCGGAAATTGAGAGAAGACGTCAAGAGTTCGGTATGCTAACCTTTAAGGACTACAAAAGCCTTAACAAAGACGGCATATTAAACTAATTCTAAAATACTAATGAAGGAGAAAATGTAAATGGCAAACAGTAATGAAAATTTACAAAACACAGCTGAAAACATTAACACAGCTGACGAAGCTATACATGATGATGGTATTTTAGAATCACCTAAAAAGACAAAAAAGAAGGCAGTTGCAAGAAAAGACATGACTATGTTCCAATGGACTATTCATGAAATGAAAAGACATAAAATCGCTTATCTAATGATTGCACCATTTATGTTTGTTTTCATTCTTTTCACTGTTTTCCCTGTTGTACTTTCACTTGTACTCAGCTTTACAAACTTTAACATGCTCGAATTTAAATGGGACATGTTTATAGGAATCAAGAACTATACAAGACTGTTCTTTGAGGATGATATCTTCCTTCTCGCGTGCAAAAACACACTCGTATTTGCAGCAATCACAGGTCCTGTATCATATATTCTTTCGTTCCTTGTTGCGTGGTTCATTAACGAGCTTTCACCAAGAATCAGAGCAATTGTAACTCTTGTATTCTATGCACCATCAATTTCTGGTTCAGTATATCTCATTTGGGGTACACTTTTCTCAAACGATGGACAAGGATGGGTTAACGGTACACTTATGAAGTTAAATATCATAGATGCGCCGATACTTTGGTTCTACGATGAAAAATATGCAATGACGCTTTGTATCGTGGTTGCGCTTTGGATGTCACTCGGTACAGCATTCCTATCGTTTATTGCGGGTCTTCAAACGGTTGATAAGAGCTTGTTTGAGGCCGCCGCGGTTGACGGTATCAAAAACAGATGGCAAGAGCTTTGGTTTATCACCTTGCCAATGATGCGCCCTCAGCTTATGTTCGGTGCGGTAATGTCAATTACCGGTGCGTTCGGCTTTGGTGGCGTAGTTACAGCACTTTGTGGTTTCCCATCAGTTAACTATTCGTGTCACACGATTATGCACTGCTTGGAGGACTACGGAAGCCAACGTTGGGAAGTAGGTTATGCTTCCGCAATTGCGTTCGTTCTATTCCTTGTAATGATGGGCGCTAACGTTCTGGTTAATAAAATGCTTTCGAAGGTGGGACAATGATATGCAAAAAATGAGAGTTAGAAATCATCAAGTTGTCCTAAACCGTTCGAAGGGCGGTGACGCAGGAATATTTATCTTCCTTGCTATAATGGGAGTATTTATGTTCTTGCCAATGGTATACGTTGTAATGCAATCGTTAAAGCCTCTTGACGAACTTTGGATGTTCCCACCAAGATTCTACGTTGTTAACCCAACGTTTAAAAACTTTTCCGATTTGTTTACACTTTTAAGTGATTCTTGGGTACCTTTCTCAAGATACATATTCAATACAGTATTTATTACTGCAGCAGGAACATTTGGTAACCTTTTGTTTAGCTCACTCGCAGCTTACGCGGTTTCAAAAATTCCTTTCCCAGGCAGAAAAGGCGTGTTCTGGATTATTCAGCGTTCTCTTATGTTTACATCAACTGTAACAGCGATCGCGAACTTCCTAACACTATCAACTCTTGGACTTATGGATAACCCATTTACACTTATCATTCCTGCATGGGGCTCATCTATGGGACTTTACCTTATGAAGCAGTTTATGGACTCATCAATTTCAGATTCCGTGCTTGAAAGCGCACGTCTTGACGGATGTAGTGAGTTTAAAACCTTCTGGGTTATTGCTATGCCAATGGTTAAGCCGGCATGGCTCACACTTATCATTTATTCGTTCCAAGGACTTTGGAACACCGGTGCATCAGCGTATATTTATAGTGAACAGCTAAAAACACTTAACTACGCAATCGGACAAATCACAGCTGGTGGTATTGCCCGTGCAGGTGCATCTGCTGCTGGTACTGTAATTATGATGCTTGTACCAATTCTTGTATTTGTTATTTCACAAAGTAATATCATTGAAACCATGGCTTCAAGTGGTATGAAGGATTAAGGAGGATATATGAATAGAATAGCTAAAATAATAGCGTTTATGTTTGCCTTCGTATTGCTTCTTGCTCCTTGTGCTATGGCTGCAACTCCTTATGATACGTATACATATTCAATAAATGGTGAAGTACTAAAGTCTCCGGATGCATACGTACCGGATGGATCAGACACTATAAACTCCGCAAATATCGGCATTGAAAATTTAGGTGGCATTGAAATTAATGACGGTGCAACCGATATTGAAACCGATGATTTCGGAAATGTGTATATTACGGATTCAACAAACAATAGAATTGTTGTTTTAGACCGCAACTATAAATTTAAAGCAATTGTTAAGGATTTCGTAAACAGCGATGGTGTAGAAGACACCTTTGATAGCCCTAAGAGCACATTTGCAGTAAGCACAGGCGCTTACAAGGGACTTTATGTTTGCGACCAAAGAAACAAAAGAATTGTTAAATTTAACATATATGAAGACAAAGTAGGCGATGAGGCTTATGAGTATGATAGAACCTTTAAGGAGCCTCGAATCAACTTTGCATCAGCTGAAGGCACATATACACCTCAAAGCTGCGTTGTTGATAAGCACGGCAGAATGTACGTTGCGTCGGCAGGAACAACAGAGGGTATTATCGTTCTTACAAGTGAAGGAGATTTTATCAACTTCATCGGTGCACCAAAGGTTAGCGTTTCTGCTTTGCAGGCAATCATTCAAACAATTAACCCTTGGTCAACTCTTGAATTTACTAACGTACCAACCGCATACAGAAACTTAGAGCTTGACAGAACATATGGAGACTTTGTTTATGGCTCTATCATATATGACAATGAGGATGCAAACTCACAAATTACACAGCTAACAGGAAAAACAACAGACTATTCACCGGTTAAGCTTCTTAATGCTGGCGGAACAGATATTATGCAGCGTACAGGCTTCTTTGCTCCTTCGGGTGAGGTTGCGGTAGAGCTCAATACCAAAATAACCGCGGCTAATAGAGGTGCACCAACAGGAGTATCAGAAATTGTTGACATAACAAGTGGTCCTGACGGCGTTTGGTCTATCCTTGACCAAAAGCGTTCAAAGATTTATACCTATGACCGTTCAGGCAACCTTCTTTACATTTTCGGCGATATTGGTGAGCAATTTGGTCAAGTTACACAGGGTAACTCAATTACTTATCAAATGTACAATGAAACAAGAATTGATGACAACGGCAATCTAATAGAGGTGCCTGTAACTAAGATTCTTGTTTTGGACGTTGCAAATGCAGCAATAGTTCCATATAGACAAACGGAATATGCTGAGATTTTGGCAAACGCAATTAAGCTTCAAAACGATGGTGAATTTGATTTAGCTGCTGAAGCTTGGAAGGACGTTCTTGCAAAGAATAATAACTTCGACACTGCTTACGTTGAAATGGGTAAAGCAATTTATCGTAATTCAAACGATGACGATGAGCAGCTAAAGCTTGCACTTGATTATTTTAAAGCCGCATATGATACTGAAAACTATGCAACAGTATTTAAAGCAATTCGTGCAAACATAATGGAAAGATACTTTATCTTATTAGTAATAGGAATAATCGTTGTCCTATTTGTAGTGGTTAAGGTATTTACATACGCTGGAAAGGTTAATAAGGCGGCAGCTACCAAGGGTGGCAAGCGCTCGCTAAAGGAAGAATTAACCTATGGATTTCACATCATGTTCCACCCATTTGATGGTTATTGGGACTTAAAAAAGGAAAAGCGTGGCTCGGTAAGAGCATCAATTATCTTCCTTATTATTACAGTAGTAGCATTCTACTATCAAGGAATAGGTCAAGGCTATTACTATAAGCCACAAGGCTCAACAGCAACGATTGTTTCTCAAGCTGCAACAGTTTTGATTCCATTCTTCTTATGGGTTCTTTCAAACTGGTGCTTTACAACTCTTTTTGATGGAGAGGGAAGCTTTAAGGATATCTTCGTTGCAACCTCATATGCATTATTCCCAGTGCCAATTCTTGTTATTGTATCAACACTCTTAACACAGGTTCTCGTAGGAACTGAATCACAAATTCCTGCACTTATTTTATCAGTTGCTTACATTTGGATGGCATTCCTAATAATCATCGGTATGCAGGTTACACACGATTACTCAATGGGCAAAAACATAGTTACAGTAATAGCAACGCTTGTTGGTATGGTTGTAATAATGTTCATTGTGGTACTATTTATTACACTTGTTACAAAAATGTCATCATTTGCATCAACAATTGCAAGTGAGATTAGCTACAGGTAGGAGGGCTGAATATGAAAAAGAGAATAATATCGGCCTTTCTTGCCGTTTTAATGGTTATATCTATATTGACTCCATTAACAGTTTTTGCTGAAGATGAAAAAGTGAGAGTGCCATTTAACGATGCTTATGTCAGCGAGGAAGACAGGTTAAGCAGATATATGCAGCTCGTTGCGACAAGCGATGATACCTCAAAGCCTGGCACGGGCGACGGAATGCTTGAGCTTTATGTTGACTACGATACTGGAGAATTCGCAATTAAGAATAAGGTTACAGGCGAAATTTTCTTGTCAAACCCATACAGCGTTACAACCACCGCGAGCAACGAGGGTGACAAGGGAAAATTTATGTCACAAATAATATTAAAGTACTTCAAGCTTAGCCAAGGCGAATCCGGCATGACAGAGCTATACAGCTACAAGGACGGATTTTACTTTGGACAAGGAGAGATAACCCCAACCTCAAATGGTATGAAGATTGATTATTCCATTGGTGAGGATGAACGCGATTTTGCAGTTCCAAAGAAAATTGCATTAGAGGATTTCTATGGAGCCCTTCGCGCTGTTGGCATCTCCGATGCAGATATTCAAAGTAAAATAATAGGTGACAATTTTGAAGTATTTGACCCTGATCAAAAATACTACAAGGACTCTCTTTTGGATAAAGATGTAACAGGTGGTTATAGACAATCATTAATTGACAAAGAGCCTCTTTGTGTTACCACTCCATTTATGCGCTTGCAAACAAAAGTATATCAAAGCAATCAAACAATGAGAATTTTGGAAGCCTCATTGAAGGAAAAAGCTCCAAATTACTTTGTTTTGTCAGCAGAGGGCGAAGAGAAAACTCAGTTCGAAATTGATAGAGATGCACTTTGGAATGAGGCAAATGATGCTCAGTACTTCCCGGAAAAGGAATATATAAACTTTAAGTTTACAGCGATATACACGTTAACTGATGATGGCTTAACTATTGAAATCGATACGAATAGTGTAGAATATAATAGAGAGCTTTATTGTCTTGCAAACATAACTGTTTTACCTTATTTCAGTGCAGCTGATATGATGCAAACCAGATTCGATAATGGCTACATTTTTATTCCTGATGGAAGTGGTGCTATTATAAGATATGAAGATTTGGTTGCTAAGGGACAACAGGGTACTATCAAATCAACACTTTACGGTGCTGACTACTCAAAATATCAAATAGCAGGAAAGAATATTGAGCAGTTTACAATGCCTGTTTTCGGCCTTGTTAATTCAAGTGAAGGAAACGGAAGTGGATACTTCGCAATAATAGAGGAGGGCGATGCTTTGGCAGCAATTTCCTCGGAGGCGGGTCCATTCTATGCATCAGCATATGCAACATTTAATTACAACGAATATGACATATATGACTTAGCAGATGCCTTCTCTGGTGGTGCTTCATCATCTACTGAGATTACAGTTGTGTCAAAGGACGCATATAAGGGCAAATACAAAATGTCGTATAAGCTTTTAACAGCGGACGCAACAGCTGAGGAATATGGTCTTAAAAACACATACGATACCTCTTATGTAGGTATGGCAAAGCTATATAGAGACTACTTAATTAATAATGGAACAATCAAAAAGTTCACCGAAACAGAGGAAAATATCAAGCTTTTCCTTGAGGTTTTCGGTTCAATTAAGGTAAAAGAGCAAATCTTTTCTTTCCCTGTTACTGTTAACAAGGAGCTCACCTCTTTTAGTGATGTAATGAATATTCAAAAGGATCTTGCCTTGGTTGGAATTAACAACAATTCCTTTATTCTTAAGGGATTTTACAATGGTGGTCTTTCATCAAGCTATCCAACCAAGATTAAATGGCAAAAGGTTTTAGGTGGAGAAAAGGGACTAAATGATCTTCTTTTAGACGCCGAAAAGAATGGCTATGATGTTGCGTTAGACGTGGATTTTTCATATGCACATTCATCAAAATGGTTCAGCGGTTATTCAAATAAGAAAAACGCGATAAAGACACTTGATAACAGATATACCACAAAGCGTGCATATTATGCAGCAACTCAAACCTTTGAAAGAACAAGTGGTGTTGCTGTTTCTACCGCATCGTTTATTTCACTATTTGACAAATTTGCTGATTCAATATCAGACATAAATATTAAAACATTAGCAATAAGAGCTCTTGGCTCTGATCTAAACTCTGACTTTAATAAGGAAGGATTTATTTCAAGAGAGGATGCTAAGAACAATGTAATTGCGTTTATGAAATTGATGACAAGAGAAAACGATAAGAAGTTCAACTTGATTGTCGACACAGGTAACTCATACGCAATTCCTTATGCCTCAGGCGTTTTATCGGCTCCTATTGATAGTAGTAAATATAGAAGAGCAAGCGAAAGCGTACCATTCTTTGGTATGGTATACCACGGCTCCATTGAGTTTGCAGGAAATGCGCTCAATATGGAAGGTGATGAAAGCTATATGCTTCTCAAGGCTATGGAAAACGGCGCTGCACTCTACTATACAATTGCAATGGAAAATGTGGAAAAGCTTAAGGCTGACCCAGAGTATAGTAACTATTATTCAATTAACTATGAATTTTTAAAGGATTCAATAATAGAAAATTATACAATATATAACAACGCAATGAAGGATAAGCAGGATAAGTTTATTGTTGACCACAGATTCTTAAATAATAGCGATAGTGACGTAACAGTTACCTTGCTTGATGGTACAGCAGTTGATAACTCCTTGGTCGTTCTTGTTGTTTACGAGGGCGGAGAAGGATTTATCCTTAACTACAATAGCCAAGACGTTATAGTTAGATTTGAAGGCGTTGAATATAAAGTTAGAGCGCTTAACTTTAAAGCTTATAGTCAATCAACAAAGGAGGCTAATGCGAAATGAAAAACCCAACTGAAAAGCAAACTCAAATATCGCTAAAGTCTTCTGAGGTTGTTTCTGAAGAACAAAAGGTATATTTGCTCAAGCCAACGGTTGTAAAACCAAAGCCGGCTAAAGAGGCTGTGGTTGAACAGCCAATAAAAGAGGAAGAAAAGGTTAATGCTGACTCGACAGTAAAAACCTTTGGTGAAGGGATATCATCCTCTGCAACAACAGTGGGAGACAATTATGTTCCACTAAGAAGAAAAAGAAAAGGTCTTTCATTACAAGGCAAGAAGGCTCTTTCCGGATGGCTTTTCTGTCTACCTTTTATAATCGGAATAATATTCATCTATTTACCAATGATTATAAAGTCGGTTGAGGTTTCATTCTACGGCTCTATGGGAAATTACGACTATTTTAGCTTTGATGCTTATAGATACGTTTTCTTCCAAGATGGTATGTTTACACAAACAATCCTTGATGCTATGGGTGACCTTGTATTGCAAATCCCTGCGATTGTAATATTCTCACTCTTTATGGCAGTTATTCTCAACCAAAAGATGACAGGACGTACATTCTTCCGTGCTGTATTCTTCCTCCCGGTTATTTTGTCAACAGGTATTATCGACTTTGTTGATGCAAGATACGCAATGGCAGAGATGACTGAAAGTGGTGGAATTGATGATAACACTGGTGCATCGGCAGACGGCGGAATGATTTCTGCTCTTGATGTTGAAGCGCTTTTGGCAAATGTTAACCTTAAAATAGGTGAATTTAGCCTATCCGAAATGGTAACAAGCCTTATAAATAGTATATTTAAGATTGTTAGCCGTTCCGGTGTACAAATGCTTATATTCCTATCCGGCTTGCAATCAATCTCACCATCCATTTACGAGTCCTGTCAGATGGAAGGTGCAACCGCTTGGGAAACCTTCTGGAAGATTACCTTGCCAATGATTAGCCCAATGATTCTTGTTAACGCGGTTTATACAGTTGTTGATATGTTTACAGCGGCGGATAACCGTGTTATGATGGGTCTTTTGGGATATGGCGGACAGCTCAATCCTGATAAATTCCCAGGTAACTTTAGTGCAGCAATTTGGCTATACATACTAATGGTTATGGTGGTTATTATTGTTGTTGCTTTACTGATGAAGACTGTTGTCTTCTATCAGAGAAGAGATTAAGGAGGTGCCAAGATGGATACAGTTAAAGTAAAAAGAGAATCCAAAAACAAAATCAAAGTTGATTTTGAAAGAGCGCCTCTTAAGGAAAGATTAAAGCAAAAATTCTTATCAATGCATTTCCTTAAAAAAGTAGCATATGTTATTTTTAGAACAGTATTATTAATAGGTATTACCTTTATAATACTATATCCTTATATCAAGAAGATATTATCATCAATAATGTCTATTAGCGATATTAAGGATGCAACAGTTGTTTTGATATCAAAGAATCCAACATTCGACCAATATTGGTATATACTTACCCAAAACGGATACTTAAAGGCTGTTTTTACGACATTTATGGTTTCGTTCTCGGTGGCGCTCATTCAAACGCTTGTATGTGCTTTGGTTGCATATGGACTTGCAAAATTTAAGTTTAAGGGCAACGGAATAATATTCATTTTCGTAATTGTTACATTGATGGTTCCACAGGAAGCACTAAAGGATTCAATGAATGATTTCTTTAGACAGTTTACAATGTTTGAAAAGACGCTGAACCCGCTTAGCTTCGTTTTTGCAAAGCTGCAGGAATGGTTTGGAATATTTGAAAACGGAGCAGGCTTTACAAACAGCCTTATACCGCTATTTACACTTTCAATCTTTGGACTTGGATTTAAGAATGGACTATTTATATTTATGCTAAGGCAGTTCTTTAAGGGCGTTCCTGACGAGCTTGAGGAGTCTGCATTCGTTGATGGCTCAAGCACATTGCGCACGTTCTTTAGCATCATTATACCAATCTCAATTCCAATGCTCGTTACAGTATTTATCTTTGCCTTCTCGTGGCAATGGACAGATGACTTCTATACGTCCCTCTTTATTGAGGCAGAAAATCCTGCGTTTACGTTTATGAGTCATATTGTAAGAACACCAGAGGCAATAAGTGACATGCTGCGTGGTGAGCTTGAAACTATTAGAAATTCGTACACAGCTATTATTGCAGGAACAGCGACAATTCTTATTGCTCTTCCTCTCATTATTGCTTACGTATTTTTACAAAGAAAGATTGTTGAAGGCGTTGAAAGAAGCGGTATCGTTGGATAATTGCTTCATAAAAATGTGCAAAATCAATCAAATTTTTAATAGTTTTGTTTATACTAAAAAAATCTAAAAAAACTTTTAAAAAAAGTATTGACAAATGCAAAAATGTTTGGTATAATTATTACAACTTATAGGTATTTATTTGAAAAGGAGAATGTGATGATGAAATACGTTTCCCCAATCTGCGAAATGGATAAAATCGAAACCGTTGACATCATGGAGGAGAGCATACATAAAAAGATTCCTGGCGCAACATTTACTGGCCCACAAGAAGCTTTTGATGTAGAAAACTCCGGAGTTACAGACAATGGCGACGGAACATATGATGTTTCTGTTGGTATTGACTTTGACAAGCTCGGTATTTCAAACACTTAATGGCAAAATAAAAACCACGCAATATTGCGTGGTTTTTTATTTCTAAAATTAAAAGAAAGAGCAGTACAAAAAGTACCGCTCTTTTTTTATTATTCTTTAATTAATTCTTCTGCAATTTGGATTATGTTTGTTGCAAGAGGAAAAACAATAGTGATGCCATAGAATTAATCGAGAAAATCATGAGAAAGATTCGGTGCGAAAGGAGGCAGTAATATAATAATATTACAACGACGACAAGCCGAAGGTTGCCATTATTTACCGATTAAAATATGGCTGAGCATTGTTTTGGAACGCTCCCCTTTCTTACTTGGTCACCACAGCACCAAAGTGTAATTGCGTTATCAAAAACTAAATCCTTTCTAATTCTACCAACATAAACAAGGTCTTGGTCGGATGTTACAAGTGGCATAGGATAAAGCTTATTTTCCATATCGTCATAAAGCTTACATCCGTCGCATTCAGATATAGCCTTTTTTACATCTTCAACAGTTAAATTGTCCTCAGTAAGAACAGTAACTGAAATTGAGTGTGAGCGAACAACAGGAACTCTTACACAAGTGCAGGTTACCTTTAATTCTGGCAAGTGAAGAATCTTTCTTCCTTCGTTTTGCATCTTCATTTCTTCAGATGTGTATCCATCATCGTTAAAGCCACCAATTTGAGGAATAACGTTTTCAGCGATTTGATATTGGAACACCTCATTTGTAACCGCTGTGCCCTCTAAAAGCGCCTTGGTTTGAGCGCGAAGCTCAATTGGTCCACCAGCACCTGCGCCAGAGGTTGCTTGGTATGTGGATGCAACCATGCCCTTGATTTTTGAAAGCTTGTTGATTGCGTTTACAGCAACGAGTGTAATAATCGTTGAGCAGTTAGGATTAGAAATAATACCTTTATTCTTCTTAACATCCTCTGCGTTGATTTCTGGAACAACAAGTGGAACATCGTCACACATACGGAATGCGCTTGAGTTATCAACAAATACTGCACCAGCCTTTACAATATCAGGAGCTAATTCCTTGGCAATTGCATTTGAAGCTGCACCAAGAACGATATCAAGTCCCTCAAATGCGCCAACCTCAGCAAGCTTAACCTCAATCTCTTGTCCCTTGAAGGAAATCTTTTTTCCCACGCTACGCGCGCTTGCAAGCAAACGAAGCTCACCAAGTGGGAAGTTTCTTTCCTCAAGTATTTTCATCATTTCACGTCCTACAGCACCGGTTGCGCCAAGGATACCAACATTATATGTTTTCATTATTCTTCTACCTCGCTTAAATTGTATAGTACTCTTATGGTTTTTTTAAAGTTTCTGTCATTTACACCGATTATGATGTTGATTTCGTCAGCACCCTGTTCAATCATCTTAATATTGATGTCGTTTTCTCCAAGTGCTGTAAATATTTTACCTGCGATACCAATGTTGGAAGCAAGCTTTCTGCCGACAATAGCAATCAAGCTGATTTCATTATCAATTTTAATTGAGTCTGGGGAAAGTGCCTCATTTAGCGCACCGATAAGCTCGTGCATGCAGTTTTCAATGTGAGAGGAAGCAATAACAACAGAGAAGCTGTCAATGCTGCTTGGAATGTGCTCAATCGGAATTTCAAAGCGCTCAAACACCTCAAGTGCACGTCTAACATATCCGATTTCGTCGTTCATTCTACTTTTTGCAATTGTGATAATAGAGAAGTTCTTCTTGCCAGATATACCTGTGATAAAGTGAGAGGATTTGCTTTCCTCATCCTCTGGGAAGCTTTCCATAATAAGTGTTCCACGCGCGTTCATATCGTTTGTATTTTTGATATACAAAGGAATGCTCTTTTGTCTAACCGGGAATACAGTTTCCTCATGAAGAACGTCAGCACCCATGTATGAAAGCTCACGAAGCTCAGCAAAGGTAACGTTTTCAATAGGTCTTGGATTGTCAACAATTCTTGGGTCGGCTGTCATAATTCCGGACACGTCTGTCCAGTTTTCGTACATATCAGCATTGATTGCAGCTGCTGCAATAGCACCGGTAATGTCAGAGCCACCACGAGAGAAGGTCTTGATGTTTCCGTCGGGAGTTGCACCGTAGAAGCCTGGAACAACAATTCTTGGATTGTTTTCAACGATTTCAGAGAGGTTCTTATAAGAACGATCGAAATCAACCTTGCCGTTGAATCCAAATACAAGCCAGCTTGCACTGTCAACAAAGGTGTAGCCAAGATATTCAGCCATAAGTCTTGCATTTAAATACTCACCACGAGAAACGATATAGTCAACGCTTGACTTTTTGTTAAGACCCGAAGCGATTTTATCAAATTCATATTCAAGATCCTGCTTTAAACCACAGCCCTTGTGAATTTCACGATATCTTTCCTTGATTTTTTCAAACATATCATCAACACCGATGCTATATTTGATATGTGCGTGGCAAACATATAGAAGGTCAGTAACCTTAATGTCCTCTTTAAATCTTTTACCGGGAGCGGAAACAACCACAACAGCGCGAGATTTATCTGCCTCTACAATTTTTTTAACTTTACTAAAAGCCTCAGCGGATGCAAGTGATGAACCGCCAAACTTAACTACCTTCAACATAAATTATTCCTCAAAGCCCGCGAAGAATGCAAGCGGGTCGCTTTCTAAAATAGATTTTGCAAGCAAGTGCATTTCACTTACCTTCATTTTATTAGTAATAATATAATAGGAAGAACCAACCTTTTCATATGAAGCATATTCGCTTGGTAAGAAATTAGCTCTTACATAATATTTTCTTTCACATTGTGAGTTGTCAACATCAAACACCTTGCCGTATATATGTGTGTGGCGTTCACCATTTACCACATCAATAACATCGGTGGCAAGTGCGTGACCTGTTGGATATTTACCTGCGCCCTGTCCATAGAAGGAAAGACGTCCAACGCTTTCACCGAACAATGTAATAATGTTGAAATTCTTGTTTACATTTGCCTCAAGCGAGGTGCAGGGCAAGATAACAGGCTCAACAAATGCTGAAACAGTTGAATCATTCTTTATGCCGAAGCCCATATATCTGACGGTTTTTCCAAACTTATCCTTAATATAGTCTATGTCATTTTTTGTGATATTGCGAAGAGAGAAGATGTCAACATCCTTTTCAGCAACAGTTGTTTTAAATGCGATGGAAGAAGAAATAGCTGTCTTTCTTGCAACATCAAGTCCATCAATGTCCGCACTTGGATTAGCCTCTGCATAGCCAAGAGCCTGAGCCTCAGCCAAAACCTCGTCAAAATCACGTCCGCAGGAAATCATAGCATCTAAAATAAAGTTAGTGGTACCATTCATAATACCCATAAGCTTGCTAATCGTATCACCATTTGTTGTACGATTAAGATTGTAAAGCCAAGGAATGCCACCACCAACAGCTGAGGTGAAGTTGACAGTTACACCATTTTCCTCTGCCAAGGTGTGAAGCTCGTCATAATATTCACAAATTAGATGCTTGTTTGAGCTAACAACGTGCTTGCCAGCCTTAAGTGCCTTTACAACAAATGTATGAGCAGGCTCAAGTCCGCCGATGGCCTCAGCAACAACACCGATTTCTTTATCATTTAAAATATCATCGTAGTTTGCGGTTAAAACATTGCCAAGCTCACTGTGTGGACGAATGTCAAGAACCTTTTTGACATCATAGCCACTTTTCTTAAGAATTTCGTAAGCTCCGGAGCCGACAACACCGTAACCGAGAATTGCGATTTTCATAAAAAATTTGTCCTTCCAGATAAAAATTTTCAAAAAAATGTGTTTTTATTTCGAAAACACTTGTATTTGCATGTGAAATAGTGTATCATATATAAAGAAAAAAATCAAGAGGTATTTTAAAAAATGTTATACTTATCTACAAGAAATAATAAAATTTCAAAAAAACCATCAGAAGCTGTGCTTGAGGGTATTGCAAAAGATGGTGGATTATATATGCCAAAATCCTTTAATGGCTGTCTTTTTCCTATGGAAAAGCTTGAGAAAATGTCAAACAAGGATATTTCCGCTACTGTAATTTCACTTTTGTTTTCTGATGACGAAATGCTAAAAAATGAAAAGGGTGAATTTAGCGGTGCATATGAGCTCGTTTCAAGAGCATATGACGGCAAATTTGATAATGAGGATTTTGCTCCACTCGAAAAGGTGAACGACGCTTATGTTATGGAGCTTTATCACGGCCCAACATGTGCGTTTAAGGACGTTGCTCTTCAGCTTCTTCCTCAGCTTATGTCAGCTGCAAAAAAGGCAACAGATATGAAGGACGAAATCGTTATCTTGACAGCAACAAGCGGTGACACTGGAAGCGCTGCACTTTCAGGCTTTTCAGGTGTTGATGGCGTGAAAATAATCGTTTTCTATCCAAGAAAGGGCATAAGTGCCGTTCAAGAGCGCCAAATGGTTTCAGTTGACGGCAAGAACACCTGCGTTTGCTCAGTTGGTGGCAACTTTGACGACGCACAAAGTGGCGTTAAAAATATTTTTGCGAATCTTGAATTGCCAGAGGGTGTTAAGCTCTCAAGCGCGAACTCAATAAATATCGGCAGACTTGCACCTCAGGTTGCATATTATTTCAAGGCATATCGCGACTTGCTTTTAAACGGCGAAATCAAAATGGGCGACAAGGTTAACTTTGTTGTTCCAACAGGAAACTTTGGTGACATTTTGGCAGGCTACTTCGCAAAGAAAATGGGTCTTTATGTTGGCAAGCTTGTTTGTGCATCAAATGCAAACAAGGTTCTAACTGAGTTTTTCGAAGATGGTGTATATAATAAAAATAGAAGCTTTTTCGTTACAAATTCACCATCAATGGACATTCTAATTTCCTCTAACCTTGAAAGACTTCTATATCTCACCTGTGGTGACGAAAAATGTGCAAATTATATGGCACAGCTCAAGGAAAACGGAGAATATAAGCTTGAAAAGTCAGAGCTTGAAAAGATAAAGAGCGAGTTTGACGCTGGCTTTACCAGCGAGGAAGAAACCATAAAAACAATCAAGGACGTGTACGAAAAATACGGTTATTTGATGGATACACATACAGCCGTTGCTTGGAGTGTTTATGAAAAATGGGTAAAGGAAAGTGGCAATGGGGATAAAACTGTTGTTCTTTCAACAGCCTCTCCATACAAATTCTCAAATAGCGTTATGAACGCACTTGGCAAGGAGTATGATAACGAGTTTGATGCCTTAAACAAGCTTAATGCATATACAGGCGCAAAAATTCCGGGCTCACTCGTAAATATTGAAAACAAGGCAGTGTTCCACAACGTTACAGTTGAAAAGGACGATATGCTTGACTTTGTTTCTAAAATGGTTAACAAAAAGGTTTGGAATGACTAATCCAAACGGAAGAGGTAAAAATGAGAAGTAAGTATTTGCTTGTAGATAGAGAAATGCTTCCTGAGTGTTATTTAAAAGTAATGGACGCAAAGGAGCTTATATTAAGTGGCAAGGCAAAGGACGTTAGCGAGGCATCGAAAATGGTTGGAATCGCACGTAGTACATACTATAAATATAAAGACTATGTTTTTTCACCAAACACAGACACCGAGTGCAGAAAGGCTGTAATATCGTTTTCTCTTTACCATAAATCAGGACTTTTGTCTGAGGCGTTGAACGTGATTTCTGGAACTGGTGCAAACATTTTAACAATCACACAAAATCTGCCTGTTAACCAAAGGGCAAATGTTGTAATTTCTATGGATGTTTCTCACGTGAATGGCGAAATTGCGACACTCCTTGAGCTTCTTGGCTCAATTGATGGAGTTAATTCGGCAAAATTATTAGCAATAGAGTAAAAAATGGGCGAAAGCCCATTTTTTTATGCAAAACCACTCAAAATTGAATATTTAACGCGCGCGTTTTATTTAATATTGACAATATCATAAAAAGGTGGTAAAATAATACTGTAAACAATTATTTGGAGGAAAAAACAATGAAAAACAAACTTTTAGTGATTCTTGCGTTGATTCTTTGCTTTTCTATGATTTTTGTTTTGGCTTCATGTGGTGGCGACGACACCGACACTGATACAACCCAAAATACAAACAATCAAAACAAGCCAGAAGATGATGATGAAACAAAAGATTCAGAAAAAGAATCTGAGGTGGAGTCAGAAAAGGAATCTGAAACAGAATCCAATACAGAATCTGAAACAGACAGCGATGACGAAAATGAGTGCGTGCACGCAGAAACAGAATCCGTTGTTTTGGCAGAACTTACCTGCGATCAAAATGGTATTACCATTACAAAATGTAAAGCATGTGGTAAAGAGCTAAAAAGAGATGAATTTATTGCTGAGGGACACAAGTGGAGTCAATGGGAAGAAATTCAAAAGCTCGACTGTGAAAATGATGGAATAAAGAAAAGATCCTGTAATGCATGTGGCAAGAGCGAAACCGAAACCACAGAAACAAAGGGTCATATTCCTGGCGAATGGGACATAACAGATGCAACATGTACCGAGCCTGGCTCAAAGATTCAATCATGTGAAACCTGTGGCACAGAGCTTGATAGTCGTACTATCCCAGCATTAGGTCACGATTGGACTGAATGGGGTCTTGGCTTTGATGATGAGGTTCTTCAAAAGGAATCAACATGTACCGAGCAAGGCTATATTGGCAGAGTTTGTTTAGAATGTGGCGATGAAGAAACTGAATATTCAGAGCTTTTACCACACGAATATAAATTTGACATTCCTGCGGGCGTTACCTGTACAACAGGTGGCGAAATCACAAAGGGCTGTGAAAACTGTGACCTTTCAGAAAAGGTTACCTTAAACCCAGGTGAGCACCTTAATGTAGTGGTAGAGGGAGCAAAGGCACCAACATATACAGAGGACGGCTCAACAGGTATAAAGAAATGTGAAGCATGTGGCACCATCATTTCCAGCGCAAAGGTGTTAAGATATGTAAATGTTGCACTTGATGCAATCCCAACCTCAAGCAGCTGGGCAATAGTTGCAAACTATCTCAATGATGGAGATATGAACACTGGCGTAACCGGATATGGTGATGCTACAAGAGATACAACTCAAACATTGACATGGGAAACTGCTGTAGGTTTAGATGTGTTTATACTCTACTTTAGTGGAGACGGAACAGGCAAAAACATAGGAAGCACATTTAGTGGCCAATTGGCAAACACAAATCCTTCAACAACTCTAACAGTTATTTTCTATGATGCTGATGGCTTGGAAATTAAGAGAGATGTTATTAACACAGCTGATTTAACTGAATATACAATTACCTTTGAAGAAACCGCAGAAGTTTCAAAGGTTGATATCATAAACCTTCATAACTGGGATCCTTCGCTTTGCGTTAACATTTGGGAAGCAGTAGCATATTCTTTAAAGGAATATTCCGTTTGCGACGCTAACGGTGGACATGACTGGGAAACAACAAGAGTAGAGCCAGATTGTGAGCAAGAAAAGGATGGCTCAGAATCCAAGGTATGTAAGGTTTGCGGTGAAACCGAAGAAAATATCGTGAAATTTGAGCACGACTGGTCAGACTGGAACCTTGCAGGCTTCAACTGCATCTCTGGTGGTACTAAGACAAGAGAATGTCAAGCTTGTGGCAAGACCGACAGTGAAACAGTTCCGGCAGGCGACCACCTCAATGTAGAGCTCCAAGGCGTTAAGGCCCCAACTCTTGAAGAAGAGGGCTACACAGGTGACAAGGTATGTACCGCTTGTGGCGCAGTAGCAGAAGCAGGCACAGCAATTCCTAAGCTTGCTAATGTTGCACTTGGTGGAACAGTAACAACAGACTCTACTTTCTGGGCATCAACTTCAGGAAATATCCAAAAGCTTATTGATGGAAATAGGGAAACTGGTGTATGTAGCAACTCTGGAGCGAGATCTATAACTGATACAATCACATTTAAAGAAGCAAGTGTTGTAAATCAAGTTATTCTTGTTGTAAATGGTAAGGGAAGTACAACAGAAGGATCGAATTACCAAGATGTTACTAATAAGGATTACACAATTTCGTTCGTACTATACGATGAGAGTGGCAATGCTATTTACACATCAGAAAAGTATTCAACTCTTGATCAAGTAGAGATAGTTGTTGATATTGCTTTAGAAGAAGGTGTAATGGTTGGCAGCATGTCAATTACTCGTGAGAAAATGGCATACGAAAACAACTTATATCTCTGGGAAGTTGAAGTAATTGGTCCTGGCAAAGCTGAATAATTAAAACATAAAAACGGACACTCCAGTGTCCGTTTTTTCTTATATTTAAACAAAAAGAGGCTACAGGGTAGCCTCTTTTTGATTAGGTTTATTCAGTTCTTAAAGCTATAACTGGGTCCTTCTTTGCTGCAACTCTTGATGGGATAAGTCCTGCAACAAGGGTGAGCACCATACTGATAAGAATGAGACCAACAGCAGGCAAGAAGCCAAGTGAAGCTTGAAGTCCTACAATGCCAGTTAGAGCAAAGAGAATAATATTAATAATTACAACAAAGATAAGTGTTACTAAAATTCCAAGCAAGCCCGAAATAAAGCCAACAATCATTGTTTCTGCATTGAATACGCGAGAAATATCACGCTTCGACGCACCCATTGCACGAAGAACACCAATTTCTTTTGTTCTTTCTTGAACGGAAATAAGGGTGATTACTCCAATCATAATTGAAGAAACGATAAGGGATGTCGCAACAAACGCAACAAGCACGTAGGTGATTGCATTGATGATAGTGGTGATTCCCTTCATCATATCGCCCAAAATGTCGTTATATTCAATTTGCTTTCCGCTATCCTCGCCAACGCGTGTATTATAGTCGTCAATAATGCCCTTGAAAGCATCCTTTTGCTCAAATGTAGAGGTATAAACATTGATTGAAGATGGAACACCCATGTCAATCATACCAAACTTAACAAGGTTCTCCTCATATGTTGAGTCAGAGAATTGCATGAAGTTCTCATAGTATGTGTTTATTTCCTCGTCGCTGGCAGCTTGCAAGCTACCTATAAGTGCGAGCGCCTTATCCTCATTGGTTGGTAGAGTCATGTTCATTCCTTGGTCAACTTGGTTTCTGATTTGTGCCTTGGCACCCTCCTCAACCATAGGAGTGATTATAGACATAAGGGTATTATATGAGTAATTATAGAAGTTGTATTGGGTTGCAATTTGCTTTTTGTAAAGCGCTTGCTTTTCGTTTTCGGATAAATTATCAAACAGCTTGCCCTCGTTTTCCTTAGCGTTTTCATAGTCAGCCTTTACAGCACTTATAATAACGTTAAGCTCTTCTTCAGGAAGTGTGCTCAAGAGTGCGGTTGTCATAAAGTCAATTGCGCTTTCTTGGTCAGTTACACCGGCAAGAGTCATCTTTGTAAAGTAATCAAGCGTTGATAATGTTTCAACCTCTGGGGTTGCTGGATTGTCAAATGGCCTGTTGTATGCGTTGAAATAGGAAACCTCAAGGAATAGTTCAGCCTTTTTCTTGGTTGAAAGACGGCTAACATACTCGTTTAGAATTTCCTTCTTTGTTGCATCGTCAAACTGTTCAGCAGTTGACTTGAATGGTAAGCCTGTGATAACGTCAAAGTTTTTATTGTCAAGCTGAATATTAGCAACAACAGACTCGGAAGCCTTTTCAATTACATATTCAGTTAGCTTGCTTGTGTATCCGATAGCACCACTCATATATCCAGAGGTTGCACTTTCCTTTAGACGGATAATACCGCTAACCTTCAATTCAAGGGCGTTATCATAAATTGTTTGTAAATGTGTTTGGTCATTTGTTTTGTCAAATACTTGTTTTCCATCGTATGAAACGTAGAAATCTGATGGTAAAATTACCTTATAGGTTTTTTCGCAAATTTCCTTAAATGACCATGAAGGAACCTCGCCCTCGGGAAGTGGCTCTTGCTTTGCGGCATATTCAATGATTTTGTCAATATCATCTCTGTCCATAAGACCGAGAGCATAGAGTGTTAAATCATCAAGCTCATTATCCTCGTCAACAACGAGAACAATTTCGTCGTGAGCATTTGGCCAGTCACCATAGAGCATATCATATTGGTCGGTTACAACGTCACTGATGGTTTTTCCGTTTTTAGAGTCAGCAAGAAGCTCTTGCCACATGGTAATTGAGCCAGTCATACCCATAGAGGACATTCCGGATGATGACTCATCCCCACCAAACATCGCATTTGATTCGCTTTCAGACATTGTACCGGATTGCACAAAATAGTCAATCACCATCTCCATTAAAAGCTCATTAGTGTCGGATTTGATAATTTCACCGTCTGGGTTTTTGGTGTAAACGGTTAGGTTAAGAGGATATTTATATTGAACCTCGCTAACTGCCTTATATAGCTCGGAGTCCTTGTTTTTCAGCTCTGTATCAAGATATTCCTTAAAGGATGCAAGGTCGTTTTTGTTAACCTCAATCTCGCTTATCTTTTCAACAAGCTCAGCAATCAATGGGTCCTTATAAACGGAGTTTTCATCGCGTCCTTCTTTTTCCCCCTCAGTGCCTTCTTCACCGCCCGTTAAAAGAGTAATCATAAGAGAGCTAATATCATAGGATTCACTTTGAAGAGTTAATGGGTAAGACGAAAGAGTGGTTTCTTGAACGTGGTTAATATAACCGTTAAGACCATTTGAAACTGCAAAAATGAGCGCAATACCTATAATACCGATACTGCCAGCAAATGATGTAAGAATTGTTCTTCCTTTTTTAGTTAAAAGGTTGTTTAATGAGAGTAAGAAAGCAGTGAAGAATGACATAGATGTTTTCTTCTTTTTGCCCTTGCTTTTTACCTTTTTCTCTTTAGGAGTGTCTGCATTTTCCTCTTTTTCGTTGGCTAAAGCGATTTCCTCGCTTGGAACAACCGCCTCCACATTATTTTCGACACTCTCTCCGTCGTTTTCTGCATTTTCAATGCTTGATGTGTAAGGATTTGAGTCGCTAACAACAAGGCCGTCTAAAAGATTTATTATTCTTGTTGAATACTGCTCAGCAAGCTCGGGGTTATGAGTAACCATGATAACAAGCTTGTCTTTAGAAATCTCCTTGATAAGCTCCATAATTTGAACGCTGGTTTCAGAGTCAAGCGCTCCTGTTGGCTCGTCAGCAAGCAAAATCTCCGGGTCGTTTACAAGTGCACGGGCAATAGCAACCCTTTGCATTTGTCCACCGGACATTTGGTTTGGCTTTTTGTTTATTTGGTCACCAAGTCCAACCTTTTCAAGCGCTGCCTTCGCGCGTGCCTTTCTTTCAGCTGATGGAACACCTGATAAGGTGAGCGCAAGCTCAACGTTTTTAAGAACGGTTTGGTGAGGTATTAGGTTATAGCTTTGGAAAATAAAGCCGATAGAGTGATTTCTATAAGTATCCCAATCACGGTCGGTGAATTTTTTGGTGCTCTTTGAGTTGATCTCAAGGTCACCGTCTGTATATTTATCAAGACCACCGATGATATTTAAAAGTGTGGTTTTTCCACAACCACTTTGTCCAAGGATTGACACAAATTCACTTTCTCTAAATTCAAGTGAAACGCCCTTTAAAGCGTGCACGGCATCATTACCGGTTATATAATCCTTTTTGATGTTGGTAAGCTTTAACATTTTTCTCCTTTCTATGCACGCATATATGCGTACAAAATGCTAAGTTTATATAAAAAAGATAGTACTATTTTATATCTTTATATAATATTTGTCAATATAAATATATTAAATTTCACACATTTTTCACACAAAAAAATGCTTGAATATATTTTCAATATATGTTATGATATACATAGATAAAAATTAAGAGGTAAGACTATGAAAAAATTACTATTTGTGCTATCACTTATATTGATGTCAATCTTCATTGTGAGCTGTGGCGGAGATTCAAATGATAAGGACTCGCATCCTGAAACAGTTTGGGTTACGCTCGACCTTGATGGTGGCGAATGCGACTATCTTGAAGAATTTGAATGTGAATATGGTGAAGAGATAGATTTGCAAAACGATGTTACTGTCGAAAAAGAAGGCTTTGCCTTCCGTGGATGGTATGTCGGAAACAAAAAGGCCAAGTTCCCATATGAGGTTACCGAGGATGTTACATTCAAGGCAAGATGGGCGATTATAATAGGTGGCTCAACTGAAACCGATACTGCAACCGATGATGGCTCTGACTCAGAAATGGATACCTCAAGTGACTCCGATACATCAACGGATACATCAACATCAAAACCATCGGATTCATCAAGTGACACATCGACTGATTATGTGCCACCACTACTTGACCACGATACAATAAACTATGAGGCTAAGTACTCAAAGGACGGTAAAAAGATTTACTATGGATCATATTCCTTTAAGGTTCCTGTGGTTACTGAATATTATAACGATTTAACAGCAGCACTTTCAATGACCTTTGACGACGGCGCTGATTTGGCGGCAGCTCAGCTTGCAAGCAGCATTATGTCCGAGTATGGCTTAAAGGGCACACTTATGGTTAATACGGGCAATATTCAAGGCAACATATCTAAATGGCAGGAGCTTGTTGCACTTGGCACACTTGATATTGGCTCACACGGATGGGCGCACAAAGACCCAAATACAATATCAGCCAGCGAAATGGAACACGAAATAAAGGATTCATATGACTTCTTGCAACAGTATTTCCCAGATGAAAATCCTGTTACATACGCAACACCTTTGTCACACTTAACAGAAGCATATAAGCAGTACCTTATAGATACAGGCTTTATCGCAAATCGTTTGGAAATTTATGGCAGTATGATTGCGCCAAGCACAGAAAATCCTGATTTATATCAACTATATGCAAAGAGAATTGATACAGGCAATAACGTTGAAACAAATGTAAGAATCAATGTTAGCGATGCACTAAGCGCGGGCAAATGGTTTATTGAGCTTTTCCATAACGTGAGAATTAAGGATGGCACAGACGTTTCAGAGGAGGATTTCAGAAACCACTGTAAATGGCTCTATGACAACTATAAAGATACGGTTTGGTTTGCCTCATACGATGATGTTTGTAAATATATCGTTCAAAGACAAACGGCAACAATTGAATATACCGCTTGTGATAAGGAATCAATGACATTCCTTGCTAAGGTTGATAAGGATTACGGTCAAGAGATGACACTTAAATTCTATTTGCCTTTCTTTATCGATTCTGCATACGCTGTTGTTAATGGCGAAGAGCATTACTTAACTCTTGAAAAGGGTTCAAATGTGAGAACAGCTTACCTTAACACCTGTGTAAGCGAAGAGGGAACTGAAATTAAGATTTATCTTGGTGGCAACGATAAGTACTACAATAACTGCACACACGATTACCAAGTTAATAAGGTTGTAAACCCAACCGCAAATAGCTTTGGCTACACTGAGATGATTTGCAAAAAGGAAGGCTGTGGCAACACCTATAAGTCACAATTTACTGATAAGGTTTCCGAGGCAAGCGTAGCACAAGCTGTAAGCGAAATAGAAACAGTAGATGCAATAGTATCAAAAAAAGAAGATCTCGAATAAAATAAAAAGCAGACCCAAGCGGTCTGCTTTTTGTTTCTAAATTATATATGAACATATGAGCACGTCGTAATTTATTAGAAACTATTGATTATACGCATATGCATATAATATAACTTGACAAATGATACAAAACGTGGTAAAATTTTCATATGATATCTTTGATATCATTCAAAAAATACAGTTTTGGAGGAGAGTAGTATGAGACTATTTGCAAAAGCAAAAACAGCAAGTAAAAAGCTAACATATGCTTTAGCTATGATGGCTTTGATGATTGCTATGGTTTTGGTGTTTAGTTTACACGCTTCCGCGGCAGGCACTGGAGTGATTCCAGGAGATGCTAACGGCGACGGAATTGTAAACGGAAAAGACGTAACAAGATTGAATAAGTATCTTGAAAATTATGACCCAGCAACAGACAGCTCTACGGTAAGCGTTGGCGCAGGTGCTGACGTTAATGAGGACGGAGTAATCAATGAACAAGATTTAGTTGTTTTGCTCAATTGTTTGTCAAATTTCAATGATTATGCTGACAACGCAGACGAGGTTCCGGTAGTAAGGCTCGGCTTTTACATTGAAGATGATTATGTTTATTACTATGATGATGAAGGACTTATGTGTAAGGACGCTACCATTGATGGCTATACCTTCGGAGCAGATGGTAAGCTTATTGGAAATGAAATTTTCCTTACCTTTAAAGGAAACACTTACTACATAATCAACAATAAAATAGTTTATGATTATCAAATAATTAATGATAGAATTTATTTCTTCAAGGATGGTATTATGTTACACGATACCGTTTATGAAGGAAATACATATGGAAACTATGGCTTTATAGTAGCTGACCATGAGCTTGTGCAAGCAGGCGGCAACACATATTATCTTATTAACAATACAATTACTTACGGCATGCAGGTGATTGAAAATAAGATATATAGCTTTGGCGAAGAGGGCGTAATGCTTCGCAATGCTTTCCATGATGGATATAATTATGGTAACGATGGATTTATTGTGGATAAATGTGTTTTTGTTAATATAAATGGCAATGTTTATTATATTGAAAACACCTTTATTGTGTTCAACTATATTGTAATCAACAATAAAATATACAATTTCGGCGATGACGGTATAATGAATAAGGATACAGTTATCGACGGTAACCAATTCGGACCAGACGGATATATTGTAGGCGATAAGATATTTATTAATATCGAAGGTGATACATACTATATCATCAACAATATCATCGTTTATAACTACATTGTAATTAATGATAAGATTTATAACTTTGGCGATGACGGTATAATGAATAAGGATACAGTTATCGACGGTAACCAATTCGGACCAGACGGATATATTGTAGGCGATAAGATATTTATTAATATCGAAGGTGATACATACTAT
>JAFQOG010000008.1 GCA_017420755.1 Clostridia bacterium | reverse complement strand
TCTCATACCACCAACAGAACGGTGACCCTTAAGATTCTTAAGGCCTGCCTTTGCTGCCTCTGCTGCGAACTTCTTATCAAGCTCTGGATCGCCTGTAACAAATGTAACATTCATGAGTGAACGGCTATCCTTTTGAACAGGAGCGATATAATAATCTTGGCTATCAAGATAGTCGTAAAGAAGCTTAGCCTTCTTTTCGTTCATTTCCTTCATAACCTCAAGACCACCGAGCTTCTCAATCCACTCATATACTAGCTTTGCAATATAAATGCAGTAGCATGGTGGAGTGTTGTACATAGAGTCATTGTCAGCCATTGTCTTATAGTCAAGCATTGTAGGAATATCCTCACGAGCATTGCCCAAGAGGTCTTCTCTGATGATAACAAGTGTAAGTCCTGCCGGAGCCATGTTCTTTTGTGCACCTGCGTAGATTACGCCAAACTTTGTTACATCAATGGGCTCACTAATGATGCATGATGACAAGTCAGCAACAAGAGGAATATCACCTGTGTCAGGGATATAGTTGAACTTTGTTCCGTAAATTGTGTTGTTGAAGCAGATATGAACATAGTCTGCATCAGGACGGAAGGACTCACGAGTGGTTTGAGGAATATATGCAAAGTTAGCATCCTTTGATGTAGCTACGCAAACCACATCACCATATTTTTGAGCCTCCTTGAATGCCTTGCCTGAGAACTGACCGGAAACAATGTAGTCAGCCTTACCATTCTTATTCATAAGGTTAAGAGGAACAGCTGCAAACTGAGTTGAAGCTCCACCTTGAAGGAAAAGAACCTTGTAGTTGTCAGGAATATTCATGATTTTACGAAGAAGTCTTTCAGCATCTTGAATGATCTCCTCGTAAACGGGTGAACGGTGGCTCATCTCCATAACAGACATTCCACTGTCCCCATAGCATAGCATTTCCGCCGCTGCTCTCTCTAGAACTTCAAGAGGAAGCATAGAAGGGCCTGCTGAAAAGTTGTAAACGCGTTCCATAATTGAAACCTCCATATTATATAAAAATTTTTATCAAATTAATAAGCTGTGGTAGGACACCTTGATTAAAAGTCAAGTGCTCCGGCATTTGAGTGTCAAGGTGTGCTACCAATATCTATTATTTAAAATATTTTACAGCAGATTTGAACATCTTAATGTCGTAATCGCCTAAAACATTCTTATAAAGTCCATTTCCAACACGCTCCGAGTGACCCATTTTACCAATAACTCGTCCATCAGGAGAGATTATACCCTCGATTGCGAGTGTAGAGCCATTTGGATTGAAGTCAATATTGTAAGTTGCCTCTCCATTGAGATCAACATATTGTGTTGCAATTTGACCATTCTTGATAAGCCTTGCGATTGTTTCATCGTTAGCTAAGAACTTACCTTCTCCATGTGAAATTGGAACATTATAAACATCTCCTACATTACAGTCTGCAAGCCATGGAGAATTATTTGTTGCAATTCTTGTTCTTACAATCTTTGATTGGTGGCGTGCGATATTATTAAATGTAAGAGTTGGGCAGGTTTCGTCAGTATCAATAATTTTGCCGAACGGAACGAGTCCTAGCTTAATGAGCGCTTGGAATCCGTTACAGATACCACACATAAGTCCGTCACGCTCCTCGAGAAGTCTTGTTACCTCTTCTTTTACAGCTGCTCCACGGAAAAACGCTGTGATAAATTTACCGGATCCGTCGGGCTCATCTCCTCCGGAGAAGCCTCCTGGGATAAATACGATTTGAGAGCCCTTGAGCTTAGAAACAAACTCCTCGGCACTTCTCTTGATATCGTCTGCACTAAGGTTGTTAATTACGAATATTTCAGCCTCTGCTCCTGCGTCCTCAACAGCCTTTGCTGAATCGAATTCACAGTTTGTACCCGGGAATACAGGAATTAACACCCTAGGTCTTGCGATTTTAATATTCGATGAAAATACCTTATCTGTTGTATAAGAGATGGTTTCGGGCTTTTCGGTATTAGAAGGAATATTGCAAGAATATACGCTCTCAAGCTTGCCCTCATAAAGCTCATTAAGCTTACAAACGCAAGCCTTCTTGCCATTATATGCAATTGCCTGCTCACTTGTTACCTTACCGAGCACTGTGCCGATATTGATATCCTCACTTAATTCGAGAACAAACGCACCATAGCAATATCCAAATATATCGTTCATTGAGAGTGCGCTATCAAACTCAAAACCATATCCGTTACCAATGCTCATTTTATAAACAGCCTCAGCGACTCCTCCTATTGTAGGAGTGTATGCGCTAAGAATTTTTCCTTCTCTTGCAAGAGAGGTAACCTTGTCATATACAGCCAATAGCGATTCTGTCTTAGGAAGGTTGTTTTCATCATATTCAGGCTTCAAGATGACAACCTTGCTTCCTGCCTTTTTAAATTCAGGAGAAATAACATCATCTGTTTTGCCCATTGTTACTGCAAATGAAATAAGTGTTGGTGGAACATCAAGCTTTTCAAACGATCCACTCATCGAGTCCTTACCACCGATTGAGCCGATTTGAAGCTCCTTTTGAGCTCTAAATGCACCAAGAAGTGCTGATAGAGGCTTGCCCCATCTCTGTGGATCTTTAAGTGGTTTTTCAAAGTACTCTTGGAATGTAAGATATACATCCTCAAATTTAGCACCTGTTGCAATAAGCTTTGATACAGATTCGATTACTGCAAGATATGCACCATGAAATGGGCTCTTTTCGGAAATGTATGGGTTATAGCCCCACGCCATAAACGAGCAATCACTTGTATGCTTCTTTTCAACAGAAACCTTTTGAACCATAGCTTGAATTGGTGTTCTTTGATACTTACCACCAAAAGGCATAAGAACTGTTCCTGCACCGATTGTGCTATCAAATCTTTCGCTAAGTCCACGCTTTGAGCAAATATTTAAGTCTGCAACGAGGGCCTCGATACCACTCTCAAAATCGGTAGGAATTATCTTAGAATACTCTTCTATTTTGGCAGGAGCGATATCAATGTGCTTTTCTGCACCATTTGAGTTAAGGAATTCACGGCTGATATCTACAATTGCTCTGCCATTATGAAGCATGATAAGTCTAGGCTCTGCCTTTACAGTTGCAACAACAGTAGCTTCAAGGTTTTCGCTATGAGCAAGAGCCAAAAATCTTTCAACATCTGCTCTCTCAACAACAACAGCCATTCTCTCTTGAGATTCGCTAATTGCAAGCTCTGTTCCATCAAGGCCATCATATTTCTTAGGAACTGCATTAAGATCGATTACAAGTCCGTCTGCTAGCTCACCGATAGCAACAGATACGCCACCTGCTCCAAAGTCATTACAACGCTTAATCATGCGACAAGCCTCATAATTTCTAAAGAGTCTTTGAAGCTTTCTTTCCTCGGGAGCATTTCCTTTTTGAACCTCAGCTCCACATAGCTCAAGTGAGTTTACAGTGTGAGATTTAGACGAGCCTGTTGCTCCGCCACAGCCATCACGACCTGTTCTTCCACCGAGAAGGATTACGACATCGCCGTCCTCCGGTCTTTCTCTGCGAACATTTTCTTGAGGAGCTGCAGCTATTACTGCGCCAACCTCAAGGTGCTTTGCTGCATATCCATCGTGATAGATTTCATCAACGATTCCTGTTGCAAGACCAATTTGGTTACCATAAGAGGAATATCCGGCAGCGGCAGTTGTAACAATCTTTCTTTGCGGGAGCTTGCCCTCGATTGTCTGCTCCACCGGTCTTAGTGGATCTGCAGCGCCTGTAAGACGCATAGCGCCATAAACATAGGATCTACCTGATAGCGGATCTCTTATAGCTCCACCGATACATGTAGCGGCGCCACCAAATGGCTCGATTTCAGTTGGATGGTTATGAGTTTCGTTTTTGAATAGTAGTAGCCATGGCTCTTTTTTGCCATCTACCTCAATCTCAATTTTAACAGTACATGCATTGATTTCCTCGCTCTCGTCGAGCTTTTCAAGCTTACCCTCTTTCTTTAAATATCTTACTGCAAGAGTTGCAATATCCATAAGATTTATGGGCTTTGTTCTGTTAAGAGATTTTCTGGTTTCAATATAGTCGTTATAGGTTTCTTGAAGGAGGTCGTCCTCAAACTTAACGCTATCAATTGTTGTTAGGAAGGTTGTATGACGACAGTGGTCTGACCAATATGTATCGATCATTCTAATTTCTGTAACAGTGGGATTTCTTCCCTCAGATCTAAAATAATCCTGACAGAACTTAATATCGTCATTATCCATTGCAAGTGCATATGATTTTACAAAATCAGCAAGTCCAGCTGCATCAAGCTCCAAAAATCCTTCGATTGTCTTTACATCCTCGGGAATTTCGTGCTCTGTTTTAAGGGTTAGCTTTTCATCAAGTGAAGCCTCTCTTGCCTCAACCGGATTGATTACATGCTTTTTAATTCTTGCAATATCGCCTTCGCTTAGATTTCCGTAAAGCATATAAACCTTTGCGCTTTGAACACTTGGCTTATCTGCTTGTGAAATAAGCTGAATGCATTGGGCTGCAGAATCAGCTCTTTGGTCGAACTGACCAGGGAGATACTCTGTTGCGAAAACTACTGCTCCGTCATTTTCAAGTGTTGAAAATGCGTTATCGAGCTGAGGCTCAGAAAATACTGTTTTAACAGCATATTCGAAAAGCTCCTTTGTTATGTTTTCAACATCATATCTGTTAATGAGTCTTACCTTTTCTATACCGGTAATTCCTAAAAAGGTTTTAATTTCGGAGCAAAGTGCATTTGCCTCGTTTTCAAGACCGTTTTTCTTTTCTACATATATACGATAAACCATTATCTATCCTCCGTTGCCTTTAATGCTCTTTGTCCAATATCGCTTCTATAAAATGCGTTATCAAATTTTATCATTTTTACTCTCGAATATGCCTCTTCAATAGCTCCCTTTAGAGTATCTGCAATGGCAGTAACACCAAGAACTCTACCACCGGCGCTAAGAAGTGCGTCGCCTGATAGCTTTGCTCCCGCAACATACACGCTATCTGCGATTTCATTAGGAATAACGATTTCAAAACCATTTTCGTATTTTTCGGGATAGCCCTTAGATGCTATAATTACGCAACAAGCGCTCTTAGATGCGAACTTAACCTCGCACTCGGACAAGGTTTCGTTTGTCGTTGCTTGCATAATTTCAAACAAATCACTTTCAAGTAGAGGCAGAACCACCTGTGTCTCCGGATCTCCAAAGCGACAGTTATATTCAATAACCTTTGGTCCATTTGGAGTTAACATAAGTCCAAAATACAAGCAACCCTTAAAGGTTCTGCCCTCTGAGTTCATTGCGTTGATTGTCGGCAAGAATATTTTTTCCATACACTCGCTTGCAATTCCGTCAGTATAATAGGGATTAGGAGCAATTGTTCCCATACCGCCTGTATTGAGTCCCTTGTCAAAGTCAAGCGCTCTTTTGTGATCCATAGAGGAAACCATAGGCTTTACTACCTTACCATCGGTAAATGCAAGAACTGAAACCTCAGGTCCTGTCAAAAATTCCTCAATAACGATATTATTTCCGCTATCGCCAAATTTCTTGTCCTCCATTATTGACTTTACAGCATCAATAGCCTCTTCCTTTGTAAAGGCAATAACTACGCCCTTTCCAAGAGCAAGTCCATCAGCCTTAATAACTGTTGGAATTGGGGCTGTTTCTAAGAATTCTATTGCCTTCTCCGGACTTGTGAAAACCTCGTAGGATGCAGTTGGAATTCCATATTTTTTCATAAGGTTTTTTGAGAAAACCTTGCTACCTTCAATTATAGCGGCAGCCTTGTTTGGTCCAAAGCAAGGAATACCAACCTCGTTTAGTGCGTCAACACATCCAAGAACCAACGGATCATCAGGAGCAACAACTGCATAGTCGATTTTGTTTTCAAGAGCAAACTTGACTATTCCCTCAATATCCTTTGCTCCGATAGCTACACAAATAGCATCGGCGGAAATTCCGCCATTACCGGGGAGCGCATAAATTTCGGTTATTTTCTTGCTTTCCTTTAATTTTTTAATGATAGCGTGCTCACGACCGCCACCACCTACAACCATTACTTTCATTAGCTACCTCGATATTAATGATGGAAAAGTCTCATTTTTGTAAATGCCATTACCATGCCATATTTGTTACAGCACTCTATAACTAGATCATCTCTTATAGATCCACCGGGCTCTGCTATGTAAGATACTCCACTCTTCTTCGCTCTTTCAATATTATCACTGAATGGGAAGAACGCATCAGATCCTACGCTAACGCCTGTAATTGTATCAAGATATGCTCTTGCCTCTTCGTCTGTAAGTGGCTCGGGCTGACGAGTAAAGTATTTTTGCCAGTTTCCGTCTGCGCAAACATCCTCCTCATTTTTATTAATGTATCCATCAATTACATTATCTCTGTCAGGTCTTGAAATATCAGCACGGAAAGGAAGGTTTAGAACCTTGTCATGCTGACGAAGATGCCATGTATCTGCCTTTGTTCCTGCAAGGCGAGTACAGTGAATTCTTGACTGTTGTCCTGCGCCTACACCAATAGCTTGTCCTTGATAAGCATAGCATACAGAGTTGGACTGTGTATATTTTAGTGTGATAAGCGCGATAATTAGGTCTGTGATTGCTTCCTCGGGCAAATTATTGTTTTCTGTAACAATATTTGTAAGAAGCTCTCTATCGATTTTGAAATTGTTTCTTCCTTGCTCGAAGGTAATTCCATAAACCTGCTTGCGCTCTAGCTCCTCGGGAACATAGTTAGGATCAATCTTTACAATGTTGTAATTTCCGTTTCTCTTTGTTTTAAGAATTTCAAGAGCCTCATCTGTATAGCCTGGAGCGATAACGCCATCAGAAATTTCTCTTTTGATCAAAAGTGCTGTTGTAACATCGCAAACATCAGATAATGCAACCCAATCACCAAAAGAGCACATTCTGTCTGTTCCTCTAGCTCTAGCGTATGCGCAAGCCAAGGGAGAATCATCAAGGCCGTCAACATCATCAACAAAGCAAGCTCTCTTGAGCTTTTCTGAGAGTGGAAGTCCTACTGCTGCAGATGTAGGGCTTACATGCTTAAATGATGTTGCACAAGGAAGACCTGTTGCCTCCTTTAATTCCTTAACAAGCTGCCACGAGTTGAAGGCATCGAGGAAGTTAATATATCCGGGACGACCACAAAGGATTTCAATTGGAAGCTCTTCTCCGTTTTCCATATAAATTTTTGATGGCTTTTGGTTAGGGTTACAGCCATATTTCAATTCAAATTCTCTCATTTTTAGCACCTCATTTATTCTTATTTACAATTCTTGTTTCGTTTTCACCTGTTGCGATGTCAATGTATCTAACAAAAAGTGATACCTTGTTATCTTCATTGAGATTTGTCCAGATGAGATCTGTCAAAGCATCTATGTCCATATCAGGAAGCTCTAGTGTCTTTGGCTCTCCCTCAAAGGAAGGAAGTGGATTGCCGTCACCATTATAAGTGTGAATAAATTTTGCTCTTCCTGCAATAGGATTTGAATAGGCGTATGTAAATCTTTCGCAAGAGGAATCGTCTCCCTCAGCGCTCTTCAAAATAGACATAGCAAAATTTATATCTCCGTTTTCTCTGTGAATAATTCCAGAAATTCTAGGAGTGAAATTAGGCTTATCATCCTCGAATTCTCTTGTTCTAAGAGCTTGCTCAAAGGTCATTTGCTTATCCATAAGCTCGTAAATTGTATCTGTTTGGTCACCATTAGTAACTATCGTCTTGTTTCCAAGAACTCTTACAGGGTAATAAATGATTAGATGTGGATCTACCATTTTAGATTCGTCGAACGCCTTGGTACGCATAGCATCTCCCTCAGGAACGAACACTCTGTTACGGCTATTTACGCTTCTACCCATAATAAAGTATGCGGTAACAGCCTTTTTTCCATCAGCGCTTTTGCCGATAATAATACCTCTGCCATGATAAGCTAACGAATTAAGCTCATTTGCAATTGTTGATACCTTCATTTTCATTCTCCTTTTATATAAACCTTATCATTTTCTACAATTATTTTGTCATCACAAAATAGTCTGACAGCCTCTGGAAGAATTTTCCATTCTGCCTCTTCCATAATTCTCTTTTGTAGTGTTTCCGGAGTGTCTCCCTGCTTAACCTCAACCGCTTTTTGAAGAACGATAGGGCCGGCATCACATTCCGGGGTAACTATATGAACCGTCGCTCCCGAAATCTTAACACCCTTTGCAAGAGCTGCTTCGTGAACATAAAGTCCATAAAATCCCTTTCCACAAAATGATGGAATTAAAGCCGGATGAACATTCAATATTTTATTTGGAAATTGCTCATAAACCTGTTCGTCAATAATGGTAAGAAATCCCGCAAGAACTACAAGATCAATTTTTTCAGCCACCATTGTATCAACAAGCGCCCTTGAATAGCTAGCAATGCTATCGTATTCTCTTCTTGCAAGAACGATTGCTTTAATAGAGTTATTTTTAGCGCGTTCAAGAGCATATACACCGGGCTTCGAGGCAATTACAAGAGAAATTTCTCCATTACCAAGCTCTGATCTGTCTTGTGCATTAATAAGAGCCTGTAAATTAGTTCCACCACCGGAAACTAAAACCGCTATTCTCTTTTTCAGCATAGAACTACACCCTCATCGGATTTAATAATTTCGCCTATAACATAAGCGTCCTCGCCATGAGCTTTAAGGATTTCGAGCGCCTTATCAACCTCAGCCTTAGGAACAACTACGCTCATACCAACTCCCATATTATATGTATTGTACATATCTCTTTCGGGAATGTTTCCTGTCTTTTGAATGAGGTCGAAAATTGGGAGCACCTTAACAGCAGATTTATCAATCCTTGCTGAAAGTCCCTTTGGAATAGATCTTGGAATGTTTTCATAGAATCCACCGCCTGTAATATGTGAAATTCCCTTAACATCAACCTTTTCAATCAATGCAAGAATAGATTTTACATAAATTTTGGTAGGAGTCAAAAGTGTTTCTGCGATTGAAGCACCGCCAAGAGCCTCACATGGAACATAAAGAGACTCGGGGTTGTTATCTATATCAAATACTTTACGAACAAGTGAAAATCCGTTTGAGTGAACTCCACTAGATGCAAGCGCGATAACAACATCACCCTCTGTCATTCTTGTGTTGTCAAGAATTTTTTTCTTGTCAACGATGCCGACAGCAAAGCCTGCAAGGTCATATTCATCAACGGGCATCATTCCCGGATGCTCAGCCGTCTCACCGCCTATAAGAGCAGCACCCGACTGCACGCATCCCTCTGCAACTCCACCAACGATATCCGCAATTTTTTCGGGAATGTTTTTTCCACAAGCGATATAATCAAGGAAGAACAACGGCTTCGCTCCACAACAAATTATATCGTTTACGCACATTGCAACAGCATCAATACCGATTGTATCATGCTTGTCCATAAGTATAGCCATTTTGACCTTTGTTCCGCATCCATCAGTTCCGGAAACAAGCACAGGCTCTTCCATTCCTGCAATTGGCAAGCCAAAGCATCCGCCAAATCCACCAACATCATCAACACAACCCTCGTTTTTAGTGCGGGCTATGTGCTTTTTCATCAATTCTACAGCCTTATAACCTGCTGTAATGTCAACGCCTGCTGCTGCATAGCTTTCAGATTTAGAATTTTTCACTGTTCTATCTCACTTTCTCATTTATTTTCAGAAATTTTATAATCAAACTTATTCGTTGTGACCTCGGGGATGTCGGTTGGATAATTACCGTCAAAGCACGCCGTACAATATCCCTTACAGCGTCCTCCCTCTCCTAACTTAGTTACATCCTCAAGAGGCAAAAATCCAAGAGAATCGACATCGAAAATCTTTGCCATTTCATCAATTGTATGATTACAAGCAATAAGAGTCTCTCTGGACTCAATATCGGTTCCATAATAACAAGGATACAGATATGCGGGGGCTGATGAACGGAGATGAACCTCCTTAGCTCCTGCGTTTCTTAAAAGCTTTACAATTCTTGCGCATGTTGTTCCTCTAACGATAGAATCATCAACTAAAACGACTCTTTTACCTCTAACGGTATTAATTACAGGATTGAGCTTAATTCTAACCTTGTCCTCTCTTACATTTTGTCCCGGAGCAATAAATGTTCTACCTATGTATTTGTTTTTAATCAAACCAATACCATATGGTATTCCGGATTCTTCTGCGTAGCCAAGAGCCGCCTCAAGTCCTGAATCGGGAACGCCGACAACGACATCTGCCTCGACAGGATGAGCCTTAGCAAGAAATGCTCCTGCTCTTTTTCTTGCAATTTGAACCGCACAATCGCTAATTATAGAATCAGGACGAGCAGTATATATATACTCAAATACGCAAAGCGCCTCAGGCTTTTTATTGCAGTGATCCTTTATAGATTTTATTCCATCCTTTGAGAATACTAAAATTTCACCCGGCTCAAGATCACGAACAAATACCGCTCCAACAGAATCCAGCGCACAGCTTTCGCTAGCAATTACATATTCTCCGTTTTCTCGTTTTCCATAACAAATTGGATGAAAGCCATGAGGGTCTCTTACAACAACAAGCTTTTGAGGAGACATAACAACAAATGTATATCCGCCATCAAGTCTGTCCATTGCTCTGTTAACCGCTTCTTCAATAGAAGGTGCAGTAAGACGCTCCTTTGTAATTATGCACGAAATAAGCTCCGCATCGCTCGAGGTGTGGAAAATTAAGCCTTGAAGCTCAAGCTCTCTTTTTAAAGCATCCGAATTAACAAGCCTTCCGTTAGTAGCAATTGCCATTCTTCCTTTAACATGATTTACAACAATAGGCTCGGCATTTACCCTTTCTTTTGTTTTGAGAGTTCCGTAGCGAACATGACCAAGCGCCATGTTTCCATCTCCCAGCTTTTCAAGCTTTTCTGTGCTGAAAACCTCATTTACAAGTCCTGAATCTTTATGAAATCTAAATATTCCATCATCATTCACAACTATTCCGGCGCTTTCCTGTCCTCTATGCTGAAGCGCATAAAGTCCATAATAAACACTCGATGCAACATTTGTCTTTTCTTTTCCAATTATTGCGAAAATTCCCATATAATCCTTCTCCTATATTAGGTGCATTCCTGCATCAAAATTTAAACATTAAATTTTTGCTCAATTTCTTGATTTTTTGAGAGCACTTTTTCTCTACCGGTTTCCCTTGCATTAAGAAGCTTTTGGTAAAGCTCGTTATCAGAGAGTGCGAGCATTTGTATTGCAAGCAATGCTGCATTTGCAGCTCCGTCTATTGCTACTGTAGCAACAGGAATGCCACTTGGCATTTGTACGGTTGCAAGAAGCGCATCAAAACCACCTGTGTTTTTGCAAGAAACAGGAATTCCTATAACCGGGAGCACGGTATTTGCTGCAACTGCGCCTGCTAAATGCGCCGCCATTCCCGCCGCTGCGATAATAACGCCAAAGCCATTATCCCTTGCGCCCTTAACAAACTCTGCTGTTTCAGCCGGTGTTCTATGAGCAGAATAAACATGAACCTCGAACGGAATACCATATTCTTTAAGAACATTTATTCCCTTTTCAACTATTGGTAGGTCACTATCACTACCCATGATGATTGCTACTTTTTTCATATATCTATCTCCTTTTATGAAAATCAAAAACAAAACAGGGCAATTCCACCTATAAAGGTAGAATTGCCCAGACGGTCGACACAAACGATCTTTGCTCCCATGCGGTTATGCCCGCCTCCCGTCAGTTGCAAAAATCTTACCGACTTTTATTCTAACATATTATGTCTTATTTTGTCAATAGATTTATTACATTAAATATAGTAAAATTTTAATGAAATATAGGTGCACTTTATGGTCAATTTTCACAATATCAGTGTTTTGACACAAATTTATGCGCTTGTATAGCTTAAATAGTTATCCATCATTATGGCTTGAAGGCGAGCAAGAAGCTCAGGATTTTTGCCACCAACGCCCTCTCCGTCGATAGTTGCAACGCCTCTTAGCATTTTGCTGGAGCTGGTAATAAGAACCTCGTCTGCTTCAAGGAGCTCCTCTATTGTATATGGTCTTTCCTCAACCATTATCCCTATTGACCTCGCCTCTTTTATCAGGTGCGCCCTTGTCACACCGGGAAGGATGTGACAATCCGATGGGGCTGTTATGATTTTTCCGTTTGAGATAATAGAAACATTTGAATGAGATCCCTCGGTTATTATGCCGTTTCTTTGAAAAATAGCCTCGTCTGCACCATCTATGCTAGCCCTTTGAGCAACCAACACGCTAGGTAGCAAATTTAAGGTTTTTATATCGCACAGCTCGTACCTAATGTCAGGAACTAAAATGGTGTTCATTTTCAGTCTAATATCACCCATTTTTTGCTCGGTTATCATAATACACAAGCTTCCGTTTTTCGGCATAGCCGAATGAGCTCTTAATGCATTTCCTCTCGATGCATGAAAATATACAAATTTTTCCTCTCCCTCAACCATTCGCACAAGAGAGCAAATTGTGCTAAACAGCTCTGATTTTGACAACTCAACCACAATAGAAAGTCTATTACAATTGTGATAAAATCTATCTATATGCTCATCTAAAAGATATGGGATATTATTTCGGCACATGACTGCGTCGTACACTCCATCCCCAAAATAAAATGCCCTGTCAGTCATAGGAACGCTCATTTCCTCAATGAGTCCTATTTTACCGTTATAATATCCCAAATTTTTCATATGTACCCTCCGCTTATTCTATAACAAATATTTCGTTAGCTTCTAGGGCGATTTCTCTATCAACGCCCTCAATATTTATTATAGCGGTCTGCGCTATGGGTGTTACAAGCTCAAGGCGAGAAAGCTTCGAGTTTTTCCACTCTATATCGACTTTTATTTTGCCCTTCGCCAAAAGTCCCTTTATTTTTCCATTTTTCATCTCGTCAGGGAGTGCAGGAAGAATTTTTATCCTTCCATCCTCACATTGTAGAAACATTTGTGTAATTCCTGCAACTACGCCAAAGTTGCCATCAATTTGGAATGGTGGATGTGCATCAAACATATTAGCATATGTTCCTCCACCATGGCTATATTTGAGCTCTGCGCTAGGATCTACAAAGGTGAGCTGAGTTTTTACAAGCTTATATGCTCTATTTCCGTCCTTAAGCCTAGCCCAAAGATTAACCTTCCAGCCCATGCTCCAGCCTGTGCTCTCGTCGCCTCTTATTTCAAGTGTTTGACGGCACGCATGTGCTAGCTCGGGGGTTGCATTAGTTGTTATAATCCCCGCCGGATACATAGCGTATAGGTGCGAAACATGTCTGTGATGAACATCCTCCTCCTCATATTCCTCATTATACTCTAATAGCTCTCCATGCGAGCCTATTTTATAAATTCCGACATTAGGAAGCTTTTTTCTTATTTCTGCGACAAGGGAATCCTCTATTCCTAAAATTTTGGCACTGGCTAAAATATTAGTGAACAAATCCTCTACAATTGATTGTGTCATGGTTGTATAGGTGGTTGTGTGAATAACCTTGCCATCTATTATAACTCCGTTCTCCGGAGAGGTTGATGGTGTAATTATCCATTTCCCGTTATAATTTATCATAACAGAAAGGTAGAATTTGGCACTTTCCACCATTATAGGATACGCAACGCTTGCAAGAAAATCCTTATCAAGTGTGTATTCATAATGCTCGAACAGGTGTCTGCAAAGCCAGCCTGATGACATATTCCAATAAGCATACCTTGGTGATGCCTCAACCTTATTACCAACAGGTGTTGTGTTCGCCCATAAATCTAGGTTATGGTGAGATACGAAGCCCTCTGCTCCATAGTAATGCTTTGCGGTTTCTCTACCGTTCACGCTTACAGCCTTTATAAGCTCTATCATCGGCTGATGACACTCCGGAAGGTTACACATGAGCACAGGCCAATAGTTCATTTCCGTATTGATATTTACAGTATAGTTTGATGACCATGGCGCATAAAAATGCTCATTCCAAATTCCTTGAAGGTTTGTTGCCCTAGAGCCTTCTCTTGAAGATGCGATTATCAAATATCTACCGAAATTATAAAGAAGCTCGCAAAGCGAGGTGTCCTTTTGGTCTGAGCGAATTCTTTCGTCGGTTGGTAGGTTGCTTGTTGGTCCGCCAAAATCAGTTTCTATTCTATTAAATAGTGGCATAACATCGTCTAGGTGATCTGCCTTGATTTCGTCATATGGCTTTTGGTAAAGCTCTGTCATTCTCTTCTCACAAGGATAGAAGGTAGGCTTTGTAGGAAGCTTATCAAAGTCAATAAAGCTAGTCTCAGCGCAAAAATAAATTGTTACATCAGTTACATTTTGTATAAGCAGTGCATCTGCCTTATATTCTGTTTTGCCATCACAAGAAACTCTTACAATTGCGCTAACCTTAACTCCATCGCCATCATATACAACTGCCCTTGCCCTCATATCATAATTAGGGCTTATAGCAGCGGGGCACTCGCCCGATAGAAATAACGAGCCTGCGCCTGCAGTAACAGCGCTTTTACCAACGCAATCTCCTGTTAGCTCATATGAAACGGGGCTGGAGGATTTTAGCTTTACCATTACGCAATTATCGGGATGAGAAACAAAGTATTCTCTTTCAAACGAAATTCCGTCCTCGACATAAGAAACTGTAACAAGTGATTTTTCAAGGTCTAAAATTCTAGAATAGCTCTCAAAGCAACCGCTTGATCCCTCTCTTTTTATGTAGAGATTGCCAAGATACATATACGAATTAAGCCACGGACCTGTGAAATTCCTTTCAAGCTCCTTTTGAGCCTCGTAAAACTTGCCTTCGAGAGTTAGAGCCTGTGCTTTTTCATAAGACTCCCTTGCACCCTCAACAAGTGTTTGACCGGGTTTTCCTGACCAAAGAGTGTCATGATTCAAGGAAATACGCTCAATGTCGGTGCGACCATAAACCATAGCACCAAGAGAACCGTTTCCAAGTGGCAATGCCTCCTCGAATGCGCCTGCCGGTTTGTTGTAATTAAGAATTTTTTCCATAAGTTCTCCTAAAATGTTCATTTTCAATTTTTAATTGAATATATTTTATCACGACTTAATCTTTTGTGTCAATAAGTTTATAACAATATTTGAGAATATCTTAATTTTTGGGGGATTATATGCTTGGAAAATGCTTTGGCGTAATTTGCGTTTTTTCTATTATATTTGGTGTTTTTTCAGGGAATATAGACGAAATATCATTGGCCATAATAAACGGTGCGTCAAAAAGCGTGAGTCTGGTAATCTCGCTTATAGGAATTATGGCGTTATGGAATGGAGTTTTAAATGTATTAAAGGAAGCGGGAATTATAGAAAAGCTTTCAAGGCTTTTAAAGCCAATTTTAAAGCATATTTTCCCCTGGTCATTTAAAAATAATGTAGCAACAGAGGAAATCACGGCGTGTATTAGCGCAAATATGCTGGGAATTGCAAATGCGGCAACGCCTCTCGCTATACGAGCAATAAATAAAATGAATGAAAATGAAAAAAGAACCAAGGCGTCGCCTGATATGATTACGCTCGCGATTTTGGGCTGTTGCTCCTTTAATTTAGTTCCTACCACTATAATTGCAATCCGCTCTTCTCTTGGAGCGAGCATAACATACGCATTAATTGTTCCTGTCTGGGTGTGCTCGGGTGTATGCTGTGCTTTAGGAATTATCTTATCTAGAATTTTAGGTAAGCTTCATGAGCGCTATTGAAAAATTTTCGGCGCTGATTATACCTAGTGTAATTTTAATTGTTGCGCTATTAATTCTCTTCTCAAAAAAGGATTATTTTTCCTCGTTTTTATCAGGCGCAAAGGACGGGGCTAAGAGTGCGATTAATTTATTTCCTACTCTTTGCGCTCTAATAGTAGGAGTTAGTATTTTTTCAGCATCGGGGGCAAGTGATTTTTTAGCACAGCTTCTTGCACCCGTGTGCGAGCTTCTACATATACCTGCCGATATTTTTCCTTTGATTATTACTCGTCCGTTATCGGGGAGTGCTTCAATTGCTACCTTCGAGGAAATTTTATCCAAATGCGGTGTTGACTCGTATGAGGGCTTGTGCGCTTCTCTAATTATGGCATCGTCCGATACTGTGATTTATGTTATCAGCGTTTATTTTTCAAGCTCTGGTATAAAAAAGACTAGCTACGCTCTCCCCTGCGCTCTTTTTGTTTCTACATTTTGCGTGCTTTTATCCTGTATTATTGCAAGGATGTTTTTTTGAATTTAATTACGATAATTTGAATTTTAAAATTTCAAAAATATTAATTTCAAAAATTCTAAAATTTCAAAATTGAATAATTATATTTTTTTGCGCCAACAATCGTATAAAAAATACGGGAGATTTTTATATGATTAAGGGTTGTCAAAAAAGAATGATTTTTATCAAGGATACGGGCTGTGACCTCTTTGAAGAGGCATATTTTATACTCAAAAGCGATATACCGTTAAGCGATTGTATAGAGGACGATATTGTAAGAGTGGCAACAGAAATTATTAATCAAAATAAATTCGCAAAGAAGCAAAAGAAAAATCACAAATCATTTAAGGGATTATTCTCTTTTTTAGGTGGCGCTATACTAGGTGTTATTGGAGCAATAATTTTTTCTTTTATTTTTTAATTTTTTATTGACTATAAGTAAAACCTATGATAAAATGAGTATATAAATCATTCGTTTCAAAATCGCAAAGCCGTTGTGTGGGGTCGTTTTACGCACAATCGCCTTTGCCTCATATTCCCGTCACATGACGGTTTTTTGCTATGCATTAAGAAAGGAAATTATGGCTAATACAAACACTAAGGGCTCGAGCACTCAAAAGTGGCGCAAGGGCTCAACTAAAAAACAAACCACCAAGACAACCGCCAAAACTACAAGCAAGGCAACTAAAGCCACAAAATCGAACAGAACTCCGGCTAAAAGAGTGCCTAAAAAGACGAAAAAGGCACTACCAAAGCTTAAAATCTTTTCGCTTGGCGGACTTAATGAAATTGGAAAGAATATTACCGTTTTAGAATGTGAAAACGATATTATCGTTATTGACTGTGGTATCGGCTTCCCTGACGACGATATGCTCGGAGTTGATCTTGTAATTCCAAATTTCAGCTATTTAGAGGCTAATGTTGACAAAATTCGTGGCGTTTTTATAACTCACGGTCACGAGGACCATATTGGCTCTCTTCCCTATTTTCTACGCTCGATAAATGTTCCTGTGTATGGAACTAAGCTCACGCTTGGTATTTTGGAAAACAAGCTAATTGAGCATAAGCTTCTTCAGAGCTCTAAGCTAATGACGGTTTCTGCCGGTGACAAGGTTAGTGCCGGTTGCTTTAAGGTTGAATTTATAAGAGTAAATCACTCGATTGCCGATGCGTGTGCTCTTGCCATTACCACACCTCAAGGCGTTGTAATTCACACAGGAGATTTTAAGCTTGACCTCACCCCAGTTGAAAGCAAGCCTATGGATATCGCAAGACTTGGTGAGTTAGGTAATGCGGGAGTTCTTATGCTTTTGTGTGAGTCCACCAATGTAGAGCGCCCCGGTTATACCCCATCCGAGAGCAAGGTTGGACTTTCTCTTGAAAGAATTTTCTCTCAAGCTGAGGATAAGCGAATTATAATTGCGACCTTTGCATCGAATGTGCACCGTGTTCAGCAAATCATCAATTCAAGTGTAAGACACAATCGAAAGGTTGCCGTTACGGGACGCAGTATGATAAATGTCGTAAATGCGGCTGTAAGGCTTGGCTATATGAATGTTCCTGATGGTGTACTTATTGATATTGATAACATAAAGAAATATCCGCCTGAAAAAATCACTATTGTTACAACAGGTAGCCAAGGTGAGCCTATGAGCGCGCTATACAGAATGGCGTTCTCTGACCACGATAAAATTTCTCTTACCGACAAGGATCTTGTTGTGCTCAGCTCTAGTGCTATTCCCGGTAATGAGCCATTGGTTGGTAAAATCGTAAATGAGCTTTATCGCAGAGGCGTGAACGTATATCACGATTCAAGCGTTGAGGTGCATGTTTCGGGACACGCCTGTCAAGAGGAGCTAAAGCTAATGCATTCTCTTACAAAGCCAAAATATTTTATGCCAATTCACGGTGAATACAGGCATTTAATTCAGCACAAGGAGCTTGCTGAGGGCATGGGTATGCCGAGCGAGAATATTTTTGTGTCTGACATTGGCAAGGTGATTGAAATTGACGAGGATGGCGCAAGATTTTTGCCAACTCCTGTCCCCGCCGGAAAGATTTTGATTGATGGAAGTGGCATGGGAGATGTCGGCAATATCGTTTTAAGAGATAGAAAAAATCTTGCCGAAAGCGGAGTTATAATAGCGGTTGCTACTATTAGCTCCGACGAGGGAATTCTTCTCGCCGGTCCTGAAATTATCTCTCGTGGCTTTGTTTATGTTCGTGAAAACGAGGAGCTAATGAATGGAGCAAGAGAGATTGCTACTGCGTCTATTATCGATGCTCTATCAAGAGGCGCGCACGAATGGGGAGACCTTAAAAGCATTTTGAAGGGCGCAATTTCAAAATATATTTTCAATAAAACGAAGCGTAAGCCCTTGATTTTACCTATAATAATGACAATTTAATTAAATAAAAAACACGCAAATGCGTGTTTTTTATCTTTTTTGAGTTTATTTTTGTTTTTTATTGTAATATTTCTGCATGTGTGATATACTTAATATACATTTTAACATATTATTTGACGAAAGGAAAATGCCTTGTTTAAATTACTAAGATTTATGAAGGGATACATAAAGGAAAGCATTATTAGTCCCTTTTTCAAGCTTTTAGAGGCTAGCTTTGAGTTATTTGTCCCCTTGGTTGTTGCAAGCATTATAGATATTGGTATTGCTAACAAAGATAAGGACTTTGTCGTTCAAAGATGTCTTATTTTAGTTGCGCTTGCGGTTATTGGTCTTTGCTGTACGCTTTTAGCGCAATATTATGCGGCGAAGGCTGCAGTTGGCTTCTCTACTAAGGTTAAGCATTCACTTTTTTCACATATTCAATCACTTTCATATACAGAAATTGACACGCTCGGCACTTCAACAATGATCACTCGCATGACAAGTGATATGAACCAAGTTCAATCGGGTGTTAATTTGACCTTGCGCTTATTTATGCGCTCACCATTTATTGTTTTTGGTGCTATGATAATGGCGTTTACAATAGATGTTAGCTCTGCTCTTGTTTTTGCAGTTGCTATTCCTGTTTTAGGGCTTGTTGTTTTTGGTATTATGTGCGCGACTATCCCTCTTCACAAAAGGGTTCAAGCAAAGCTTGACAGAGTGCTCGGAATAACTCGTGAAAACCTCACGGGTGCAAGAGTTATTCGCGCATTCGCAAACGAGGAAAATGAGCGTCAAGAGTTTAGAAATGCTACAAGCGAGCTAAATTTCGCTCAAAAATTCGTCGGTAAGATTTCTGTAATTATGAATCCTGCTACCTATGCCATTGTCAACATAGCGATTTCTATTTTGATTTGGCAGGGTGCGATAAGGGTTGATATGGGCGATTTGACGCAAGGACAAGTTATTGCTCTATACAACTATATGTCACAAATTCTAGTTGAGCTTATAAAGCTTGCCAATCTTATTGTGACTATTACTAAAGCGGTTGCTTGTGGAAACAGAGTTCAAGCGGTTTTTGAAATTGAGCCATCTATTACGGACAATTCCACAATACCGGAGCCTGTAAAAACAGATATTTCCGTTGAATTTAGACACGCTTACCTTAGATATGCGGGCGCTTCTGAGACCTCTCTTGACGACATCGATTTTAGCGTCAAGCGTGGCGAGGTTGTCGGTATTATTGGTGGTACAGGCTCGGGAAAAACCTCTCTTATAAATCTTATTTCAAGGTTTTATGATGCTTGTGATGGCGAGGTTTTAGTAGATGGAGTCAATGTAAAGAGCTATCCTACCGAGCTTCTTCGCTCCAAAATAGGTGTTGTTCCACAAAGAGCGGTGTTATTTAGTGGCTCTATTCGTGAAAATATGAAATGGGGCAACGAGGGAGCAACCGACGAGGAAATTATTGAGGCTATAACAACGGCGCAAGCACTAGATGTGCTTGAAAGCAAGCCTCAAGGTCTCGATTTCGTTATTGAACAGGGTGGAAAAAATCTCTCGGGCGGTCAGCGTCAGCGCTTTACAATTGCAAGAGCGCTACTTAAAAGGCCTGAAATTTTGATTTTAGACGATAGTGCATCTGCTCTTGACTATGCAACTGATGCAAGGCTTCGCGCCTCAATTGCAGGGCTTGATTACAAGCCGACTGTATTTATTGTATCTCAAAGAACTGCCTCTATTGCTAATGCCGACAAAATTGTCGTTCTTGACGATGGCGCGATTGTTGGTATTGGTGCTCACGAGGAGCTACTCGATAGCTGTCTTGTTTATAGAGAAATATACAATTCTCAATTCAAGGGGGAGGGTGAGATATGAAAAAATCTAAGCTTAAGCTCTCCACAATAAAGCAGGTTCTAAAATATGTTAAGAGGTACACGCCACTTCTTATTCTCTCTATTCTTTTTGCTACCGCAACTGTTGCTCTAACGCTTTATATTCCTATTGTTATAGGTCAAGCAATAGATTTACTTGCAAATGGAGCAGGTACGGTTGACAGAAGTGCAGTTTGGAATTTGCTTTTAAGAGTTGGTATAATTGCAGTTATTATTGGTCTTTTACAATGGATAATGAGCAATATAAACAACAAAATCACCTACAACATCGTTCGAGATGTTCGTAACGAGGCGTTTGACAAGCTTCAAGGGCTACCCTTAAAGTACATTGACTCAAATTCTTATGGTGGAATTGTAAGCAGAATTGTGTCTGATGTTGACCAATTTGCCGATGGACTTTTGATGGGATTTACACAATTATTTACAGGCGTTATTACAGTTTTAGGAACTATTATTTTTCTAATTTTAATCAATTTTAAGATTGCGCTTGTTGTTGTTCTTTTGACTCCTCTTTCGCTATTTGTCGCTAATTTTATTGCTAAGAAAACATATTCTATGTTCCATGAGCAATCAAAGACTCGTGCCGAGCAAACTGCGATAATTGACGAAATGGTTGGGAATTTAAAGGTTGTGAAGGCGTTTTCTCACGAGGACGAGGCAATTGAGGAATTTGACGAGGTTAACGGAAGGCTTCAAAAATGCTCTGTTAAGGCAATTTTCTTCTCTTCTCTTGTAAATCCTACCACTAGATTTGTAAATGCGCTAGTTTACGCTGCTACAGCTCTAGTTGGCGCTTTTACTGTAATTGGAAGTGGTGGTCTTGCGCTTAGCGTGGGTGCTTTATCAAGTGTTCTAAGCTATGCGACACAATATGCAAAGCCCTTTAACGAGATTTCCGGCGTTGTAAGCGAGCTTCAGAACGCTCTTGCTTGCGCAGATAGAATCTTTGAGCTTATAAATGAAAAGAGCGAGGAGCCTGATGCAAGTGATGCCATTTGCTTAACAGATGTAAACGGAAATATATCTCTTCAAGATGTATTCTTCTCTTACACAGACGAGCAAAGGCTGATCGAAAGCCTCTCGCTTGATGTTAGCCATGGTCAAAGGATTGCAATTGTCGGTCCTACGGGCTGTGGAAAAACGACGCTTATCAATCTTTTAATGCGCTTTTATGATGTTAAGGGCGGTTCTATTTCAGTTGACGGAACGGACATAAGAGATATAACTCGCGCATCGTTGCGTGAAAGCTACGGAATGGTTCTTCAAGAGACTTGGATACGACACGCCAGCATAAAAGATAACATTGCAATTGGAAACCCAAATGCGAGCGACGAGGAAATAATCCAAGCGGCACGCTTATCCCATGCGCATAGCTTTATCAAGCGCTTGCCAAACGGCTACGACACAATAGTGTCAGAGGATAGCTCTCTTCTCTCGCAGGGACAAAAGCAGCTTCTTTGTATTGCAAGAATTATGCTTTGCCTGCCACCTATGCTTATTCTTGACGAGGCTACCTCTTCAATCGACACCAGAACCGAAATTAAAATTCAAGAGGCGTTTGCTCTTATGATGAAGAACAGAACCTCGTTCATCGTTGCTCATCGCTTATCTACGATACGAGAGGCTGATATAATTTTGGTTATGAAGAGTGGAAAAATTATTGAGCAAGGCTCGCACGATGAGCTTTTGGCAAAAAAAGGCTTTTACTATGAGCTGTATCATAGTCAATTTGAAGGATATGGTGAAAATTAATGGGAATTTTAAAATCAATTAAAAGCTTCCGTTGGGGCTATCTTGTAATCGCAATTATTTTGTGTGTTGCCGGAGCGTGCTTTGTTATATACCCAACACAAGCAATGAATATAACGAGCTATATAATAGGTGGCGTTGCTTTGATTGCATCTATTGTTCAGCTTGTAAAAATTCTTTCGGCAAAGGAAAGAGGCATTGGATTTGCTGTTGCCATTGTTGCTGATGCAACAACCTTTATTTGTGCAGGTGTTGCCTTTCTATTTCCTAGTGCCGTAATGAATGTATATCCTATGGTGATAGGTCTTTTAATCATTATAGATGGCTCATTTAAGCTTCAAACTGTAATTTATGCAAAGCGATATGATATGAAAATGTGGTGGTTTTTACTTGTATTTTCGTGTCTTGCGATTTTAGGCGGTTTTTCCCTTATTCGTATGCAATATTCAAACGAAAGCTCAACTGCTTATTTGATATTGTTTAGAATTTCGTTATTTATTTGTGGACTACAAAACTTCTTTTCGTTGTTTTACCTTGGAAAAATTTCCAAAAGGTACAATGAGAGCGCATCAACACAGATACTTGACGAGCCTCAAGCTAATTATGAAACCCCAGAGCCAAGCCAATCATCAAGAGATTACGAGCCAAATGCCAAGGGAAACTAAAAATTTAAAGCAGGTACTTTCGTACCTGCTTTTGATTTTATGTAGGGCTTATTCAGCAGAAATCACATAGAAATAAACCGGTTGGTCTCCCTTATATAGATTTATTTCAATGCCCGAGCCTAGCTTGCCTTTAAAATATTCGGCTGTTTTTTCTGCTTCGTCCTCGGAAATACCTTCGCCATAATAAATGCTAACAAAGCTTTTTTGTTTTTCGCTTATATTCTCTATAAGCATATTAAATAGCTCATTTAAATCCTTGCCTGATGCAAGTAGCTTATCATTAAGAAGTGCCAAAAAATCGCCCTCTGATATGTCCATATCGTCAAAGTTGGAGTTTCTTGCGGCATATGTGATTTGCATTGTATCAACATTTTGAGCGCATTCAGTCATTGACGCCTCGTTTTCTTCAGCGCTAGCCTCCGGATCAAAGCCGAGCATTGCTGAAAAGCCCTGTGGCACAGATCGAGTTGGAATTACAATAACATTTTTATTTGTCAGCTCTGCTACTTGCTTTGCCGCCATAATTATATTCTTGTTATTTGGCAAAATGAATATGGTTTCAGCAGGTATTGCCTCTACTGCGTCACTTAAATCCTCGGTTGCCGGATTCATTGTTTGACCACCTGAAACAATTTTATCTATGCCTAGCTCGTTGAAAATATCATCCATTCCACTTCCACTAGAAACACTTACAAAGCCATACTTTTTCATTTCGGTTGCAGGAGCATCAACTAGCTTATTGGTGTGCTGAGTACGCATATTTTCAACCTTGACGGTTTCGTAAACGCCATAATTAAGAGCCTCGCCTAAAACTGCATGTGGCTCATTTGTATGAACATGAACCTTTATAATTTCACCATCGTCTATCATAACAAGGCTATCGCCCATTCCGTTTAAATACGCTTTAAGAGATGATGAATCAGAATCCGGCTCGTGCTTTTTTACGATAAATTCTGTGCAGAAGCCAAATGTAATTTCCTCTGTATTAAATGACGAAAAATCTGCTCTTTCATTAGTTACAGTGGGTGTAACAGGCTTTAAAACAAGCTTTATTCCGTCTGCATTCAAGGCGTCAAGCATAGCTTGTAATACAAGTAGCCATCCCTTACCACCCGCATCAACAACACCTGCCTTTTCAAGAACAGGGTTTTGATTTACAGTTTCAGCAAGCGCCTTTGAGCCAGCCTCTATTACCTTTTGAAGAACATATTCAAAATTATTATTTTCAGCCGCTGCCTGCTCTGCCGCCTCCGCACAGCATCTTGCAACAGTCAAAATTGTACCCTCGGCAGGATTATCGACAGCATTATATGCAGCCTCTACGCCTGTTCTTAGAGCATTTGCCCATGCAATTCCGTCCGCCTCTTGAGCGTTTATAAGCCCCTTAGCGATTCCTCTAAAAAGCAAGCTTATAATAACGCCTGAGTTTCCTCTTGCACCATGAAGCATAGCCTTAGCGGTGGTGCTAGCTGCCTCATCAAGAGGCATATCGCTACCTAATCTCAAAAGCTCCTCTGCAGCCTTAGAGACGGTCATTGACATATTTGAGCCGGTATCGCCATCCGGAACGGGGAAAACATTTAGATCGTTTATTTCCTCTTTATTATCCTCAAGATATTGAGCGGCAGTAATAATTAGCTTACGATAGTCTTCACCATTAATTTTGTTGTGGTTATTGTCCATGATTATCTCCGTAAAAATTAATCAATTCTTTCCTTACCCATAAAGAAAAGTGCTACTGTACCGGGGCCGGTATGTGAGCCAATTGTTGGTCCTATATTGAATATTTGAACCTTTCCTGCGAGCTTAGGGAAGTGCTCCTCTACTAAATTCTTAACGAATTCTGCGTCCTCGTAGCAATCAGAGTTGCAAATATAGCACTTATCGTCGTAATCTGCGCCATTTTCAGCATTTTCAACCATCTTTTCTACAAGACGCTTAAGGGCATTTGCCTTTCCTCTAACCTTCTCACGAGGAATGAGCTTTCCTTGCTTATCAACATTGAGAACGGGACAAATTTTCAAAATTGTACCGAACCAGCCCGCAACCTTGGAAACTCTACCACCCTTTACATAGAAGGTGAGGTCTGATGATGAAAACCAGTGATGAACCTTATTTTTGTTTTCCATCGCCCATGTATATGCCTCTTCAATTGTCTTTCCCTCATCTCTTAGGTCGGCTATTTTATCAACGAACAAGCCAAAGCCGGATGATGCGGCAAGGGAGTCAACAAGAAGTAGCTTCCTGTCCGGGAACTCGGGTCTTATCTCCTCCGCTGCAATTCTTGCAGAATTATACGAGCCAGAAAGGCCAGACGAGAAGGAAATGTGTAATATATCCTTTCCCTGTGATAAAATCTCTCTAAAAAATGTCAAATACGCATCTACATTAACCTGGGAGGTTTTTGTGTCTGCTCCATTTACCATCGCGTCATAAAATTCCTTAGCGGAGGTTGATTCGAACATATCGTCGAGATGCTCAGCTCCGTCAAGAGAATATTTAAAGTTCAAAAACATGATGTCTCTTTTTCTTGTATGCTCTGCAGTTAAATCCATTGTAGAGCATGCACTAATTACATAATCAGCCATTTCAAAAATCCCTCTCAGCTTTTTTGATTGTGCCTTGCACACTCAAATTCTATCAAAAAAATCTCAAATAGTCCACCTTTTATTATAATTTTTTCCTCTACAATAGAAAAATATAAAAATAGAGTTAAAAAAATCCACTCTACGATTGGTAGAGTGGGGGGATGTGTTTGTTTTTGACTATTTTTTCTTGGATTTCTTTTGGATCTTCTCCATAGCGGTAATTAGGATTGGATTGTTCTTTTGGTTCATTTTTATGTTGATTTTTATACCAAAGCTCAAGAAAACGATAACCTGTGCGGGTATACCAAGCAAGAAAATGAGCCATGTTACATAGCTTCCCATAGCAAAATAGATGGTGAGAATTATAGACCACACAAGTAATGATATAAAAAGGAACAAGCCAAATGTCCTTCTCCAAATTCCGGAGAAAACTATGCCAACAATCGCAATTACGGGTAGTGCATAAATGAAAATTTGCCAAATATATTTTTCTGTGGCAAGAGCAATTATTACAAACAAAAACACCGCGATTGTAACAACAGAAAGCATGGCAACATTAAGGACTAGTGCTCTGCCTCTCGTGTTGATGGGCTTTTTCTCTATCTTTTTATCTTGCTCAGAGTGCTCTGTTAGCAAATAATCAACTGTAACTCCAAATAGCTGTGCGATGTTTTTTAGGACATACGCGTCAGGAATTCCGTCTGCCCTTTCCCATTTAGAGATTGCCTTATCGGAATAATTAAGCTGTTCGCCCAGCTCGTATTGAGTCATATGGTTAATGGTTCTCAAATAGAAAATATTTTGAGCAATTATCTCTTTTAAATCCTTTTCCTCCAATCGCACACCTCCTAAGCTATCATGATAATATACTATATTTTAACATATAATAAAAAATTAGTCAAGTTAATTTTTCGATTTTATTGACAAATCAACTCTTTTTAGCAAAAAGCAATCGTCTTTTGGGACGATTGCTTTTGTTTTTTATTTTGTAAGTGTTATTTCTACACCAAGAATTGTAGCAAGTGAGCCGAGTGTCTTTTCAAGCTCGGCATTATCGCCATCTACTGCGTTTTCAGTATAATAGCTTTCGATTGCGTCCTTTGCTGAGGTCTTGTCGGTTTCGGATAGCTTGTTAGAAATCTTATATGGGTCTTCTACGAGATCGCCATTTTCATCAGCGGTTGCCGAGTTGATTGCAGAGGAAACAATTGTAGAATTAACAATAGTTTCAACAAGCTCTGAGCTGGTCATTCCGGTAGCAGAATCCTCTCCCTCGGTTGTGGAGAATATATTCTCGCTTGTGCTTGTTCCGTCGGTTGCGCCTTGGATTGTGCTTACAAGCTTATCAACAGCTTCAATCTCGTTTTCAAGCTCCTCGTGGGTCAGCTCCTTATCATTTGATGCCATTTCTTGAACGATTGAGCTAATAACGCCGGACATAGCCTCGGATTTTTCCATATCCATTCCAAAATTCCATAGAATTTCAGGAGTTAGAGTTTCGACGATAATTGCGGCAGTTTCGGGATCAACATTTTCAAGAAGATGCTTTATCGCCTCTTCTCTATCTTGACCCTTTGCGGCAGATAGAATAACTGCGATTTGTTGTCTTGAAACAAGAACGACCTCCATGCTTGTATCGGTTGTTGTAAGAAGCTCGATAAACTCGGGCGTTAGGAATTGGAGCTTTGATGCGCCCTCTGACTTCAAGATGGCTTTTAGTAGGAAATTATATGAATCGCCTATTATTATGCTCTTTTTAAGATTATCAAGAGCTCTACCAAGAGAACGAACATCTGTTTGAATTAAAAGCTTTGTATTGTCCTCTTCGTTCATATCGAAGGTTTCATAGAATTTCATAAAATCGACTACGATTTTGGCGATTAACGCACCCTCATCGTACATATTTTGCTCGGTAATGTTATCCATTACAAGCTGTTCGGGGAGAGGAATATTTGTTTCATTTACTTCATTATAAACTCTATAAATGTAATTTTTCAAGGCGTTTATCATGTTTTCAACAAGAGGTCTTGTTGTGTCGTTTTTATAGATTTCTGCAAACACCTTGCCTAAAAACTCTTCGTTTTTAGCAACATTCAACGCCTCTCCACCACCAAGAACCTCTTTAAAGAAGTCCTCCTCGATACAAATTGTCACAAGATTTCCAACTGTGTGAATATCCTGCTTTATTGTAGCCTCGGTGGTTTCGGCAAATAGGGCTAGAATTTCGTCAAGCGTTGGCTCGTAATACTCGCCAACATTTATTTTGGCATAGCCAAATACCTCCTCGCCCTCAAGCCATGCGCTTGAAACATGAGATATAATTCCCGATGTAATTGATGGCAAAATGATTGCGTTATCTAAAGTATTTGTGATATTTTTAATGGCTGTTGCCTGTGGATCGTCAAATTGCTCAATTGGTGTGGTAATCAGCGGTTTTGCCTCGTTATAAACGGAAACCAAAACATCAATTTCGGTAGTTAACGAGATTTTATGTTTTTCAACCTTGGCACTGGAAAGAGTTTTGAAAACCCAATTTCCACCGCAAGCGTGAATTGCCTTTAGCGCAAAATTATCTGCGATAGGGGCAATATATGCGCTTTGAAGCTCACCACAGGTTGTGCTGATTTCGTCAAGTGTTTTGGCGGTTTCGTTGTCTGCTTCGCCCTCTGCCTCGAGAGGCTCTACCTCTTCAACGATTTCAGAGCCATTTGGCTGGCTTATGTCTATTAGAGTGTCGTTTGTTAGGTTGATATAACCGATTAACGGAATTAGGAATATGGCAAGTGACAGAACTCTAACCACGCCACCAACGACAGCGCCGACAATTCGACTTCCGCCATGGTAGGTTTCTCCTGTGTTTTTACCAAAGATGGAACGAGCGATTATCATTTTAGGAATTTTCAGGATTACACCTATAACAAGATATAAAATCATGAAAATGAATGGTGATAAAATGATGGCAGGAAGAGATAAAATCATTCCCACGAGATTTGTATCACTAGAAAAATCAACAATTATTTCCTTAAATGACGCCAAGGTTTCTGCCAAATTGGGCGCTTGAGCAGATGCCCAATCAAGAAATTCCATAAGCGACGCCTCGTCAACTAATGTTTTCGACACGGTTTTAGCGATCCACACAGACAGAAAGGCGACCACTATTGTAACGCCTAGGTCTATTAGAGATTTATAAAGCCCCTTGTGCGCGCCTCGCAAAGCACCATATAAGAGAACGACAGCAATAGCAATATATATTACTGTTCCGACCATTTCCATATGCTTTCTCCCTTTCTTTTGATAGTGGCTATTTAGCCGGTAAGACTATATACATAGTTATTGTAGCATATATAAAGCATTTTTTCAAGACGAATGATAAAATTTATAGGAAAACTTGTGATTTTTTCAAATTCTCGCATAATTCTCCAAAAGCTACAAACAATAACAAGGCAACAAAAATCAAAAAGGAGATTTTTCCAATGAAGGCTACTGGAATTGTACGAAGAATTGACGACCTAGGACGAGTCGTTATACCAAAGGAAATTAGAAGAACCATGCGAATACACGAGGGAGCGCCCCTCGAAATCTATACGGGCAAGGATGGTGAGGTTATTTTTAAAAAATACTCCCCTATTGGCGAGCTTGCCTCGTTTGCATCACAATATGTTGAAACTCTTTACAAAACATGTCAAATGGCAGTTATTGTAACTGACAGAGATAGTGTTATTGCAAGCGCAGGAATTTCAAGGCGTGAATATCTTGATAGAAAGCTAAGCGAGGATTTTGAGAATATAATCGAAGGCAGAGCTATGTATTCACACAAGCAGGGCGCACCCGAGATAAGCATTGTTGAGGGTGGAGCTTCTCTTATAAAATATGCTATGCCGATAATTTCAGATGGTGATATTGTCGGTTGTATTGCGTCGGTATATACAGGAAATGACCAAGGAGAAAATCCAACCGAGGCAAAGCTAATTCAAACTGCAGGCGCATTTTTAGGCAGACAATTCGAGGGTTAATTAATAAAAATAAAACCGCTTATTTCCTTTGTTCAAAAGGATTGATAAGCGGTTTTTGAATTTTGGAATTATTGAATTTTAGAATTTAATAATTATCTAATTCAATTGAATTTGCAAAGCAGGGACAACGCCAGAGTAAGTATAGTTGACATAGTTGGTGTAGGCATCACCGTCACGGTAGACATAGCGCGCATAGTTACGATTGTAATCGAAAGGAGAACGGAGCCACCAAGAGCCGTTACCATAATAATCCGAGGATGCATTCATATACGAACCTGTTGCTCTTGAATAGTCACTTGTTAACATTCTTCTTGCTGTATTATTAAAGCCATATATACTGTTTGTTACTTCCTTATAGCTTAACAGGAACACCTTATCCTCTGTGTCCTCACAGGCGTATTGGTTACTTGAGTAACCTGTGCTTGCTACGCTATTGTCAACCGTGGTTGTCAATATAATTTCCCTTTGCATATCTGTAAAGGCGGTCTTATAGAATTGCTCGTTTAACCATTGTCTTATTTCGCTATCCATATAGTTGTTTGAATCATTGTCATATCTATGATTTGCTATTATGCTATCGCACAAAATAAGAGCTGTATCGCCATCCGTTGAGAGTATTCTCCATTTGATTGGCTCTACCTTGAAGTAATAGGTAGATCCACTTGTCACAGATGCGTCATTTGAGAATTTATATGAGGAGTCATATGGACTTGCTACAACCTTTGCATACCATTCTCCGTCGCTTCCTAAGAAATAGCCATTTTCGTTTGTGGTATCTGTAATTGTTACATTATCTGCCTTTATTATCTGAGGATAGGTGCCGAAAAGAATTGTTTTTTCGCCTACTCTTTTATAGAGAGGTGCGTCGCCACCGGTGATTTTATGTACATTGGAAGCAGGCTTATCCTCGTTTGGTATATCATCATTTTGCTCTTGGGCAGGCTCAGGCAAGCGTTCTCCGTCAGGGCCGAGAAATCCGATTTCGTCCATTTTGCCACGCATAGCTTCGCCATTTTCAACAAGAGTTACATACTCGCTTTTTTTAGTGCCAACCCAAGTTCCTACATATACTCTGCGTCCATCAATAAAGGTGCCTTCTCCATACCATGCACCGAAATTCCATCTGCCGACATACACGCTTCCGTCGGAATATTTCATAGTACCCATTCCGTGAGGAAGTTTTCTATCATTAACTGCGCCCTCGTAAGAATTTCCGTTTGGATATTTTATCGTATTTTCCACCGCTATATTCTCCTTTGTTTATAACAATCTATTATGATTTTGTCACTTACGCACACACTATGAGTCCTAAATTTTGTGACAATTGCGTTTTTCTGCAATATATAACAATATTATCATATACACTACAAAAAGTCAACAAAAAACCCCTCGTTTATGTAAAAAGAGGGATTTTTATTGATTTATTTAATTTGTTATGTTAGAATATTAAAGATCGAGGTAATCGAGAATACCGTTATATATTCCTCGAGCAAAGAGCTGAGGGTTATTTGCCATAAGATTGGCATCTGACGGATTTGAGATAAAGCCTATTTCGACAAGGACTGCGGGCATATTTGTTCTTCTTAGTACATAAAGCCCGGGGCGCACCTTAATGCCTCTGTTTTGGAGTCCTGTTGCCTCGTTTAAGGCGTCTAATATATCCTCGCCTAGCTCCTCGGCTACCGATGGCACTCTATAAACAAGCGCCTCGCTACCACTTGCAGAGCTTGAAGTTGATGCGTTTGTATGAATGCTTATAAAATAGTCTGCGCCCCACGAGTTTGCTTCATCTACTCTTACTCTTAGGCTTGATGCGTTAGATGTACCGAGCTGTGTGTCTGGTGTCGGGCGAGAGAGTCTTACCTCGAAATTACCATTATTTCGCAAAAGCGTGGCGAGGCTTTGCCCTACTGCATAGGTTATGTCCTGCTCTGCGTATCCGTTACCCTCAGCGCCTGTATTTGGGCTACGAGGATTATGTCCTTGGTCTATATAAATTTTTATTGCCATATTATCCCCCCTTTTTTAAATATTTTATTCGTTTTTTTCAAAGAGGTTACTATGAAGGAATTCAAAAGCATTCAAAGAATACTCAGCCACACACGCAAGGCGATTGAGGAATACAACATGATTGAGGATGGCGACAGAATTGCTGTCGGTGTTTCCGGCGGAAAGGACTCGCTCACTCTTCTTTGTGCGCTAGCACGAATGAGGGTCTTTTTAAAGCAGAAATTCACTCTTGTTGCTATCACAATAGATATGGGCTTTGAGGGTAGCGATTTTTCCGAGATTTCGAGGCTTTGCGAGGAGCTTGAGGTTGAATATCATATTATTCCAACTCAAATTTATGAAATTATTTTTAATGTACGAAGGGAAAAGAGCCCTTGCTCGCTTTGTGCGAGAATGAGGCGAGGGGCTTTGCATGATGCATCAAAGGAGCTTGGCTGTAACAAGATAGCTCTCGGGCATCATTTTGACGATGTTGTTGAAACCTTTATGTTAAATCTATTTTTCGAGGGCAGAATTGGTTGCTTTAGGCCTGTTACTTACCTTTCTATAAAGGATTTGACAATGATTAGGCCTTTGATTTACACAAGCGAAAAGGAAATTTTATCCTTTGCCACAAGGGAGAGCTTGCCAATTTACAAAGCACCCTGTCCTGCTGACGGAAACACGGAAAGAGCCAAAATGAAGGCGTTTTTAGAGCCATTTGAACGCGAGCATCCCGGGCTTTATCACAGAATTTTAGGCGCTATTCAGCGCGGAGAGGTTGATGGCTTTCACCCCGATTACATTGATCAAGCCGAAAAGCTTCGCAGAAAGAATTCAAGCAATTAATTAAAAATCACCGAGAAACATTCTCGGTGATTTTTGTATTAATTTGTGCTATTGGGTGTGTTATTATCGTTTGGAGCTACAACTTTTGGAATACTCATTGTATTCTCGAATTTTGCAGGTGCGGGGTTGTTCCAATAAAGCCTTCTTCTCTGCCTTTTTTGAATGTATTTATACACTCCAAAGGCAACGATAAGCACTACAATCACAGCGCACACAATATAAATTCCACTACCAAACGAGGTTGAATCTACCTTTAGCTCCTCCCACAAGCCATTGAGTCTTGCTCTGTTTTCCTCGGTCATATCTCTATATGCGTATGTTGCAAACATATACTCGATATAGGTTTGCTCTCCGTTTCCATATGGCTCATTAAAATCGGGGTCATAAATGAGCTCATAATCCTCGCCAAGATAGTCTATATATTCGAGGTCCTCAAAGACTGTTTTATTAGGAGATGCGTAATAAATATATTCTGCGTTAGCTCTTGCTGCGCCATGCTCCTCGTCAAGCATAAAGTTAATATATGCCTCGGCTAGCTCCTTATTTGAAGCGCCTGCTGGAATACACATAGCGTCTGCAAATATATTTGTTACATACTCGCCATTCTCGTTCTTTGGATAGAAAAATCCAAGGGATTCGTTATTAGCGATCATTGACAGGCAATCTCCTGCGTAGTAGGCGGCAAGAGTTGCCTCTCCGCTTTCCATTTTGTTATAGATTTCATCCATAACATAGCTTTGGACTAATGGCTTTTGCGCCTTTAGCTTTTCAAATGCCATTTTCCATTCTTCAGGGGTTGCGTTATTTACATCAATTCCAAGCGCATACATAGCTGTTCCAAATGCATCTCTTGCGTTATTGAATTGAAGAATTTGACCTGCGTATTTTTCATCCCACAAAAGCTCCCAGCCAGCCTCTCCGTTTTCGATTTTTTCAAGGTCAGAGGGGTCGATTTTGTCTTTATTATATACGATACCGATAATTCCGTAGGTGTACATAACGGTATATTTTTCGTCAGGATCGCTATCGTAGAACGGATTTTTGAATTGGTCTGATATATTTTCGTAATTGGGAATGTTATTTAAGTTTAGAGGCTGTAATAGTCCATCGGCCTTTAATCTCTCAATCATATAGTCAGACGGGATTATAACATCATATCCTGTTGCTCCACTCTTTAGCTTTGCATACAAGTCCTCGTTGCTTGCGAAGGTGGTGTAATTTACCTGAACATTTATATGCTCGCCATATTTTTCGTAATACCACTCCTCGTAGTATTTTTCAAATTCGGCATTGGTGTCGTATGTATCCTCGCTACCGTCGGAGATATATTCTCCCCAGTTATAGACATTCAAAGTAACTGTCTTGGTGCCTGCTGACGCGATTAGCACGATGAGTGTTATAAGAGCAATTGCTCCAAACACCGATCCAACTACGATTTTAGTAATCTTTTTTGCCTTTTTGCTCATTTTATCTCTGTTCTTATCAGAGATAAGGTTTGATACAACAAGCAAAATAAGGATTGATACGAATATCAAGGTTGAAAGCGCATACATATCGGGGGTTACGCGCTTTTTGGTCATTGAATAAATTCTAATTGGAAGTGTTTCAAAGCCACTACCGATTGTAAAATAGCTGATTACAAAGTCGTCAAGTGACAGGGTAAACGCCATAATCAAGCCCGAGATAATTCCAGGCATAATTTGTGGCAATTCCACCTTGAAAAATGACTGAAATGGCGTACAGCCGAGATCTAGAGCCGCCTCGGGTAAACTTTTATCCATTTGCTTAAATTTAGGCATAACGGACAAAATAACATACGGCAAATTGAATGTAATATGAGCTATGAGAACAGTTCCAAAGCCTAGGCTTGCCTTTCCGCCGATTAAAACTCCGACAAAAACGAACAAAAGCATCATTGAGATACCGGTTACGATTTCGGGGTTCATCATTGGGATTTTGGTAACTGACATTGTAGCACTTTTTACATACTTATTTTGCATTTTATTAATTCCGTATGCAGCCATAGTTCCTATTATTGTAGAGATTACAGCTGACAGAATTGCAAGTATAAGTGTGTTTTTAAGAGCGTTTAGTGATGCTGAATCACTGAATAGCTCTCTGTACCATTTAAGCGAAAAGCCATCAAAGGTGCTTGTACTATTTGATGCGTTAAATGAATACAAAATAAGCACAGCGATCGGCATATAAAGGAACACGAACACAAGTATGGTGTAGATGTTTTGTGCAATTTTCTTTTTCATACTACTACACCTCCGTCGTCCTCGCCCGAATACTTATTCATTATCGCCATGCTAATCATGATAATTATCATAAGCACAAGCGACATCGCAGCACCGAGGTTATAGTTATATGCAGTTTGGAATTGACGCTCAATCGTATCACCGATAAGGTCGAAGTTTCCTCCACCGAGCTTTTGTGAAATATAGAAGGTACTAATTGATGGTACAAAAACCATTGTAACGCCTGAAATAATTCCCGAAACACTAAGGGGAAGCACTACGCTAGTTATAACCTTAAACGGACTACAACCAAGGTCAGATGCTGCCTCGAGCAATCTTGTATCAATCTTGCTCATAACAGAATGTAGTGGAATTATCATATATGGCAAATAGTTATATACCATTCCTAAAATAACTGCACCTGATGTATTTATCATGTGTATTGGGTCTATGCCTATTTTATCGAGAAGCGAGTTGATAATGCCTGTATCCTCAAGCAACGCCATCCATGAATATGTACGAATGAGGAAGTTTAGCCATTGTGGAAGCATAACAAGCATTATAAGGATTTTTTGAGTCCTTGGGCTTGTCTTGGTCATAAAATAAGCGATAGGATATGCGATTACAAGGCAAATAACGGTTGCTAGAAACGCAAAGCAAATAGACCTTAAAAAGACCTCGAGATAGCTAGCCTGTGCTAACTCTCCAATGTTTGAAAAGGTGAATTTACCCTCGCTATCTGTAAAAGCATAATACACGACAAAAAGAAGCGGTGCAATAATGAACAGCACAGCCCACACAATATGTGGTGATGCGGCTGCCTTTTGAATTAAGCCCTTTTTTGTCATTGTCTTTACTCTTCCTCCTCGGTTGCGTCAGATAATCTATCCAACTCATCACTAAAGGACGAGTAATCTCCAAACATATTTGAATATTCGGATTTTTTCATTATATGAATTGCATCAGGCTCAATATACAAGCCTATGCTTTGTGTTGGAGCGACATAGTCGGTTGATTGAATCATCCATTTGAAATTATTGATGGTTACAATAATTTCATAGTGAACGCCCTTAAAGGTTACAGAGTCAACTACGCCACAAAGCATTCCCTTTTCAGGAGAAACAACATCGACATCCTCAGGACGCACTACAACATCAACAGGCTCATTCTTAGAAAAGCCCTTATCAAGACATTCAAATTCTTGACCTGAGAATTTTACTTTATAGTCATCAAGCATAACACCATCTATTATGTTACTCTCACCGATAAAGTCGGCAACAAAAGCGTTTTGTGGCTCATTATAAATATCGGTAGGAGTTCCAATTTGCTGAATTTTTCCGTTTGCCATAACGACAACGGTATCAGACATACTAAGAGCCTCCTCTTGATCGTGAGTTACATATATAAATGTTATGCCTGTTTTTCTTTGAATATTTTTGAGCTCGTTCTGCATATCCTTACGAAGCTTCAAATCTAGCGCTCCGAGAGGCTCGTCAAGCAAAAGAACCCTTGGTTTATTAATTAGAGCACGAGCGATAGCTACTCTTTGCTGTTGGCCACCTGAGAGCAAGTTGACATCTCTTTTTTCAAAGCCCCTTAAGTTAACCATAGTGAGCATTTCCTCTACACGCTCATAAATTTCTTCTTCTGATACCTTTTTCAATCGAAGAGCAAAAGCAATGTTTTCGTAAACATTAAGATGCGGAAACAGCGCGTATTTTTGGAATACGGTGTTTACCGAACGCTTGTACGGTGGTAAATCGTTAATTAGTTCACCATCGAACATTACCTCTCCACTATCAGGAGTAACAAATCCCGCGATGATACGCAAGGTAGTGGTCTTTCCACATCCGGAAGGGCCAAGTAATGTCATAAATTCCTTTTCATGAACATCGAGATCGATGTTGTCGAGAATGATTTCTCCGTCAAAGGATTTAGCAACGCCTTTTAACTCAATGATCTTTTTTTCGTTCATTTCTATCCCCGTTCTTTCATAGATTTGACCTACATTTACAAAAATCTTCTTTTTTCGTACTTGCTAGTAAATCAATTTGAATTATAACAGATATTATAGAAATGTGCAATAGATTTTTAAAAATATTATAAATTTTTTTAGCATGAAAAGCAAAGTTCTATCAAAAGAAAAATCGAAATAAAAAGCATTGAGATATTTGAATCGAAAACGAGCTGTAAATATACTGCGCAAAGCCACAGAATAAAAACGGCAATTAGCGATATAATTTTTGAGATTTTTTCTGCCTTTTCAGCATCAAAAAGCATCATGAGCAAGCACTTGAGGATTCCACCTCCATCCAAGGTAGAAACGGGGTATAAATTCATGAGCGCAAGGGACAAATTGCACAAAATAAAAAAGCTTATGCTATCATATTTATAAAGTTTTAAAATCGCCATAAGAGAGGCGAAAAGCAAATTAAAGGCTATTCCTCCCAGACATACAAAAAGTTCTTTTTTATATGGCACGCCTGAGCAATCATAGGACAGGCTTAAGCGAAACGAGCCTATTTTGAATTTTCGCATTGGAATGTGGTTGATTTTGGCTATAATTATGTGCCCTAGCTCATGAATTATGTATGCCAAAATCAGCATCATAGGATACGGAGATGACGAGATGCTCATCATTGTTAAAAGCACTGCTAAAAAGCCTATTTTTTCTCCTATTTTATCCATTAATTTCGCTCCAACCTTCTTCCAAAAGCTTGGCAAAAATTGGAATTTTTTCGTTGTTTTTCATGTATTTTCCTACATATTGGTTTGGTGAATTTATGGTATAAAAGGTCTCCATAAGCCTCTCCTTTTTAAAATCATAATATATTTATATTGATTTTTTGCGAAATCTATGATAAAATATCAAAAGGGCTTATGCCAAATTTGAAAAGAGGTTTTTTTATGACTAACCAACCGATTGCAGACAAGCTACGACCAACCTCGTTTGACGAGATTGCGGGACAAGCTCATCTTATATCTAAAAATGGAATAATTCGCAGAATGGTAGGCTCAGGGAGAATTACGAACATGATATTTTTCGGTCCTCCCGGCACAGGAAAAACTACTGTCGCAAACATAATCGCTCAAAATTCGGGAATGGAGCTTTTTAAGCTAAATGCTACAACTGCTTCTCTTTCCGATATAAAGGATGTAGTTGCCCAATCAGGTTCTATTTTTTCATCTAACGGAATTTTGCTATATCTTGATGAAATTCAATATTTCAACAAAAAGCAACAGCAATCCTTGCTTGAATATATTGAGGATGGCCGTGTTACTCTCATTGCATCTACAACTGAAAATCCATACTTTTATATATACGATGCTCTTCTTTCTCGATGCTCTGTTTTTGAGTTTAAAAGAGTTGCTCCAAATGAAATAGTTCCTGTTTTGAAAAGAGCTATTTCTGCTATGAACGAGGAGTTATCTCTTAATAAGGGCTACGAGGAGGATGCGCTTGAATATCTTGCATCGTGCTCCGGTGGTGATGTGCGCCATGCGTTAACGCTTTTAGAGGGTGCTTTTTATGCGTGTGATGATTTAATCACAAAGGAAATCGCATCAGAATTTATTCCATCTGTTGCGGCGGGTGCTTTTGATCGCAACGACGATGTTCATTACAACCTACTATCCGGACTTCAAAAATCCATTCGAGGCTCTGACCCTGACGCTGCAGTATTTTATCTTGCAAAGCTTCTCGAGGGTGGAGATATTATTTCCGCATGCAGACGCTTACAGGTTATCGCATCAGAGGATATAGGGCTTGCCTATCCACAGGCATCACAAATAACCTATGCTCTTTGTTGTACTGCAAGAGAGCTTGGACTCCCGGAGGCGAAAATTCCACTTGCGAATTGCGCTATAATGCTTGCGACTGCTCCTAAGTCTAATAGCGCTTATATGGCCATTAACAAGGCAACGGAGGATATTAATTTGGGCAAGGGTAACACCATTCCTCTTCACCTAAGAGCACCATTGTTCAAGGGCTATAAATATCCTCACGATTATCCGTTCGATTGGGTTGATCAGCAATATTTGCCTGATGACTTAAGAAATGCTATCTATTATACCTATGGTGAAAACAAAACTGAGCAGGCTGCAAAGGCTTATTGGGACAGTATTAAAAAGAAGCATTGAATTTTTCTAATTTTTTTAAATTTTTTCGTAACCACTTTAATTTTTGTTTGTCTATTTAATTAGAGCTTTTAATTACGGGGAAGGAGGTTTCTATGACCGATGCGCAAATTATCGCAATGCTTTACGAAAGAGATGAGAATGCGATAAATGAGCTCACAAAAAGCTATCGCTCTTACTGCTATTCTATTGCTTATGGAATATTAGGAAGCAATGAAGATGCAGAGGAATGCTTAAACGATATGCTAAATGGCGTATGGAAAACCATTCCGCCCAACTCCCCAGATAACTTAAAGGCTTACTGTGGCAAAATAATAAGAAACATTTCTCTTAATCGTCTTCAAGCCAATACTGCACAAAAGCGCGGTGGTGCTACCGAGATCGAGAGCATTGATGATTTTGATTTTAGAATTTCCTCGCCCGACTCAGTTGAGGACGAAATATTTGCAAGCGCGATAAGGGAAATTATTAACAAATTTGTTTCTTCTCTATCAAAAACAAAGAGAATTATCTTTGTTAGAAAATATTGGTATCTTGATAGCATAGAGGATATTGCACACAGAATGAAGCTTTCGCCTAACAATGTTAAGGTTATCTTATATCGTCTTCGTGAAAAGCTAAAAATAGAATTACAGAAGGGAGGGTTTGAAATTGAGTAAATCCATATATGAGCTTACAAACGAGCTTGATGACAAGCTTGTTCAAGAGGCTAATAGCTATTCTTATACTCCATTTTTTAAGAAAAAGCTATTTAAAATAGGCGGTCTTTGCGCTTCAATTGCCATTGTGATTGTTTCTGCGATATTGCTTTTGCCATTGATTTTCGCACCAGATGTAGAAAATCTAGACAATGGAATAGAATTTGTTGAACAGGATAAGCAAGGAAATGAAACTCCTTGGAAGGATCGCTCAATATACGAAAAATACCCTACTCTTTCCTTTAATGATATAAGCTACTCTACTGCGAAGGTTTCTGTTGACAAAAGCAAGCTTGATGCGCTTTTGGGAGAGGGATATGCTGTCGGATATGACGAGATAAACGACAAGGAATACAATGAAGAGGTTGAGTTTTATTCCATTGTAGGAATCGAGTCTAGCAAGGCTATCGCTGTAAAATTCAACGGCGAAAGTGGATATTATTTATATCGAAGCTCCGAATATGTATCGGGAGCTATTGATAAAATAGACTTTGATTTTATCATAACTCCACCACAAAGCAACACATAATTTAAAAAGCCGAGGTTTTCCTCGGCTTTTTGTTTTATATAATTTTGACTTCTTTAAGAGTAGCGCTTTCGATATACTTTCCTTTGATTTGCATAGCGAGCGACATATGAGGCTGTGTCATATGTATTTTTTGGCATTCCTTATCTCTCCATTCCTCGAACAATACAAGCTTTGCGTTATCCTCGGTGGAAAAATAATATTCATATTTCAAGCAACCATCCTCTGCTCTTATTTTATCAAGGCATCCGGAGCTTGCAAGCTCACAAAGGAACTCTTCTCTTGCTTGTGCGCTTTTTGCCTTATAAATAACACATATTGTAAAGCTTTCCATAAATTCTCCTATTTTCAAAAAATAATGGGGGATGTGAGCGTTTTAAGCGCCATAATACTCTTGAGTATATCTTACCGTTTCCATTGCATCCCTTGCATATTTACCTGCCTTTATCATTTCGGCATACTCGACAGTTAAAACAGCTCCACCAACTATTACTCTAATTTCAGGGTCATATTCCTTCAAAAGCTTAATTGTAGCCTCCATTGATGGAACGGTGGTTGTCATGAGAGCGGAAAGGCCTACTAGCTTTATCCCTGTTCTCTTCACCGCATCAAGAATAGCCTCCGCAGATACATCCTTACCCAAATCGTGAACCCTGTATCCATAATTTTGCAAAATCACCTTCACAATATTTTTTCCAATATCGTGAATATCGCCCTTTACAGTGGCTATTATAAATCCGCCCTTGCCAACACCTGTATCGGCGGGGATTTTTTCTCTTACAACCTCAAAGGCCACATTGGCAGTTTCTGCACTCATTAAAAGCTGTGGCAAAAACGAGATGCCCTTTTCATAATTTGCACCTACAATATCAAGCGCAGGTATTATGTGATTATTTACTATTTCCAAGGGGGGTGTGTCTAAAATAAGCACTTTTGTAAGTTCTCTTGCCTCCACCCTTAAGCCCTTAATAATAGCATCCTTGAGCGTTAGCGCTTTGTCAGATGGCGTAGCTGTTGCCACGCTATCGGCACTAGATGCGAATGCGATATATTTTTCGCAAGCAATGTCAATTCCGGCAAGCGCATTATAGGAATAATATATCTTCATCATTTCATTAGAGTACGGATTCATAATAACCGCATCTAAGCCATTTTGAAGTGCGAGAGCAAAGAAGGTAGATGTGACATAATCTCTATTTGGAAGACCAAATGAAACATTAGATATTCCAAGAGATACTCTTACTCCTAGCTTTTCTTTTATTAATTTAATTGCATCAAGTGTTACTCTTGGAGCATTTGAATCAGAGCTTACAGTAAGGCAAAGCGGGTCAACAATTATATCCTTTTTATCAATCCCATATTCAAGCGCACGCTCTACTATTTTCCTTGCAATTTCGTATCTTCCCTGTGCTGTGCTTGGAATTCCGTTTTCGTCAAGAGTAAGGGCGATTACAGCTCCGCCATATTTTGCAACAAGTGGCAATATTTCAGTAATTGATTGCTCCTTGCCATTAACAGAATTCACAAGTGGCTTTCCGTTATAGATACGCATCGCTTTTTCAAGAGCCATGGGATTAGATGTATCTAGCTGAAGAGGTAATGAGGTAACGCTTTGAATTTCCGTTGTCGCATCAGTTAGCATCTGTACCTCGTCAATTTCGGGAAGTCCTACATTGACATCGAGCATATCAGCGCCATGCTCCTCTTGTCCTATTGCCTCGCCTATTAAATAATTTATATTATTTTCGCGAAGAGCCGTTTTTAGCTTTGGCTTTCCTGTTGGATTGATTCTTTCACCTATAAGGATTACCTTGTTCTCAAAGGTACATGCCTTAGAATAAGATGAAACAACAGTTATTCCCTTCTTTTCTATGGCTTTCGGTGCTTTTCCCTTGAGCGCAGAGGTGACAAGTCTTATATATTCAGGGGTTGTTCCGCAACAGCCACCAAGCACTCTTGCACCCATTTCGGCGATTTCCAACATATTTTTTAGAAACTCCTCGGGGGTGCTATCAAAGCATGTCCTTCCCTCGTGAACACAAGGCATTCCAGCATTTGGATTTACAACAACAGGAACAGATGCGCGTTCTATGATTCTAGGCACGAATTTTTTCAGCTTATCCGCACCAAGGGAGCAATTCACACCAAGGGCGCTAACACCGAGTCCTTCAAGCATTGCTACCATAGCATCAATGTCGCATCCCGTCATCGTTTTTCCCTTTTCATCAAGAACAAATGTAGCAAAAATTGGCAAATCAGAGTTTTCCTTGCATGCAAGGATTGCTGCCTTTAGCTCATAGGGATCGTTCATGGTTTCTATAATTATAAGATCGCATCCCTGTCCCTTTGATGCCCTTACGGTTGTGGCAAATGCCTCTACCGCATCCTCGAAATCAAGATCTCCCAGTGGCTTTAAAAGCCTACCTGTTGGGCCTATATCAAGTGCAATATATTGTTCGGGAGCGAATTTAGCATTTTTAGCATTAGCGATAGCGCACCTTACAACCTCTTCTACATTATCCATTTTTAACGGATTTGCGCCAAAGGTGTTGGTAGTCACCACATTAGCTCCAGCCTCAAAATACGAGCGGTGAATTTCGGTTATTTCGTCTGAGTGAGTTATGTTCCACATCTCAGGAGAAACGCCCATTTTTAAGCCTCTTTGTTGAAGAAGAGTTCCCATTCCTCCATCAAAAAAGAGGTAATCGTTTTTTAGTTTAGATAAAATATCCATTATTTTATTCCTATAATTGCGGTTACGCTTTTAGATGGCGTCATTAAAAGCGAATCGTTTAATATAATTCCTATTTTTCTCTCTGCGTCAAGTGCATTTAGAACTACGCCCTGATGCTCCAAGCCCAAGTCTCCGTATCCCGGTGAAAATCTACGGGTCGATTTTTTGCCATTTGTCAAGGTTTCGTTTACATAATCGCAAAAGCTTTCAATTAATGCCGAGCCAACCGCGTGGCAAACAGACGCCTTTGCTTGAAGAATTTTTGAATATCTGTCAATTAGCCTATCAACCTCTATTCCAAGTGTTGCGGCAAAAACATATACGCTTTTGCATCTTTTTAAATTAACGGATAGGCTATGGCTCTTCACTGTCGCAAAATCAAATTTTACTATATCATCATCTAAAAGCTCAATGTTGCTTTCGATAAATACTGCCCTAGGAGATGCGATTTTGTAAATTTCCTCAATACATTCATTGATTAATGCGTTGATTTCGGGAGTTGATTCCCTAACTCTTAAATATCCCAGAACCTCTTTTTTATTTATTCTTAAATCTTGACAGTTAACCATGTACATTGTGCGAATTTCTGTCACTTTATTATCTCCGATATATTTTCTTGAATTTTCAAAGCCACATATGGCTTGTTCATTGAATAAACATGAACTGCATTTATTCCGTTTGCATACAAATCAATGATTTGCTCTGTTGCATATGCAATACCCGCCTGACACATAGCATTGGGATTTGAGGCGTATCTATCAACAATAGCCTTGAAGCGTTGTGGCAAATATGTGCCTGAAAGCGAGCAAATCCTCTTTATTTGATTAACATTTGTAACAGGCATAACTCCCGCAACAATCGGCACAGTAATGCCAGCCTCTCTTATTTTATACATATAGTTATAGAGAATGTTATTATCAAAAAACATTTGAGTTGTCAAAAATTGACAGCCTGCATCAACCTTGGACTTTAGGCTTTTTATATCTTCAGCCTGACTTGGTGATTCAGGGTGTCCCTCGGGATAGCAAGCGCCACCAATACAGAAGCCACCAAAGGCTCTTATTTGCTCGACAAGCTCGTTTGCGTGCCTATAATCAAATTTAATTTTATCCCTGTTTTCCGGCGTTATATCGCCTCTTAGAGCCAAAATATTTTCTATTCCTGCTTCCTTTAAAGCTATTAGACGATTTTGAATATCTTCCTTTGTAGAATTTATACAGGTTAGGTGTGCTAATGGAGTGACTCCAAAATTGTCTTGAATATCCTTTGCCAGTGATACGGTAAACTCACTAGTTCCACCGCCTGCGCCATATGTAACGCTCATAAACGATGGCTTCAAGATGGCAATTTTCTCTATTGCCTCCTTTACGGTATCGAAGGTATCGCTTGTTTTAGGCGGAAAAACCTCAAAGGAAAGCGAAGGGGTGCTCGAACCGATAATATCTATTATTTTCATTTATTTTCTCTCCTTTTTCGCTATGTAATAATTTTACCATGTTAAAGAAATGTTTTCAATAGAATATTAAAAAAACCTACATTAAAATGTAGGTTTTTTATAGCTTTTCTTGGTTATTTTCCGTAATACGCCCTTAAATATATTTCCCTTATTTCCTTGACAAGTGGATATCTTGGGCTTGTAAGCGTACATTGATCGTCAAAGGCGTGCCTTGACATTTCGTCAAGCGTTGACAAAAAGCTCTCCTCGTCAATACCATAATCCTTTATAGACTCTTTTATATCAAGCCTTGATTTTAGTTCCTTTATGGCTTGAATCAGCTTCTCGACCCCATCATCATCGGTTTTTACATCAAATCTTAGATGCCTTGCGATTTGAGCATATTTTTCTTTTGCTATTGGGTATTTATATTGAGAAAAAGTTCCCATTCTGGTGGGTGCATCTGTTGAATTGAAGCGAATAACATGCTCTATAAGGAGAGCGTTAGCAATTCCATGTGGCAAATGATGAAATGAGCCTAGCTTATGTGCCATTGAATGACATATTCCTAAAAATGCGTTTGCGAAGGCTATTCCCGCCATCGTGGCACAATTAGCCATTTTTTCACGAGCTTCAATATCGCCCTCTCCGTTGTTATATGCTCTTTCAAGGGCTTCGAAGGCGAGCTTTATTGCTCCTAGCGCCAAAGCATCTGTAAAATCGGTTGCCATAATAGAGGTATATGCCTCAATTGCATGAGTTAGTGCATCTATTCCCGAGGCGCAGGTTAAGCCCTTAGGAGCGCTAATGTGGAAATCCACATCTATTATTGCTACATGAGGCAAAAGCTCATAGTCGGCAATAGGATATTTTATTCCACTATTTTCGTCTGTTATAACCGAAAACGGAGTTACCTCACTTCCCGTTCCTGAGGTTGTTGGTATTGCGATAAAGAAAGTCTTGCTCATTTTAGGAAAAGGATATATGCGCTTTTTTATATCGCCAAATCTCTTTGAAATGCCTTTAAAATTTGCTTTTGGATGCTCATATAATAACCACATGATTTTGGCTACATCCATAGCAGAGCCTCCACCAAAGGCAATTATTGTATCGGGCTTGAAGGCGCTCATCCTGAGTGCTCCATTTTTTGCGCTTAATAGTGTTGGGTCGGGATCTACATCGTAAAAGGTATCATATTGAGCGTCCATTTGGGATAGCTTTTTAAAAAGTGGTGATAAAAATCCATTATTAAACAAGAATTTATCTGTAACAACAAAAACCTTTTTACCATTTATATTTTCTTTTATTTCATCAAGAGCGCCTGAAAAGCAACCTCTTTTCATATATATTTTAGGTGCTTTTAGCCAGAGCATATTTTCTCTCCTTAGAGCAAGCGTTTTAATATTCAAAAGCTGTTTTACTCCTATATTTTCACATACGGAATTTCCACCCCATGAGCCACAGCCCAGAGTTAAAGAAGGGGCTAAACCGAAATTATATACATCTCCTACTCCTCCCTGTGATGATGGTGTGTTTACAAGGATTCTGCAAGCCTTCATTTTATCCTTAAAAAGCGATAGCTTTTGAGGCTGATTTATTTCATCAATATAAATTGACGCAGTATGACCCATTCCACCTATTTCCAGCATTAAGCTTGCCATATCTAATGCTTTTTCAAAGGTGCTCGCCTTACACATTGCTAAAACCGGGCAAAGCTTTTCGTGTGATAAAAGCTCCTCGTGACTTGGAGCATCAATTTCGGCTATCAAAAGCTTAACATTCTCATCTACATCAGTGCCTATTAATTTAGCGATATATTGGGCGTCCTTGCCAACAACATTAGAATTAACCTCACCATTTGGGAAAAGAAGCTCTCTTAAGCGCTCTATTTCCTCGGGAATTAGAAAATAGCATCCTCTCTTAATGAGCTCCGCTTTTGCCTGCTCGTAAGCCTGCGATACAGCAATAATTGCTTGTTCAGATGCGCAAATCATTCCGTTGTCAAAGATTTTGGAATGAATTATTGAACTAACAGCCACAGGAATATCAGCACTTTCATCTATTATAACGGGTGTGTTTCCCGCGCCTACTCCTATTGCCGGCTTCCCGCTTGAATATGCGCTTTTTACAAGCCCTGCACCGCCTGTCGCGAGTATCAAATCAACTTGGCTCATTAATGCTTTTGTAAGCTCCAGGCTTGGCTCGTCTATCCATGCTATTATATCCTTTGGAGCTCCTGCCTTTACAGCTGACTCCAAAAGGATTTTAGCGGTTAATATGGTACTGTGCTTTGCCCTTGGATGCGGGCTTATTATGATGGCGTTTCTGGTTTTAATAGCAATTAAAATTTTAAATATCACCGTAGAAGTGGGATTGGTAGTAGGAATTATTGCACCTATTACGCCTATCGGTGACGCAATTTTTTCAATACCGAGGGTATTATCTATTTCTATTACTCCACATGTTTTTTCGTTTTTGTATTTATTATAAACGAACTCGCTTGCGACATGGTTTTTTATCACCTTGTCCTCAAGAATGCCCATACCGGTTTCCTCTATAGCTCTTTCAGCTAGAAGAATTCGTGACTCACTAGCGCTTAGCGCAACTGCACGAAAAATTTTGTCTATTTGCTCTTGGGAATACTCGGCTAATTTTTCTTGGGCTATTTTTACTCTGCTTATCAGTCCTTCAAGGGACTCTTTATCATTAACACTATCTAAATGCTCCATATATAGCTCTCTTTCAAATATAAGATATATTAACATTCTATGCAAGTTTTAGTTTATGTTAATTTAAGACTTTAATTCTTTTAACGACAAAAAATCCTACCCAATTGGGTAGGATTTTTATTATTTTAGGAATCCGTTTACGATTTGCTCCTCTGCCTCTTGCTCGGTCAAGCCAAGAGTCATTAGCTTTATAATTTGCTCTCCTGCAATTTTTCCTATTGCTGCCTCGTGAATCAGCTCCGCATCTATATGATTTGCAGTAATTTCAGGGATTGCGACAACAGTTGCCTCGTCCATGATAATGGCATCACACTCTGTGTGTCCTGAGCATTTATTATTTCCGTTAATATTGGATTTGAACACCTGTCTTGATGTATCCTTGGCAACTGAGCGAGAAACAATATTAGCACCTGAGCCCTCTCCATCAAGATTGATTGTGAAATCGGTTTGTGCAAACTGCTTTCCATGGGTCATTAGCTTTTCCTTTATAACGAGCTTTGCGCCCTTGCCAAGAGTTGCAGTTGTTATTCTGTTTGTAGAATCAACGCCTTTAATTTGAGTTGTTTCCATTTCCATATAGCCGTCCTCGTCAATTTCGATAACGGTTGTTGGATTCATTATATTTTCGCCATTTCCGTCTCCATCGCCATAATGACGCTCGACATACCTTACTCTTGCGCCCTTGCCTACATGGAAGGTGTGAATTCCGTCATGCTCAGAGGATTGATCTCCACAGTTATGAATTCCGCATCCTGCAACAATAACTACATCTGCGCCCTCGCCGATATAAAAGTCATTATATACCATTTCTGTAAGTCCACTTTCGCTGATAATTACGGGAATGTGAACGCTTTCGTTTTTAGTATTGGGCTTAATTATAATATCAATTCCGTCCTTGTCGGTTTTTGATACAATTTCTATGTTGGCAGTAGAGCTTCTGCTATCAAGAGCTCCGTTTGCTCTAATATTGTATGCACCCTCCGGAGTTTTATGAAGATCGGCTATTTTGGCTAGCAATTCATTTCTTATTGTATCCATAGCTTCCTCCTTAATTGTCAGTTAGCACCTTACACGGTGCTGATGCTTTTCCTAAAAGGTCGGGAAGAATATCTTCCTTATTTCCATATTGGGTGATTTCTCCGTTTGCGACAACAATGATTTTATCTGCAATATTGAGTATTCTTTCTTGGTGAGAAATTATGATTATTGAGCCGTTTGTTCTTTCGTGCATTTTTTCAAACACTTGAATTAGATTATTGAAGCTCCAAAGGTCTATTCCTGCCTCAGGCTCATCAAATACCGATAGCTTTGTACCTCTTGCATTTATCATTGCAATTTCAATTCTTTTAAGCTCTCCACCGGAAAGCGAGGCATTAACCTCTCTGTCGATATAATCTCTTGCGCAAAGGCCTACCTCGGAAAGATATTTACACGCATCGCCTACGGTAATCTTGCGTCCTGCGGCGAGAGTGATAATGTCCTTTACAGTAAGTCCCTTAAATCTTACAGGCTGTTGGAAGGCAAAGCTGATTCCCATATTTGCACGCTCTGTAATGGTTTTATCTGTGATATCTACTCCATCAAAATAGATTTTTCCGGAGGTTGGAGTATAAATTCCTGCAATAATCTTTGCAAGGGTTGATTTTCCACCACCGTTTGGGCCGGTTATCGCAACAAAGCCATCGTCTATTTCTACATTTATATTTTTTAAAATTTCCTTGCGAGAATCATCTACTTGAACCTCAAAGGAAACATTTTCCAGCTTAAGCATTTTAATCTCCTTGTAAAATATCTTATGTTTTATTTAGGCTTGTACTATTCTAACATATTTTTTTACATATGTGAAGATATTTTTCAAACAATTTTTTATTTATTTTATTTTTTATGCTTTTATACAGAGTTGAGCTTTTCTTAAAGATATGATTTGTCAATTTTGCAAAATAAAAGCTCCACCGAGCTAAATCGGTGGAGTTTTTAATTATTTTGCATAAACACTAACGCACTTCTTGGTCTTTGTGAGGTGTTCAAACTTAACTACTCCGTCAATCAATGCAAAGAGTGTGTCATCGGAACCGATACCTACATTGTTACCTGGGTGAATTTTTGTTCCTCTTTGTCTTACGATAATGTTACCAGCAACTACTGTTGCACCGTCTGCCTTTTTAACGCCAAGACGCTTGGATTCACTATCACGACCGTTTTTAGTAGAACCTACACCTTTTTTATGTGCGAAGAACTGTAAACTAAGTCTTAACATTTTTTGTTCCTCCATTATCTGATTTTACGTTTAATTGTTATCCTCAAATTTCTTTTCGATTACCTCAACCTCAAGATAGTCGTAATATTCCTCGACCAAATCGTTTAGCTGATAATAATACGCCATGATGAGTCCTGAGATAGCGTATCTCTTTCTCTCATCTGATTCGTAGTCGGATAACGCGCTACGAACGCTAACGCGTACATTCGTGGTTTCATCGTCAATCTCGTAATCGACGCTTGAAGCATATGCAACCTCGATTGCATTTATGATGAGCATTGTCATTGAGGATAGTGCTGCGCAAAGGATATCCTCGCCACTTTCTGCAAATCCTGTGTGTCCTTGCTCCTCGAAGCCCCAAAAGCTGTCGCCGGATTTATAAAATACGACCTTTGTCATATTGCGAATTAGCCCTCGATCTTTGTAATTTGTACTTTTGTATATGGCTGTCTGTGACCGATCTTCTTCTTCTCGTTCTTCTTAGCCTTATACTTCATAACGTAAATTTTCTTACCCTTACCGTTACGAACAACTGTTGCTGTTACGGAAGCACCAGATACATAAGGAGCGCCTGCTACGAAGCCACTATCGTTTGAGATTGCAAGAACATTCTCAAACTTAACCTCATCGCCTTCAGCCTTGTCAAGCTTCTCGATGAAGATTACATCTCCTTCGTTTACTTTGTACTGCTTTCCACCTGTTTGAATAATTGCGAACATGAAAAAAGCACCTCTCTTTCAACAAATCTCGCTAAGCCAGGTAAGTCTAGGACTGTTTTCGACCGTGGCATTATGCGGCTTATTCATTTTATCACAAAGAAAGATGCTTGTCAATAGTTTTTTGAATTTTTTTATAATATATTTATCTATGGCTTATCTACGCCTGTTTCCATTAAGGCTTGCGACTAGTAAAACGAGCCTCAAAAGCTGTGCCAATGTGACCGCAAGGGCGGCAACATATGTCATCGCGGCAGCGCTTAGAACCTTTCTTGCTCCAACCATTTCCTCGTCAGTTAAAAAGCCACAATCGTCAATTATTTTAAGCGCCCTTCTGCTTGCATTGAACTCTGTTGGAAGGGTTAAAAGCTGAAAAATTGCGCAAAGGGAAAAGCAAGCAACGCCGGCGTATGCAATATAGGCAAAGATTTGTCCAAAGCCCGATAAAAGTATTCCTAAAAGTATAAGTGGCATAGAAAGCTTTGCGCCTATATTTGTGACCGGCACGATTGCGTTTCTAATTTTCAAGGGAACATAACCTGTTGCGTGCTGAATTGCGTGTCCAACCTCGTGCGCGGCAACTCCTATTGCTGAGCTTGATGTATTATTATAGGTGCTCTCGGAGAGCCTTACCACATTTGTGCGTGGGTCATAATGGTCGGTTAAGTGTCCGTGAACCATTTCTATACGAACATCATACAAGCCATTTTCGTATAGAATTCGTCTTGCGACCTCTGCTCCTGTTAAGCCCGCCATATTACTTGTGGTTGAATATTTTTTGAAGGTTGAATTGACCTTAGCGCTTGCCCACATTGAAAGGATTACTGCCGGCAAAACTAAAATAATGTATGTCCAGTCTAAGTAAAAAAACATTTTATCACCTCTTGAATTTATTGTACCATATATTATCTCCATTTTCAAGTGAAATTATTGTGAAAGGGACTTGAATTATAACTGATCGAGTGCTATAATGTTTTTGTCATTTTCATTTATGCTTTTTAAATATTTTATTTTGGGAGATGATTTTTAATGCAAAAATACAAAATACATAAAATTTCGCTTGCTGCGATTTTCACAGCGCTTATTTTCACCGCAACCTATTTTATTGCCATTCCAATGCCTGCCGGCATAGGATTTGTAAATCTTGGCGATGCGTTTGTGCTTTTGGGTGCTTGGATTTTAGGGCCTCTTGGATGTATTTGCGCCGGTGTTGGCTCTGCTCTTGCCGATTTGCTGTTGGGATATGCTGTATATGCGCCTGCGACGCTTGTTATAAAGGCGCTCATGGCTTTTGTTGGCTACTATTCCTTTAAGGTGATATCGTCGCTATTAAAACGGCCCTTTGGCTTCATTATCAGCTCCGTTTTAGCTGAGCTTTTGATGGTGATTGGCTATTTCGTTTTTGAGTGGATTTTATACGGCTTTGCGCTAGCGATTGCCAATATTGCCTTCAACTTAATTCAAGGGTTGTGCGCGATTGTTGCTTCAAATGTTATTATAAATATTCTGTTTGCAAACAAGGCGATTGCTCGATATATAAATAATTTAAAGCAATAAAATTTAGAGGCAAGATTTCAAATCTTGCTTCTTTTTTGCCCAAAATTCAATCGTAGGTTGAAAATTTTTATCGTAAGCTTATCTGTACATAACAGCATTAATGTGATAATATTAGATTAGAACGAGAGCTCAGTTCAATTTTAAATAATGAGGTATTAAAAATGAAAATAGCAATAGGCGAAAATATAAAAAGATTAAGAAAACAAAAAGGCATCACTCAAGAAAAATTAGCAGAAGCAATTAATGTTTCCGTAGCTGCAGTTAGCAAATGGGAGCGTGACGAAACCTATCCGGATATAACCTTAATTTTTCCTCTTGCCCATTATTTTGGAGTTTCTGTTGACGAGCTTATGGGATATAACAAAGAAAAAATCGAACAAGATATTTTGGATACATTAGAGGAATATACAAATATTTCAAAGTCCTATTCCACTCATCATTTGGCAAAGAATTTTATTTTTGAAGCATATAAAAAACATCCTAATGATTTTAGGATAATGAGTGAATATGCTTGGTGTATTGCAGGTGGTTTCGCAGATAACGATACTCAGAATTTGCTTGATAACTTTGAGGAATTGTGGAAAATTTGCGAAAGATTGATTTGCGAATGCAATGACAGCTCTATTGTGTTAAATGCGAAAGGATTAAAAGCTAAGCTTTTACATGCAAAAGGCAACACGAATGAAGCAATTGAACTTTTAGAATCAAATTTCTCGAACAGTTGGGATACCGCAAGTCATAGAATAGAACAGTTATTCCAAAAGGATTCTCCCGAATATCGCTATTGGAACAGAGTGAATGTGTATGAGTATGCACAAAATACCGCCTTAAAGTTAGGTAGAGCTTATTGGTATTCTGCCAATTTGACCGACGAAGAAAAGGTAGCGCTTTGTGAAAAAGCAATTGACGCCTTAAGCTATGCCAGAAAAGAAACAAACGAAGCGTATTTTGCTCTTATGGAATATGACTTGATAGGAATATTTAATTTCAGATTATCAGCTTCAAGACCTGATATGGTAGTTGATATCGCACGCTTGCTTGATAAAATGCTTTCTGCCGCAGAAGCACTGACTGTTCTTATTAAAACAGATGATGCCTTGAAGAAAATTTTCTCGGGAAAAGTAAACTATAATCCTTTAAAATGGGAAATTTCGCAATGGAATACAACAAACCATCCGCAAATTTCAAAGTTAAGAACTGAACCGATAATTATTGAAGTTTTGAATAAGTACAACTAGAGAAAATGGCGAGCGCTGATTAAATAAGCGCTCGCTAATTTTATTTTTCCATAAAATTTAATGCTTTTTCATAAAGAACCAAAAATCTTTCGTCTGTGCGAACATTGTCAAACCAATGCCAATGTGTCATAGCCCTTCTTATATCGTTTTTGAGTCCCCAAAAGAGCCACAAATAAGGAGTCCAAATCTTTGTACCATTTTGTAAATGAATATATACGACATTAGAGCTATCGTTTTTATTAACCTTAGCATTTTCAAATAGCTCAGGCTTTCCTACATCCATAAGTCTTCCTTCGGGAATTTCAATCCATTTTTCATATAATTCAAATGATTTTTCAAGATATGCAAATCCCTCGTCAAGCTTGTTTGCCCCAATCAAAGAACCGCCTGTTTTTAAGCATAGCTCTGCATAAGCGCCGAGCCAAGCCTCCGGTATTTCACCGTCAATTGAAATGCTTTCAAGCACTCGCATTTTTAATTTTGAGAGCTCGGCAGTTCGCATTGGATTTTCAAAAACTAATTTGAATCTGTCTTTTTCTCTCACATCGTGATAACGCATACAATCTCTGCCCAAGAAATGCATTAAACTTAACAGATTATTTGCGTTGGATTGAGCCTGAAATCTTTCGTTATCACATCTTTGATAGTATCGCTCCTCTATTTTTTCTGTTTCACAATCAGCAAATATTCGCGGACTTCTATATTTCCAATTTTCAAACTCGTCATCTGGGCAGACAATATTCATATAATAAATGGCACTTTGTCTAATCCATTCGTTTGTACATTCTTCCATTATTTTTTCGCAAATGTGTTTTAGTAAAGGATATTCCTTTTCCCAATAGTCCTTGATTTCTACTATTGAGCCGCCTAAGACTTCCATAATTTCAAAGTTTTGTGGATATTTTTTGTGATAAGCCTTTGCCAATGATAAGCGTTCTTTATAATTCACTTTCCCGTATTTTTCAAAAAAGCTTTCTATATCGCTTTTAACACTAACCTCGTCGTTTCCGATAAGCTCGTCAACAGTAATTCCAAAAAAGTTAGCAATAGATGGGAGCAAAGTTATATCGGGATAGCCACCTCTTTCCCAATTTGATACGGCTTGAGGGGACACATAAAGAGCCTTTGCCAATTCTTCCTGTGTCAAATCAAGCCTTTTTCTTTCTCTTGAAATAACCTCTGATATTTTAAGTTCTACCATAATAAAGTCCTCCTGTTTTGTTAGAGGGAGTGCACACCTTCTGTTATTATGATAGCATTGTTTTGTGTGATAGTCAATAACTTTGGGCTTTAGTTTCACTCAAACGGCGTTTGAATTTTACAAATATTAATTTAAAGTGAGCACTGAATAAATCAGCGCTCACTAGGTTTATTATAATGGTTTATATTTTTCAAGTCCGTATTCTTTATAGGTTTTATTATACTGATTTAGGAACAGCTCGGGTTGCTTTACAAAATCCTCTCCGTTTGCCAAGGATACAATTTCGTATGCTTTTTCAATGGATTGCTTGCACTTATCAATGTCATTTAGCTTTAAATAACAGCCTGCTATCTGCAGATAACAGCACATATGATTGGTTTGTACGCCGTTAAACAGATATGCTTCAGGACATATTTTGTCACATAGCATAAATCTTTCTATTACATCCTTGCCTTCGATAAATGATTTTAGAGCATTTTCGTAGTCTCCTGTTTCAAAATACCCTTCGCCCTCCATTATGCAAGCCAAGAAAAGCTCTTGATATTCTATAATTTTCCAATCCCTCGCCTCTTTGAGTCTATCCTCTCCCTTCAAGGAATAAGAGGACACACGCATTTTATCATTTAGCAAATATGGGTACATATATGGTAAGGTGTCAATGATTTGTTTTGCATCACTATATCTGTTTTGCATTAAATACAGTGAGGCTAAGTCTGCTTTGGCACTACAAACGCAGAAAATATCAATTGCTTCTGCAATTATCTTATGTGCCACAGAAATTGCTTTATCAGTGTATTCTGTTCTTCCATATGTGCGTATATGGCACTCATACAGAGAAAGAAGCTCTCTTAAAATCAAATCATTGTTGGGATAATCGTTCAATGCTTCTAAAAGGATTGCTTCGCATTTTTTAATATTGCTCCAAAAATATTTTTTTGAACTTGCAATAATGTCATTTATTTTTTGAGCAGTTTTGGTTTTGTCATATCCCATTAGTGTGTCTATGCTAACATCAAAAATATTAGCCAAAATTGGAATAGCAGTAATGTCCGGATATGCAGTTTCGGTTTCCCACCTTGATATTGTTTGTGGTGTTACATTTAGCCTTTCTGCAAGCTGTTCCTGTGTCATATTATCACGCTTGCGTAGCTCTTTAATTTTTGCACCAATACAAATAGTCATAAAATATTCCTCCTTGTTCTAAACAACAAGAGCGAAGCGAACCGGTTCTATCGCTTTGTCAACTTAATTATATCATACCACAAAACACAGTTAAATGGCATATTTGTTGAGAAAAATAAATTTTAAGTTAAGTTTTCAAAAGCTTTTTCGGCAGATATTTCAAATTGAGAATATTTTTGTTGATTTATTATGGAGCTTTGTGTAAAATAAAATTAGATTTTTTGAAAAAACGCCAACCTTTATATTTTCTTGTTCACTATATTATCAAACGGCGCCGGAGAAAATTATGGAAAAACAAAAAGCAGATCAAATTATTACAAGGTATCTAAAAAAGATTTATGGCTTTGCGGTTAAGAAATCCTTTTCTTATGATGAAGCTGAGGAGCTTTGCTCGGAAATTGTTTGCGAGGTATATTCTTCTCTTTTAAGGGCTGATGACATTTCCAACATTGAGGGATATATTTGGAGGATTAGCGAGCATACATACGCAAAATATGTCTCTTACAAGAAAAGGCATGAAGGAATTTCTCTTGATGGATTACAAATTCCCTATTATGACGAATATTTTTTTGAAAATAACGACGAGGACCTAAAAAGGCTATCACGAGAGGTTGCGTATCTTAGCGCTTCTCGAAGAAAAATCGTATTCATGTTTTATTACGAGGGTAAATCTATAAAAGTAATTTCAAGCGAGCTTGGAATTTCAATAGGTACTGTAAAATGGCATCTAAATCAAGCAAGAACTGAATTAAAGGAAGGGCTTACAATGGAACGAAAAATAGGAAATTTAGGGCTTAACCCTATTATACCACTATCCTATGGTCATAGTGGTAATCCGGGTAACAATAACGGTCCTGAGGACTATATTGGTGACAGACTTAATTTAAACATTGTTTACAGTGTTTATCATTCTCCAAAAAACTCAAACGAGATAGCCCAAGAGCTTGGGCTAACGCCTGTATTCATTGAGGATAAAATCAAATTCTTAGAGGAGAATGGCTTTTTAGTTAAGGAAAGAAATGGGCGATATACCACTTTTGTTAACTTTTCTCCGACCAAATACTCTCTTGAGTTAAAGGAACTAAAATATAAGCTTCTCCAAGAAATTGCGGGAGTTTTAGTTGAGGAATATGTTCCAATCGTTAGAAAATCTATTGAGGGCTTTACAGATTTTTATGTTCCGTCCGGAAACAAAGAAGCCTTTGAAGCCTCAGTTGTGTTCTATGCTATGTGCAATAACTGTACGATTTCTGCAGATATTGACATGTCGAAATATCACATAAAAACAACTCACGGCGGAGATTTCATTGCAAATGTCGAGCTAAATGCAACGCAATTAGATCCGGAATATTTGCCTACTATAGAAATAAAAAACTATTGGGGCTGTGGAAACATGTCGCGTTCATCCGGAAAATATCCATCTGTATTTTGTTGGTCCATTGACAGCGCCTTTTCATCAAGAAAGGGAGCTTGGCAAAATAATGATTACAGAGATTACGATTATATTTATGAAATAATAACAGGAATGATTAGTGAATCACCTGCAAATATTGAAAAATTCAATCGTCTAAGAGAACGAGAGTTTATAACTGATGATGGCAAAATAAATATTATTATTGTACGAGATAATTGGAGCAAATTTTTCGAGAGATTGCCAAAGCTAGACAAATCAATAACCGATAGATTTGCGCCAAAAATTTTAGAGCTTGCTTCAATGATGGCTAAGCTATATCCACCACAAATGCGTGATCTTGCCATAAACTACAATGTTGACGGATTTATAGGAAGAACCTGCGCGCTGATGGCGCTTGAAATTCTCTATTCAAATGGTACTTTTAAGCCATTGACAGAGCAAGAAAGAGTTAGTGCAAATCTCATTATGTTTTGCGATACTCTGCCGAATTATTAAATTTATAAATTTTAAAATTTTTAAATTAAATGATTTTTAAATGTTAAAATTCAGCAAATCAAAAAGAGCCTTTGTTTTAAAGGCTCTTTTTGTGTTTTTATAGAATTTCCATATCGAAGGCAAATTTGATCTTTTTATCACTTAATCTAAATTTAGGATTGGTCCATGGTCCACACGAGCCAGAGCCTATTCCGCTGAATTTATAATCAATTCTTACATGGGTTGCAAAGGACTCGCCTATCTCGTCGGTGTGCTTTGCGTTCCATAGCTGATGAGCAGAATATTTGGAAACATTTAGGTTAAATGTGTTTCTTCCTACAAATTTAATTTTGCCAATTTCTGCCTCTACGGTCTTGCTATGATAGCCATGATCCTGAGGCATAACATATGGAACATACTCTGCGTCAACATTGCTTACAAAGTAATCCTGTCTTGCATGGTGGTGCATATCAACATAGCTCTCGTATGGTCCTTCGCCAAAATACTTAAACTCTTGGAATTTCTTGTCGAGAGTAAATTCCAGTCCAAGTCTTGGTAGCCATATAGCGCCTTCTCTTACATCGCCTGTTAGCTCAAAGGCAATTCTGCCGTTTGCAAATATTGTTGCCTTTAATTTATAGATGAAGATAGGAAGTCTTGAAACGCCACCATACGCACATTCTGCAACGATGGTATTTTCCTTAACTGTAACCTTTCTTACATTTGTAAAGGCTACATCAAGGTTTTCGCCCTGCCAAATGTTTTGATTTGTCCAAAGCGGAATGAGTCCTCTATGGTTATCAATTATAGCGCTGAATGCTCCTACTCTTACAGGTGCGCTTAGATGCTCCTCGCCATTGATCTCAAGGCTATCGAAGCCTGCAAGCTGTTTATTAAAGCGATATTTAAAGCCTTCGCCCATTGCATACACATAGTGTGCGTCCTCTGTAAGCGTTGCGGGGGCGCTCGCCTTTGGCTCTACAATCTTTTTGCAATCAATAATTTGAGAGAGCGAGCCGAGCTCTGTTCCGTCGGGAGCTACAAGAGTAACATCGACGCTTGCGCCAAGCTTGCACTCGGTTGGGTTGGTGTCTGTTACAATTGTAATGCTCTTTTTTGGAGCAAGATCAAGCTTTAAATTCTTTTCCTCGGCGGTTATTCCGTCAATTCTTATCTTATAATTTACTGTATAGCTCTCAAAGCTTGTAAAGTCAAAATGGTTTGTGATTTTTAGCTTGCCATTTTTAAATTCAAAGCGAAGTGGGAGATATGCGCTTTGAACCTCGTATGTTCCCGCCTTGAAGCTTCTATCGGCAAACACAAGTCCGTCACAGCAGAAATTTTCGTCGTGAGTGAGCTCTCCCTCGAAATCTCCACCATATTTTTGAACGCCATCTACAACTACTGTATGGTCGCACCATTCCCAAATACAGCCACCGATAAATTGTGGATATTTATGGATAAGCTCCATATATTGCCACACATCTCCCGGGCCATTACCCATTGCGTGAGAGTATTCACACAGATATATAGGAATTCCAAAATCCTTATTATCAAGCCATTTTACAAGATCGTGAAGCTCGGGATACATTTTTGAGAATACATCGGTATGCTCGTGCATTCCAAGGCCTGTTGCGCTTTCTGCGTGGAACAGGCGTTGCTTATCATGCTTGTGAATGTATTCGCTCATAGCGATACCGTTTGCGCCAAAGCCACACTCGTTTCCTGCGCTCCACATAATGATTGAGGCGTGGTTTCTATCGCGCATATATGTGCGTTCCATACGATTTACATGCTCATTCTTCCAGTCAGGGTGATTCATCGGCCAGGCGTTTTCCTCCATATCGTAGGAATAGCCAACATTTGCTTTACGACGCAAAATTCCGTGAGTTTCGTTATCACATTCAAGCACTACATAAAGTCCCAGCTCGTCGCAGTATTCAAGGAATTTTGGACCTGGTGGGTAGTGAGAGGTTCTAACGCAGTTCATATTAAGACTCTTTATGAGCTTGAGATCATTGATATACTCCTCGTCGGTCATACACCATCCATTATATTTGGTTGAGTCGTGATGGTTTATACCCTTTAGCTTAACGGGAGTTCCGTTTATAAGAAGCTCTAGCTTTTTGGACACGGAAATTGTGCGAACACCGACTTTTTGAGTGATAATTTCGCCTGCGCACTCAATTTTAACGGTATAAAGGTATGGATTTTCAGCATTCCAAAGCTTTGGATTTTCAAGGGTAAACACAACCTTTTTACCAAATTGCTCGTCAAGCAATGTGTCGCCATCATAAAGTCTTACTGTTGCCTCACGGTCGGCTTTTACAACAATTCTCTTGTTTTTCTCGGTTTTGATATCTATGTCCTTAATGTGTCCCTTTGGACGAGAAAGCACATAAACATCACGGAAAATTCCGTTAAAGCGGAAGCAGTCCTGGTCCTCCATATAGCTTCCCGCACACCATTTATAAACATTTACGCGAATGGTGTTTTCGCCCTTTTTAACGAAATTAGTGATATCGAACTCGGCTTGAAGGTGTGAGCCCTGTGTAAAGCCTACATATTCACCATTTATGTAAAGGGCTGCACATGTAGCGACGCCCTCGAAAACAACATAATGGTCATTTTCGATTATATCCACCTCAAATTTACGCTCATAAACGCCCATAGGGTTAACATTGGGCACATATGGCATATCGCACAAGAACGGATAGTTAATATTTGTATAGTTTGGATTTTCATAGCCTAGAAGCTGCCAGCAAGACGGAACAGTTATTTTATCCCATTTTTCAGGCTCTGTTGCGAGGTCGGAATTTTCAAAATATGCAAAATTCCATTCTCCGTTTAGCAAAAGGTATTTTGCATTTCCTTGAGGAATGTAATATGCCCTTTGCTTTTCTCTGTTTTCATAAGTTTTTTTAGGGTTTTCGTAAAATCTCATTTTGTTCTCCTAATAAAATATTTGTTATTTAAATTTTATCATAAATTAAATTTTTAGTCAATAGATATTTACTTTTTAAAGCTTGTATGATAGAATAATTTTAAAGATTTAACAAAGGGGTTTATTATGAAGGTTGTTTTTATAACGGGTGGCTCTCGTGGAATCGGCGCTTGCGCAGTTAGGCGTTTTGCTAGCCTAGGCTACATGGTTGCATTTACCTATTTAAAATCAGAAAAAGAGGCTCTCGCGCTTGCAAGCGAGGTGGGTGCTCTTGCAATAAAGGCAGATGTATCGTCAAGCGATGAGGTGACAAATGCGATAAATTTAACCACCTTACAATACGGGAAAATAGATATATTAATAAACAATGCGGGAATTTCCGAGTTTTCTCTCTTTACTGATATTACAGATGAAATGTGGAAAAGAATGATAGACACCAATTTATCTGGCGTTTTTTATGCTTCAAGAGCAGTTTTACCTCAAATGATTAGCCAAAAAAGTGGTTGTATTATCAATATTTCCTCAATGTGGGGAGAGGTTGGCTCATCCTGCGAGGTTCATTATTCAGCATCAAAGGCCGGTGTTATTGGCTTGACAAAGGCTCTTGCAAAGGAGGTTGGCCCATCCGGAATTCGTGTAAATTGCATAACTCCCGGGTTAATTAAGACGGATATGAATGCTATGCTTGACGAGGCTACTTTAAATGAAATAAAGGAAGAAACTCCACTTGGAAGGCTTGGAGAGGCTGACGATATTTGCAATGCGCTTGTATTTTTGGCTGACGATGCGTCATCGTTTATAACGGGGCAAATTCTTGGTGTAAATGGTGGATTTGTCATTTGAGTTAAATAATAAAACAAAAAGGACTTGTGAAAATCACAAGTCCTTTTATTTTTAATTAGTTAAGACCACGCTTTACATACTTTGTATGGAGAATTTCGTGAGCCTTGTGGCTACCCGGATGGCCGAAATACTCATCATAAAGCATCTTAACAGCTGAGTTTTCATGAGATCTTCTCAAATCCATGTTTCTATCTGCTGTGTAAAGAACGCTTGCACGAAGTGTCTTGAGGTCAACATTGTTACGAACAACCGCTGGCTGTGTTGGCTGTCCACCACCGTTTACGCAACCACCGGGACAAGCCATGATTTCGATGAAATCAACCTTTTCCTCGCCGTTTCTGATAGCGGTAAGAAGCTTCTTAGCGTTTGCTGTTCCACTTACAACTGCAACCTTAATTTCAGCGCCACCGAGAACATATGTTGCTCTCTTGATGCCTTCTGTTCCACGAACATCCTCGAATTCAAGCTTTTCAAGTGGCTTGCCCTCGATAACCTCTGCTGCTGTACGGAGAGCCGCCTCCATAACACCACCAGTTGCACCGAAGATTGCACCAGCACCTGAGCCGATGCCAAATGGATCGTCAAAGCGCTCATCAGCGAGAGCTCTGAAATCGATACCTGCTTGCTTAATCATTCTTGCAAGCTCTCTTGTTGTGATAGCTACATCAACATCAGGAACGCCTGCTGCGTTTTGATGATCTCTTGTAACCTCAAATTTCTTTGCTGTACATGGAATTACAGATACAAAGAAGATATCCTCCGGCTTAAGACCAACCTTTTGAGCATAGTAGGTCTTATACATAGCACCAAACATTTGTTGTGGTGACTTGCAAGAAGAAAGGTTATCTGTGAATTCCGGGAAGTAGTGCTCACAGTACTTGATCCATCCCGGTGAGCAGGATGTGATAAGAGGAAGGTTTTTACCCTCTTTAAATCTGCCGAGGAACTCTGTTGCCTCCTCCATGATTGTGAGGTCAGCTGTGAGGTTCATGTCATATACGCCATCAAAGCCAAGAGCCTTGATTGCTGCAACCATCTTGCCCTCTACATCTGTGCCAGGAGCATAGTCAAAGCACTCACCGATTGTAGCTCTTACAGAAGGAGCTGCGCAGATAACAACATGCTTTGAAGGATCTGCGATTGCTTCGAGAACCTTTGCCGTGTCATCCTTTTCGTAAAGAGCGCCAACAGGACATGCTACTACGCACTGTCCACATCCGATACATGATGTTTCGCCGAGCATTCTCTCGAATGCGCCTGCAATGTGTGTATCAAATCCACGATCGTTTGCGCCTATTACGCCAATGCCTTGCATATTCTTACAAGCAGCAACGCAACGACGGCAAAGGATACATTTTTCATTATCACGAACGATAAATGGTGTTGACTCGTCAAGTGGGTACTCGTTATTATTGCCTCTGAAGTGATCCTCATCTACACCGTACTCAAGGCAGAGCTTTTGAAGCTCACAGCTTGTAGAACGGATACATGTAAGGCACTTCTTCTTATGTGCTGAAAGAACAAGCTCAAGGTTTGTCTTTCTTGTTTGTCTAATTCTAGGAGTGTTGGTATAAACCTCCATTCCCTCGTTTACAGGATATACACATGCTGCTGCAAGTCCTCTTGCACCCTTTACCTCAACTAAGCAAAGACGGCATGCACCGATTTCGTTTATATCCTTAAGATAGCAAAGTGTAGGAATATCAATTCCAGCATATCTTGCAGCCTCGAGAACTGTTGAGTTTGCAGGAACGGAATATTCTTTATCATTGATTTTAATATTTACCATATTTTCCATCGTTACATTCCTCCATTAACCCTTGTAAATTGCTTGGAACTTCTTACATGTTGGTAGACAAGCGCCACACTTAACGCACTTAGATGCGTCAATTGCCATTGATGGGAGCTTGTGTCCCTCTGCGATATAATCTGTCTTGCTAATAGCGTCAGCCGGACATTGTCTTGCACAAGCACCACAGCCGATACACTTATCAAGGTCGATCTTATATATGAAGAGGTTCTTACATACGCCGGCAGGACACTTCTTATCTACGATGTGAGCGATGTACTCGTCACGGAAGTTTGCAAGAGTTGAAAGAACTGGGTTTGGAGCTGTTTGTCCAAGACCACAAAGTGATGCGCTCTTAATGTAATTTGCAAGCTCCTCGAGCTTATCGAGGTCTTCCATTTCGCCGTTACCCTCTGTAATCTTATTGAGTATTTCAAGAAGTCTTACAGTACCGATACGACAAGGAGCACACTTACCACATGACTCATCAACTGTGAATTCGAGGAAGAACTTTGCAAGGTCAACCATACAAGTATCCTCGTCCATTACGATAAGTCCGCCTGAGCCCATCATTGAGCCGTGAGCGATAAGGTTATCATAGTCGATTTCAACATCGAAGTTAGATGCAGGAATGCATCCGCCTGAAGGACCACCTGTTTGAGCAGCCTTAAATTTCTTACCATTAGGAATACCACCACCGATTTCCTCAACAACCTCACGAAGAGTTGTTCCCATAGGAATTTCAACAAGACCGGTGTTTGTAATCTTACCACCAAGAGCAAATACCTTTGTTCCCTTGGATCTTTCAGTACCCATAGATGCGAACCATGAAGCACCCTTCAAGATGATTTGAGGAATGTTTGCATAGGTTTCTACATTATTAATAATGGTTGGCTTGCCAAATAGACCCTTTACAGCCGGGAATGGTGGACGAGGACGAGGCTCGCCACGGTTACCCTCGATAGATGTAAGAAGTGCAGTTTCCTCACCACATACGAAAGCACCAGCGCCAAGTCTGATTTGCATATCAAATTCGAAATCTGTTCCAAAAATGTTCTTTCCAAGAAGTCCCTCTGCTCTTGCAGCGTTGATAGCAGATTGGAGTCTGTTTACAGCGATAGGATATTCAGCACGAACATATACATAGCCTTGATTTGCGCCGATTGCGTAACCAGCGATAGCCATAGCCTCAATAAGTGCGTGTGGGTCTCCCTCGAGGATAGAACGGTCCATGAATGCACCCGGGTCTCCCTCGTCACCGTTACAAACAACATACTTTTGACCCTTAGGCTGAGCAGCTGCGAACATCCACTTTCTACCTGTTGGGAATCCACCGCCACCACGGCCACGAATTCCGGAATCAAGGATTTCCTTAATAACCTCATCAGGTGTCATTTCAGTAACAACCTTAGCGAGAGCCATGTATCCGTTTGTGCCTATGTATTCATTGATGCACTCTGGGTCGATAACACCACAGTTACGAAGAGCAACTCTCTTTTGCTTCTTATAGAAGGCTGTTTCGTTAAGAGAAAGGATTTGGTCACCCTTGATTGTTTCAGAGTATAGATATTTCTTAACAGGGTTTCCACCAACTAGGTGCTCTGTTACGATTTCGTCAACATTGTCGAGTTCGATTCTTGAGTAGAATGTTCCCTCAGGATATACGATAACGATTGGACCAAGAGCACAAAGACCGAAGCATCCTGTAAGAACCACTTGAACCTTGTCAGCAATTCCTGCATTTTTAAGAGCCTCTTCCATTTTTGCCTTGATTTGTACGCTCTTTGATGATGTACAGCCTGTACCACCACAAATAAGAACATGCTTTTCTATTTTACCATCGGTTGCATTAGCTCCGCCTTGACGGAATGCGATTTTGCCTGCATATGCATCTCTAATGCTTGTAAGTTCTGCAATAGTTTTAATCATTTTTTATTCCGTCCTTCCTTAATTATACTTATCAAGAATGCCCTTGATCATGTCTGGTGTGAGTCTTCCGTAAACCTCTTCGTTTACAGTAAGAACAGGAGCTAGACCACAAGCACCGATACAACGAGTAGCATCTAGGCTAAACTTTCTGTCAGCGGTGATTTCACCGTTTTTGATGCCGATAAGTGATTCGAGCTTGTCCATGAGAAGTCCTGCGCCCTTTACATAGCAAGCTGTACCTAGGCATACTGCAACAGCGTATTCGCCCTTAGGATTGAGAATGAATTGTGAATAGAACGTAGCAACTCCATAAACCTCTGATAGAGGAATGTCCATGCCGAGTGCAATATGTCTTTGAACCTCAATTGGAAGATATCCGTAAATATCTTGTGCCTTTTGAAGGATTGGCATAAGCGCACCCTTTTCGCCCTTGTGCTCTGCAATAACAGCGTCGAGTCTTGCTTCTTGCTCGGGAGTGCCATTGAAAGCAACTGATGTGAGTTTCTTTTTCATAAGAGATCTCCTTCTGTATTGAATTTTTTTATTTTTTCGTAAATCAATCCTGAGTTTTCTTTTCGATGCTTTCAAAAGCATTGTCAAGATACTCATTTTCCATTAGCTCTATAATTCCCTTGTCGCAAAGCGCAGCGAGTCTTGCGTCCATTGGGAGCTTTCCAAGAAGCTCATATCCATACTTTGTAGCAACCTCGTTTAGCTTTCCGTCGCCAAAAATATGAATTTTCTTTCCGCAATCAGGACAGATTACATAGCTCATATTTTCAACAATTCCCAAAACGGGAACATTCATTAGCTGAGCCATCTTTGCTGCCTTTTCAACAATCATAGAAACTAGGTCTTGTGGAGTTGTTACTATTACAATTCCATCAAGAGGGAGCGATTGGAATACTGTTAATGGTACATCTCCGGTTCCCGGAGGCATATCCACAAACATATAATCTACCTCTTCCCAAACAACATCAGTCCAAAATTGCTTTACTGTGCCTGCAATAACAGGTCCACGCCAAACAACAGGTCTTGTTTCGTCCTCGAGAAGAAGATTTACGGACATTACATCAATTCCGGTTTTAGTGGTAACCGGTAGCAAATGCATGCCATCAGACAAAGCCCTTTCCTTTAAGCCAAATGCGCGAGGAATTGAAGGACCTGTAATGTCTGCATCGAGAATTGCTGTTTTGTAGCCCTTGCGCTGTGAGAGAACCGCTAGCATTGATGTAACTATTGACTTTCCAACTCCGCCCTTGCCGCTTACAACTCCGATAACATGCTTTACCGAGCTTAATTCGTTTAACTGTTCCTTAGGTATTCCCTCTTGCCTTGACGAGCAATTCGCCGAGCAAGTAGAACAGTCGTGTGTACATTCTTCAGCCATTACTTTTCCTTTCTATTTATATAAATAATATTTATCTAGAATTTGTTCGCATATATTTTACTACAATAATTTCATTATTTCAAGTCTTTTATGCAAAATTTTTATGTTAAATTATGTATTTTATTAATTCATATTCCTTTGTAACCGGATTTTTGGTGTCATAATCAACATAGACAAAGGCATTTTCAGTTTTCAAAAGCGTGATTGCTCTTTTTATTCCTTTTTTAGATTTTGTTTTGGGATCACCCTCAAGCATATTGAGATATTCCTTAAGCTTAGGTGAGTGAATTTTCAAGAATTCAGGTAAAGCGCCCTCTCTGTTGGTAGCAAGACGATCCATAGCCATCAAATCTCTTACTATATCAATATCAAGGTCATCGATTTTTGCCAAATAATTGTATATGCAGAGTGAGAGAGCATCAAGAGAGTGTGATTCTTGCGTTTCTTTTACAAAAAGAGCCAACCCTGTGTAAAATTCAAAGGGATTTTTAACAGTTTCAAAAATGTATTTTTCAAGTCTTGGAAATCTTCCGGAATTATAGAATTTGTCAAAGAAGTCCTCGATTGTATGAAGAAGAGTCAGCTCTTCCCTTGAGAGCCATTTAGTTTCTGTCACCTCATATGGAGCGTCCTTTCGATATTCGCACGGAAGGAGCTCGGGATTTTCTCTTAGCTCTGCTCCGTGAAGTAGCTTTAAAAATCCCAGCTGAAGCATGTGCGGTCTAAGAGATAATGCCTTATTAAAGCTTTCAGCTATACTCTTTATGTCCTCGTATGGTAGCCCTGCAATTAAGTCTATATGTATGTGAATGTTCCCAAGTAAAATTAATTTTTTGATATTTTCGCAAAGACGATCAGTATTCGCCTTGCGATTTATTGCGGTAAGGGTTTGGGGATTAAAGGATTGAAGCCCTATTTCCATTTGAAAAAGTCCGCTTTTTGCCTTTGACAAAATCTCGATGGTTTCGTCATCTAAAATATCTCCCTCTATTTCAAAATGGAAGCATACATCGCTTGGGATTTTTTCACCACAATTATCAATTATAAATGAAAACAGTTCTCTTGCTCTTTTTTTATCGGCATTGAAGGTTCTATCCACAAATTTTATGGTTTTCGAGCCACCCTGTGAGAGAGCAAGGATGCTTTTCTTAGATCGCTCGAGATCGAAAAATCTCACTCCACCGCATCTTCCGGAAAGGCAAAATGCGCACCTATAAGGGCAACCACGACTGGTTTCAAGATATGATATTCTTCCCTTTAAGCTTTCAAAATACTCGTCTGAATATGGGTATGGTGGATCGTCGCTCGAGGTAAACGGCTCTTTTGTTATGATTTTGCCATCTTTTCTATAACAGAGTCCTAAAATTTCATCAAGCGCTACCTCTCCACTACAAAGCTCTGCCACAGGCTTTTCTCCCTCTCCTGCGACTATGTAGTCTATGAAGGGGTATTTTTCTAGTAGCTCCGAGCTATTATAGCTAACCTCAGGTCCACCAAGAAAAATTTTTACATTTTTGGATTTTTTTATTTTTTCGCAAAGCGAAAGCACGATTTCAACATTCCAAATATATGTCGAAAAGCCGATTATATCAAATTCTCTTTTTGTAATCTGCTCAAAGAGCTTATCTTGGCTCTCGTTTATTGTAAATTCAAGGATATCGCATTTTACGCTTGGATATCGCTCGGCTATGCTTGCCTTTAAATACCAAGGAGCGAGCGATGAATGTATGTATTTTGTGTTTAGAGCACAAATTAAAGCTGTCAAATAAATCACCTCATATATATTGTACCAAATATATTGTTATCTGTCAATTAGATAAATTTTAAATTTACGCACGCAAATTATGTTTTATTACTTGACAAACCCAATATCAAGTGATAAAATATTAGTATCTATGACTTTTTTGCGGGGTGTTGTATTAATGATTGATTTACATTGTCATGCTCTTTTTGGTGTAGATGACGGTGCACAAAATGTCGAAATAATGCAACAAATGCTCGACACGGCTTATAGCGATGGAATTAGGGCAATTTGCTTTACTCCTCACTTTAAGCACCACCATTTCAAAAGCGAGGCTGATATTTTCGCTTACAACGAAAAAATAAAGCAAAGCTTTTCGGTGGCATGTGATTATGTAGCAGAAAAATATGCCGATTTAAAGCTTTATCTTGGCAACGAGATTATGTATCATCATGACATTTACGCTTCTATTACCGAGGGTAAATGCTCAAAAATTGCCGATACCTCGTATGCGCTGATTGAGTTTTTACCGACAACTCCGTTTTTTGAAATCAGCTCCGCTCTTTTTAATCTTCTTCGCAAGGGCATTCGCCCCATATTAGCGCATGTTGAAAGATATGGAGAGCTCGCAGATGACATATCAAGAGTCAAAGAGCTAAGAGAGGGTGGCGTTTTAATTCAGGTAAATGCCTCGTCCATTACAAAATTGAAATTTGGCAAGAGTGCAAGGTTTATAAAAAGGCTTTTCAAGAGCTCGCTTGTTGATTTGATTGCAACTGATGCTCATGATGCTAACGAATATGCGCCGATTATGTCAAGCGCCGTTTCTATTATCGAAAAGAAATATGGCGAAAAAATGGCAAGGCGTGTTTCCCTTACCGTGCCAAATATGATATTGGAAAATCAAAAAAAGCTTTAAGGAGATTAAAATGGATTCCAACAACAATGTTAATGTAAAAGAAGAAAACGAACTTGATATTAGAGATATTGCGAATTACCTCTTAGGAAAGCTATGGATCATTATTCTTGCCATGGTTTGCTTTGCGGTCGTTGCAATTATCTTTACAAGCACAATTACACCAAAATACACATCAAGAGCTACAATGTTTATTACAAACACTCAAGATTCCAGCTCCTCATCTCAAACAATGTCCGACTGGAATGTTGGTAAGCAGCTCGCTATCACTAGCCCAGAGCTAATCGACGAGAGATTTTGCGCTCGCGTTTTTGACGATTTGATTAGTGCTAGAAATGTGGCCGGAGAGGCAGGAGATAAGTCCAGAGCATTTATTAGCTTCTTTGTTCCGGCAGGTGTTGAAATTCCCTTTGAGGAAAACGAGGCTGAATACAAGGCGTTCATTCTAAATTATGGTAAGAGATTGCTTCCTTACATAAGCGTAACCTCTGACGACGATACTTGTATTGTTACATTTACTGTTACTACAACTAACGCACAAATGTCTGCTCTAATTGCTACATCTGCAGCGGACAAGTTTGGCGATTATATCAATGACTTCATGGCATCTGATTCTATTAGAACAGTTACCGCAAAGGAAGGCGCTGTTAGCTCTGCTCCATCTAATGTTAACTATGGTAGAAACACTATTCTAGCTGCTGTTGTCGGTGCGGTTTTGGCTGCGATTGTATTGATTGTTGTATTTATGTTTGATGATAAGATCAAGACACCTGACGATATTGATCGTTACCTAGGTCTTAGTGTTCTTGGTGTTATTCCGGAAATTGATGTTGAGGCTTAAGGAGGTGCGAGGATGAAAACTACATTTGTTCATGAAAATGATAAATTTTCTTATTATGTTAAGGAAGCGTTTAAAACTCTTCGTACAAACTTCTTATTCAGCGGAAGCGATATAAAGACTGTTCTTATCACAAGCTGTGTTAAGAATGAGGGTAAAAGTACTGTTTCCTTGGAGCTTTCAAAATCCCTTTCTCTTTCAGAGAAAAAGGTATTATTAATTGACGCAGACCTTCGTAAATCTGTTCTTTCTACAAAATACACAGATAACGAGGGCGAGGTTCTCGGTCTTAGCGAATATCTTTCAGCTCAGGCTACTATTGAGGATGTGTTGTACTCGACTCAGCTCGAAAATCTTGACATTATATTTGCCGGTGCTGTTCCACCTAACCCTGTTGAGCTTCTCGGCTCTTCAAAATTCGGTGAGCTTATAAAGGAAATGCGCGAAAAATACGATTACATTATCGTTGACGCAGCTCCTCTTGGCGCGGTTATTGATGCATCTGTTATTTCAACCTTCTGTGATGGTGCGGCGATTGTAATTTCATCTAACGAAATCGGCTATCGCTTTGCGAAGGAGGTTAAGCAACAGCTTGAAAAGGGTGGCTGTAAAATCCTTGGCGCTATTCTTAACAGAGTTCCAACTAAGTCCTCCTCGTATTACAGCAGATATTACAGAAAATATTACGGAAAATACACAAGAAGCAGTGGATACGGAAAGTACATTAACACCTATGGTGATGTTGTTGACGAGTATTCACAGCCTAAAAAGAAAAAATAAGCTAAAGCCCTGTGTAATACAGGGCTTTGATTTTCACAAAAGGAGTATTTATGACAATACTTAAGGAAAAGCTTTCTGCTTTTTTTAATAGCTATTTGTTCCCTGTTTTTATTGCCATAATAGTATTCATTTCACACACGCTATCAATTGAGGCGCTCTCGCTTGTTATTTTAACGATTTCAGTTGTGCTTTGTGCCATTTTATGCGACGATTTGAGGTGCATTATCGCTCCTGTGCTTATGATAACATTCACCTTCTCTTATAAAACCTTTTTAAACGGTTGGCTTGGGAGTGCTACATTTGCGATATTGGCGATATGTGCGCTGACGCTAATTATTGGGGCTGTAATTGTTCACATGGTGATTTTCAAGAAATTAAGTGCTCTTAAGGAGCTATCGCACTCAAAGATTATTTGGGGCTTTCTAGTCCTTTGTGTAGGCTTTTTATTAAATGGCGTATTTAGTGGCGAATATTATGGAATAAACATCACCTTTGCAATAATATTAACCTTTTCGTTTTTAGCAATTTATGTATTCTTTTATACAGGATTAAAAAACCGCTCCGACACACATGAATATCTTCTATTTATTTTATATGTAGTGTCAGTATTACTAGTTGCACAAGCGATTGTTTTGCTATTGCGTGATGCCAGACTAAACGAGAGTGGGTCTATTATTAAGGAAACCTTAATTTTAGGTTGGGGTGTTTGGAACAATTTAGGCGGTATGCTCTGTATGCTTATTCCTGTTCATTTTTATTATGCGACCACGAAAAAGCATGGTTATATTTATTATATAAGCGCTCTTGTTGTATATTTAACAATTGCGCTAACGCTTAGTCGCTCCTCTCTGCTGTTTGCAACTGTAATTTTTCTTATTTGTGTCGTTTTTTCCTGCACAAGAGGACAGAATGTACGCACAAATCGAATCATCACTCTTGCTCTTGCGATTATTGCTATTTTAGGCTTTATTGCTTTGTTCGATAAAATTTCGTCACTTTTAGGTAGCTACATTACTCAGGGGTTCGGCGACAATGGTCGTTTTGAGCTATACAAGCACGGTATTGAGAACTTTTTATCTCACCCTATATTCGGTGGTGGCTTTGGAAGCTGTATAGAGGACAATTTTGGACACGGAATTGAGCCTAACAGATATCACAATACGATAATTGAGCTTCTTGCCACATGTGGTCTTATGGGCTTTGGCGCTTATATATTTCACAGATATCAAACAATTCGATTAATTTGGAAAAGAAAAGCTAATGATTGCGTAATTTTCCTAGGGCTAGTTATTTTAGGACTTTTATTAACAAGCCTTTTAGACAATCATTTCTTTAATATTTATCCTAGCATGTACTACTCTATTATCTTATGTGTTTTGGAGAAATGTCAAAAAGAGCACGAGCCTTTAAACCAAGGCATTGACGGATAAATAGTAAAGAATGTCGAGCCTAAGCTAAAAGAAAAATGCCTATGAAATTCATAGGCATTTTTTATTTTTATTCGATTGTTACCTTTTCTGTCGAGGTAGCGGTAAAGATTCCGCCCGAGCAAACGAGGTTGGAAACGCTTCCGTCCTCATATGTGCCTACGCTAATCTCGTAGTCACCTGCTGTAATTGCAGGAGCTGTAACTACTACAGAAACCTTTTCGGTGTATTTCTTAGGAAGCTTGAAAACAACCTCAAAATCTTCGCCACTTATGCTGATAAAGCTACCAAATGAATAGCCTGAGCTATTTTCGATTGCCTTAGAGATCACCTTACTTGCAGATGATGTTGGAGTTTTTGGATTCTTTGTGGTTGAGATGCACACAAGTGTTCCACCCTTAACCTCAAATACTCCACCCTCGGCTGGGAGATCAACCTTATCGAAGAGGTATGTTGTACCACCCTCGATTGTCACGCTATTCGAATCAATTGCATCGGAAACAGCAACAATATTTAAAGAGCCGTCCTTAACCACAACAGTCTTTGCGTTAAGGCCCTTGTCAGACTTAATAATGCTTATTTTAGCATATGCTGAAACAGTAATTGAATTATCTGCCTTGATTGCGCTTTCTCTTGAATCTAGGAATAGTGTACCACCACTAATTGTGATAGCATTTATTGTTTTTGAATCGCCATTTTTGCCATCGGTGGTTACGATTGAATCCTCGTCAGAGTCAATTCCAATATTACCGCCCTTAATGGTAATGCTATTTGTAGCTATAATACCCTTACTGCTTCCATCGATTGAGAAGAATGCCTTTCCATCGTACAAGGTTCTATCGACCTTGTAATATTCCTTACTATCAATGATATACTCACCATGTGATTTATCCTCAACAAACTTTGCGTCTGTTTTGATGTAAAGAACGCCATCCATGTCGATTTCAACATCTGTTGCATCAATTCCGTCATGAATTGTTTGGATTTTTATGTTGGTTTTACCTGTGATTTTAACATCGGGAACGATAGCTGCGCCAGCCTCGACTGTTTTGCTCTTAATCTTAATTCCGTCTTCCTTGGCGTCAATTATCATAACTGTATTAGTTTCGTCATTTGCGAATGTAATTGTTTCAGTTGCGTTGATGCCATCCTTCGAGGATTTAAGAGAATATCCACCACCATTTACGGTAACAGAGCCATAGCAATCAATTGAGTTACCGATTGAATTTATGGTATGCTTACCACCGTTTAGAGTGATACTTCCAAGGACATTATCCTCTGGGATATTATCCTCCTCAAACTCACCGGATTTAAGTCCCGATTTTCCAGATGTGATTGTGAAATCACCGGAATTTATAACGAGATTTTCTTCGCCATAAATACCATGGTATTCAGCGGTCAAATCAAATATTCCACCATTGATGGTGAGAGTTTTCGAGTTGAAAATCGCACTCTTATGAACTGCAGTTACCTTAAGTGTTCCCTCACCCTCGATTGTAAGGTTACCGGTCTTTACATAAATCGCACCCTTTTCAGTATTTGTCTTGGTATCGGTTATTTGGCTTGTTGTTCCCTTGGGAAGAATAATTGTAAGGTCACAGCCTTTAGATTTGATTGGTGGGATTGATGACGCATCAGGATACGATGTGATGCTGATATTATCGAAAACAAGAATAACCTTTTCAAGAGGTGCAGTTTCATCGATACGCTCAATATCAATGTTTACATGTCCCTTTGTGGTTGTACCGTATAGACGATATACGCCCGGTTGGGTTATGTTGTTTAGACCCTTTGAAATATCGTATGGTGTTGCGTTTGAGTAATCAACCGCCTCACCCTCATTTCCAAATGAATCTAGATTTGCGAATATGTTAGTATTAACTGTTTGATTGATATTAACATTGTATTCAACCTTTGGCACTTCGGGATATTCGCCCTTAGAGGGTTCGTCCTTTGTGCTAGACTGCTCTGTCTTTTCGCTTTCATTATTTGGATTAGTTGTTTCAGAGCTACTTTCTGAGCTTGAGCTTTCACTCGAGCTTTCTTCGTCGTCGCAAGCGACGAAAGCGCCCAAAATCATAAGTAATGCAAGAATTAGTGTAAGTAATTTTTTCAATTTACTTTACCTCCCGATTTGTGTTTATACTATATTTTAACATAAAAACGCACAATAGTCAACACTTTTATTTAACTGTTTTTGTGTAAATTCACATTTATTTGCAAATACTTTGAAATGTATGCTCGTTTTTTCAAGATTTTGAACAAGTTAAACAAACGCCTATTGACAAATATTTTATATTATGTTAAAATATTATTTAAAGTACGAAAGGAGCGTTTTATGAAGATTTCAATAATAGTTCCTTGCTATAACGAAGAGGAAGCATTACCTGCCTTTTATGAGGAGCTGAGCTCTGTTGCGTCATCTATGGATAAGTATGAATTTGAGATGCTTTTCATTGACGATGGCTCGAAGGATAACACCTTGCCTATTTTGCAGGAATTTGCGAAAAATGACGAGAGAGTGAAATACATTGCATTTTCTCGAAACTTTGGAAAAGAGGCCGCTATGTATGCGGGATTCTGCAATTCAAGTGGCGATTATACTGCTGTAATGGATGCGGATATGCAGGACCCTCCTTCTCTTTTGCCCGAAATGGTGAAAATTCTTGAAGAGGGCGACTATGACAGTGTTGCTACAAGGCGCTCTACTAGGAAGGGTGAGCCTAAGATTCGCTCATTCTTTGCAAGATTATTCTATAAAATCATGAACAAAATCTCTAACACTAATGTTGTTGATGGCGCTCGTGATTTTAGGCTTATGAAGCGCGAAATGGTTGATGCTATTGTTTCCATGTGCGAGGTGAACAGATTCTCCAAGGGTATTTTTGGTTGGATCGGCTTTAAGACCTATTGGCTTTCATATGAGAATGTCGAGAGGGTTGCCGGAAAAACAAAATGGAGCTTTTGGAAGCTATTTAAATATTCGCTTGATGGAATTACCAATTTCTCCTCTACTCCGCTGAAAATTTCTTCTGTTATGGGATTTGTTTTCACGCTGATTTCTCTTGTTATGCTTATTTTTGTGTTTGTAAGAGCACTTATTTTCCAAGATCCTGTGCAGGGCTGGCCATCACTTGTTTGTATTATATTGTTTATTGGTGGTATTCAGCTGTTTTGCATTGGAATTATTGGTCAATACATTTCAAAAATGTATATCGAAACTAAAAAAAGACCGCACTATATTGTTGCGAAAACTAATAAGGACGATATTGTAAAATGAAAAATCCTATTTCTCACGAGGGCCATCGCCAACGCTTAAAAAACAGGTTTTTGAACTCGTCGCTTGACAATTTTGAGCCTCATAATGTTTTAGAATTGCTTTTGTTTTACTCTATTCCAAGGCAAGATACGAATGAAATTGCTCATGCCTTAATTGATCGCTTCGGTTCGCTTGCAAATGTTTTTGATGCAAGCTTCGAGGAATTGATAAAGGTAAATGGAATTAAGGAAAATTCTGCTACCTTAATAAAACTAATTCCGCATCTTGCAAAGGCATATTTGCTAGACAAATCTTCAAACGATGATGCGTTTAATACAGCTGAAAAGATTGGAAAATATTTTGTAAGTAAATATGTTGGCGAGGAAAACGAATGCGTTTATTTAATGCTCTTGGATAACGCATTTAACAATCTTGGTGTCGTAAAGATTCATGAAGGTAATGTAAACTCTGCAATTGTTAGCCCTAGAAGAATAGTTGAGGTTGCGCTTGAATACAAGGCTACTATGATTGTTCTTGTACATAATCATCCAAACGGACTTTTGTGCCCTTCTGCTGACGACATTGACACTACTGTAATGTTAAAATCAGCACTTGATATGTTCAATATTGGGCTTTTGGAGCACTTTTTGGTTGCGCAAAACAGCTATGTTCAAATCATTCGTGACGCTGCGCCATATTTGGTGAACAACTCTTTGCCAAAGCTAAAATAAAAAAATCAATAAAAATCGCAAGCTCAGCTTGCGATATACGCCTGCATAGTTAAATGGATATAATAAACCCCTCCTAAGGGTTAGTTATGGGTTCGATTCCCGTTGCGGGTGCCAACTAACAGCGGAGGCGGTCTACTTGACCGCCTTTTGCACTATAAAGGAGTTACAATGGAAATCGATATTGAAAAATTTCGTCGTGGTAATTGGTATGTGAAATATTTCTCTTGCGAAAAATATGCAGAAAAATTTTATGATTTTGGCAGAATGCAATTTTGCCCCTTGAAATACTTTATCGGATTAGAAAACAAAGGTAGAGGTGATTCTGAAGAAGGCAAAATAACAGGAGCAGGAATGTTATATTACAAAGAACCTAACGAAACAAAATATAGAAAACTAACTGATTATCAATCCCTGCGTGGAAACACGCAAAGTCTTGTGTATTGCATTTCAGATCTGCCAAAATATACATATATAGGTGATACCTTTTTAATCGACCCAAAAATTTATGATGATTTCGGCGAAAATGTAAATGAGGTTTTTGCAGTATTTATCGATAAAGAATATTTTCATAAACGTTTATTTGATTTTTGTACCGAAAGAAGCGTTGAGTTAGCATACGGTCATGTACTGTATGACAACAATGAAATCGTGCCCTCAGAAGTCGCAAAAATTCTAGGCAATCAATCGCATCGACATTACTTCAAAAAGCCCATCGATTATAGGCATCAATATGAATTTCGATATGTGGTTGGAAATGATACACAAGATTTTATAGAAAAAACTCAAGCCCAAAAGACTCAAAATGGCTATACAATAGATATTGGTTGCTTACACGAGTATTCATTTTTATCGAAAATAGTTCGCTAATTTTCGCAAGGTGGGTATCCCACTTTGCGAAACGTTCGGAGAGGGGGTGAATTGTCAAAGTGATGGCAATTTGACCCCTCTCCTTATCCCGTTCCCTAAAAGTACGGTTTTTTAGATGGTTGTATCCTTATTTTTAATGATTTCAATTGACATTCTTATCTAATTATGGTATACTATACACGATACACGAATCGCATAACTTTCATAAAGAGTGCGCATTTTTACTTATGGTAAAAATGCATGCTCCCTTTTCTGCGTTCTCTTATGAAAGTAGCGAATATCTGTGTAGCAACAATTTGAGGTGCGTTTTTCGTGCGCTCCAGTTTAGGCGCACTTTTTCTCTATATAAATTTGAAAAGGAAATGTAATGAAAAACAAATTAATATCTTTTTGTGTAGTCGTCTTTATAATATTTTTTGTTATATCGCTTCCTTCAGGAAAAGATTCCGATAATAACATGGAAGAATATGAAGATCTCACCGTTACTGAATCTCCTAGTGTGGCAAATAACGAACAAACCAAAAAAGGCTTTGGCATTGGACAAATTGTAGCACTTAGCGTCTCTGGAGTCATTTTAGTTACTTTCTGTATAATTGTAATCATTAATTACAAAAAATGCAAGCTTGTACTTAAAAATAGCGAACGTATAAAAAAATTACTAGAATTAAATCAAACAATCAACTTTAGGCGAATACAATCGCGATACAATAACCAACAAGAGTGTAACTCTAAACGTCAATTAGACCATTTATCATTAGATGATTATTTGATTGGGTTAATCGCATCAAACGAGAGTTTCTATCGTAATATCGTGGAAGCAATTTCATATAATAGAAATACATACTACGACTACATAAGGCAAGCGGAATCGATTAAAACTACCGCTACCGAAGAATTTTGCAAAGAACTTGGCTTTTCCTTAAAAAGATTTCTTAAATACGAGAATAGAATTTTCAAATGGAAAAAACTTCGAAAACCGCAATTTAATGTAACTGTGCATTGCAAAGTTACATATACTTCTCCACAAGGTAGAAACCACTATTGGAAAGAGGAAAGTTATAATTTTGACGAATTAAAACGCTTATATGACCATACAGTTGAACTCAAAATACAGCGGCAAACAAGGCAATATCAAATCAAAATAGAGCGAGCCAAAATGACAGATTCTTTGCGTTACGATATACTAAAACGTGATGGTTTTAGATGCCAGATATGTGGCTCTTGTGCTAGCGATGGCGTTAAATTACATGTAGATCATATAATCCCCGTAGCAAAGGGCGGACAAACAGTCGCAAGTAATTTAAGAACACTTTGTGACAGATGTAACATGGGAAAAAGCGATAAAATGTAAAAATGTTATTGTTGCCGTCCCCCCTGTGCACCCGATACAAAGCACTATAAAAACCACCAACAAACATACAATCTACCAAGCGTAAAATCTGCCTTTTCGGTGGATTTTACGCTTGTTTTGCAAGAAAATCACCCACACGCAGATAGACACGAACACCTATGAAAACTCCTAAGGGTTAGTTATGGGTTCGATTCCCGTTGCGGGTGCCAAAAATACCCAAACCATTTTTGGTTTGGGTGTTTTGTATTTGCAAGGGTGAATCGAATCCATCTCCAAAATGCTCTGCATTTTGGATTGGGTGCGCATTTTTGACCAAGACCGATGGGAGCTTGCTCACAAGAGGTCGGGCAAAAATAGCTCCGTTAGGAGCCTTCCCACAAGTTGCGTGGTGCCTTACTCACATGGAATTTTAAGACATAGCGCATTTAAAAGCCGCCTTGAAAATTCAAGGCGGTTTGTTTTTATTTCAGCTCATTAAGCTTTGTTTTTAAAAGGCTTAGTGCCAAGAGGGCTTGTGATGGGACATAAAAGAGCCATGCGAGGTTGATGCCCGGGTGAGCGAGCCAATACCACAGAGTGCCCTGCTCTAAGGCAAGGTATGAGCTTCCAAGCACGCCAAAGCCAATGAAGAGGTCGCAGAGGGTGAACAATACAAGCCCCAAGGCGAAAATCAACGATTTTTTAACCTGCACAAAGGCGTAAACGACATTTATTATTAGGTTTGCGTAATAAAAAAGCGATATGAGGCTCAAAAAGTCTGTTTTTTCCTTTAAAACGATTATTGTCGCTATCATTGCTGTGACAATGGCTATTCCTCGCAAAATTAAGTGTATTTGGCGTTCTCTTTTGCTAGTATGACCGAAATAAAGTCTTAAAAAATAACAAATTTGAGTGATTGAGAAAAATACCATTGCAAGCTCTCTTGTTCCATTATCTAAAACGACGAGGAACAAATCGGCGAAAACTGTGCCGACAAGGGCTATTTGGGTGAGGTAATATTCTTTTGTCTTAGCATAAAAGAGTGCGACGAAGGCACAGGCGAGTATTACCACAAGAAAGGACACCGTTTTATTCAGTGCCCCGTCTGTTATTTGTACTAAGATAGCTAAGATTAGCTCTATTGCCGAGAAAACGGCGACTAGGCTAAGCAGTCTTTTTTTGTTGTTTATCATAAAGCTTCGATTTTATCCTTTCAACAAGTCGTACAATTCCCATTTCGATATAGTATATAAGGGTTGCGACAAACGAAAATCCCAGGATATACAATAGTGCGAACACGATATATGGAACATTTGGATAGATAGATGAAAGTATTGGAAGTGTGCAATCGAAATATGGGCTTATATAGAACATATTAAAGGTTTCGGTGCATCCTGTTGCCATGAATATATGATAAACCACTATGTTAAGGAGCATTGCCACAGCGCATAGGGCTGCGAACACGGGAATTCCTCTTACATAATATTTATGGTTTAGCTTTCTTCTGTTATAAACCACGAAGAATATTCCAAACACTACCTGTATTCCATGGTGAATCATTGTTTGAATATTTATTCCAATTGTGCTAATGAAAACATCGTTTGGATAGAAATACACAGCAAGTCCACCAAAGAATGAGAAGGTTGAAATATATGAGATTAGCGCATCACGGAATCTTGAATCCTTCATAAATGCGATAAACGGCAACACATAAAGTGGTGTTGAGCATAGCTGATATGGGAATGCGTACCATTGGAAATCCCATACTGCTGTGTTATTTTCGTATTCAAATGAGAATACGAGCTGTTTATAGATTTCAAGCACGACCATTGTGATCCATGCGATAAGAACTATTCTTCTAAAGGTTTTGTCGCTACAATCCTTGAAAAATTCGCAAAGCAGAACAGTTGCAGCAACTGCAATTGCAAGGAACATTATATGAAACCAACCATAGTTTGTCGGAGTTTCCATTGTTCCCTCAAGCGAATGTATTACTCTCTCAAAAAAATTCATAATCAATCCTCTTTTTAGTTTGAAAAATGATTTGTCGATGATTAATTTGTTTTTGTAAAATACGCTTTTTATTTCATATTTTTTCAAAAAAACAAGCATTAAACATAATAGTACGAATTTATGAGAAAAGGTTACACAATTTTATAAAAAATATTTTTCTAATTTATCAGAGCCCAAAAAGCAGTCATGAAAGGATTTGCATTTTAGGTTGGGGCTTTCGCTTGTTTGATAATAATAGATGCCCTTAGTTGCGTTGATTATCGCGAGGTAAATTGTATAGTGCTCTGCTCCCTTTTCGGTCAAGGTGACTCCGCGTGGGATTGCAACTGTTCCCATTAGGCGTAGCGCTGTCAAGAGGCTTGGGGCTTCGTCTTGGTCGGTTTTGGTGAATTTTTTGAGTGTCGCTAATCTAACAAAGCGTGATGGCGAGGTATAGTCGCCCTCCAAGCCATACATCCCAAGCCCTAGGGTTGTTGTGACTTTTGGGGGCTGATTTGGGGTTAGGTGGGCGTATTTTTCGAGGTTTTTAAGCTGAGATGGGAATGGTGGGTTATTTGTCATTATTCCAACAGAGTTTTCGTATATTTTCACGCCCTGTGGTGTGCTTTCAAGCACGCACGCCTCGTTTTTATCTGCGATATGCCAATGAAGTGGTGTTGTGGGGGTTGATTTATCGAATGGGGTATTAATTATTTTTAGGCTTGAAAGAGCCTTTTTCACCTCTGCGACGCTCGAAAAGCTTGCCAAAACATACGGAATTATCTCGTATGGAGCTAGATTTAGAGCGCCTGCGACGGTTGCGTCCTCGTATTTTGCATTTCCCCGGAAATTTTGCGCGCTGATGCAAAGTCCCATTTCATTTGCTCCGTCGGCGTAAAGCGGATAGTCATTTTTTATGGTCGCCATTCCAATTATTGCGTGATGGTTATCGGTTTGCCTTTCGTGCTTGAAGGTCAAATTATACCTTCTTGGCGTGATTACAATTTGCTCTCCAAAATGGTAGTCGAGGTCCATGCTTCGACAAAAATAAAAATCCTTTGTTTTTAGTGTTAGACTTGTACACATATTAACTCCTTTTTTGAGTAGTATGTGCAAAAAAATAGTTTTAAACTCATAGTATGAGCCAATACCACCGCCTTTTGCTTGACATGAAAAAACCAAGTCATATGACTTGGTTTTTGGTGGAGACAGCAGAACTCGAATCTGCGACCCCTTGCATGTCAAGCAAGTACTCTAACCAACTGAGCTATGCCTCCGTATTTAGCAAGCCAAGGCTTGCTATTTGTTTTTTAGTCCTCGAAAAGAGGTGTTGAAAAATATCTTTCGGCTGTATCCGGCAATACTGTAACGACGGTTTTACCCTTGCCGAGCATTTTTGCAAGCTTTAGGGCGGCGCAAACATTTGTTCCGCTTGAAATTCCGCACATTATTCCTTCCTTTGAGGCAAGTGCCTTTGAGGTTTCAAGTGCTTCCTCGTCATCGATTATACAAATACCGTTATAAATTTCTTGATTTAGGATTGTTGGAATGATTCCGTCGCCTATTCCCATTTGAACATGAGTTCCAATTGAGCCTCCGGAGAGGATTGCGGCGTGGCGTGGCTCAACTGCCCAAATTGTGATATCGGGGTTTGCGCTCTTCAAAACCTCGCCTATTCCTGTGATTGTTCCGCCTGTTCCAATTCCGGAGCAAAATCCGTGGATTGGTCCATCAACCTGTGCTAAAATTTCAAGGGCGGTTTGCTCTCTTTGAGCTTGAACATTGGCAGGGTTTTCAAATTGCTGAGGTACGAAAACATTTTTGTCCTCAGCTTGCATTTTGAGTGCCAAATTCATACATTCCTCAATGCATTTACCAATATTTCCGTCATCGTGAACGAGAATTACCTCTGCGCCATAGTGACGAACGAGCTTTCTTCTCTCCTCGCTAACGGAGTCGGGCATTATTATTTTTGTTTTATAGCCACGAACAGCGCCCACAAGTGCAAGTCCTATTCCTTGGTTTCCACTTGTTGGCTCGACTATGATTGTATCTTTATTTATGAGTCCCTTTTGCTCGGCGTCAAGAATCATATTATATGCAGTTCTTGTTTTTATTGAGCCTCCTATATTAAGTCCCTCGAACTTAACAAGGATTTGTGCCATATCGGGCTCTACCATGTTATTAAGACGAATTATAGGTGTATTGCCCATTGCGTCAAGTATCGAATTGCAAATCACTTTGTTTCCTCCACAAATTTTGTGTGCTTTTAACATTTTATAATAAATTCCTTATCTTGTCAAGAGTTTTTTACTTGACAGGCGAATTATATGGGGTTATAATGGTTATATAAAGCTAAAAAGTGAGGTTTTTCTATGAAAAAGGTTGTGTTACTTGGCGATTCAATTCGCCTATGGGGATATGGAACAAGAGTTCCGGAGATGCTGGGTGATGGCTACGAGGTTTGGCAACCGGAGGACAATTGCCGATTTGTAAAATACACTCTGCGTGGACTTTTTGATTGGGGCGACGGCATCAAGGGTGCAGATGTTATCCATTGGAACAATGGTCTTTGGGATTGCACCGAGATTTTCGATGATGGTCTTTTCACGAGTGAGGAGGAATACATTGAAAACATGGTGCGTGTTGCAAAATTGCTCCTTAAAATCACGCCAAATGTCATATTTGCGACTACTACTCCTGTTTGGGACGAATTTGAGTGGACTCATAATGATAAAATTGAGCGTTTTAATGAGATTATCGTGCCGAGGCTCAGAGAGCTCGGGGTGAAAATAAACGATTTACATTCTGCGGTTAACAGCGATGTGCACAGATATGTAAAGGAATGTGATATGATTCACCTCTCCGACGATGGCGTTGAGCTTTGCGCGAAAATGGTTGTTGAGGCGATAAAGAGCTTTGAATAAAATTAAAGGCCAACGCTTTCGGGCGTTGCCTTTTTCTTTTGATGATGAACGGCAAAAAGCGCCTTACGGTTCGTCTCCCCATAAAAAAGAAATGACGGCTTTCGCCGTCATATTGGTGGATATAGAGCAAAAAATGCACTTTATTTAAGTGACCAAATCACGCCGTGGCGTGTATATCATCAATGCAAAGCATTGCATATCACCAAGGTGCTAGCCTTGTATATCATCAAGTCGCAGAGAATACACGCTGATGCGTGATGATATTCAGCCTAAAGGCTGATGATATACACCACACTCCGTGCGGTGATGATATGCCAAGTCTGCGACTTGGATAAAAAATAGACAATCCAAAGCTTGTCGATTTTTTGGTGGATCTGGGGGGAGTCTCCTCTTGCGTTTTTAAAGGCATTTTTGTGACTTTTTATTTGTGCTTTAAAAACGCTTCGGTCAACGCCTAAAACCATTCCCCGAATGGTTTCTTGACGGCTACGGTTCGTCTCCCCCATAAAAAAAGAAAAGACGGCTTTCGCCGTCATATTGGTGGATCTGGGGGGAG
>JAFQOG010000007.1 GCA_017420755.1 Clostridia bacterium | reverse complement strand
GGTATTTTATTATGCGTTGGGGTAACTGCGCATCACTACTCGTCATGAGTAGTGATTATGAACTTATGGCTTAACCGCTACTCTACATAATAAAAAACTAAATAACTTTGAAAAGGCACTTGTTGAATGGTACGCAAAATTAAGCGTATCACGCAATAAGTGCCTTTTTGTATGCCCTTGCGAAAAATGTAGATATATGCCTATTCGTGCGCCCCCTTATCGGATTTTGATGAAAACAACTAATCAAAATTCGATAAAGGAGATAAAAGCATGAATATAATACGCATACAAAAAGTTTTAGCCCATAAAAAATGGGAATACGTTGAGGTGGTTGAAGGCTCGGATGAGCATAAAGCCATCATTCTTTGGAACAAGGTTAAAAACGCTCAAATCTACTTTGATAAGAAGGAACAAGACTACGAAGCCGAGAAAAGACAAAACGAGGTCTCGATGGACGAGTTGCGCGAGGAAAGCGGATTCGATCCCGTTGATCCCGACGAACTCTCTCCCGAAGAATATGCCATCAGGGAAATGATCCGTCAAATCGTTTGGGATGAGGTTCAGAGCTTGCCCGAACTGCAGAGAGATATCGTAGTATTACATATCTACAAAGGAGTATCTTTGCGAGAGATTGGAAGGATTAAAGGCAAGAACCTTTACACTATTCAAAAAAGCTATAAATCAGCAAAGGACAAGCTTCGTGAGAGGTTGCTCGAAAAAAATATTTTTTGAAAAAGATAAAAATTTTTCTTCACAGGGTGGTCACTCGTGCAAAAACATTACCACTTAATAAGTGAAGGGGTTATTATCTGCAGACCTCTTTTGCTCCTTGACAACTGAATAACAGCGCTTCATTTCCATTCCCTCTGCTGTTCCGTGAGGAACAAGCCACGAGAGCGTACACACGAGAGAGTGTGTAAAAGACTCCGACGTTACGGCGGCAATCTGTAACGAAGGCCACGACAGGCAGAGTACATAATGATACTTACGCATAGCAACAGGTCGAGCGTTGAAGCCACGGCAGAGTGGTGAGCCGTCGCAACCGATTGGTGCGTCCGTAATGAAAAATCGGGGGTTAGAGTCCCATGAGTCCAAATGCCTTGGACGGATGTTGCGTTCCCAAGTTCGGGGGAGTTTAGAACAAATACGAACAAAGAAAACGATAAGATACCAAGGCGGTATTATGCCTTTTACTAATTGCCGCCTTGGTTTGCATTCGGTGCTTGGATTTTGTGTCCAAGCACCTTTTATGTGAAGTATCTTAATCGTGTAATTTGAATTTTTCATGTAATTTCTTTTTTTGAATCGTAGTTTTTTGCTTTTTTCCTTTCCTATCAAAAAGCATTCACTTCCTTTTTCAATTTAAAAACTACCATCCTTTCAAAAATAAATGGTTCATGTAAAAAACACATTTTTTCAAAAATAATTTTTCTATTAAAAACTGGAGTTTTAATTATGGAATTAGAGTACAAAAGGGGCGAGATCTACTACGCCTACTTAACACAGGAGGTAGGATGTGAAATATTCGGTAAACGCCCGGTGCTGATCATATCAAACGATATATCCAACCTACACAG